>NZ_JBAQLP010000037.1:0-72905 GCF_049301935.1 Pseudomonas sp. | reverse complement strand
AACTCTTTCTCTTAGCCGTAAATTGGATTAGCTGATGAACAAAGTACTCGTGAGTCTGCTGTTGACCCTGGGCATCACCGGCCTGGCACATGCCGCAGGCAATGCTGAAGCCGGTCAGGGTAAGGTTGTTGTGTGTGGTGCGTGCCATGGTGCTGATGGTAATAGCGCTGCGCCAAACTTCCCGAAACTGGCTGGTCAAGGCGAGCGTTACTTGCTCAAGCAGTTGAAGGACATCAAGTCCGGCGCGCGCCCTATTGTGGAAATGACCGGTTTGCTGGACAACCTCAGCGACCAGGATCTGGAAGACATCTCCGCCTACTTCGCCAGCCAGCAGATGAGCGTTGGCGCAGCTGACCCGAAACTGGTCGAGCGTGGTGGCGAGCTGTTCCGCGGCGGCAAACTGGCTGAAGGCATGCCTGCCTGCACCGGCTGCCATTCGCCGAATGGCGCTGGCCTGGATGCCGCCGGTTACCCGCAACTGGGTGGCCAGCATGCAACCTACATCGCCAAGCAGCTGACCGACTTCCGCGAAGGTAACCGCACCAATGACGGCGACAGCATGATCATGCGTTCCATCGCTGCCAAGCTGAGCAACAAGGATATCGAAGCGGTCTCCAGCTTTATTCAGGGTCTGCATTGATCCACGCACACCGCGACATGCCGTAATGAAATAGGGTGGCTCAGGCCACCCTATTTCGTTGTGGGCATCGCTACAATGCATGGAACCCCGGTTTGCCTCGCGGGTCAGAACTAGGCCCGCCACCACGCACCGTCTATAGCTAAGGAGTAACGCATGCGTAACCTGATCCTCAGTGCCACACTTGTCGCTGCCAGCCTGTTTGGTCTGAGCGCCCACGCCGAATCAATCGAGGCGGGCAAGCAATATGTCGAGTTGAACAATCCGGTAGCGGTTGCCAAGCCAGGCAAGATCGAAGTGGTCGAGCTGTTCTGGTACGGCTGTGGCCATTGCTACAAGTTCGAAGCCACCATCAACCCGTGGATCGAAACCCTGCCCGATGACGTCAACTTCGTGCGCATCCCGGCCATGTTCGGCGGTATGTGGAACGTCCACGGCCAGCTGTTTATCACCCTTGAGGCGATGAAAGCCGAGCATAAGGTGCATGCTGCGGTGTTCGACGCCATCCATGTGCAGAACAAGAAACTCGCGACGCCAGAAGAGATGGCCGACTTTCTGGCTGCCGAAGGCATCGACAAGGACGCCTTCCTCAAGACCTACAACTCCTTCGGCGTGAAGAGCCAGCTGGAGAAGGCCAAGAAACTGGGCATGGCCTACCAGATCAGCGGTGTACCGGTGATGATCGTCAACGGCAAATACCGTTTCGATATCGGCAGCGCGGGTGGCCCGCAACAAGCGCTGCAAGTGGCCGATCACCTGATCGCCAAAGAGCGCGCCGCGCAGTAAGCGGCGTGCGCGGATAGCGCATCATGCTCAGGCGCTGGCCGGCCAGACGGGTGATTGACCTGTGCGACCCGCAGGTCAATCCAGGTTACGCGCCAGTGCATGACTGGCCGCAGAATGGCAGCCTGCGCCTGCTCAGTTTCAATATCCAGGTGGGTATCAGTACCCAGCGTTACCACCATTACCTAACGCGCAGTTGGCAGCATGTGCTGCCGCATGCCGGGCGCAGCGGCAATCTGCAACGGATTGGCGACCTGCTCGGGGATTTTGACCTGGTCGCGCTGCAGGAGGTCGATGGCGGCAGCCTGCGTTCGGGCTACGTCAATCAGGTCGAGCACCTCGCGCACCTCGGCGCCTTCCCTTACTGGTATCAGCAACTCAATCGCAACCTCGGCCGCCTGGCGCAGCACAGCAATGGTGTGCTCAGCCGGCTGCGCCCCAGCTTGCTGGAAGATCATCCGCTGCCCGGTCCGCCGGGCCGTGGTGCGATGTTGCTGCGCCTGGGCGACGGGCCGGATGCAGTTGCCGTGGTGATGATGCACCTGTCGCTTGGCGCACGAACCCGCACCCGCCAGCTGGCCTATATCCGCGAATTGCTGAGTGGCTATCGGCACCTGGTGCTGATGGGCGATATGAACACCCATGCCAATGACCTGCTGCAGCATTCGCCGCTGCGCGATCTTGAGCTGGTGGCGCCGCAGATCGAGGCGACCTTTCCCAGCTGGCGGCCGCAGCGCTGCCTGGATCACATTTTGCTCAGTCCCAGTTTGCCGCTGGAACGCTGTGCCGTATTGTCGCAGCCGATTTCCGATCATCTGCCGGTGGCGGTGCAGATTCGTCTGCCCACTTCACTCTTTAAGCCGGCAAGGCCTATGCTGACCGGGCCTTGACCGCGGACTGCAACCATGACCGATGATGCCCAGCGCTGGAAAAGCAAGTACCTGGAAAGCCTGGAACAGCAAGAGAAACTCGAACGCAGCTGGGATGCCCGACTCGACCTGCTAAGACGCGGTTTGGTGCGCAGCTCGCTGGCCGCCGAGGGCAGTGACAAGTCGGTCGACCAGTGCATGCAGGAGTTGCGCGATATTCTGCGCCGTGACGATATCGACGCCGGTCTGTCGGCGCTGATTCCACGCCTGGAAAAGGCCGTGCTGGACTCGGAAAAGCGCCGCCAGGATCGCGTCGAGCAAAATATCTCCGGGGTCACCAGCCTAACCGAGCAGCTGCTCGCCCTGGAGCCGCCGCGCGAAGTGCGTAAAGCGCTCAAGCAATTTGCCAAGCGTATCGAGGAGCGCGCCAGCCAGCCGCGCGAATTGCCCGCGCTGCTCAGTGAATTAAGCAGCCTGCAGCAGCAAGCGCTGGCCGTGCTTGAGGCGGAGCCCCGTGAAGCGGGCCCGGGGTTTCTCCAACGTCTGTTTGGCCGCAAGGAGGCTGCGCCTGGCCGCTCTGCTGGCGGCGAGCCGGCTCCGGTCGAGGTGGCACAACCCGCAGCGCCAGCAGCGGCTGTTGCCGCGCAACCGCAAGCTGCGCCACAGGCTGCTGACGCGGCGGTAAGCCCGAGCAATGAGGCACCTGCGCTCGTCACGCCAGATTCCGCGTCAGAAGCACCGCCTGCAGTGGCCGAAGTGCTCCGCGTAGCAGCAGCGCCGGCAACCGTTGCAGCAGCCCAGGGTTCTGACGATCCGGCTTACGCCCTGCCGGAAATTCCTGAGCCGGGCTACAGTGCGGTTGCCCCGCATATCGGCGACAGCCTGATGGGCCTGCTCGATGAACTGGAGCTGCCCGAGCGCCATCAGCCACAGGGCGAAGCCTTGCGTCAGCGCGTGCAGGGCGGCCTGAACTGGTACGAACTGGTACCGGTGCTGGACGATCTGGCGGTGCTGGTGCTGGCCGTTACCGACAGCGGTCAGCGCGAGTTTGCCGGCTACCTGAAGCAGCTCAACGAGCGTCTGGCCTCTTTTCTCAGCACCCTCAGCGAGGCCCATGAGGGCTACAGCGAGTCGGTGGAAAGCGCGCGCAGCTTTAATCAGGAGCTGCGCGAGCAGGTCAGCGGTTTGCAGGCCAGTGTGCAGGATGCAATTGATCTGCCGAGCCTCAAGCATTCACTGGAAGCGCGCCTGGATGGACTGCTGAGCACGGTCAGCGAGCACCAGAAACACCGTGACGGCTATGAGGAGCAGGTGGCGCAGCGCCTGCAGAGCCTGACCCAGAAGGTCGCCGATATGGAACAGGAAGCGCAGAAGTTTCGCGATCACCTCGAAGAGCAGCGGCAGAAGGCCCTGATTGATCCGCTGACCGGTCTGCCCAACCGTGCCGGTTGGAGCGAGCGCCTGGAACTGGAGATGGCACGCTGGCAACGCTATGGCGGTGAGTTGCTGCTGGCGGTGCTGGATATCGACCACTTTAAGCGGATCAATGACGGTTACGGCCACCTGGCCGGTGACAAGGTGCTGAAGATCGTCGCCGGCGAGCTGGCCAAGCGCCTGCGTAAAACCGATTTTATTGCCCGCTTTGGTGGTGAGGAATTTGTCCTGCTGGTTCCCTCGACCCCTGTCGCCGGTGGCCAGCAACTGCTGCAAACCCTGCTCGATGGCGTCGAGCAGTGCCCGTTCCACTTTCGCGGGGAGCGCGTGACCATCACCCTGTCGGCCGGCCTTGCGGTATTTACCGATGAGGAAGGCAGCGACAAGGTATTCGAACGTGCCGATCAAGCGCTGTACCGGGCCAAGAGCGGCGGACGCAATCGCGTCGAGTTGGGCTAACCCGACTCAAGCCACGGCGTGCAGATAGGGCTTCCAACTCTCCGGAATACTGCTCAGCTGCGGGTAATCGAGGCTGCGCAGTTGCCCACCCGCGAGGAGGAAAGGCGTATGCCGCAGCGCCTGCGGCACATCGCGCAGCTCCGGTAGCCAAAGGCTGACGTACTGCGCGTCGGGGTCGTATTCCCGGGCCTGACGCAGGGCATTGAACACCCGGTTGTGGCGTGGATCGTTGCCCACCCCGGCCAGGTAGGCCCAGTTACCCCAGTTGCTGGCGGGGTCGTAATCGATCAGGTGTTCCTCGAACCAGGCCGCACCGTGGCGCCAGTCCTGTTGCAGGTCATTGATCAGGTAGCTGGCGACCACTTGCCGGCCGCGGTTGGAGATAAACCCGGTGGCGGCCAGTTCGCGCATAGTGGCATCCACCAGCGGCATGCCGGTGCGTCCGCGCGACCAGTCCTGAAAGCGTTGATCCAATTGTTGCGGTGCGCGTTCGGTGGCTTTCAAACCGCCGGACTTGAACAGTGCGCTGCCGTAGCGGATCAGGGTCCAGCGGAAGAAGTCCCGCCAGAGCATCTCGACCCACAGCCAGTGGGTCGAGTCATTGCGTTTGAACTGCGCCTCATGCCGCCGCAACTCGGCCACCACGCGGCGTGCGGAGAGACTGCCGTTGGCCAGCCAGGGCGAAAATTTCGACGAGTATTCGCTACCGATCATGCCGTTGCGGGTGTCCTTGTACTGCCGCACGCCCTGAGTGTTCCACAGGTAGTCACGCAGCCGACCTAGCGCCGCCGGCTCGCCGCCGGAGAACGGAAAGGCACTGGCCGGTACGCTGAGCGGCTCGCCCAGACCCAGCTGGGAGAGTGTCGGCAGTGGTCGCATCAGCGCCAGCGCACCATCTGGCAACCCCGGCAAACGCTCTGGCGCGTGGCGCGGCTGGAACACCTGCAGACGTTCTTCCACCAGGCTGCGGAAGCGGCTGAACACAGGCGGCAGCTGTTCGATGCTGAAAGGCAGGTCGTCGCTGCGCAGCAGATTGTTGGTCGGCGCCTGTTGCACGGGAATGTCGCCGAGACGCCGGGCTACGCGGGCCACCTGGGCGCGTTCGTCCGGGGCGATTTCTTCCAGGGTCAAGACTTGGTTCAGGCCGAACTGGGCAACCAGCTGGGGAATGATCTGCTCCGCCGAACCGATCACCACCAGCAGGTGCGAGCCGCGCTGGCGCAATTCACCATCCAGTGCCACCAGGCTTTCCAGTAGGAAGCGCGCGCGGTGTACGCCCATACGGCGCATGCCAAACTCGTTGAGCTGGAGCAGTGCCGGGTCCAGCACATACACCGGCAGCAAGCATTCGGCGGCCAGGCCCGCCTGCAGGGCGGGGTGGTCATCAAGGCGTAGATCCTGTTTGAACCACAGCAGTGCACGCATGGTAATGATCTCCTAGGCAATACAAAAGCTGTACAAAAAATCCATATCTGTACAGATTTATAGTCTAGCAGCGTCAGGCGCGGATTGCCCAGGCAATAGACCAGCGTGGTGTTTATGCCAGATCAAAGGCGTTTTCTACCTAGATAGACACTAAACTCAGGCGATCTGTTGAGGAGTAGCTATGGAAATTTTCGGCATCGCCGCATTGATCTTTCTGGTCACCGACCCCTTCGGCAATATCGCCATCTTTATCGCCGCGCTGAAAAACGTGCCAGCCAAGCGCCGCTTGTGGGTCGCCGCGCGTGAGCTGGTATTGGCCCTGGCACTGTTGCTGCTGTTTCTTACCTTTGGTGACAAAGTGCTTAGCGCCCTGGGCCTGTCGCGGGAGGCAACCGCGATTGCCGGCGGTATCATCCTGTTCGTGATCGCCATGCGCCTGATCTTCCCCGGTCCGCAAGGGGTGTTGGGTGATGTGCCGGATGGCGAACCGATGCTGGTGCCGTTGGCCACCCCGGCGGTGGCCGGGCCCTCAGCCCTGGCGGTGTTGATGACCCTGCGCAATACCCACGACGGGCCGCTCTGGGAACTCTACGCCGCAGTGCTGCTGGCCTGGGCGGCGACCGCCTTTATTCTGCTGCAGGCCTCGTTGCTGCAGCGGTTTCTCGGACCTCGCGGGTTGACCGCAGTGGAGCGGCTGATGGGCATGCTGTTGATCATGCTCAGCGTCGACATGCTGCTGGATAACCTGCAAAGCGTGTTGCATATCAGCCCATGAGATTTTTTTGCCTCAGTTTTTTGCTTCTAGCGCTGGCCGGTTGCAGCAGCGGCCTGCGTATCGACGACAGCCATAGCGCCAGCGGGCAGAACAGCCGCGTGCAGTACATCGTGCTGCACTACACCTCCACCGATCTGGCGCGTTCGCTGCAACTGCTGACCGAGACCGACGTCAGCAGCCATTACCTGATCGGCGAAGCGCCGCCGACCATCTACCGCCTGGTCGATGAAAACCGCCGCGCCTGGCATGCCGGCGAGAGCCAGTGGCAGGGCCGTACCTGGCTCAATGGCACCACGATTGGTATCGAGTTGGTCAATCAAGGGTTCTACGACGGACCCAATGGACGCTACTGGCAGCCTTTTGCCCCGGCGCAGATCGATGCGCTGATCCTGCTGCTCAAGGACATCATGCAGCGCCACCAGCTGCCACCCGGCAGCATCCTGGCGCACAGCGATGTCGCGCCGCAGCGCAAGGTCGACCCCGGCCCGCTGTTCCCCTGGAAGCGTCTGGCCGATGCCGGCCTGATGCCCTGGCCGGAGGCGAATGCCGTGGCCCGTCAGCAGACGCTGTTTGCCAGCAGCCTGCCGAGCGTGCAGTGGTTCCAGGCGCAGCTGGCGCGCCAGGGCTATGAGGTGCCCCTGCACGGTGAGCTGGACCAGGCCACGCGCAACGTGATCGCCGCCTTGCAGATGAAGTACCGTCCGGCGCGCTATGACGGTGAGCCGGATGCCGAGACAGCGGCGCTGCTGGTGGTGCTGGCCGGGATGGCCGCGCAGGACTGAACATAGGTCCTGGGTTCTAGTTGCTAACAACCGCCGAGACAGCGTCTGTCTCGGCGGTTTTTTATTTGTATTTGCTGGTTTATAGACTGCTAACTCGAGATTCGTCCTGATAACGCTCTTGCGCATAGAAATGTATACAAAGTTGTAGCCAAGATGTTTTGTGTTTGTCTACAGTATGCGCACAAGAACAACAGCGAGTCTTTCAGCATGACAACTTCACCTGTTACGCCGTCCTCCACGCAGCGTCCGGAAGACGAAAACCTCGGTATCGGTGCCAACCTCGCCTATGGCCTGCAGCATGTGCTGACCATGTATGGCGGCATCGTCGCCGTACCACTGATCGTCGGTCAGGCGGCGGGGCTGTCGCCGGCGGATATTGGTTTACTGATCGCCGCATCGTTGTTTGCCGGCGGCCTGGCGACCTTGTTGCAAACCCTTGGTCTGCCATTCTTCGGCTCGCAACTGCCACTGGTGCAAGGCGTGTCCTTTGCTGGGGTGGCGACCATGATCGCGATTCTCGGCAACGATGGCGGCGGCCTTCCAGCGGTATTCGGCGCGGTGATAGCGGCGTCACTGATTGGGCTGCTGATTACCCCGGTGTTCTCACGCATCACCAAATTCTTTCCGCCGCTGGTCAATGGCATTGTCATCACCATCATCGGCCTGACCCTGATGCCGGTGGCCGCGCGCTGGGCCATGGGGGGTAACAGCCAGGCGGCCGATTTTGGCAGCATGGCCAATATCGGCCTGGCCGCGCTGACCCTGGTCACCGTGCTGCTGCTGAGTAAGCTGGGCAGTTCGAGTATCTCGCGCCTGTCGATCCTGCTGGCCATGATCATCGGCACCCTGGTGGCCGTAGCGCTGGGCATGGCGGATTTTTCCAAGGTCGCTGAGGGGCCGCTGGTGGCCTTCCCCAGTCCGTTCCATTTCGGCATGCCGACCTTCCAGGTCGCCGCGATCATCTCGATGCTGATCGTGATCATCGTCACCCTGGTGGAAACCTCGGCGGACATCCTCGCCGTCGGCGACATTATCGAAACCAAGGTCGACTCCAAGCGCCTGGGCAATGGCCTGCGCGCCGACATGATCTCCAGCGTGTTTGCGCCGATTTTTGGCTCTTTCACCCAGAGCGCCTTCGCCCAGAACGTCGGCCTGGTGGCGGTCACCGGGGTGAAAAGCCGCTATGTGGTGGCCTCGGCCGGGCTGATTCTGCTGACCCTCGGCCTGCTGCCGGTGATGGGCCGCCTGGTGGCCGCCGTGCCCACGGCGGTATTGGGTGGTGCGGGCGTGGTGTTGTTTGGCACCGTGGCGGCCAGCGGCATTCGCACCCTGTCCAAGGTCGATTACCGCAACAACATGAACCTGATCATCGTCGCCACCTCAATCGGCTTCGGCATGATCCCGATCGCCGCGCCGACCTTCTATCACCACTTCCCGGCCTGGTTCGAAACCATCTTTCACTCGGGCATCAGCTCGGCGGCGATCATGGCGATCCTGCTCAACCTGGCCTTTAACCACGTCAAGACCGGCAACTCCGACCAGCAGTCGGTGTTTGTCGCCGGCCATGAGCGCACCCTGCGCTATCAGGACGTTGCCGCGCTCAACGATGGCGACTACTTCAAGGGTGGCAAGCTGTTCGACTCAGAGGGCAAGGAGGTGCCGCTGATCAAGGAAGCCTCAGGGCACTAGCTTTGCCCCTGAGAGGCTTAGCGCGGCGTGGTGGCGATTAGCCGCGCATCGGCCAGGGCGGCCGTGCGGTGTTCGGTGGCCGCGCGGTACTCCGGGTCGGCGAGCATGCTGAGAAAGGCCGCCTTGGAGGGGTAACGCACCAGCAGCAGTTCATCCCACTGCTCATCGGCCGGAGCAATCAGCGCGGCTTGTGCGGCGGCCATGACCTGCACCTCGCCGCCGACCCCGTGCACCTTGCGCAGCGCCGTCTGGCTGTAGCGTGCATAGGCCTCGCGGCCGCTGCACGGTGCGTGGTTGCTGGCGCTGGCATAGCTGGCCTGGGGCTGAAAGCGCAGCAGGTTGAGCATCAGCAGCGGCGTGTCGTCGGCTACTGCGGCGGTAAAGGCGGCCAGTTGGCCAGGGCTGGGGTTGATGCTGGGCATGGTGGCGCTCCTCGGCAGTGGAGCCGTCAGTGTCGGCACGCACCGGCCAACTGGCAATCAGCATCAGCCTGACTGATTGGCGGCAATCGACGGGTTATACCGGTAGCGCCACGTAAAACTGCGCACCCTGGCCGGCGCGTGAGTGCACGCCGATCTGCCCGCCGTGCAGCTGCACGATCTCCTTGCACAGCGCCAGGCCCAGGCCGGCGCCGCCTTTCTTGCGGCTGACCTGGACGAAGGGCTCGAAGATCCGCGTCTGCTGGCGATAGGGAATGCCCTCGCCGTTGTCCGCCACGCTGAGCACCACCCGTTTATCCTGCTGACGTGCCTGCAGGCGTATATGCCCGCCAGGGTGGCTGTGGCGCAGGGCATTGCCGATCAGGTTGTCGAGTACCCGTTCGATCTGCAGCGGATCGATCTGCACGTCCGGCAGCTCGCCGTGCACCTCGCAGTCCAGGCTGACCTGCAGTTCGGCCGCCTGGCCGCTGAAGCGCTGCTGGGTTTGCCGCAGCAGCGGTTCCAGGGCGCAGGCGGACAGTTCCAGGGTTTGCAGGCCATTCTGGTAGCGCGAGAAATTCAGCAGGTCATTGATCAGCCGCAGCAGGCGCTGCATTTCTTCATCCACGGTATTCAGCAGGTCGGCCTCGCGGGACTCGGCGGCAAACTGCAGGCGTTCCTGCAGCAGGCCGAACGCCATCAGCATGCCGGTAACCGGGGTGCGCAGCTCGTGCGAGGCGCGCAGGACAAATTCACTGCGCACCCGTTCGAAGGCGCGCTGTTCGGTGACATCGCGCAGCACCATCACCGCGCACATCAGGCGGCCTTCGTTGTGGCTGACCCCGGACAGGCTGTAGGCCAGCAAACGCTTTTCGCCGTCGATCTGCACCTGCAGGTCGTCCAGGGTCTCGTCCAGGCTTTCACCTTGCAGCACCCGGTGCAGCTGTTCGGCCAGATCGGCGCGGTTCAGCGCCACGTCGAGGGTCTGCCCGAGCTGTTGGTTGCCCCAGTTCAGCTGGCGCTGGGCCACGGGATTGATGTGCTCGATGCGCCCGCCGCGGTCGAAGATCAGTAGGCCGTCATCGATGCTGTCGAGGACTGCCTGCAGGCGTTGCTGCTCGGCCTGCAGGGCTTCGACATCGCTGTTCTTGAATTCGCGCAGGGCCTCGGCCATCAGGCCGAAACGCTGGCTCAGGGCGGACATTTCCGCCACCGGGGTCAGCGGCAGGGTGACCTGGAAGTCGCCCTGGCCAATCTGGTCGGCGGCCCGCGCCAGGGCCTCGATCGGCCGGCCAAAGCGCTGGGCGATGCTGTGTGCGGTGACAAAACCGATCACCAGCACCGCCAGGCCGATCATCCCGAGCAGGCCGGCAATCAGCCAGGCACGCTCGCGGAGCCGCGCTTCTTCTTGCTCCACGGCGCTGACGTAGCGCGTCTGCACTGCGTTGATACGGTCACGCAGGGCCTCGATGGCGCGGCCGAAGCGGTCATTGCGCAGCAGTTCGCGGCGCACCGTCAGGGGCTTGTCCAGCAGGTCATCGAAATTGGCGTAGGCGCGCTCGATTTCGGTAACTGCCTGGCGGTCACTGTCATCGCTGGCGCTCGCGGCGGCGCGTTGTAGCCAGACCTTGAACTGCTCATCGGAGGCTTGCAGGGCGGCGCGGTCGAGCTCTTCGGCGAGCAGCAGAATCACCTGTTTGCCCAGCTCCTGGCGCAGGCCCAGGCTGGCGTCGATGATCTGCAGGTTGCGGGTCATCGCCTGGCTCTGCACCTGAGTCAGCTGCAGCACGCTGAAGATCCCCAGCAGCAGCCCGATCAGCGCCACGGTGAGTAGCGCGCTGCAGCTGATAAACAGTCGGCTGCGCAGGTTCACAGGCTGAGTTGCTTGCGTTTGCGGTACAGGGTCGAGGCGTCGATGCCGAGGGTTTTTGCCGCCTGGTCGAGGCTCTCGCTGTTGGCCATTACGGCGCTGATATGGGCTTTCTCCATGGCTTCCAGGCTCAGCGGGTCACCGATCTGCGGTGCGCACTGGCTGCTCGGCGCGTTCAGCCCCAGATGGCTGACCTGCACCAGCGCTTCCGTGCAGATGATGCTGGCGCGCTCGATCACATTGCGCAGCTCGCGGATATTGCCCGGCCAGTTGTAGTGGATCAGCGCCTCACGCGCCGCCTCGCTGAAGTTGCGCGCGGGGCGCGCGTAGTCGACGACAAAGCGCGCCAGAAAGCGCTCGGCCAGGTCGAGGATGTCCTCGCGGCGCTCGCGCAGCGGCGGCAGGGTGAGGGTGATGACGTTGAGGCGGTACAGCAGGTCTTCGCGAAAGCGCCCCTGCTGCACCATTTCATCGAGGTTGAGGTTGGTCGCCGCGAGAATCCGCACATCGGCCTGGCGGGTCACCGGGTCGCCGATGCGCTCGTACGCCTTGTCCTGAATAAAGCGCAGCAGTTTCGGCTGCAGGACCAGGGGGAAGTCGCCGATCTCGTCGAGGAACAGGCTGCCGCCATCGGCCTGGTTGACCCGCCCCAGGGTGCTTTCGCTGGCGCCGGTAAAGGCCCCACGGTTATGCCCGAACAGCTCGCTTTCCATCAGTTCGGCACTCAGCGACGGGCAGTTGATGGTGATGCAGGATTTCTTCGCGCGTTTGCTCCAGCGGTGGATGGCCTGCGCCAGCTCGCCCTTGCCGGTGCCGGATTCGCCGAGAATCAGGATATTGGCGTCGGTGTCGGCCACCTGTTTGGCCGTTTGCAGCACCGCCATCAGCGCCGGGCTCTGCGAGTCGAGACGCTCGCCGGGCTTGCGCACATAGCCTTCCAGGCGCTCCAGACGTTCGGCCAGCTGGCGCGCTTCCAGCTGCTTGGCGGCGGCCAGGCGCAGTTGCTCGGGGCTGCAGGGCTTGACCAGATAGTCCGCGGCGCCGGCCTGGATCGCATCCACGGCGCTGTCCACCGCCGAGTGCGCGGTGACGATCACCACGCGCATCCACGGCGCTTGCAGGCGCATCTGCGCCAGCACCTCAAGGCCGTCATCGGCGCCCAGGCGCAGGTCGAGAAAGCACAGATCGAAAACCTGGCGCAGCAACAGAGTATCGGCCTGGGCCGCGCTGCTCGCGGTACTCACCTGATAGCCCTGGTCTTCCAGGCAATAGCGGAAGGTGCGCAGGATAGCCGTCTCATCATCCACCAGCAGAATGCGTCCCAGGCTGGGTGCCTCTGTACTTGCATGCATCGCCATCTCCTTTTGGTCCGTGCGCAGGTCCTGCCTGCACAGGGTTAGTCCGCGCTGTGTCGTGCAAGTTGCACGGCCATTCGCGGGCGATCATGCAAGCTGCACGTCTGGCAAGCTCGCGTGGTGTTTATAAGTAATTGATATTTAAGTATTTAAATCGTTTAAACAAGCTGGCACGGGGCTTGCGCTCTATCCGTAACGGCGGCGACAAACGGCCGCCTGCTTGATCGTTATTTATTGGAGAGACTGCCATGCATCAACTGAAAACTCTGGCCCTGGCCATCGCGACCACCGGCCTGATTGGTCTGAGCCCTTTCGCGGCCTATGCGGCCGAAGGCGATACCAGCCGTGAGCTGAGCGAGGCACGCCAGGAAGGCTCGATCTGGACCGCCATAGCCCTGAATCGCCACCTCAACCCGTTCCCTATCGATGTGGATGTGGAGAACGGCAGCGCCAAGCTGACCGGCACGGTGGAAACCGCTGTCGAGCGCGACCTGGCCGAGCAGATCGCCCTGGGTATCGACGGGGTGACACAGGTCGACAACCAGCTGACCCTCGACCCGGCCTTCGCGCCCAAGGCCAGCACTCAGCCGAGCCTGGCGCAGCGTTTTGACGACGCCACCCTAGCCGCCACGGTGAAATCCAAACTGCTGTGGAACAGCAACACCGAAGGCCTGGATATCAAGGTTAATGCCGCCAATGGCATGCTCAGCCTGACCGGTACTGCGCAGAGCGCCGAAGCCAAGGAGCTGGCCGGTCGCCTGGCGGCCAACACCGATGGCGTGCGTGAGGTGAACAACCAGCTTAGCGTCCGCGCCACCGACAGCACGGCGGCCAAGGCGCAGAACGCCGCCGATGACGCGGGTCTGGCAATCAGCGATGCCTGGATCACCAGCAAGGTGAAATCCAGCTTTATCTACAGCCGTAACCTCGATGGCCTGGGGATTTCGGTCGACACCCAGAAGGGTGTGGTCAGCCTTAGCGGCAATGTGCTGAGCAACGCCGAGAAGCAGTTGGCGATTGAGACCGCACGCAATATTCGTGGTGTGCGCAGCGTTAACGCCGATGCCCTGAACGTCGCCAGCTGAGCCATCCGGGCAGCGGCCATGGCGGCCGCTGCCTGTTGTCTGAGGCTGCCCGGTTGCCTGGGCAGCCGCTACAACGCACAGGAGAATCACCATGAGCACTACCACCGAGCAACTCAATGAGCTGATCGAAATCATCCGTGACGGTCAGCGTTTCTATCAGCACGCCCACGATGAAGTGAAGGATGTGCGCCTGCAGGTGCTGTTCCGCGACATGTCGCAGAGCAAGAGCGAGCTGATCCGCGCGTTGTCGCTAAAAGTCGCCGCCAATCAGGAAATCCCCGCCAGTGGCGGCACCTTCGTCGGCAAGCTGCGGCAGGTCTACGCCGATACCAAGGCGACCCTGGTCAGCGACACCGAAGCCACCTACGTGGCGCAGCTGGAAGAGGCTGAAGACCGCATCCTGCATGCCTTCGAAGATGCCCTGGAAAGCGCCGAGCCGGACGTGCAGGCGCTGCTGAGCGCAGAAATGCCGAGCGTGCGCGCCAACCATGAGCGCATGCGCAGCCTGAAACAGGCCATGCAGTAAGTCTGTTCCGCTGTGGCCTGCGCCACACCCGGTCTTCGCGCGCTGCGGCGCGCACCTGAGTACACAAGGAATATCACCATGTTGAGTTGGGCCATTACCTTTCTGATTATCGCCATCATCGCCGCCGTCCTGGGCTTCGGTGGTATCGCCGGCACCGCCACGGGTATCGCGAAGATTCTCTTCGTGGTGTTTCTGGTGATGTTTATCGTCTCGTTCATCATGGGCCGCCGACCACGCGGCTAGCAGCTCGCTTTGGATGCCCTGAGCCCACCCCGGCGGCATTAAGCCGCGCTATCATCGCGCCCATTGATCTGGGGGAGAGATGGCATGCTCAATTGGCTGTGGCTGGGGTTTTTCGTGGTGGCGGCGCTTGCCGGTCTGTCGCGTTGGTTGCTCGGTGACGACCCGGCGGTATTCGCCGCCATGGTCGAAAGCCTGTTTGCCATGGCCAAGCTGTCGGTGGAGGTCATGGTCCTGCTGTTCGGCACCCTGACCCTGTGGCTCGGCCTGCTGCGCATTGCCGAAAAAGCCGGCCTGGTCGATGCCCTGGCGCGGGCGCTTGGCCCGCTGTTTGCGCGGCTGATGCCGGAAGTGCCACGCGGCCACCCGGCACTCGGTCTGATCACCATGAACTTCGCCGCCAATGGCCTGGGCCTGGACAACGCCGCCACGCCGATTGGCCTGAAAGCCATGCGCGCCCTGCAGACCCTCAACCCCAGCAGCACCACGGCGACTAACGCGCAGATCCTGTTTCTGGTGCTTAACGCCTCCTCCTTGACCCTGCTGCCGGTGACCATCTTTATGTACCGCGCCCAGCAGGGTGCGCCCGATCCGACCCTGGTGTTTCTGCCGATCCTGCTGGCCACCAGCGCCTCGACCCTGGTCGGCCTGCTATCGGTGGCGCTGATGCAGCGCCTGCGCCTGTGGGACCCGGTGGTGCTGGCGTACCTGATCCCCGGCGCGCTGCTGCTCGGCAGCTTTATGGCCGTGCTGGCGACTATGTCGGCCACGGCGCTGGCGGCCCTGTCATCGCTGACCGGCAACCTCACCCTGTTCGGCATCGTCCTGCTGTTTCTGCTGCTCGGCGCGCTGAAGAAGGTGGCGGTGTACGAGGAGTTTGTCGAAGGCGCGAAGGAAGGCTTCGACGTGGCCAAGAGCCTGCTGCCTTACCTGGTGGCGATGCTCTGCGCGATCGGCGTGTTGCGCGCGTCCGGCGCGCTGGAATTCGGCCTCGACGGCATTCGCTGGCTGGTCGAGGCGGTTGGTTGGGACACGCGCTTCGTCGAGGCGCTGCCCACCGCGCTGGTCAAGCCGTTCTCCGGCAGCGCGGCGCGCGCCATGCTGATCGAAACCATGCAGACCCAGGGCGTCGACAGTTTTGCCGCGCTGGTGGCGGCGACCATCCAGGGCAGCACGGAAACCACCTTCTATGTACTGGCGGTGTACTTCGGTGCGGTCGGCATCCAGCGCGTGCGCCACGCCGTGGGCTGCGCGCTGCTGGCCGAGTTGGCCGGGGTGGTGGCGGCAATCTTCGTTTGCTACTGGTTCTTCGGTTAAGCGTTCGGCAACGATCTGCTGCGCGTCGGCCCTGCGGCGTTAAAAACCGGCTCGGCAAGCCGCCTGCGGCCAGCCGTTGGCTGTTACTCCGCTGCGCTACGTTTCTTGCCTGTTTTGACCAGCTGAAGGCTGTTACTGGCGTAGCGCCTTGCAGGGCTCTAGCTCGCGAGATCTCAAATTGGTTTAGCTACGGCTACTCCACCACGCGGAACCGCAGCACACCAATCATCTGCCCGGCTTCGGTCAGCACCTGCACCTGCCAGCGGCCTACCGCGTCGTCGGGGAAGTTCTGTTTGTGGGTCCAGGCGCGGTAGCCTTCTTTACGCCCGCCCTGGATATCCAGGGCGATGCGCTCGACTTCGCCGCCATCGCGGCGCCAGGCGTGATAAATCCGCTCATTCAGCCCGCGCGGTGCATTGATCGCGGTGTAGGCATACAGGCCCTGACTGCGCAGCTGCGCGACACTCAATTGCTTGAGGCTTGCACCCGGGGCGCGGTTCTGGTTATCAAATTCGCTGGTCACCGCCACGTCGGTCAGCCACAGGGTGGCCGGCGGCACCCAGGTGCGCGCCAGCCAGCCGCCTGCGCCGATGGCCAGAGTCAGGCCGACCAGCAGCAAGCCACGCCACCAGCGTTGTACGGTGATGATGGTGAACAGCGAGGGGAACGACAGCAGCACCGCCGCCGCCAGCGCCAGCTGGTAGCTCTGCGGGGTGGTCAGTTTGAAGATGATCGGCAGCGCCGTAAGCAGCACGGCGAACAGCGCCAGGGTGTGATAGGCGAGAAACAGCCAGCGCTTGGGCGCCAGCCACTTGTAGTACAGCGGGTCGATAATCGAGATCAGCGCCGCGCTGGCCAGCAGGCCGCTGAACAGCAGCTGGCCGCTGTTCCAGGTGGTGGTGATAAAAAAGAACGGCAGAACGAAGAACAGGCTCTCCTGGTGGATCATCTGCGTGGCATAGCGCAACAGCGGCGGTGGCAACTCGAAGCCAAACCACTGGGCGATGCGCTCGCGCAGGATGTTTTCCAGAATCAGCCATAGCCAGCTGACCAGCATCACCAGGGCGAGCACTTGCGCCAGTTCCGCCTGGCGTTCAACCAGCAGAAAGCTCGCCAGCCCGGAGGCGAAACCAAAGAGCGCAACCAGCCCGGGGTTGCGTTGAATCAGCGCGACCAGCTTAAACAGGTAGTGTTTCCACACAGGCATAAATGGAACTCGATAAGGCGTTACGCAGGTGCTGCTCGCCAGGCGCGTATCAGCATGCCTGGGCGAATGGCCGGGCGCAGAGCATAACGCGCCCGGCCTAGCGGGGCACATGTATCTGTCGCCTATGGCCACGTTGTTTGGCCAGCCTTGCCACTGCCTCCACGCAACCCGCTGGATAGCCTGCAATGGGTAATCACCGTGGTTAGAAACGCAGCCTCTGCGCCACCAGGCCGCGCTGCGTATGGAGAGGGTCATGCGTGTCTTGATCACCGGGGCGGCCGGTTATATCGGCCAGCAACTGCTTAACCAACTGGCCATTGAGCAGCCGCAGTGGCTGCTGATTGCCGCCGATATCCGCCCGCAGAACCGCGCGGGGATGGCGCTGAATATCCAGCCGGTGTTGCTCGATATCAGCCAGCCGGCCGCCGTGGAAGACTGCGTGGCCACCTGGCAGCCGCAGGCGATTGTCCATCTGGCCTCGGTGGTCACGCCGCCGCCCGGTATGAGCGAAGCACAGCTGCATGCCATCGATGTCGGTGGCACCCAGGCGCTGATCCAGGCGGCTGTGGCCCATGGCGTCGAGCAGTTGATCATTACCAGCTCGGGCGCCGCCTACGGCTATGACCCGCAAAATGTCGAGTGGCTGGATGAGGATCAGCCGTTGCGCGGCCATGCGCAGTTCGCCTACGCCAGGCACAAGCGCGAAGTGGAACTGTTGCTGGCCGAGGCGCGCGCGCAGCACCCGCAACTCAAGCAACTGGTGCTGCGCCCCGGCACCATCCTCGGTAAACAGGTGAACAACCAGATCAGCGAACTGTTCAAAAAGCCGGTGGTGCTGGGCATTCGCGGCAGCGACAGCCGCTTTGTATTTATCTGGGATCAGGATGTGCTGGACATCATCTGCCGCGGCCTGCGCCAGCAGAGCACCGGCATTTTCAACCTGGCCGGCGATGGCGCGCTGTCACTCAAGGAGATCGCCGAACTGCTCGGCAAACCCTACCGCGCCCTGCCAGCCTGGCTGATCCGCGCCGCGCTGCGCGTCCTCAAACCCCTGGGCCTCAGCCCCTACGGCCCGGAGCAGGTGGATTTTCTGCGCTATCGCCCGGTACTCAGTAACCACCGGCTGAAACAGGAGTTCGGCTTTAGCCCACGCTATAGCTCGCGTGAGGCGTTTCTAGCGTTTTTACGGGCGCAGGGCATCTAACTACCTGCCTGCCGCGCCCGATATTCCCCCGGCGTTAACCCCGTCCATTGGCGAAACGCGCGAAAAAATACGCTGGGTTCCGAGTAGCCCAGCAGCAGGGCGATTTCGGCGGCGGGTAAATTGCCGCTGCTCAGGTGTTGCTCGGCCAGTTGCTGGCGGGTGTCATTGAGCAGTTGCTGGTAGTTGCAGCCTTCATCGGCCAGGCGTCGTTGCAGGGTGCGTTCGCTGAGGTGCAGCTGGCGCGCCAGTTCGCTGCGGTCCGGCTCGCCACGCGCCAGTTGTTCACCGAGCAAGGCCACCACGCGGGCGCTCAGTCCCTCGCTGGGCAGGCGGGCGAGCAGGGCTTCGGCATGCTGGCGCAGCAGGTGCTGTAACGGCGGGTTGGCCTGGATCAGCGCTGCGCTGGCCAGGCTGCGCGGCAGCACGATGCCGTAATCGCTGGCGGCAAACTGCAGCGGGCAAGCAAAGGTCGCGCTGTAGCTGTCCAGCGTCGACGGCTCTGGGTGAACAAACTGCGCGCGCAGCAACTGCCAGTTATCCAGCAACGGATGCAGCATCTGCACCCAGCAGGCCATCAGTGCCAGTACGCGGGTGCGGGTGGCCGGCAGTTCGGGGTGCAGTGGGCGATACAGCAGCTGCAGCTCATCGCCCTGTTCGCGCAATTGCACCTCGCCGCCCTCACCGACTAGCCGCTGATAACGCAGCCCGGCAGCCAGCGCGTCGCCGAGGGTCGGGCTACTTTGCAGCAGGTAACCGAGCACGCTGAACGGGCCGGGGGCGAGGTTGCAACCCAGGGCCAGGCCGGGTTCGGCATGTTCGATGCGACTCAGCTGCTGCCACAGTTGCTCCTGGGTGGCGAAGGGCACGCGCGCATCGGGGTCGCTAAGCAGGTTGTCGCTGAGTTCGCAGGCCTTCATCAATTGGCCGCGATCAACGCCCAGGCGGCTGGCAGCATGCAGCACCGCGAGGGTGATGCTGGCGCTGACCGAGGTGTGTGGCGAGTCGAGTGTGTGCTTGGACATGGCCTGATTCTGCCCAAAGCTGTGGCCTGAAGGTAGCGTTAAGACGTCTAGTCATGCCGTCGCAAACGAAACGGCTAAAGACCCTCTCTAACACTTGGTTACCAGGTGCGCGGGTATTACTCCGTGCAACCTGCAGCTGAGCGGTTAGACTCTTGCCCTCTGGATGCACTCAAAAGGTGCGTTCGGTTCAACAATAAACAGAAAAGGAGAACTCCCATGAAAGGTAAATCCCTGGCATGGGCCCTGTCGGCTGCACTCGCAGGTATTACCCTGAGCAGCGCCGTACAGGCCGAAGAGAAATTCGTCACCATCGGCACCGGTGGTCAAACCGGCGTGTATTACGTTGCCGGTCAATCGATCTGCCGCTTCCTCAATCGTGGTGCGGCTGAACACGGCATCAAGTGCAACGCCCCGGCCAGCGGTGGCGGCGTGGCCAACGTCAACGGCATCCGCAGTGGCGAATTCAATTTCGGCATCATGCAGTCGGACCACCAGTTCAAGGCCATGAACGGCGTCGCGCCATTCGAGCAGGAAGGCGCGATGGAGGATATCCGTGCGGTGTTCTCGCTGCAGAGCGAGGTGTTCACCATCCTCGCCCGCCGTGACGCCAATATCGCCAGCTTCGATGACCTCAAAGGCAAGCGCGTCAACATCGGCAACCCAGGTTCCGGTCAGCGCGACACCCTGGAAGAGATCATGCAGGTCAAGGGCTGGGACCGCTCGGCCTTCGCCCTGGCCGCCGAGCTGAAGCCGGCCGAGCAGGCGTCTGCCCTGGGCGACAACAATATCGATGCGATGACCTACTTTGTGGGCCATCCGAATGGCGCGATCCAGGAAGCCACCACCACCACCGACGCAGTATTGGTGCCGGTGACCGGTGCGGAAATCGACAAGCTGCTGGCTGCGAAGAGCTACTACACCAAGGCCGATATCCCGGGCGGCGTGTACAAGGGCAACGACGCGCCAACCCCGTCGATCGGCGGCAAGGCGGTGCTTTCCACCTCGGCCAAGGCCAGCCCGGATGTGGTCTACCAGCTGGTTAAGTCGGTATTCGACAACATTGATCGCTTCAAGCGTCTGCACCCTGCCTTTGCCGACCTGAAAGAAGCAGACATGATCAAAGTCGGCCTCAGCGCACCGCTGCATGAAGGCGCCGTGCGTTACTACAAAGAGCGCGGCTGGCTCTAAGCCTGTGATGTAGCCCGGATAAGCGCCAGCGCAATCCGGGATCGCGTTACCCGGATTGCGCCTAGGCGGATTCGGCTACGTGACTGCCCGCGCAAACGGGCTAGTGTCTCCAGATAAGCAAACCCGCAGCTGCGAAGCCGCGGGTTTTGCCGTTTTCCGTATTCTCGAGTGCAGGTTCAACCCATGCATGACAAGCAACTGTCCACCGAAGAACTGATCGCCCAGGATGTCGGCGCTCGCTTGCCCCTGGGGTTCATGGCTCAGGTGATTACCGGCCTGGCTCTGCTCTGGTCGCTGTTTCAACTGTGGATCGCCTCGCCGCTGCCGTTCGTGTTCGGCAGCGGTGTGTTCAACGACACCGAAACCCGCGCTATCCACCTGGCGTTTGCCTTGTTGCTGGCGTTTCTCGCCTACCCGGCGTTCAAGCGCTCGCCGCGTGATCGCGTGCCGCTGCTGGATATCGCCCTGGGTCTGGTCGCTGCCGCCAGCGCCGCCTACCTGTTTATTTTCTACCAGCAGCTGGCGTTACGCCCTGGCAGCCTGACCACGGCGGACATGCTGACCGCCTGTATCGGCATCCCGTTGCTGCTGGAGGCCACCCGCCGAGTGCTCGGCCCGCCGCTGGCGATCATCGCTCTGCTGTTCCTCGTTTACAGCCTGGCCGGGCCCTATATGCCGGGGATGCTGGCGCACCGTGGGGTCAGCTTCAATGCCATGGCCAACCACCAGTGGATCACCACCGAAGGGGTGTTCGGCATCGCCCTCGGCGTGTCCACCAGCTTTGTGTTTCTCTTCGTGCTGTTTGGCGCCTTGCTCGAGCGTGCGGGCGCGGGGCATTACTTTATTCAGCTGGCCTTCAGCATGCTTGGCCACTTCCGCGGTGGCCCGGCCAAGGCGGCGGTGGTGGCGTCGGGTTTGACCGGGCTGATTTCCGGCTCGTCGATCGCTAACGTGGTGACCACCGGCACCTTCACCATTCCGATGATGAAGCGCACTGGCTTCTCGGCCGAGAAGGCCGGCGCAGTGGAAGTGGCGTCGTCGGTGAATGGCCAGATCATGCCGCCGGTGATGGGCGCGGCGGCCTTTCTGATGGTCGAGTACATCGGCATGCCCTATGTCGAGATCATCAAGCACGCTTTCCTGCCGGCGGCGATTTCCTATATCGCCTTGCTGTATATCGTCCATCTGGAAGCGCTCAAGCTCGGCCTGCAGCCGGTGGGCGGGCATCAGCCCAAGCCCTGGTTGCGCCGCCTGACTGGCTTCGCCTTCGGTGCGGCGCTGATCAGCGGCCTGTCGCTGGCGGTGTATTACGGCCTGGGCTGGCTCAAGCCGGCGCTGGGTGAATACGCCCTGCCAGGTATCGGCGCGCTGCTGGCGCTGGTTTATCTGGGCCTGCTGAAAATCGCTGCCAGCGTACCGGTATTGCCCGCCGAAGATCCGGACGCGCCGCTCGACAAACTGCCGCAAACCCGCGCCGTATTGCTCTCCGGCCTGCACTTTCTGCTGCCGGTGGTGGTGCTGGTCTGGTGCCTGATGATCGAGCGTCTGTCTCCGGGGCTGTCGGCCTTCTGGGGCAGCGTGATGCTGGTGATTATCCTGCTCACCCAGCGCCCACTGCTGACTTGGCTGCGCACCGATGGCACGCACGCCCACGGCTCGTTTATGGATGGTGTGATCGATCTGCGCGAAGGCCTGATTGCTGGCGCGCGCAATATGATCGGCATCGGCATTGCCACGGCGGCGGCGGGCATTATTGTCGGCGCGGTGTCGCAAACCGGGGTTGGCCTGGTGCTGGCCGATCTGGTCGAACTGCTGTCGATGGGCAACCTGCTGCTGATGCTGGTGCTCACGGCGATCTTCAGCCTGGTGCTGGGCATGGGCTTGCCGACCACCGCCAACTACATCGTGGTGTCCAGCCTGCTGGTGCCGGTGATCGTCACCCTCGGCCAGCAGAACGGCCTGATCGTGCCGCTGATCGCGGTGCACCTGTTCGTCTTCTACTTCGGCATCATGGCCGACGTGACACCGCCGGTGGGCCTGGCCTCGTTCGCCGCTGCGGCGGTGTCCAAGGGCGACCCGATCAAGACCGGTCTGGAGGCCTTCTACTACAGCCTACGCACGGCGGTGTTGCCGTTCCTGTTTATTTTCAACACCGACCTGCTGCTGATCGACGTGGATTTCTGGCACGGCGTGCTGATCTTTATCATCGCCACCATCGCCATGCTGATCTTCGCCGCCGGCAGCCAGGGTTACTTCCTGGTACGCAGCCGCTGGTACGAGAACGTACTGCTGTTACTAGTGGCTTTCACCCTGTTCCGTCCGGGTTTCTGGATGGACATCGTGCACGACCCTTACCGCGACATCCCGCCGGCGCAACTGGCTCAGGCTCTGGGTGATGTGGCCGACGGCAGCCAGCTGCGCCTGCGCATCAAAGGCGAAGATGCAGTCGGCGATGCCCGCGAGTTCAGCCTGTTGCTACCCGTACCGGAAGGTGAAAGCGGCGAAGAGCGCCTGGAGAAACTCGGCCTGTTGACCTATGAAGAGGGCGGCAAGGTGCTGGTCGACAGCGTCACCTTCGGCAGCCCGGCGGCCGAAGCCGGCCTGGAGTTCGATCAGCAAATCCTCAGGGTGCGGGCGCCAACGGATCGTTGGAGCAAGGAGCTGATGTGGATTCCTGGCTTCCTGCTGTTCGCTCTGGTGGTCTGGTTGCAGCGTCGCCGCCGGGCTAACGGCATGGCTTGAGCCAAGCCTAAGGAGCCAGCCTGCTGCGCAGTTTATTGCGCAGCGGGCTGTTTTAATTTGTTAGCTGCGGGCCATTGTTGCCGCTGACCGAAAACTGACCCAGATGTGCAACTGCTTCTGCTCGATTTTTGCGCAGGAGAACACAGGGTTAGATGCTTTGCGCTCGGTCTTCGTTGTGATGCCATATGCGAAGAATGACGACGGTTTCTGTGTGGGCTGAATAGCGAATGATGAATTTTCCGAAAATTGCATCGCGAATAATTCTGGGTGTCGGCGCAAGGTCAGAGGGCCTCCTGCGACTAAATCGACCTTCCCCTTTAAATGGCTCCATTCAGCGGCTCTAACATCCCCTGCAATCACCTCTACGCTTTCAAAATTACGTCTAAACGTAGCGCAAGCGGCTTGGTCATAGTCGGACGCGACCAACGTTTTCCAGCCAGCCATTTTGAGACCCAAGCTGAGGCCGCCCGCGCCGGAAAACAAATCAATGCATGTGGGGGTTTTAGTCATTTTTTCTGATCTAAAGGAGGTTGTTGAAGCTTTGCCTGCGTATTCTTTAACGCGGCGGCTCTATCTGGACGGGCTTTTCGGATGCGACCCGGCACAAAGCATGTTGCATCGACCTCGAAACGCTGCACCCCTAGCGCTGACAGATACTTAGCAGCATTAGCAAGAGTGAAAAGTCTAGGGTTGCCGCGAGCACTGATCAGAGTCCTAAGTTCAGCGCCTTGCATAACAGTAATCGTGTACCCGCCTGCCACACCCGCCAAGCATGCGTTCTTGATTACCTTGGCCATTGCCAGCTCGCGAAGCATGGGTTCTTTTATAATCACGCTCTATCGTCTCAGACATCGTTTATCGTTAATCGATGCGCCAATTAACATTATCTGCTTAGGTTCTAACGTTACATTTACCCCTTAAATTGTCAACCTAGACCACGAGCGCACCAGATCCCTTGGGGCATGCCCTAAGCCGCCAACTGCGTAGAAAAGTGATCCTCACTCAAAGACTCGGGTGTGAGTCAAATCTACGAAGGTCGCGTTACGGGTGCCTGCTTCCTACTTGACTCGCCCACGTCAGGGCACAAAAAAGCCCCGCCTGAGTATTTCAGTCCGGGGCTTTTATATTCTTGCTGCACCCACTATGCACCCATGGATTACTTATCTCATGTGTGCTTTTTCTGTAAGTGCTTGATTTATATGGCGCACCAGGCGGGATTCGAACCCACGACCCCTGCCTTCGGAGGGCAGTACTCTATCCAGCTGAGCTACTGGTGCAGCGCGGGCGCAATCATACGCATGTCGCTGGCAGGCGTCCATGCTGCTGCTTTGTTCGTGATTCTGCACGCAAAACCACCGCAAGCTGCCTATTCGTGTCAGTCCCTTTGATAAGGGCAATAATCCGTTAATTTTTTCGAACAGACTCTTGCCCTTTACCCCTCTTGACCCTAGGATTCGTTTGAGATTTCAAACGCTCTTGCTGAAATCGTGCGTGGCGAACCCTGCGCCCGCCAATCGCCAGCACGAGCCCCACAGATTAGGCCTAGCTGCGCTGCAGTTCGGCACATTCGATGACACGTACCGATACCAGGGTGTCGGAATTTAGGAGACTGCCATGCAATTGAAAGACACCCAGCTGTTCCGTCAGCAGGCGTATATCGACGGTACCTGGCTGGACGCCGACAGCGGCCAGACCATCAAGGTCAACAACCCGGCCACCGGCGAGATTATCGGCAGCGTGCCGAAGATGGGCGCCGCGGAAACCCGTCGCGCCATCGAAGCGGCCGACCGTGCGCTGCCGGCCTGGCGTGCGCTGACCGCCAAGGAGCGCTCGAACAAGCTGCGCCGCTGGTTTGAACTGCTGATCGAGAACCAGGACGACCTCGGCCGCCTGATGACCCTGGAGCAGGGCAAGCCGCTGGCCGAGGCCAAGGGCGAGATTGTCTACGCCGCCTCCTTTATCGAGTGGTTCGCCGAAGAAGCCAAGCGCGTGTATGGCGATGTGATCCCGGGCCACCAGCCGGACAAACGCCTGATCGTCATTAAACAACCCATCGGCGTAACCGCCGCGATCACCCCGTGGAACTTCCCCGCGGCGATGATCACCCGCAAAGCCGGCCCGGCCCTGGCCGCCGGTTGCACCATGGTGATCAAGCCGGCTTCGCAGACGCCGTTCTCTGCCCTGGCCCTGGTCGCCCTGGCCGAGCGCGCCGGCATTCCGAAGGGCGTGCTCAGCGTGGTGACGGGTAGCGCCGGCGAAGTCGGCGGCGAGCTGACCAGCAACCCGATCGTGCGCAAGCTGAGCTTCACTGGCTCCACCGAAATCGGTCGCCAGCTGATGGCCGAATGCGCCAAGGACATCAAGAAGGTCTCCCTGGAGCTGGGCGGCAACGCACCGTTTATCGTGTTCGATGATGCCGACCTGGACAAGGCGGTGGAAGGCGCGCTGATCTCCAAATACCGCAACAACGGCCAGACCTGCGTGTGCGCCAACCGTCTGTATATCCAGGACGGCGTGTACGACGCCTTCGCCGAGAAGCTGGCCGCCGCCGTGGCCAAGCTGCAGATCGGCAACGGGCTGGATGAAGGGACCACCACCGGCCCGCTGATCGACGACAAGGCCGTGGCCAAGGTCCAGGAACACATCGCCGATGCCCTGAGCAAAGGCGCACGCCTGCTCGCCGGCGGCAAGCCGCACGCCCTGGGCGGCAGCTTCTTCGAGCCGACCATTCTGGTCGACGTGCCATCGAGCGCCGCCGTGGCCAAGGAAGAAACCTTCGGCCCGCTGGCGCCGCTGTTCCGCTTCAAGGACGAGGCTGACGTGATCGCCATGGCCAACGACACCGAGTTCGGCCTGGCCTCGTATTTCTACGCCCGCGACCTGGGCCGGGTGTTCCGTGTAGCGGAAGCCCTGGAATATGGCATGGTCGGCGTCAACACCGGGCTGATCTCCAATGAAGTGGCACCCTTCGGCGGCGTCAAAGCCTCGGGCCTGGGCCGTGAAGGCTCGAAGTACGGCATTGAGGATTACCTGGAAATCAAGTACCTCTGCCTGGGCATCTAGGTAGTCGCTACTGCGCTTCGGTGATGCTGCGTTAGCCCTTGTGACCCACATGGATGTGGGAAATGCCGCTACCCGCAGGAGCGGGTGCGGCCCTGACCTTCGCTCGCTACGCTCCATTAGAGTGTTGAGTCAGTAAGGCAAAAGAATTATTCCCTGTGATCGGGAGGGCTGTAGCAGTCGATCATCGTATGCTGCGACAGCGCTAACCCGGTCATTTCATCCTTGAATCACGCCGACCGATGAGCGGCGAATGAGGACCTTATGAGCAAGACCAACGAATCCCTGATGCAACGCCGCACCGCCGCCGTTCCGCGCGGCGTGGGCCAGATCCACCCGATCTTCGCCGACAAGGCTGCGAACGCCACCGTGACCGACGTGGAAGGCCGCGAGTTTATCGACTTCGCCGGCGGTATCGCAGTGCTCAACACCGGCCACTTGCACCCCAAAGTGGTGGCAGCGGTGCAGCAGCAGCTGACCAAGCTGACCCACACCTGCTTCCAGGTGCTGGCCTACGAGCCCTACGTCGAGCTGTGCGAGAAGGTCAACGCCAAGGTGCCGGGCGACTTCGCCAAGAAGACCCTGCTGGTCACCACCGGCTCCGAAGCGGTGGAAAACTCGATCAAGATCGCCCGCGCTGCCACCGGCCGTGCCGGGGTGATCGCCTTCACCGGTGGCTACCACGGCCGCACCATGATGACCCTGGGCCTGACCGGTAAAGTGGTGCCCTACTCGGCAGGCATGGGCCTGATGCCCGGCGGCATCTTCCGCGCCCAGTACCCCTGTGAACTGCATGGCGTCAGCACGGATGACGCGATCGCCAGCATCGAACGCATCTTCAAGAACGATGCCGAGCCGCGCGATATCGCCGCAATCATCATCGAGCCGGTACAGGGCGAAGGCGGTTTCTACGTCGCGCCGAAAGACTTTATGCAGCGCCTGCGTGCCCTGTGTGATCAGCACGGCATCCTGCTGATCGCCGACGAAGTGCAGACCGGCGCCGGGCGTACCGGCACCTTCTTCGCCATGGAGCAGATGGGCGTCGCCGCCGACCTGACCACCTTCGCCAAATCCATCGCCGGCGGTTTCCCGGTGGCCGGCGTGTGCGGCAAGGCGGAATATATGGACGCCATCGCCCCAGGCGGCCTGGGCGGCACCTATGCCGGCAGCCCGATTGCCTGCGCCGCGGCGCTGGCGGTGATGGAGGTGTTCGAGGAAGAGCAGCTGCTGGAGCGCTGCAAGGCAGTGGGCGAGCGCCTGGTTACTGGCCTCAAGGCCATCCAGGCCAAGCACAAGGCCATCGGTGACGTGCGCGCCCTCGGTGCGATGATTGCCATGGAACTGTGCGAAGGCGGTGATGTGCACAAACCAAACGCCGCCCTGACCGGGCAGATCGTGGCCAAGGCGCGTGACAAGGGCCTGATCCTGCTGTCCTGCGGTACCTACGGCAACGTGTTGCGCGTACTGGTGCCGCTGACCGCCGAAGACGCCCTGCTCGACAAGGGCCTGGCGATTATCGCCGAATGCTTCGCCGAACTGGCCTAAGCACGCAGCGTTAGCCCGGCAGTAACAAAGACCCGCTTCGGCGGGTCTTTTGCGTTGGGCGCTGCTCAGGCCAGGATTTCAGCCAGCAGATCGAAGACGATGCGGATACGCCGCGCGGTGCGCAGTTCGCGGTGGGTGACCAGCCAGATCGGCAGCTGGAAGGGGGCGACATCCTCCAGCACGCGAACCATGCCCGGAGTTTCCCGCGCGATCTCCTCCATGATTGCGCCGATGCCCAGGCCCTGACGGACCATTTCCCAGTAGGTCACGGAGTTGTCGGCGTAGCTGCGAAAATTCGTGTTGCTTAGCAGCAGGCCATGGCCGTGCAGGTGCTGCAGGTAATGACCGGCGCGGTCCAGGCCGACAAAATCGTGCTGCACCGCCTCTTCAGCGGTACGCGGTAGGCCATGTTCGCGCACCCAGCTTTCGGATGCGTAGAAGTAGGCGCAGCTCTGCCCAATCAAACGACCAATCAGCTCCGGTTGTTCGGGACGCACATGGCGGATGGCAATATCGGCCTCTCGGCGCTGCAGATCGCTGCAGCCGTCCGAGGCGACCACCTCGACCAGAATGCCGGGTGCCGCCTGGCGGATACGCATCAGGATCTTCGGCATCAGGTACGCCGCCACCGCGTCGCTGGTGGCCACGGATACCACGCCCTCCACCTCTTCCGAGCGGCCGGTCGCTGCTAACCCCAATTCATGCGCTGCCGCGCCCATTACCCGGGCATGGCCCAACAACTCCTGCCCCGTAGTGGTCAGCGCCATGGCCTTGCCGACCCGCTCGAACAGCGTCACCCCCAGCGCCAGCTCCAGGGCTGCGACCTGGCGACTGAGGGTCGGTTGCGACTGCCCAAGCTTGCGGGCGGCCGCCGACAGCGAGCCGGTCTCTGCCGTCTCGAGAAAGGCGCGTAACTGGTTCCAGTCGACTTTATCCATACGTAAACGCATATGTTGTCTGCAATTTATCGCAATACCCCGTGGTGATTCGCAAGGATAGCATCCGCCCTGTTGTTGGCTTTCACCTTACTTCCATGCACAGGACGCGCACCATGCACTCACCCATCACCTCCGCCAGCGAGCACCACGCTGCAGCTGCAACTTCTGCTGCCGTGGCCAGCAAGGCACGCTTCTGGAACCGGATTGCGCATAAGTACGCGAACGATCCGATTGCTGACCTGGCCGGTTACGAACGGACGGTGCAGCGCGTGCAAGCCTTGCTGTCTACAGAGCATGAGGTGCTGGAAATCGGCTGCGGCACGGGCACCACCGCCCTGCGCCTGGCTCCCACAACGCGGCGGCTGGTGGCCACCGATATAGCCGAGCAGATGATTGCCATCGCAGGCGCGAAGCTCGCCAACCAACCGATGCCGCAACTGCACTTCAGGCTGGCCGACGCCGACGCGCCGGTGGCCGAGCAGGGCGCCTACGATGCCGTGCTGGCCTTTAATCTGCTACATCTCGTGACGGATCTGCCGCAGGCGCTGAGCTCGGCCAGCAATACCCTGAAGCCAGGCGGCTTACTGATCTCGAAGACGCCCTGCCTGAATGAGATGAACCCACTGATACCCAAGCTGGCCCTGCCGCTGCTGCGCGCCATCGGCAAAGCGCCTCCTGTGCTGTGTTTCGACGCGGCTCAACTGCAAGCGGCCATGACCGAGCAAGGTCTGCAAATCCTTGCCGTCGAGCGGCATGGCAGCAAGGACAAAGATTGGCGGTTGTTTATCGTGGCGCGCAAGCCCGATGCACCGCCGTTAGCGGCCTGATCAACGCCGCCTAGCTCGCCCTAACTGACGACTTTCACCACCCGGACCTGCTGGTCCGTCCCACTGTTGCACCCACTAAAAACATTGGAGCTTGCCATGTACCTTCGCCCAATCACCGCCCTAACCACCGCTCTGCTGCTGTCCGGCTGCGCCGCCACCATCGACCAAGGCGGCCTGGAACAACGCACGGCCCAGGCCATCGGCCAACCCAGCGGGCAGTTCAGCATCTCCGAACGCAGCGAGGAAACCGGTGGGCGCATCAACTACAGCGTCAAAACCAAAGACGGCGGCACTTACCGCTGCTACATGTACTCGGCCACCGGCTTCCAGAAGGCCATGAGCTTTGGCCAGACCCCGCATTCAGACGCCATCTGCACGGCCATGGCGGGTACGCCAGCCGCTAGCGGGCAACGCAGCAATAATTCCGGCAGCTCCTGCAATGCCCTGCTGCAGGCAGCCGGACGCTGCTGAGTGCGAGGGTTTCCCGCTCGGCCCTGGCGCAGCTAAGCGCTGAGCGGGAAGCGCGCTCGATCGTACTTATGCTTTGCGCGGTCAACTATTTGGATGTTGATGCCATGAAAGAACTGCTCGCTCATCTGCCTCTGCTGTTTGTTCTGCTGATACAGACAGAGGCCCGCGCTGAAGGGCGTTGCCCGAATGGCTATTTTCCCATTGGTGGCGGTAGCGCTGGTTGGGAAGGCTGCGCGCCGATGGGGCCAAACTCTGGGACAGGGCCGCCGGAGGAGCCGGAGCCTCAGTGGGAAACGCGTTGGGGCGCGGTCGCTACTACAGATGGAGCGATGGGCATTGCGGTCGGACAGGAATCCCAAGAAAGCGCTGAACAGCAGGCGATTTCCGAATGCCAGGCTCACTCCTCTGGCAAGGCCTGTGAGGTCCGTATCGCCTATTACAATCAGTGCGTTGCAGTCGCCTGGGGTGATGCCGGGAGTCGCATGGCCCGCTCGCCCGATTTGAAGGATGCGGAAGAGACGGCGCTGCGTAATTGTGAAAAGACTACAACCAACTGCGACCTCTACTACTCCGCCTGCAGTTATGCCGAACGCATCCAGTGATGCATATCAAGGGCGGTCAAGAACCAGCTGCATCTGCACTTCACCCTGAGCGCCATCGGCCAACTGGGTCAGCGGCTGCGGGTGGCCGAGGAAGTAGCCCTGGGCATAGTCGAGCCCCAACCCACGCACGCAATCCAGGGTAGCCTGGGTTTCGACAAACTCGGCCACGGTGCTCAGGCCCAGCTGGCGGGCAATCTGTTGCATCGAGCCGACCATGGCCTGGTTGATCGGGTCGCTCTCCAGGCCGCGGATAAAGCTGCCGTCGATCTTCACGATATCCAGCGGCAAATGGCGCAGGTAGGCGTAGGAGGCGAAGCCGCTGCCGAAGTCGTCCAGCGCCACTTTCAGGCCCAGACTGCGCAGTTGCTTGATCCACTGCGATGACACCCCCAGCTCGCCCAGGGCGACCATTTCGGTCACCTCGATGCACAGCTTGTGCGCCGGCAGGTTGAGGCGCAGCAGTTCGCTGTGGAGCATCTCGTGGAAGTGCGCGCTCAGCAGCGAGCTGGCGGTCAGGTTGACGTTCACCTGGGCCAGTTGCTGCAGATGCCGCGGGTTATCCGCCAGCCATTGCAGCAGGCGCAGCACCACCCAGCGGTCGATGGCGCCGAGAAAACCGTAGCGCTCCGCCGCGCCGAGAAACTGCCCGGGGCTGACCCACTCGCCGCTGAGCGGGTCGTGGTAGCGCAGCAGCACTTCGTAGCGCAGGCCGTCGCTGGCGCCCTGCAGCGCCATTACCGGCTGGTAGAACAGCTCGAAGTGGCCCAGCTCGATAGCCTCGCGCAGGCGGGTGATCCATTGTAGCTGGCGTTGATGCTCCAGCAGCACGCCATCGGCGGGGTTGAACTGCTGCACGCGATTGCGCCCCAGGTGCTTGGCCAGCTGGCTGGCGCTGTCGGCCCAGTTCAGTGCGGTTTCCCAATCGCTGACGCCGCTGTCCAGCTCCAGCAGACCGATGCTGGCCTGCACGCGGAACGGCCGACCCTGCCAGCTAAAGACAAATTGCTCGACGCACAGACGCAGGCTTTCCGCATGCTCCAGGGCCGCTGCGTTATTGGTCTCACACAGCAGCACGGCGAATTCGTCGCCACCGATGCGCGCCAGTTCGGCATGCTGCGGCAGCTGGTGCAACAAGTGGCTAGAGAGCTGGCGCAGCAGCTGATCACCCGCCGAATGCCCGCAGAGGTCGTTGACCTGCTTGAACTGGTCCAGATCCAGGCACAGCAGATGGCTGAAAGGCGACGGGCCGGGCCCCTTGAGGCTTTCGCGCAGCAGGCGCTCCAGCTCACGGCGATTGAGCAAGCCGGTGAGCGAGTCATGGGCGGCCAGGTATTGCAGGCGCTCTTCCAGGGCGCGGCGCTCGCTAAGGTCGACCACGATGCCTTCGATGCAGTCCTGGGCCGGACGCAGGTGCAGCGACAGATAGATCCAATGGCTCTGCCCATCGAGCCCAGATATCTGGCACTCCTGGCTGATTGCCGGCGGCGCGTTGTGCAACTGCGCCACCTGCGCGGCCCATTGTTCGGCGCCCAACAGTTGCTGCATGGACAGCTCGCGGCTGTCCTGCGCAAGCCCCAGCAGCGCGGCAAAACTCGGGTTGGTTTCAATCAGCACGCCGCTGCGGGTGCAGCGGAAAATCCCCTCGCCGCTGCTGCTGAACAGTGCCTGATACTGCTGCAGATGGCTGATTGCCTGGGCTCGGCTGTGCAACAGGGCGTGCCGTACCTGTTCCAGCTGTTTATCGAGCAGAACGCCAAACAGCAGCAAACTGACGGCCGGCAGGTACAGGTGCAGATAATTGAAACCGGGGATCAACGGCACCAGCCCGGCGCGCCCCAGGGGCACCAGCAACAGCAGCAACAGCGCGGCGCTCCAGCACCACAGGTAGCCGACGGCATAGGGTCGACGTTGCCGGACGCCGAGCAGAAGCAAACCGAGCTGGCCGGCGCCGGTCAGCAGGATCAGCAGGTTGAGCGCTTGGTAGGCGCGATAGTGGCCGTAGCTGACGATAGTCCAGCCGCAGACCAACAGAATCAGGGCGAAAAAACCATTGCGCAAATAAACCAGCGCCCCCAGTTCGAGCTTCAGTGCACTGATCAAAAACAGGCTGCTAAAGATCATCATCGCCGGATTGGTCAGGTTGGCCAGCTGCATCGGCAGCCATGGCCATTGCGGCAGCCACAGCGCCACCAGGCCATGCTGCGCGGCGTTGTACAGGGCTATACCGAGCAGGGTCAGGCAGAACCACAGCAGCTGTGGTTCACGCAGGGTGCTGAACTTGATCAGGTAGAACAGCACCAGGCTCAGCAGGGCACCGAACAGCAGGCCGCTCCGCAACCAATCGTGGGCCAGCACCAGGCTGCTCTGCTCAGCGCCGATCAACTGCATGGGTAGACTGATCGACGAGCCGCTTTGCACCCGCAACAGCAGGGTGTGCGGCCCCTGGCCGAGGCGCTGCAGGCTCAGCATAAAGTGTGGATAGGGTTCGCCACGCTCGACAAAGGGCCGATGGTCACCACTGTAATAGGGCGCGATCAAGCGTTCGCGGTCATATAGCCAGACTTCCAGATCATCGAGAAAGGGGTGGCCGATGATCAGGTTAAGGCGCGCGGCAACCGGTGCATCCAGGCGAAAAGCCAACCACCAGGCGCTGGCTGAATAGCCCATATGCGGGGTGCCATCGATTCGTTTGCCCTCAGAGGCAATACGTTGCTGCACCTCGGCGGCGGTCAGGTTGCCACTGGGGTCTTCCAGTAGCAGGCTGGCCGATACGTCCACTGGTTGCTTGAGCTGCTCGCTGCTGAGCACCAGCAACGGCAGCTCGGCGTACACCGGTGCGCTGCCCAGGGTAACGCCGAGCATGGCAGCCAGCAGGCAAAGGTTGAGCAGACGAAACATCCTGGCGCCTCAATAAACTACGAGGTGCGCCAAGGCTCAGGGTGAACACAGCTCGCCGGCTAGACGAGTTGACGCTGGGAAATTCTAGCTGAGAACGGGCGATTTGATTGCGCTGACGGTCTCACTCAGCTCCAGCAGCAGGCCGGTAATTTGCTCAGCACTCATATTGAAGGGATCGAAACGGTCGCTCGCCGAATATTTCAGGAACAGCTCGCGGTTGGCCTGTTTGGCCCCGGCCCAGCCCATGCTCCAGCTGCCGTAACGGCGCATGCTGATTTCCGCGTAATCGAGAATGGTCAGGTCCTTGTGCCGGCTGTCATCCGCCAAGCGGTTGTACAGCGCGTTTACCTCCGCACGCGGGCCTTCCAGCGCCTGCAGAAAGATATCGGCGTTGCAGCAGAGTATCCCGGTCAGTCCTTTGCCCGGGTTGTTGCGCTGCGAACTGTCGAGAATCTCGCGGATCAACTCGGACGACACGTTATAACTGGCACGGCTGGCATAGGTGAGGCGAACAAGCATAGTGATCTCCTTTAGCGCGGCAGCAGGGTCCGGGCCAGAATCAGGGTACCCACGCCCCAGGTGGCGTTGAGCAGAAAGCCAATCAGAAAGCGGCCCGGCAACTGCGCCGGATCAAACCCCATGCCCTTGAGCGGAAACACCACCAGCAGGGCGACAGTGGTCAGGGCGATACCGCCGAACAGCAGGGCCTTGATCCAGGGTTGCGGCTTGTGTGCATCCCAACGCAGTACCAGCAGCATCACCACCGCCCAGATCCCGCCCCAGAAGGATGCCGAGAGCAATGCCGGCACTCCAAAAGGTGCCGTCGGGCTCAGGTTGAACGGCGCAAACGGCACCACTGCCAGGGCATGCAACACGCCCAGCACCGGTTGATGAAAAAACGGCACGGCCAGAAATCCCGCCAAAAACAGCAGGCCAAGACGCAACATGGGCAAACCTCAGGCTCAGGATAAACACTGATACTGCCTTATTTGTATAAGACCTGTATAACTAATTTAGCAACATTCTTCTCGCTGCCTTCGTAACAAATATCCTCGAGCACTCTCTATAGTGCCGACATCGTTGCTGCCAGTGATCAGCCCACCGGGTCAGCCTAAGGAGCCAACCGTGCATGCCATGCTACCCCTGCTCGACCAACTGGCCTTTCCGGCAATTCGCCGCGGCCAGCTGGAAGCGCTGCAAATCAACCTGACCTACCGCTGCAATCAGCGCTGCCTGCATTGCCATGTGAATGCCGGGCCGACCCGCACCGAGGCCATGACCGACGAGAGCCTGGCGCTGCTGCATCAGGTGATCGACGCCCACCCGGTGCACACCCTCGACCTCACTGGCGGCGCGCCGGAGATGCACCCGCGTTTTCGCGAGATCGTCCTGCATGCGCGCCGTGAAGGCCTGCGGGTGATCGACCGCTGCAACCTGACCATCTTGAGCGAACCCGGCTATGAAGACCTGGCGCAGTTCCTCGCCGAGCAGGGTGTGGAAATCAGCGCCTCGCTGCCTTGTTATTCGCGCGATAACGTCGACAAGCAGCGCGGCGATGGCGTGTTTGATGCCAGCATCAAGGGTCTGCAACAGCTCAATGCCCTGGGCTATGGCCAGCCGGGCAGCGGCCTGGTTCTCAACCTGGTGTACAACCCGCAGGGGCCGAGCCTGCCGCCACCGCAGGCGGCGCTGGAAGCCGACTACAAACGCCATTTGGTTGAGGACTTCGGCATTCACTTCAACCACCTGCTGACCATCACCAACCAGCCGATTGCGCGCTTTGGCAGCACCCTGGTCAGCAAAGGCCAGTTCAACGGCTATATGCAGCTGTTGCGCGACAGCTACCGCCCGGAAAACCTCGAACCGCTGATGTGTCGCAGCCTGGTCAGCGTCGACTGGCAGGGCTACCTGTACGATTGCGACTTCAACCAGATGCTCGATCTGCCGTTGCAGCTGCCTGAGGTGATCGGCCGTGATCGGCCGCACCTGCGCGATCTGCTCGGTGCAACGCTGGCCGGCAACCCTATTGTCACTCGCGACCACTGCTACGCCTGTACCGCCGGCCAGGGTTCCAGCTGCGGCGGCAGCCTCACTTCTCAAGACGCTTAAAAACTACTGCACTCGGCTATGCCGCGTTGAAATCAGGCTCGGGCTGCTCATGTACAGCTCGTACACTCCGCGCCCTCGTCTGATTTCGCCTTGCCTAGCCTTCGTTCGCTACGTTTTCAAACGCCCTGACCAATTAAGGAGTTCGCATGCAACCCACCAGTCTCACCGGGCTGTTCTTCTGGGGCTTTCTGCTGGTTTACGGCGCACTGATGCTGGCGCTGTCGCCGCGCGCCGTAACCCTCGGCGGCTTCTTCAATGGCGAGGACAACCAGGGCCGCAGCGCCAGCCCGTGGCTGATCACCTCGAGCATCTTTATCAGCTGGATCTTCGCCAAGTCGGTGACCAACGCCGCCAATCTGGGGGCCACTTACGGCCTGGTCGGCGGTCTGGCCTATGCCATGTACTGGCTGTCGATCCCGCTCACCGGCTTTGTCATCTACCGCCTGCGTCGGCGCTTTGCCGCCACCGGTCTGGTGAGCTTCTTGAGCAGCCATTACGGCCGTGGCGCGGCGCTGGCGTTCTCGGCGGCGATTCTGATTCGTCTGTTCAACGAGGTGTGGAGCAACACCGCGGTGGTCGGCGGTTATTACGGCGACTCCGGCAGCTTCGAATTTATCGCCTCGGCCTTGCTGTTTACCGCCGTGACCCTGGCCTACAGCCTGCGCGGCGGCCTGCGCAGCTCGATCCTCACCGACGCGGCGCAGGCGGCGATCTTCGTCATCGCCCTGGTCTGGGTGCTCGGCCTGGTGCTGCCGCAGCATTCGCCCAGCGAGCTGGCCAGCACCAGCCATTGGGCGCTGAGTGCCGGCGTCGACCTGCTGCTGGTCGCCGGCCTGCAGGCCTTCAGTTACGGCTTCCATGACCCGGTGCTGACCGATCGCGGCTTTATCAGCGAAGAGAAAGCCATGCGCCGCTCCTTCGTAATCGCAGGGGTGCTGGGTTTTATCGCCATCCTGGCCTTTAGCCTGATCGGCGTGCACGCCCAGCTCAGCGGGCTGGCCGCCTCGGATAACGTACCGGCGGCCCTGGCCAAGAGCCTGGGCATCGGCGCGCTGCTGGTGATGACCGTGGTGATGGTCTCCGCCGCCGGCTCGACCCTGGACTCGACCTTCTCCAGCCTGGCCAAGCTGGCCGGCCGCGAGCTGCCGAAACTGGCCGGCCGCGACCTGGGGCAGAAGGCCATTGGCGTGGGCATGGCAGTGATGGTGCTGTTCGCCCTGCTCGGCAACCTGCCGATGATCGCCGGCACCGATATTCTCAAGGCCACCACCATCAGCGGCACCATGGTGATTGGCCTGGCCCCGGTATTCGTTCTGCACGGCCTGACCACGCCCACTCGCCTGGGCTTTCACCTGAGCTTCTGGACCGGCCTGGGCCTTGGCGTAGCCTTGACCCTGAACTGGATTCCGCAGAGCTGGGCCATCGGCACGGGCAAATATGCCTTGCTGCTGGGCACCAACCTGTATGGCCTGGGCCTCTGTGTGCTGGGTTATCTGCTGCCCGGCTGGCTACGGAGAGCCGCCTGATGCGTGCCGGCCGCGACTGCCCGCTGGACTACCGCCTGGCGCGGGATGCCTTTGCCGACGAGCCGCTATTCGACTGCGACGTGCTCTATGTGGTCGGCGGCCTGTATGGCAATCGCCAGGCCCTGGCCGCCGTGCAGCAACGGCTGGCAGCCGAGCCGCAGGCGCGCGTGGTGTTTAACGGCGACGCGCACTGGTTCGACCGCGAACCGCAAATTTTCCAGCAGATCGAGCAGGGTCTCGCCGCCCATCTGGCCCTGCGCGGCAATGTCGAAACCGAACTGGGCCGTGCCGATGCCAGCGGCGCCGGCTGCGGCTGTGCCTACCCGATGGAAGTGGATGACGCGGTGGTCGAGCGCTCCAATGCCATTCAGCAGGAATTGAACCGAACCGTGCAGGACTTGCCGGGGATGGCTGCACGTCTGGCGGCCCGGCCAAGCACCGCACTGGTCAGCGTGGCCGGACAGCGCGTGGCGATCAGCCATGGCGACGAGCAGTCTCTGGCCGGCTGGAACTGCTCGCGGGAAACCCTCAGCGACCCGCAGCGCCAGCAGCAACTGGATAGCTGGTTTGCCGCGAATAATGTGCAGGTTCTGGCCACCAGCCACACTTGCTCGGCCGTGGCGTTGAACCTTGAGCACGGCGCGCTGATCAATAACGGCGCGGCCGGATTGCCGAACTTTGCCGGCGGCCGTTATGGCCTGCTCAGCCGCATCGCCAGCACGCCGCACCCGGCGGCGCTGTACCGCTGCCAGCGCGCTGGCCTGTTTATCGAAGCGCTGCCGCTGAACTACGACCACACTGCTTTTCTCGCCGACTTCGATCGCCAGTGGCCTGCCCATAGCCCGGCGGCGTTGTCCTACCATGTACGGGTGCTCGGCCAACTGAGCGACCGCCCCGAACACGCCCTGCTGGCCGGTTTCAGCCTGTGCCAAAGCCTGTGCGCCCTGGAGGCGCTGACTGATGAATAGCCGCAAACTCGCCCTGATGGGTCTGATCCTCGCGCTGCTGGGCAGCTTCTTTGTCTTCGATATTGGCCAGTACCTCAACCTGGACGCGCTTAAGGCGCAGCAGGCGGCCTTGAATGCCCAGGTTGCGAGCAACCCCTGGCAGTCGGCCGGGCTGTTCTTTCTCGCCTATGTCGCGGTGACCGCCCTGTCGCTACCCGGCGCGGCGCTGATGACCTTGCTGGCCGGCGCGTTGTTCGGCCTGCTCGAAGGCTTTGTCCTGGTGTCCTTCGCCTCCACGCTGGGCGCGACCCTGGCCATGCTCAGCAGCCGCTTTCTGCTGCGCGACTGGGTGCAGAACCGCTTTGGTCAGCGCCTGAGTGGTATCAATAGCGGGGTCGAGCGCGAAGGCGCGTTCTACCTGTTCGCCCTGCGTCTGGTACCACTGTTTCCGTTCTTTCTGATCAACCTGGCCATGGGCCTGACCCGCCTGCCGGTGCGCACCTACTGGTGGGTCAGCCAGCTCGGCATGCTGCCCGGTACCCTGGTGTATGTGAATGCCGGGCGTGAACTGGGCCAGCTGGACTCCCTGGCCGGCATCCTCTCACCGGGACTGCTGGGCGCCTTTGTCCTGCTCGGGGTGTTCCCGCTGATTGCGCGCAAGCTGCTCGGCCTGATCCAGGCGCGACGGGTGTATGCCGGCTGGCACAAACCCAAGACCTTCGAGCGCAACCTGCTGGTGATCGGCGCGGGTGCCGGCGGCCTGGTCAGCGCCTATATCGCCGCAGCGGTGAAGGCCAAGGTCAGCCTGATCGAAAAACACCAGATGGGCGGCGACTGCCTGAACACCGGCTGTGTGCCGTCCAAGGCGCTGCTGCGTTCGGCCAAGCTGGCCAACGAACTGAAAAAGGGCACGGCCCTGGGCTTTACCGGCGTGCAGGGCACGGTGGATTTCCCGGCGGTGATGCAGCGCATCCAGCGGGTGATCGCCGACATCGAACCGCATGACTCGGTGGAGCGCTACAGCGGCCTGGGCGTGGATGTGATCCAGGGCGAGGCGAAAATCCTCTCGCCCTGGAGTGTGGAAGTGAACGGCCAGACCCTGACCAGCCGCAACCTGATCATCGCCGCCGGCGCGCGACCGCTGGTGCCGAAGATCCCCGGCCTGGAGCAGGTGCAGAGCTATACCTCGGACAGCATCTGGAGCCTGCGTGAACAACCGCGTTGGCTGCTGGTACTGGGTGGCGGGCCGATTGGCTGCGAGCTGGCCCAGGCCTTCCAGCGCCTCGGCAGCCAGGTGATTCAGGTGGAGTTGGCCGAACGCCTGTTGCCCCGCGAGGATGCCGACGCCAGCGAGTTGGTCCTTAGTAGCCTGCGCGCCGACGGCGTCGATGTGCGCCTGCAGCACCGCGCCGAACGCTTTGAAGTGGTCAATGGCGAGCAGCGCATGGTCGCCCGCCGCGTGGACACCGGTGAGGAGGTGACCATCGCCTTCGACGGCCTGTTGCTGGCCCTCGGCCGGGTGGCCAATGTCAGCGGCTATGGCGTCGAGGAACTGGGCCTGACTCTGCGACCCAATGGCACCCTGGAAACCGACGAATACCTGGCCACGCGCTTTCCCAATATCTACGCGGTGGGCGATGTCACCGGGCCGTACCAGTTCACCCATGTGGCCGCGCACCAGGCCTGGTATGCCGCGGTGAATGCGCTGTTCAGCGGCTTTAAGCGCTTCAAGGTGGATTACCGAGTCATCCCCGCCTGCACCTTTACCGATCCCGAGGTCGCTCGCGTCGGTCTCTCTGAAGGCGAGGCCAAGGCGCAGAACATCGCCTATGAGGTGACCCGCTACGGCATCGACGACCTGGATCGGGCCATCGCCGACGAGGCCGCCCTCGGTTTTGTCAAAGTGCTGACCGTGCCGGGCAAGGACCAGATTCTCGGCGTGAGCATAGTCGGCGAGCACGCCGGTGAACTGCTCGCCGAATACGTACTGGCGATGAAACATGGCCTGGGCCTGAACAAGATCCTCGGCACCATCCACACCTACCCGACCATGGCCGAGGCCAACAAATACGCGGCCGGCGAATGGAAGCGCGCCCATGCCCCGCAAGGCCTGCTGCGCCTGGTCGAGCGCTTCCATACCTGGCGCCGCAGCTGATGCGCGGGTTACTGCTGGCCCTGCTGGTGCTGACGCCGCTGGCCCAGGCCGAGAACCAACTGACACCCTGGACGGCCGGCCCGCCCAATGGTGAATGGTCGGCCCCCTGGCGCCTGGCGGATATCCCCAAACTCAAACCGTCCACGCGCACGCTGGTCGAGCAGGACGGCCAACAGGTGCTGCGCATTCAGGCCGACGCCGCGGCGGGCGGCCTGCTGCATCCCTTGAATTTAAATGGCGCAGAACCCTGGCAACTGAGCTGGCAGTGGCGCACCGAGCAGCCATTGAAGCAGGCGCGCTTCGCCACCCGTGAAGGCGACGACTACGCCGCACGGGTCTATGTGCTGCTGGATTACCCGCTGGATTCGCTGAGCTTTGTCACCCGGCAGAAGCTGCGCCTGGCGCGCACCTTCTTCGACCCCGACCTGCCGGCAGCGACCCTCAGCTACGTCTGGGACAACCGCGCCGCGCCCGGCCGGCATGCCCGCAGCGCCTACACCGAGACGGTGGAAATGCACGTGCTGCGCGGCCCGGAAGCGCCCATGGGGCAATGGCTAAGCGAGAGCCGCGACCTGAACGCCGATGCCATCGCGGCCTTCGGCAGCGCGCCACGCAAGATCCTCGGCGTGGTGTTTGCAGCGGACAGCGACAACACCGGCGAATCGGTCGAGAGCTATTTCGCCGCGCCACAATTGCAGCGCGGCGAGTAAAGCCTTAGGCCGTTTGCGTCTGTTGTGCAGGCCGCTTATCGGCCTGGCGCGTCCAGCGATTGGCCCGGGCAAAAGTGCCGAAATCGTTGAAGCGCACGCCGTGCTCACGCATCACCTGATGGGCGAACGGCACGCTGAGCTGGCGGATATAGAAGGGCTCCTTGACCACGAAATGGTGAATCGCGTGGCTGCTGCCGAAGTTGCAGCAGAACGCCTGCAACGGCCACAGCCACCAGGGGTTGAGCACCTGGGTCTGCTGGATCACGTTACCCGCCTCAACATCGCCATAGTAGTGCATGTTCGAGCTGACAAAGTGCAGACAAAAGGTGCGCAGCACGTTAGGGCCGACCAGCACCACCACGGCACTATTGACCACCGCCATCACCTGCAAAGTGGTCGCCGACCAGGCCACCGGCGCACCCAGCGCGCTGGCCACGAAGTCGATCAGGTGGAAGCCGAGAAACCCATACCAGGTACCCCAGTTGAGCAGGCCCAACGGCGCGAAGACCTTCAGCGTGCGGCTCAGAATCAGCCGGCGGTGCTGGGGATTGCTCGCCCGCAGCCAGCGAATAAACGAGCTCATCATGTTGTCGCCGACCATCAGCAGGCGGGCAAAACCCCAGGGCTCGCCGTTGGTGATGGCGCGCTCCTCCGTGTCCTGCTCGCTGCCCGACACCTTGTGGTGGTTGAGGTGCAAATGGCGACGCAGCCAAGGGTTGATGGTGCTCGGCCGCGCCAGCCAGACCAGCGCCAGCATCAGGTTGTGCGGCACGCGCTGCTTGCGGAAATACATCGAGTGGATCAGGTCGTGCTCCAGCTCGTGGGTCAGCGAGGCGAAGAAGGCGTTCAGCAACAGACAGGCCCACCAGGCCAGATAGTCGCCAAGATACAACGCCGCCGAGCCGATCATCCCGGCCAGGGCGAAGGTCAGGATGCCGGCACCGAGAGCGTCCTGATGCTTGAGCAGGGGGAAGCGCTGACGCAGTTCGACCCCGTGGGCCATGACCTGTTGGCGGATCAGCGCGGCGCGTTGCGCATCATTTAATGCAGCAGTGCTTGCAGGGGAGTGGGGCATGCCTACATCCTCTTGTTAATGAGGTGGCCACTGTGCCGTGAAGCCCAGAGCCGCGCCTGACCCTGAACGCCAACCTGTTGACCGGACCCGCCAATCTGCATGACTGCCGAACCCACCACCCTGGCCAGTTGGACCCGTGCCCTGCGCAAGCAGCTCGACGCCCTGGGCCTCGACAGTGCCGCCTTGTGCCAGGCGGCCGGGCTGCAGCCAAGCCTGCTGGATGACCCCAACGCGCGCTGCCCGCTGTCCATCACTACGCGCTTGTGGCAACTGGCGGTCGAGGCCAGCGGCGACCCGGCGCTGGGCCTGAAGACCTCGCAGTTCGTCAGCCCGACCACCTTTCACGCCCTCGGCTACGCGCTGGTCGCCAGCAGCAGCCTGCGTGAAATGTTCGAGCGCATCGTGCGTTACCACCGGGTGGTCAGCGACGCCCTGCAGCTGGAGTTGCGCGAGGCCGGTGACTGCTACGAGTTCTGCTTTCGCGTACCGCCCGACAGCCCGCCACCGGCCCCCGAGGCGCTGGATGCCTTTGCCGCGATCTACGTGCGCAGCTGCCGCAATCGCCTGGGTCGCGACTTCGCCCCGCTGGCGGTGCAGCTGCAGCGCGCCGAGCCTGCGGATGCGCAGCCCTGGCATGCGGTATTTCGTGCGCCGCTGCTGTTTGCCGCGGCGGAAAACCTGCTGCGCTTTCCCCGCGCCGCCTTCGAGCAGCGCCTGGACGACGGCAACCCGGAACTGGCCGAGCACAATGAAACGGTGCTCAAGCGCACCCTCGAACAGCTGCAGCACGCCACCTGGACGCACAAGGTGCGCGCCTGCCTGGAGGCCCAATTACCCGATGGCGAACCCTCCGCCGAACGCATCGCGCAGACCCTGCACCTGAGCCTGCGCAGCCTGCAACGCCACCTGGCCGACGAAGGCGGCAACTATGAAGGCCTGCTCGCCGACACCCGCCGCAGCCTCGCCCTGCAGCATATGCGCGACCCACGCTGCTCGATCAGCGAGATCGCCTACCTGCTCGGCTTCGCCGACACCAGCAGCTTCAGCCGCGCCTTCAAACGCTGGACCGGGCAAGCGCCCAGCCATTACCGCAACGGACTGAAACAGCCATGAAACATTACGACCTGCTATTGATCGGCGCTGGCCACGCGCACCTCGGCGTGCTGCGCCGCTGGGCCCTGGTTGAGCGGCCACCGGGGCGGATTGCGTTGCTCAGCGCCGGGCCGGTGGCCTGGTATTCCGGCATGTTGCCGGGGCTGCTCGCCGGGCGGCATCGGCCGGAAGATTGTCAGGTCGAGCTGCAGGCGCTGTGCCGCGCAGCCAAGGTCGAACTGCTCGTCGCGCCAGTGGAGAGCCTGTCCGCCGCCCAGCAGCAAGTGCAACTGGCGGATGGGCAAACCCTCAATGCCAGCTGGCTGTCGCTAAATGTCGGCGCGCAAGTTTCTGCACCTGCGCAGCAGGGCGACGCCATGCAGCTGTTGGCGGTTAAACCCTTCGCGACATTTCTTGACGGTTGGCAGCGCTGGCAGGCCGAGCCGCAGCCCCTGGCGATTCTCGGCGGGGGCGCGGCGGGGGTTGAGCTGGCATTGGCCTTGGCCGCAAAAGTGCCGCAACTGGCGCTGTTCTGCGCCGGGCATCTGCTCGATGGTTTGTCCGCTGGCGTGCGCCTGCGCGCCCTCGGCCATCTGCGCCAACGCGGCGTGTGGGTGCGCGAGGATTGCCCGATCAACCGCATCGAGGACGACTGCCTGTTCAGCGGCGACGAGCCGGTCTGGCGTGGTCAACGGCTGTTGCTGGCCAGCGGCGCCAAGGCCTTTGCCTGGCCGGCGCACAGCGGGCTGGGCTGCGATGAACAGGGCTTTGTACTGATTGCGCCGACGCTGCAGAGCTACACCCACCCGACGATTTTCGCCGTGGGCGACTGCGCCAGCCTGCCCGGCGCGCGCAAGAGCGGGGTCTATTCGGTACGCCAGGGTCCGGTGCTGGCCGCCAACCTCAACGCCGCGCTACGCGGCCTGGCACTCAAGCGCTACCACCCACAACGACAGAGCCTGGCGTTGCTCGCCACGGGCGACGGTGGGGCGTTGCTGGACTGGCACGGGCACAGTGCCGGCGGACGCTTCTACGGGCGCTGGAAGGATTTTCTCGACAAGGGCTTTATCCAGCGTCACCGGCTCTAAACACGAATCACCTGCGACCAAAGTGCCATGGCCTCAGACCGCCATGGGTGCTCGAATCACCCTCCCACAAAGATTGGCCGCAGGGAGCCTCACCCGCTATGGTCTATAGATTCGCCGACAGCAGCCGATTGCCTTACCAGGCATCTCCAGCTGCACGCACACAGGTTCCAGCAGGCATGGCCCGCCCACTGCAAAGCGGCGCGCCACAGGCAGTTTCTGGTGGTGGTTCGGCCAGAATAAAAATAATGAGGTTTGTCATGCGCTCCGCGTTTATTACCTATCCCAAGGCCTGCCTGCTGCATGCCATCGGGTTGGCCGGGTTGATGGTGACGTACCAGCAGATCCAGCTGCCGTGGTTTGTCAGCATTCCGTCCTTCCTGCTGCTGGCCCTGTGGCCGTGGCTGGGACCCTGGCAGCGCCAGCATGAAGAGCAGCCAGCGTCCGCCGATGCGCCGCACAACAGGTTCAGCACGCTGAGCCAGAGCCTGTCGCGGCAGACCTGCCACAACGCCCTGGCCGCCGCCGAAGTGGCCCATGCGGCGGCGCAACTGGCCGGTAAACTGCACTCGCAGCTGAGTGCCACCGAGCAGATCAACCAGGCTGCCGAGGCCATCACCCACACCGAACAGGCCAACGCCCAGCGCGCCGAGCAAACCCTGCAAGCGGCGCAGCAGGTGCGGCAGAACAGCAGCAGCGGGCAGCAGGAACTGCGCGCCGCGATCGACGCCATGCAGCACCTGAGCGCGCAGACCGCCACCAGCCGCGAGCTGATCGATGGCCTCAGTTCGCGCACCGAGCAAATCGAGAAAGTCACCCAGGTGATCCAGTCGATTGCCAGCCAGACCAACCTGCTGGCGCTGAATGCCGCCATCGAAGCGGCCCGCGCCGGTGAGCTCGGTCGTGGTTTTGCCGTGGTTGCCGATGAGGTGCGCAACCTCGCCGGGCGCACCAGCAGCGCTACCGAAGAAGTTGGGCAGATCGTCAGCGATATTCGCCAGCAGAGCGCGGCGGTGGTCAGCCATATGCAGCAGCAGGCCGAACAGCTGACCCTGGCCGCGCAGCAGGTCGAGCACACTGGCGAGCAGCTGCAGGGGATTGCCGAGCTGGCGGTGGACGTGGAAAACCAGGTCAGCCAGATCGACAGCGGCACCCGGCAGAACCACGAGCGTCTGGCCGAACTGTCGGTGGCGGTCGGCCAGTTGCGCGGCGATGTCGGCGACAGTGAAGGGCAGACCCGTCAGCTCAGCAGCGCCGCCGAACGTTTAGTCGCGCAGGCCGAAAGCGTCAGCGAACAGCTCGCCGAAGTCGGCCTGGATGACTACCACCAGCGCATCTACGACCTCGCCCGCAGCGCGGCGGCGCAGATTGCCGCGCAGTTCGAGGCGGATATCCAGGGCGGCCGGATCAGCGCCAACGACCTGTTCGACCGCCACTATCAGCCGATCCCCAATAGTTTCCCGGCCAAGTACAAGACGCGTTTCGACAGCTATGCCGATCAGGTGCTGCCGGCCATTCAGGAGCCGTTGCTCAGCCAGCACGAAGGCCTGGTGTTCGCCATCGCCTGCACCGCCGAAGGCTATGTGCCGACACACAACAACGCCTTCAACCACCCGCCCTGCGGCGACCGCGCCATCGACACCCTGAAGAGCCGCAGCAAGCGCCTGTTCAACGACCGCACCGGCATCCGCTGCGGCAGCCATCAGCAACCGCTGCTGCTGCAGACCTATATGCGCGACACCGGCGAGCTGATGCACGACCTCTCGGTGCCGATCATGCTCCAGGGCCGCCATTGGGGCGGCTTACGCCTGGGTTACAAGCCGGAACCGTGATCGTCTCAGCTAATCTGTACACCAGGTTAGCGCCGCGCACAGTGCACAGCGATTACAAGACCGCCGGAGGTTTACCGACCATGCAACTCAACGCCGATTTTAGCCAGCGTGCCGTGATCCTTGCGGATGACAGCCCTTGGCTGGCGTCACCTATGCCTGGCGTTGAGCGGCGCATGCTCGATCGCATGGGTGATGAAGTGGCGCGGGCCACCAGCATCGTGCGCTATGCGGCGGGGTCGCACTTCAGTGCGCATCAGCATCCGGGCGGCGAGGAGTATCTGGTACTCGACGGGGTGTTCTCCGATGAGCGCGGCGACTACCCGGCCGGTACCTATGTGCGCAACCCCATCGGCAGCCAGCATGCGCCGTTCAGCCGGGAAGGCTGCACGATCTTCGTCAAACTGATGCAGTTTGATCCGGCCGATGATCAGCCCGTGCTGATCGACAGCAAGCACGCCGAATGGCTGCCGGGCCTGGTGCCTGGCCTGCGCGTATTACCGCTGCATCAACACGGCAGCGAGCATGTGGCACTGGTACGTTGGGCACCCGGCAGCCGTTTCAACCGCCATCGGCATTGGGGCGGTGAGGAAATTCTGGTGCTTGAAGGCACCTTTCAGGATGAGTTCGGTGATTACCCAGCCGGCAGCTGGCTACGCAACCCACACCTGTCCGAGCACAGCCCGTTCAGTGAACAGGGTTGCCTGATCTGGGTGAAGACCGGGCATCTTCCCGGTTAGCTGCCAGCAACCATCAGACGCTTATACAGCCGGGTACGCCGCGCGGCCTTGAGTTGTTCCAACAGCAAGGCGCGCAGTGGCGATACCTGCACATGGGTGCGTTTGCCCAAGCTGAGCTGGCGCAGTTGAAACTTCACCACCGCCATGTACGCCAGGGAGGCAAACGCCTTGTTCTTCCAGCGGATCGGCGGCAGCTCGGCGCTGCTGGGCTGGCCGGCCTGCCACTGCTTGGGTAGCGCCGGGTTGATCGCCAAGGCCGTGGCAATGCCGGCCATGGCCACGCCGCTGGCCAGCACTTGCTCGACCACTGGCAAACGGCGAATGCCACCGGTGACCATCACCGGCATCGTCGCCGCGGCGGCAATTTCACCGGCGAACTCCAGGAAGTAGGCTTCGCGCGCCAGGGTGCGGCCGTCACGGGCGTCGCCCTGCATGGCCGGCGCTTCGTAACTACCACCGGACAGCTCGACCAGATCAACCGCCTGCTCATTGAGCAGTTGCACCACCTGCTTGGCATCGGCCGCGTCGAAACCGCCACGCTGGAAGTCCGCCGAGTTGAGTTTGACCGCCACGCAGAAGCTCGGCGCCACTGCAGCCCGTACCGCCTTGACCACCTCCAGCAACAGCCGTGCGCGGTTTTCCAGGGTGCCGCCCCAGCGGTCGGTGCGCTTGTTGCTGAGCGGCGAAAGGAACTGGCTGAGCAGATAACCGTGCGCCGCATGAACCTGTACGCCGGTAAAGCCGGCCTGCTCAGCCAATTGAGCGGTGCGCGCAAAGCGCTGAATAAGGGCCTGGATTTCCGCCTCATCCAGTGCCTTGGGCAGCGGGAACATCTTCGACAGGCCGCCCAGCTCCAGCGCGACCGCTGACGGTGCAACGGTTTGCTGACCGAGGTTGGCCTGCATCTGCCGGCCGGGGTGGTTGATCTGCATCCAGACCTGCGCGCCTTGAGCGCGGCTGATCCGCGCCCACTGGCGGAATTTATCCAGCTGGCGCGCATCTTCCAGCACCACGCCGCCAGGACCGGTCATGGCGCGGCGGTCGACCATCACGTTACCGGTCAGCAGCAAGCCGGCACCGCCCTCGGCCCAGGCCTGGTACAGGCGCAGCAATTCGGCGGATGGGCCCTGGCTAGCGTCGGCCAGGTTCTCCTCCATCGCCGCCTTGGCGATACGGTTGGTGATCACGGTGCCGTTGGGCAGTTGCAGCGGTTGAAAGGCAGGCATGGCGTACTCCGAGGTAGCAGATGGCGCAAGGCTAAGGTTAAAGTCAACTTTAAGGTCAATAGCCCGGAGTGCAGAGAATGAAAATCGGTGAACTGGCCAGCCGCACGGGGCTGGCGGCGTCGCGCATTCGTTTCTATGAGGCCAGTGGGCTGATCAGCGCTCAACGTCAGGCCAACGGCTACCGCCGCTACCCGGAGCAGGCCGTGCAGACCCTGGGCATTATCAGCTGCGCGCAGCAGGCCGGCTTCAGCCTCGACGAAATCCGCCGGCTGCTGCCGCAGGGCGACTCACAGGGCCTGGCGCACGCGGAACTGCTGGCCAGCCTGCAGCGCAAGGTCGGTGAGATCGAGGCCATGCAACAGCGCCTGGCGCAGAACAAGGCGCAACTGCTGGGCATTATCGCCAGCATCGAGAGTAAACCCGACGGCATGCCCTGCGCCGAGAACGCCGAGCGGGTGATGGCGCAGTTACGCGGTGACTGAGGGACGCGCGTAATGTTTAGCCCAACAGCAACCAAGCATGTAAAAAACCGCATTTAACCAACGCATGACCCTGTGTGAACCTTGTGGCCATGCGCTCTTCCCGTGTGTTTTCCCCCGCTCCCCTGCACGCCGCCGCGCCGCGTGACCAGGTCAAACTGCCGCACACCCTGGCATTCTGGGCGTTGTGGCATTGCCGTCACGCGCGCCCGCCGGATGACTGGACCGTTCAGCCCTGACTGCTCTGCCCACTCCCGTCGTCTACCAGGAAGCTGCTTATGAATGCCGCCCTCAACCCCGTTACCCCGGCCGCCGAGCGCTGCCCGTCCTACTACAGCGCCAGCCTCAATGAAGAAACCGACTACCCGACCTTGCAGGGCGAGGTCAGCGTCGATGTGGTGATCATCGGCGGCGGCTTTACCGGCGTGGCGTCTGCCGTGGAGCTGGCCGAGCGCGGCCTGAAAGTGGCGATTGTCGAAGCCAACAAGATCGGCTGGGGCGCCACCGGGCGCAACGGCGGCCAGGTCACCGGCAGCCTGTCGGGCGATGCAGCGATGGCCAAACAGATGCGCAACAGCCTGGGCGAGGAGGTTGAAGACTTTATCTGGCACCTGCGCTGGCGCGGCCACGCCATCATCAAGCAGCGCGTGGAGAAGTACGGCATTCAGTGCGACCTCAAGCACGGCCATCTGCACGCGGCGATGAAGCCCGTGCATATGCAGGAGCTTGAGGCCACCTACGCCGAAGCGGTACGCCGCGGTATGGCGGCTGACGTGACCCTGCTCGATCGCGGCGGCGTGCGCAGCCACCTGGCCAGCGACCTGTACAGCGGCGCGCTAAAGAACACCCGCAATATGCACCTGCACCCGCTCAACCTGTGCATCGGCGAGGCCCGCGCCGCCGCCAGCCTGGGCGCGCTGATTTTCGAGCACTCCGAAGTGCTGGAGATTGTGCATGGCGCCAACCCGGCAGTGGTCACCGCACAAGGGCGGATCAACGCCAAGCAGGTACTGCTGGCCGGCGACGTGTACCACAAGCTGGAGCCGAAAAAGCTCAAGGGCATGATCTTCCCGGCCATGGGCGGCATCGTCACCACCGCGCCGCTGGGTGAGCTGGCCAAGCAGATCAACCCGCAGGACCTGGCCGTGGACGACTGCCGCTTCGTCCTCGATTACTACCGCCTGACCGCCGACGGCCGCCTGCTGTTCGGCGGCGGCTGCAACTACTCGGGGCGTGATTCACGGGATATCGCCGCCGAGCTGCGCCCCGGCATCGAACAGACCTTCCCCCAGCTCAAGGGCGTCGCTATCGACTTCCAGTGGAGCTGCGCCATGGGCATCGTGATCAACCGCATCCCGCAGCTGGGCAAGCTCTCGGACAACGTCTGGTACTGCCAGGGCTACTCTGGCCATGGCATCGCCACCAGCCACATCATGGGCGAGATCATGGCCAACGCCCTGACCGGCACCCTCGGCCACTACGACACCTTTGCCGCCTGCAAACACATCAAGGTGCCGCTGGGCGATGTGTTCGGCAACCCGATGCTGGCCGCCGGCATGTGGTACTACCAGATGCTGGAAAAACTGCGCTGAGTATGCCGCGCGCTAAAAGTGCCGATGCCGATAATGGCTGTCCAATCTAGGTCGGCAGGTGCCAGGGCGGAGAATGGTGGCTAGCGGGCGGCAGCGGCGACCAGTTTGCGGAACACCAATGCCTGGTTTGCTTCCCTTGCTTGCTGCGGTGACACTGTCCGCCTGCCCTTCCCCGAGCTTTCATCGATGAATCTCGCTGTCGTTTCGAATGGTTGCCTGCATGCTTCTCAGCCCTCGGGCTTGATCATTCCCTGGTGGAGCTTTACCAAGACGGTGCTGGCCACCGTTGCCTTGTCGCTGGTGCGCGACAGGAAGATCGGACTCGACGACAAGTTGCCAGGCGACCCGTTCAGCTTGCGCCAGCTACTACGGCATGAAGCTGGGCTGGCGGACTATGGCGAGCTGGACGAATATCATGCCGCCGTGGCCGGTAATGCAACGCCTTGGTCTGCATCTGAAATGCTGCAACGTCTTGACGCGACCAGATTGCGCTACGCGCCGGGGACGGGCTGGCGCTATTCCAATGTGGGCTACATGTATGTAGCGAACTTGATTGAGCAGATGACCAACCTCCCTCTTGAAGAGGCATTGGCCCAACGAGCCTTGGTGCCACTCGGCTTGTCGCACATTCGCCTGGCTCGCAAAACAGCTGACTTAGGCGGCGTTTATCTGGGAGCAGCTCGCGAATACGATCCCGGCTGGGTCTATCACGGGCTGCTTGTCGGTTCACTTGCAGAGGCGGCCCTATTCCTGGATGGACTGCTGGCTGGCCACCTTCTGCCGAAAGAACTGCTGAGTGAAATGCAGGCGACTCACAAACTCGGAGGACCAATTCCCGGCCGCCCCTGGGCAGCTCCGGGCTACGGCCTTGGTCTCATGCACGGCACGATCGAATCCGGACTGACAGTGTCTGGCCATACGGGAAGTGGGCCCGGCAGTGTCGTGGCAGTCCACCGCTGCGTATACCGCAGTAAGACGGCGACTTGTGCCGTGTTTCGCGACGGCGCTGACCAGGGTGCTGCCGAGGCAGATGCTGTAGAGCGCTTATTAGATATCTTGGACGTCAACTGAGAAGCCTGAGCCGGCCTTGTGCGGGCCACCTCCTCGCATTGCTGGTTAGCGATTGGCGGATACTTCGCCGGGCACTTCGCACGGCAGGCGCTGTTCACGCTCATCGACAAAGGCCACCGCTGGCGAGCCATCGGCATTCAGCTGGTAGATCGCGCGCGGCTGGCCTTGCTCGTTGAACCACACCTGACCCAGCCCCGCGCCATTCCACAGGCGTTCGCCAGCCTTGCTGCGCGAGGGGATACGCGGTGTGACCTGCATGCGCCGGCGTGTGGTCAGCCAGTTGAGTGGCGACCAGGGTGCGTAGAGCCAACGATTGAGGCGGTCGAACCAATCGAGCAGGCGCGGCGGGAATTCGTTTTTCAGGCCGCTGCTGGTGATCTGCCAGAGCTGTGGGCCGCGTTTGCGCTGGCGGATCAGCACCTCGTAGACAAACGAGTAATGCACATCGCCGGAGAGGATCACGTAGTTACCCGGCGTGCGTGAGTGGCGGAAGATGTTCAGCATCACCTGCGCCGCACCACGGTGGGCCATCCAGTTTTCCGCATCGACCATCAGCGGATGACCGGCCCAGCTGAACACCTTCTGGATGGTCTCGATCAGCTTGACGCCAAACATCGGCGCCGGCGAGACGATGATCGCCGACGGATGATCGAGCAGCGCCTGCTGCAACTCGCACAGCGCTTCCCAATCGAGCAAACCGGATGGCCGCTTGCGGTTGCGCTCGCTGCGCCAGCGCCGGGTGCGGGTGTCCAGCACCAGCAGCGCCGGGGTGCTCGGCAGCACGAATTGCCACTGGTGAAAGCCCAGCAGCTCGTCGATCAGCGCATCCTGTGGCGGGCTGTGCATATGGTTGGCGGCATCACGCCCCTCGGTCATCGCGCGGATCATCTGCAGCGGCTTGGCGAACACCTCCGGGTTGTTGCCCCAGCCCTGGCACAGCAGGTAGGCGATCAGCGCATTGCCGATGATGCGCTTGGAAAACGGGTGGCCGTAGGCGGTTTCTTCCCACTGCGCGGAGAGGTTCCAGTCGTCGGTGATGTCGTGGTCATCGAAGATCATCAGCGTCGGCAGGTGGGCGAGGGCACGGGCGACTTGGCCCAAGCCGCCGCGAAATGCCTCGATACGCCCACGCTCGGCCTGGTAGCGCGGCACTTCCTCGGTGCTGAGTGCCGGCATTGCGGCATCCAGCAAGGTCCAGGGCACGGGCGACCAGACCAGCAGGTACATGGCCAGCACTTCGGCGCAGGTGACCAGGTGGTTGTCGGCGCTGCTGGTGGTAAACACCGGCTTCTCCACACCGCCGAAAAACCGCTCGCGCAGGGTGTCGTTGCTTTTCAGCGCCGGCAGCAACTCGGCACGCTGGTAGTAACTGGCCGGATGCTGGTACAGCGCGGTGCTGTCATCGACCACCGCACCTTGCAGATGCTCGCCGAACAAACCGAGGCGTTCGATCACCTGATGAATCGCCCGCAGCAGCGGTCCGCTGACGTCATCGGCGTAGATCTGATCGCCGCTCATCAGCAGCAACGCCGGGCGCTGTTCGGGTGGATGCCCTTCGGCCAACAGGCGGTCGGCGCAGAGCAGGCCATCGGCCGCCAGGTGATGCGGCTTGCGGCAGGAGCCATGCAGCAGATGATCCAGCTGCGCACGCAGGACGAAATTGGCCTGGGTCGCGCCGTCATACAGCAGGTGCGGCGCCCAGTCGGCGATGCCCAGCGCGGCCTGACCGGGCTGTTCGATCAGCAGGTCGTAGTCGATCTGCATATCGCAGGGCAGCGGCGTCTCCAGCTTCAGGTCGATCAGGTGGATAAATGCCTGCTCGCCGACCTGGATAACCTGGCAGCTGTCGCCATTCAGCGGCAAGCGCTGTGGCTCGGGCGCGTCGCCATGGTTCAGCTGCAGGCTCAACGTCAACGGCCTACTGCCGACCAGCCAGAGCACCAAGCGCTGCGGCTGCATGCGGCGCAGCAGCGGGCCGGCCAGTACCAGGGGCAGGTCGGCGTGGGTAACAGTGGCGGGTATCGGCATCCGGACAGCAGCTCTAGTAAAGATAGGGGTCAATCATAGAGCGCCGCTGACCGCAGAGATTCCCCGCGTGCTGACCGCCATGTAGCAAAACGTTACTGCGCCGCCTGGCGCAGGCGCGGCAGATCGAGGAGTTCGATCTCGCCATAGGTCAGGCGCAGGATGCCCTGGCTTTCCAGCTCCTTGAGGATCTGGTTGGTGGTCTGCCGGGAGATCGCCAGCATCAGCGCCAGCTGCTCCTGCGGCAGGTGCAGCACGCGGCGCGGCTCGCCTTCACCGTAATTTTCGGCAATCAGCAGCAACCGCCGAGCCAGGCGCGGAGCGGCGGGCAGCAGGCTCATCTCTTCCAGGGCGATAAACGCCAGGCGCAGTTTCTGGCTCATCAGCAGGGCGAAGTCGCGCCAGTACTGCGGTTGCTGTTCGAGCAGCGCCAGCAGGCGCGCCTGCGGCACCAGCAGCAGGGTAGTCGCGCCTTCGGCAAAGGCATCGTGGGTGCGCGGCTGGCCGTCGAACAGGGAGATTTCGCCAAACCAGTAGGGCGGCTCGACCAGGGTCAGCAGCGCTTCCTTGCCGGTGGCGCTGACCGCACCGATGCGCATACCGCCCTCGACCACCGCATACAGGCCACAGGGTTTGTCGCCACGACGAAACAGCACCTGCCCGGGCGCCAGTTGCTGCACCTGGGCGCAAGCCAGCAGCGCCTCCTGCAGGGCGGCGGGCAGGGCGCTGAACCAGTGCCCCTGACGCAGGCGCGCCTGATAGCTGGCGGCGCTGTTCATTGCTGGCGGCCTGTTTGTCGGCTAGCTGACAGAGCGGGATGCGGGCGCGGGTTCATGCTGGCCACCGGTCTTGCATAAGGAACACCATAATGAAAACCCTGGTCGATCATCTGGCTCAATACGCGGCGTATCACCGCGACCACCGCAATATTCTCAGCCACTTTATCGGTATTCCACTGATCGTGGTGGCGGTCGCCGTATTGCTGTCGCGTCCTGGCTTCGAGCTGCTCGGCCTGTGGCTGTCCCCGGCGCTGCTGGTGGCCCTGGCGGCGGGGATCTTCTACCTATGCCTGGACCTGCGTTTCGGCCTGCTGATGGCGCTGCTGCTGGTGCTCAGCCTGTGGGCGGCGGCGGGCCTGGCCGTGCAATCGACGGCGGTGTGGCTAAGCGGCGGTATTGGCCTGTTTGTGATCGGCTGGATCATCCAGTTTGTCGGTCATTACTACGAAGGGCGCAAACCGGCGTTTGTCGATGACGTGATGGGCCTGGTGATCGGCCCACTGTTCGTCGCCGCCGAAGCGGCCTTCCTGCTGGGCCTGCGCAAAGAGGTCGAACACGCCATAGTCGAGCGCGCCGGCCCGACCTGTATTCGCGAGAAGAAAGCCACGGCCTGAGGCTACTAGACCAACATCGATGACCTGCTAGAACCGATCCGGATCTCGCGAGCTAGAGCGAGACAAGGCGCTACGTTAGTAACAGCCTTCGGCTGGTCAAAATAGCCGAGGGCGCGGAGTTTACGACTGTAAATGAGCAGCCCGAGGCCATTTTTAACGCAGTATCGCCGACGCGCAGCAGATCCAAGACAGACCTCAATACATCGCCATCCATTGCGTGGTCAGCGAGCGGGTATGGCGATACACGGTGATCGGCGCAAACGGCCGGCCCGAGGCGCTCTGCAGGGCGCTGCTCTGGCTGTTGAGGTCGACCAGTGCGGCCTTGAGGTAATCCCAGCGGGTTTTCAGCTTGCCCACCTGCGGATCGGTCTTGCCATCCAACGCGGCCAATTGCGCATCCACCGATGGCACGATCTTGCGTTCGTCCTGGCCAAGGTAGGTGTCAGGCTGCTCGCGAGCGGTTTCAAAAGAGCCAAGATAGGAGCGGCTGAGGTACTGCACGGAGAGGTATTCGAGTTTGGCAGCCAGCTCGCTGTCATCCGGGCCGGCCAGCTTGCGGGCTTCCTCGAGCACGCTGAGCAGGGCTTTGCTCAGCTCTTCCGGGTAGCGCCAGGGCAAGTCTTCCTCTTTCGGGCCAAAGGCCACGCCACGGCGGATCTGTACCACCAGTTCCTGATGGGCGCTGCGCAGGGCATCGCTGTTCTGTGGCAGGGCCTGCATCGCTGCGGCAAGGGCTTGCAGATCGGTTTCCAGGGCGTCCTGGTGTTTCTTTTGGAAACCCTCGCCGCGTAACAACATCAGGCTGCTGGTGACACGGCTGGCCTGTACCTGGACTTCTTCATGGGGGGTAACAGCCTGGGCATAGGTCAGCGGCGAAAGGCCGGCCAACAACCCGATGACCGCGAGCAACAGCGGGCGAAACAGCGTTGTGGAACGCATACGGAGGGTGCTCCTTATTATTTTTGTGAGCAATGCTAAACCAGATCAGCTTATTCGCTCTGGTACTAAAGGGTACTGTACTGAATATTAGAGAAAAGTAGCATAAAGAGTGATTTCGTCGGAAAAATGCACCTATTCGGCCAGCTTGTACAGCACGCACGCCTGAAAAACCACAACAGCCATGCAGGCAGCGCGCAGCGGAGCCTGGGTAGAGGCTCAGCAGCTACTCAACAGTGACACCGACTTGACCTGCGCCCACAGCCTTTGCTCGCGCTGGATCTGCAGGCGGTCGAAGGAGTAACGGGTGATGCGCGCGATCAGTTGCTCACCACCGACCTGCACGCGCACCAGCACATGGGCCTGCTCGGTGACGTTGATCCAGTCGATTACCCGCGCGGGCAACAGGTTGAGCACGCTGCTGGCCTCGGCCTGCTGCAGGCTCAGGCTGACATCGCGGGCCTTGACCTTGATCCGCACCGACAGGCCCAACGGCAACGGCCCATGGGGCAAGCGCAGGTGGATGGCGCTGCCGGGCAATTGCAACGAGAGCAATCCGTAGGCCGGATCATGGCCACTGACCAGGCCATCGACCACCGCTTCGGCATCGTCCTCGAAGACAAACGGCAGGTCGGCGCGCAGCAGGGTTTCTTTCAACGGGCCGCTGGCGCTGACCTGGCCGTCCTCCAGCAACACCAGGTGATCGGCCAGGCGCGCCACTTCATCCGGCGAATGGCTGACGTAAACAATCGGAATCTCCAGCTCCTGATGCAAGCGCTCCAGATAGGGCAGCACCTCCTGTTTGCGCTTGAGATCGAGGGACGCCAGCGGCTCGTCCAGCAGCAGCAGACGCGGGCTGGTCAGCAGGGCGCGGGCAATGCCTACGCGCTGCTGTTCGCCGCCGGATAGCTTGCCTGGCAAGCGCTCCAGCAGATGCTCAATACCGAGCAGTTCCACCGCCTGCTCCAGGGCAATTCGCCGCAGGGCTGCGGGGATGCGCTTCAGCCCGTACTGCAGATTGCGCCACACCGTGAGGTGGGCGAACAGCTTGGCATCCTGAAACACATAACCGACGGCACGCTGATGCGCCGGGACGAAAATACCCTGGGCGCTGTCTTGCCAAAGCTCGCCATTGACCTGCAGATAGCCTTGGCGCGGCTGATCCAACCCGGCAAAGCAACGCAGGCAACTGGTCTTGCCCGAGCCGGAATCACCGAACAGGGCGCTGACGCCGCGACCCGGAAGGTTCAACTCAACATCCAGGCTGAAACCCGCATGCGCCACCTTAAAGCGCGCCTGGATTTCACCCGGTGCGGCGACCGTGCGTATCGTCGGAGTACGCCGCAAGAATGGCCAGATCATTGCCACACCCGAGAGCGGCTGCGCCCGGAATACAGTGCCAGCAGCACGATAAAGGAGAACAGCAGCATGCCGCCCGCCAGCCAGTGGGCCTGGGCGTAGTGCATGGTTTCCACATGGTTGTAGATTTGCACAGACGCCACCTGAGTCTGGCCGGGGATATTGCCGCCAATCATCAGCACCACGCCGAACTCGCCCACGGTATGCGCGAAGCCGAGAATCGCTGCGGTGACGAAGCCCGGTTTGGCCAGCGGCAGCACCACCGTAAAGAACGCATCCCAAGGCCCGGCACGTAAGGTAGCGGCGGCCTCCAGCGGACCCCGGCCAATCGCCTCGAAGGCGTTCTGCAGCGGCTGCACGACAAAGGGTAGGGAGTAGAACACCGAGCCGATCACCAGCCCGGTAAAAGTAAAGGTCAAGGTGCCCAGACCGAGGCTCTGGGTCAGCTGGCCGATAAAGCCATGCGGGCCCATGCTCACCAGCAGATAGAAGCCGATCACCGTCGGCGGCAGCACCAGCGGCAGCGCGACGATGGCGCCAATCGGCTGCTTCCAGCGCGACTCAGTGCGCGCCAGCCACCAGGCAATCGGCGTACCGATCAGCAGCAGCAACAGGGTGGTCAGCGATGCCAGCTCCAGGGTCAGCAGAACCGCAGCAAGATCGGCTTTAGTCAGTGGCATCGCAGCAGCCCTCTACAGCCTGTAGCCGTAGGACTTGATGATTGCGGCCGCTTTTTCGCCCTTCATGTAATCCATAAAAGCCGCAGCGCCGGGGTTGTGCTCACCCTTCTTGAGGATCAGCGCATCCTGCCTGATCGGTGTGTGCAGGTCATCCGGCACTATCCAGGCCGAACCGCTGCTGAGCTGGCCGTTCTGGTACACCTGCGACAGCGCGACAAAGCCCAGCTCGGCATTGCCGGTGGCGATAAAGTGCAGTGCCTTGGCGATACTTTGCCCAGTCACCAGTTTGTCTTGCACGGCCTCGGTCAAGCCGAGCGTGTTCAGCACCTGGATTGCTGCCAAGCCATAGGGTGCGGTTTTTGGGTTGGCAATCGCCAGGTGCCGGTACTGATTGGCCTTGAGCACCGCGTCGCTGCCATCCAGATAACCCGGCGTGGCCGACCACAGCACCAGGCTGCCGACTGCATAGGTAAAGCGCGAACCGCTGACGCCCAGGCCTTCGCTGTCGAGCTTGGCCGCGGTGCTGGCATCGGCGCTGAGCAAGACCTCGAACGGCGCGCCATGCTGAATCTGCGCATACAGCTGCCCGGTGGCACCGAAAGAGGCGACCACTGTGTGCCCGCTGTCTTTCTCGAACTCGGCGGCAATCGCCTGCAGTGGCGCGGTGAAGTTGGCAGCCACCGCAACCTGCACCTGTTCAGCCAAAGTGTGGCTGCTGAATACCAACGCAGCGAAAAGCGCCGCAATGCGCGTGTGCATGGATAACTCCTGGGTGTGCGACTGCGGGAAATCGGCTGTTCTGTCGAGGCTGATTTGCCTGGCTACTCTAGTATCGCTATATCTTGCGAGATATAGCGATTTGCACAATAAACCATCTGGCAGAGCAACAAAAAAGGGTTGCCGAAAGAATCGACAACCCTGTTACACAGGTATCAGCGCTGCAGGCTTAGGGTGCATAAAGCCAATTACTGACCCAGTAGTCAAGTAGCGCCCTATTCAGCCCGGTTTGCCCAGTGGTTTTAGCTCAGGCCGATTTCCACCGTGTCACCCTGCAAGCGTACCGGCCAGGTGCGCAGCTGCTGCTCCGGGTATTCCAGGCAGCTGCCGTCTTCCAGGCGGTAGTGCTGCTTGTACAACGGCGCGGCGATCACCAGATCGCCAGCCAGGCTGCCGACAATGCCGCGGCCGATGACGTTGGCGCCGGACTTGGGGTCGCGGTTATCCACGGCATACAGCTGCTTGTCGCTGGCCTCGCCCGGCAGATAGAACAGCGCCACCTGGGCGCCGTCGACCCAGGCGACCACGCCGGAGTTGGCCACCAGATCGGCGCGGCTGCAGAGGGCGCGCCACTGCACGCGGGTGTGTTCGACTGTTGCGGTTGCGCTCGACTGGCCCATCAGACCACCTCCTCGGCGGGAATTCGTTGCAGTTCAGTGATGCTGATCGGCCGGCGCTGGCCGCGTTCCTCGACAAACTGGATATCCGGGTCGCCACCCTTTTCGTTGACGAAGGTGCGGAAGCGCTTGAGCTTCTCCGGGTCCTTCAGGGCGTTGGCCCATTCGCACTCGTAGCGGTCGATTACCAGCTGCATCTGCGCTTCCAGTTCGGCGGCGAGACCCAGGCTGTCGTCGATGATCACTTCCTTGAGGTAATCCAGGCCGCCTTCCAGCGACTCGCGCCACACCGAGGTGCGTTGCAGGCGGTCGGCGGTGCGCACGTAGAACATCAGGAAACGGTCGATGTAGCGGACCAGGGTTTCATCATCCAGATCGGTGGCGAACAGCTCGGCGTGGCGTGGGCGCATGCCGCCGTTGCCGGCCACATAGAGGTTCCAGCCGTTCTCGGTGGCGATCACGCCGACGTCCTTGCTCTGCGCCTCGGCGCATTCGCGGGTGCAGCCGCTGACCGCAAACTTGATCTTGTGCGGCGAGCGCAGGCCCTTGTAGCGGTCCTCCAGCAGCAGCGCCATGGCCACGCTATCCTGCACGCCGTAGCGGCACCAGGTGCTGCCGACGCAGCTCTTCACCGTGCGCAGCGACTTGCCATAGGCGTGGCCGGTCTCGAAGCCGGCGGCGATCAGTTCGGCCCAGATGTCCGGCAGTTCGTGCAGCTGCGCGCCGAACAGGTCGATACGCTGGCCGCCGGTGATCTTGGTATAGAGGTCGTACTTCTTCGCCACCGCGCCGATGGCCAGCAGGCCGTCCGGGGTGATCTCACCACCGGGAATACGCGGCACCACCGAGTAGGTGCCGTTCTTCTGCATGTTGGCCATAAAGGTGTCGTTAGTGTCCTGCAGCGGCACCAGCGCCGGATCGGTGATCGAGCGGTTCCAGCAGGAGGCGAGGATCGAGCCCACCGCCGGCTTGCAGATGTCGCAACCGACATGGCCACGGCCGTGCTTGGCCAGCAGGGTTTCGAAGGTTTCGATGCCTTCCACGCGAACGATGCTGTACAGCTCCTGGCGGGTGTAGGCGAAGTGCTCACAGAGGCTCTTGTCCACCACCACGCCGCGCGCAGTCAGCTCGTGTTCGAACACCTGCTTGAGCAGTGCCGAGCAGCCGCCGCAACCGGTGGCCGCCTTGGTGCAGGCCTTGAGGCCGGCCAGGTCGCCGCAGCCGCCGTCGATGGCGGCGCAGATCGCGCCCTTGCTGACGTTGTGGCAGGAGCAGATGGTCGCGGTGTCCGGCAGGGCATCGGCACCCAGCGCCGGGGCACCTTCGCCTTGCGGCAGGATCAGGCAGGACGGGTCAGCTGGCAGCTTGATGCCGTTCTGCACGTACTGCAGCAGGGTGTCGTAGTAGCTGTTGTCGCCGACCAGCACGGCACCGATGGCCTGCTTGCCGTCGGCGGACACCACCAGACGGCGGTAGCTGGAGGTGGCTTCGTCGATAAAACGGTAGCTGCGCGAGCCGGCGGTGGCGCCGTGGGCATCGCCGATGGAGCCGACGTCGACGCCAAGCAGCTTGAGCTTGGTCGACATGTCCGCGCCCATAAAAGGTTCGCTGTCTTCGCCGCACAGCTGGGTGGCGACGCTGCGGGCCATCTGGTAGCCCGGCGCAACCAGGCCGAAGATGCCGCCGTTCCACGCCGCGCACTCGCCGATGGCGTAGATCGCCGGGTCGCTGCTGCGGCACTGGCTGTCGATGGCCACACCGCCGCGCGGGCCGAGTTCCAGGCCGCACTGCTTGGCGATGGCGTCCTGCGGGCGAATACCGGCGGAGAACACGATCAGGTCGGTTTCCAGGAATTCATCGCCGGCGAAATTCATCCGGTAGCGGTATTCGCTGCCTGGGGTGATCGACTGGGTGCCGCGCGACAGGTGCACGCTGACGCCCAGCGCTTCGATCTGTGCCTTCAGCGCCAGGCCGCCGTGATCGTCCAGCTGTACCGGCATCAGGCGTGGGGCGAACTCCACCACATGGGCTTCCAGGCCCAGGGACTTCAAGGCATTGGCCGCTTCCAGGCCGAGCAGGCCACCACCGACCACCACGCCACGGCGCGCGCTCTTGGCGGCGGCCTGGATGGTGTCGAGGTCGGCCAGGGTGCGGTAGACCAGGCGCGAATCGCCTGCGGCGCCTTCGATCGGCGGCACGAAGGGATAGGAGCCGGTGGCCAGCACCAACTGGTCGTAGGGGAAGCTGCCCTCGGCGGTGATCACTTCGCGGCGTTCGCGGTCGATCTCCAGTACCGCCACGCCCAGGTGCAGGGTCACGCCCGGCGTCTGGTACAGCTCGGCACCGCTGAGGGCCAGGGATTCGGCATCGCGGCCGGTGAAATACTCGGAGAGGTGCACGCGGTCATAAGCGCGCAGCGGCTCTTCGCTGAACACATGAACCTGATAGCGGGCGAGTGCGCCGCGCTCGATCAGTTGTTCGACGCAGTGATGGCCGACCATGCCGTTGCCGATGATGATCAGCCGCTGCTGGTCTGTGGAGGTATCTGTGCTGTTCATGGCATTTCCCGGCCGAAGCTCATCAGGTTTTTCTGCGGCAATAAAAAAAGCGCCTGAAACCTTGCGGTTTCAGGCGCCTTTGCCTGTTCTGTGCGGTGCCTGCGAGTGGCACCTGATTACCCATTGCCTATAGAGGCTGGCGATCGCCATTGATCGAATGGGCGGCCCGAATGTAGCGGGCTCGCTGGGGCTTATGCAGCGCCTGTGCCAGTTTCCCCGCAGTGCCCTGCGGCCCGCATTGCAGCGGGCGGCAGGCGCTGATTGAGGCAACCGCAGCCACGCGATAAAGACCCAAAAAGAGGCGAGCGAAGCATCGCGCGCCCCATTATGAGTCGCTTCACGCTAGGCCTTTACCCCCCATACACACCCCGCCAGGCCTTGCCCGGCGGGCATTCAAGGCGCCCTGGCAAACCCTGGCGCGTGCCTTGCTATAGCTCTGCGTAAGTAATCAAAGCCGATTGCTCATCCACGACAAAGACGCCGTGCCGCTCCCGTTTCGACGGAGGGTTGCATGGCGTTTTGCGTTTCAGGTGCAGGAGAGGGGTGTGGCGAACAAAACCGTTCGGAGTGTCTGTCCATATTGCGGCGTCGGCTGCGGCATCGTCATGCAGGTGGAAAACGGCAAGATCGCCAAGGTCAGCGGCGATGCGCAGCATCCGAGCAACTTCGGCCGCCTGTGCACCAAGGGCAGCACCTGCGCCCAGCCGCTGAGCGAGTCCGGCCGCATGCAGCACGCCTACCTGCGCAGCGAACGCAGCCGCGACCCCGGGCAAATCGCCATGGAGGCGGCCATCAGCGCCGCCGCCGGCCGCCTGCGCGCGATTCTCGACGAACACGGCCCGGACGCTATCGCCCTGTATGTCTCCGGGCAGATGTCGCTGGAGGCGCAGTACCTGGCCAACAAGCTGGTCAAGGGCTACCTGGGCAGCAACCAGATCGAATCCAACTCGCGCCTGTGCATGGCCAGCGCCGGCAGCGGCTACAAGCTGTCGCTGGGCGCCGACGGCCCGCCCGGCTCGTACCAGGATTTCGAACGGGCCGAGGTGTTCTTCGTCATCGGCGCGAATATGGCCGACTGTCACCCGATTCTGTTTTTACGCATGATGGCGCGGGTCAAGGCCGGCGCCAAGCTGATCGTCGTCGACCCCCGGCGCAATGCCACGGCGGACAAGGCCGACCTGTTTCTGCAGATCAAACCGGGGAGCGACCTGCTGTTGCTCAACGGCCTGCTGCACCTGCTGCATAAGAACGGGCATACCGATCCGGGCTTTATTGCCGAGTTCACCGAAGGCTGGGAGGTCATGCCAGACTTCCTCGCCACCTACACCCCCGACTACGTCGCCGCCCACACCGGACTCAGCGAAGCGGATATCCGCCAGGCCGCACGCTGGATCGGCGAGGCCGGCGAGTGGATGAGCTGCTGGACCATGGGCCTCAACCAGAGTACCCACGGCACCTGGAGCACCAACGCACTGTGCAACCTGCACCTGGCCACCGGCAAGATCTGCCGCCCCGGCAGCGGGCCGTTCTCCCTCACCGGCCAGCCCAACGCCATGGGCGGCCGCGAGATGGGCTATATGGGCCCCGGCCTGCCGGGCCAGCGCAGCGTGCTGGTGGACGACGACCGCGCCTTTGTCGAGCAAGTCTGGGGCGTGCCCGCCGGCACCCTGCATACCCGCCTGGGCGGCGGCAGCGTAGCGTTGTTCGAGGACCTGGCAGCCGGCAAGGTCAAGGCCTGCTGGATCATCTGCACCAATCCGGTGGCGAGCATGGCTAACCGTGCCACGGTGATCGAAGGGCTCAAGGCCGCCGAACTGGTGATCGTTCAGGATGCCTTCCTCGACACCGAAACCAACCGCTACGCCGACATCCTCCTGCCCGGCGCGCTGTGGGCCGAAGCCGAGGGGGTGATGGTCAACTCCGAGCGCAACCTGACCCTAATGGCGCAAGCCGTGGAACCGCCTGGTGAGGCCATGGCCGACTGGCGCATCATCGCCGAGGTGGCCTGCGCCATGGGCTTTGCCGACGGCTTCAGCTACAGCTCGGCCGAGCAGGTGTTCGAGGAAATCAAAGGCTTCCACAACCGCAAAACCGGCTATGACCTGCGCGGCGCCAGCTACCCGCGCCTGCGCCAGGCGCCGCTGCAATGGCCCTGCGCCAACGAGACGGGCGACGGCCGCGCGCCGATCCGCTATCAGAATGACGGCCTCAGCCAGACGCTGCACAGCCACGCAGACGGCAGCACGCCGCGCCTAGCCTTTGCCACGCCCAGCGGCAAGGCGCAGTTCTTCCCGCGCCCGCACCTGGACCCGGCGGAAATGCCCGATGCCGACTTCCCCTTTGTGCTCAACACCGGGCGCCTGCAGCACCAGTGGCACACCCTGACCAAGACCGGCAAGGTCGCCACGCTGAACAAACTCAACCCCGGGCCCTTTATCGAAGTGCACCCGCAAGACGCCGCCGCCCTCGGCGTGCGTGACCGCGACCAGCTGGAAGTTCGTTCGCGGCGTGGGCATGCCGTGCTGCCGGTGCAGATCAGCGACCGCGTGCTGCCCGGCGGCTGCTTTGCCCCCTTCCACTGGAACGATGTGTACGGCGACAACCTGGCGATCAACGCGGTGACCAGCGACGCCGTCGACCCGATTTCGCAGCAGCCGGAACTCAAGTTCTGCGCCGTCAGCCTGCGGCGTATCGAGTTGATTGCCCATCAACGCCTCGATACACCCGCCACTGCAGCGGTCGACAGCCCGCGTTTATGCACCCTGCCCGAGGAACTCGCGATGTCGAGCATCGAAACCTTTGCGGCCCTGGTCGGCGTCACGAGCAGCGCGCCGCCGCCCCTCAGCGACAGCGAGCGCACCTATATGGCCGGCTATATCAGCGGCCTGCGCAGCAACCCCGGCGGCGGCGTACCCAGCCTGCCAAGCCAGGCCCCCCTGGCCGAGCCGACCCGCCTGTGGCTCGACGGCATGCTCGCCGGCATATTCAGTCGAGCCACACCAGCAACCTTGACCGCAAACCCTGCAGTAACCCTACTGTGGGCCTCGCAGACCGGCAATGCCGAGGCGCTGGCCGAACGCCTGGCCGCAAATCTGAGCGAGGCCGGGGTAAACGTAGCCCTGAGCTGCATGGCCGATTACTCGCCCGAGCAACTGGCCAGCGCCGGCTCGGTGTTGCTGCTGAGCAGCACCTTCGGCGACGGCGATGCGCCGGACAACGGCCAGGCCTTCTGGAACGCCCTGCAGACCAGCGAGATGCGCCTGGAAAATCTGCGTTATGCAGTACTGGCGCTTGGCGACCCGAATTACGAACAGTTCTGCCAGCACGGCAAAAACCTCGACCGCCGCCTGGCCGAACTTGGCGCCACGCCACTGCGGCCCTGCCTGGATTGCGACAGCGACTTCGACGACGCCGCCGCAAACTGGCTCAGCGAGCTGCTGCCGTTATTGCGCCCGGGCACAACGCCGGCTCCCGCACCCAGCGCCGCCGCAACTGAGCCCGTCAGCACACAGCTTGTGAGCAAGGCCCAGCCGCTGCCTGCGCGGCTGGCGCTGAACCTGCGCCTGAACACCGCAGGCGCGAGCAAGGACACCCGGCAGTTTGCCTTCGCCCTGGGCGACTCCGGCCTGACCTACGAAGCCGGCGATGCCCTCGGCGTGTGGCCGCGCAACTGCCCACAGCTGGTCGAGGAAGTGCTCGAACTGGCGCACCTGGACGGCGAGCAGCTGGTCAACCTGGCCAAAGTCGGCGACTTGTCGCTGCGCGAGGCGCTGGCCAGCCATTTCGAAATCGCCCGACCGAGCAACGAGGCCCTCGCCCTGGTCGCCGAACGCAGCGCCAGCAGCGAGCTGCGCAGCCTGCTTGGCGAGCGCAAGGCCGAGCTAAAGGACTGGCTATGGGGCCGCCAACTGGCCGACGTGCTGCAGGCCTATCCGGCCGAACACTCGGCCGGTGAGCTGCTGGGCAGCCTCAAGCGCCTGCAACCGCGCCTGTATTCCATCTCCTCAAGCCCCAAGGCGCATGCCGGCGAAGTGCACCTGACCGTGTCCGCCGTGCGCTACGGCAAGCGCAAGGGCGTGGCCTCGACCTTTCTCGCCGACCGTGCGGATAACGTCGAGGTGCCGCTGTTTGTGCAGAGCAACAAATACTTCCGCGTGCCACAAAATGGCGACGTACCGATGATCATGATCGGCCCCGGCACCGGCGTGGCGCCGTTTCGCGGCTTCCTCCATGAACGCCGCGCGCGGGGTGATAGCGGCAAGAACTGGCTGTTCTTCGGCGAGCAGCATGCGGCCAGCGACTTCTACTACCGCGACGAGCTGACCGCGATGCAGCACGACGGCCTGCTGACTCACCTCAGCCTGGCCTTCTCCCGCGATCAGGCGCAGAAGATCTACGTACAGGACCGTATTCGCGAACAGGGCGCCGAGCTTTGGCGCTGGCTGGAAGAGGGGGCGCAGCTGTATGTCTGCGGCGATGCCAGCCGCATGGCCAAGGATGTCGAACAGGCGCTACGGGATGTAGTGCGCGAGCACGGCGGTTTGAGCGAAGAAAAAGCCGCCGAACATATCCGCCGTCTGGCCGAACAGAAACGCTATCTGCGTGATGTGTATTGAGTAGGGTGGATCACGCTTCATCGATCCACCATTGCGGTGGACGTGAAAAGCGACGTCCACCCTACGGACACGGACTACAACTTTCCAGACTTGCGCCAGACACTGGCCAACCAGGGCTGCTGCTCGCGCGGCAAGCCCGCCGGGCGGTAGTAATGCTGCAACTCGCGAAAACCGGCGGCGCTGAGCAGCACGCGCCAGTTGGCCAGGTCGTGATAGGCGCCGTAGCGCTGGCCATTCCAGCCTTCCTGATTGTCACCACGGGGGTTGGAGCTAAACAGCACGCCGCCGGGTTTAAGGCTGGCATGCAGCTGCTTCAGCACCCGTGGCAGTTCCTGGCGGGGGATATGGAACAGCGAGGCATTGGCAAACACCCCATCGAAGCGCTCAGGCGGTAGATCGAGGGCGAGAAAGTCCTGCTGCCAGGCCTCGCAGCCACTCTCGGCGCGGGCCATTTCGACAAAGCGCGGGCAACCATCCAAACCGACGGCGCTGTGGCCCATGGCGCTAAAGGTGCGCAGATCGCGGCCCGGGCCGCAGCCGAAATCGAGAATCTGGTAGGGCGCAGCGGCCTGGATATGCGCGAGCAGGGCGGCGATATTCTGGCTGACATCATGATCGCGGGTGCCGTCGCGAAAGTCTTCGGCGCAGTCCTGATAATGGCGCAGGGTCAGCGCGCTGATCTGCGCCAGCTCCTGCGCACTCAACGGCACGCGTCTCAGCCCTCTACCAGCAGGCGGCGCAGCTCGGCCAGTACCGGCGCACTGTCCGGACGCACACCACGCCACAGGGCGAAGGCTTCGGCGGCCTGCTCGACCAGCATGCCCAAACCATCCAGGGTTCGCGCCGCACCCTGCTCGCTGGCCCAGCGGTTAAAGGCGGTCTGCTGCTTGCCGTACATCATGTCGTAGCACAGGGTATGCCCGGCCTGGATCAGGCTGGGGGCAATCGGCGGCAGCTCACCGGCCAGGCTGGCCGAGGTGCCGTTGATGATCAGGTCCACCGGCGCGTCGATCCAGTCATAACCACTGGCCACCACCGGGCCCAGGTCGGCGAACTCGCGGGCCAGTTGCTCGGCCTTTTCCACCGTGCGGTTGGCAATCACCAGCGCCGCCGGCTGCTCGGCCAACAACGGCTCCAGCACGCCACGCACCGCACCGCCCGCGCCGAGCAGGAGGATGCGTTGGCCTTTGAGCGTCACGCCGGCATTCACCGTCAGATCACGCACCAGGCCGGCGCCGTCGGTGTTGTCACCGAACAGGCTGCCGTCGGCCAGCTTCTTCAGGGTATTCACCGCACCGGCGCGTTGAGCGCGGGCGCTGAGCTGATCGGCAAGAGCAAACGCCTGCTCCTTGAACGGCACCGTGACATTGGCCCCCAACCCTTCGGCAAAGAATGCGCGGGCGAAGCCGGGGAAGTCGTCCAGCGGCGCGAGCAGGGCGTCATAGCTCAGCTGCTCACCGGTCTGCTGGGCAAACAGGCGGTGAATCAGCGGCGACTTGCTGTGGCCGATGGGGTTGCCGAATACGCCGTAGCGGTCCATAAAAATCCTTTCCTGTTGCAAAACACATTCGTAGGTTGGATTAGCGGCGCATGCCCATTACAGCGCGACGACAATACCAGCCGCCGCGTAACCCAACAGGACGTCAGCAGGCACAACGCAATGATGGCTTACGCCGCGCACAAAACGCAGTCTGAAGCGCGTTTGTGTGGGCGGCTAAGCCATCCTACGGCCTAGCTCAGCCAATCACGGTCGGTGAGGAAATACTCGGTCAGTCGCGCCTCAGTGCTGCCCGGCTCGGGCTTCCAGTCGTAGCCCCAGCGCACCTGCGGCGGCAACGACATGAGGATCGATTCGGTGCGCCCGCCGGACTGCAGGCCGAACAGCGTGCCGCGGTCGAACACCAGGTTGAACTCGACATAACGGCCGCGGCGGAAGGCCTGAAACTCGCGCTCGCGCTCGCCGTAGGGAGTCAGCTTGCGCCGCTGCACGATGGGCAGATAGGCCGCCAGGTAGGCATCGCCAATGGCACGCATAAAGGCGAAGCTGGTGTCGAAATCCCACTGGTTGAGGTCATCGAAGAACAGCCCACCAATGCCGCGCGGCTCGCCACGGTGCTTGAGGTGGAAGTAGCGATCACACCACTCCTTGAACTTCGGATAGACCTCGGCACCGAAGGGCGCGCAAGCATCATGGGCGACCTGGTGCCAATGCCGGCAGTCTTCTTCATTGCCGTAGTAGGGCGTCAGGTCGAAGCCGCCGCCGAACCACCAGACCGGCTCCTCACCGTCTTTCTCGGCACTGAAGAAACGCACGTTGGCGTGGGAGGTCGGTACATAGGGGTTTTCCGGGTGGATCACCAGCGACACGCCAAGAGCCTCGAAGCCACGCCCGGCCAGTTCCGGACGGTGGGCGCTGGCCGAGGGCGGCAGGCTGTCGCCGAACACATGGGAGAAATTCACCCCGCCCTTTTCGATCAGCGCGCCGTTCTCCAACACCCGCGTGCGGCCGCCACCGCCGGCGGGGCGCTGCCAGGCATCCTCGAAGAATTCGGCGCCGCCATCTTCGGCTTGCAGGGCTGTGCAGATACGCTCTTGCAGATCCAGCAGGTAGGCCTTGACGGCCTCAGTACGGTCACTCACGGCGGCACCTTGAAAACGGGTAAGGCCAGGCGGCATGTGGCCGCAGGGAAAAATGGGCGGCCAGCATAACATTATGGCCTGCCATCCATGGCGGCCACCCTGCGGGCCGTCGCTACGCGACGTTAAAAATCTTTCCTGACGATTTCTTATGGCCTGCCATCCATGGCGGCCACCCCACGGCCGCAGTTGACGGCGGTCAATGCAGACGATTGGATAACGGCACTTTTCTGCCCGTGCGGGCATCATCCAGGCATTCAATTGCGGAAGACTCTGAAAATGGCCATGCGTATCCAGTTCAACCGCCACGGCGGCCCGGACGTGCTCGACTACACCGACTACAGCCCTGCCGCCCCGGGTCCTCATGAAGTGCGGGTGCACAACCAGGCAATCGGCCTGAACTTTATCGACACTTATTTTCGCAGCGGCCTGTATGTGCCGCCGGCGTTGCCATCCAGCCTGGGTACTGAAGGTGCGGGTATCGTTGAGGCGGTGGGTGCGGCGGTCAGCGGCTTTCGGGTGGGCGACCGCGTGGCCTATGCCACTGGCCCGCTGGGCGCTTACAGCGAACTGCATATGTTGCCGGCCGAAAAGCTGGTCAAGCTGCCGGATGCAATCAGCTTCGAGCAGGCCGCCGCAGTAATGCTCAAGGGCCTGACGGTGCAGTACCTGTTGCGCCAGACCTATGCGCTGCAGGGCGGCGAAACCATTCTGTTTCATGCCGCCGCCGGCGGAGTCGGCTCCTTCGCCTGCCAGTGGGCCAGGGCACTGGGGGTCAAGCTGATCGGCACGGTCAGCTCGGCCGAGAAAGCCGCGCGCGCCCAAGAACAGGGCGCCTGGGCGACCATCGACTACAGCCATGAAAACGTCGCGCAGCGCGTGCTGGAACTGACTGATGGCCAGAAGTGCCCGGTGGTCTACGACGGTGTCGGCAAGGACACCTGGGAAACTTCGCTGGACTGCGTGGCCCCACGCGGCCTGTTGGTCAGCTTCGGCAATGCCTCCGGCGCGGTGAGCGGGGTCAACCTGGGCATCCTCGCGCAGAAGGGCTCGCTGTTCGTCACCCGTCCGACCCTGGCGGGCTACGCCGATACGCCTTCCCGACTGCAGGCGATGGCGGACGAGCTGTTCGCCATGATCGCCAGTGGCCAGCTGCAGGTGGAGATCAGCAACCGCTATGCACTCAAGGACGCCGCGCTGGCGCAGACCGCCTTGAGCGCCCGGCAGACCACCGGCTCGACCATTTTGTTGCCGTAAAACCCTACGACGGGCGAATCACGTCGCCCGTGACCAGATCACGGATCAGGCTGGGGTTCTTGCGTCCGCCCAAGGCGCCGCCCAGCACAGCATCCAGCTGACCGGGAAAATACTGCTCGACACGCAAGCGTGAACGCGCGGATGGACGGCCTGCCGGATTGGCCGAGGTCGACACCAGCGGCCCGGTCAGGCGACACAGCGCCCGCACCTGCGGATGATCGCTGACGCGCAGGGCCACGCTGCTGTGCTGGCCGCTGATCCACTCGGGCAGCCGGTTTTGATGCGGCACCAGCCAGGTGTTGGGGCCTGGCCAACTGCCGGCCAGGCGCGCCAGCCAGATTTCCGGCAGGTCTTCGAGGAGAAAGTCGAACTGTTGGATATCGGCGGCTACCAGAATCAGGCCCTTGTGCACGGGCCGATCCTTGAGTGCCAGTAAACGCTCCACCGCCTCGTCATGCCAGGGATCACAGCCCAGCCCCCATACCGCTTCGGTCGGATAGGCAATCACCCCACCATGGCGCACCACCCGTGCGGCCTGCTGTATCTGCCAGTTGCTGACCATTCACTGCTCTCCGCTAAACACTTGACGCGCAGTGTATCCAAGCCAAGACCCTGTTCAAGGTGCACGGCCCACCCAGCGGCCATTTTCGCAGGCAATGTGGCCTTCCAGCTCCAGCTCGGTCAACGCCGCCAACACTTCGGCCAACGGCAAGCCACTGGCGACCACCAGTGCCTCGCTGCTATGCGGCGCGACATGCAACAGGGCCAGCAATGGGTGGCTGGACGCCTCTGGCTTAGGCGTTACGCTTGCCGGTGGCTGCGCCTGCCAGCCGCGCAAGGCCTGCAGAATATCTTCGATACTTTCCACCAGGGTGGCGCCTTCGCGGATCAACTGATGGCAGCCACGGGCGCCGGGATGGTGGATCGAGCCGGGGATCGCATACACCTCACGGCCCTGTTCGGCGGCCAGGCGCGCGGTGATCAGCGAACCGCTGGAGGGGCTGGCTTCCACCACCAGCACGCCCACGGATAGGCCACTGATGATTCGGTTACGCCGCGGAAAATTGCTCGCCTGGGGCGGACAATCCAACGGCAACTCGGAGACCAGCGCGCCACCACGGGCGACGATATCCGCTGCAAGTTGCTTGTGCCGCGGCGGATACAGGCACCGCAAACCGGTGCCAAGCACCGCCACCGTCTTGCCGCCGGCATCCAGTGCGCCCTGATGGGCCGCGCCATCGATACCCAGGGCCAGGCCGCTGGTAATCACAAAGCCACCACCGGCCAGGCTGCGAGCAAAACGCTGCGCGGTATCCAGCCCTGGCCGCGAGGCACGCCGACTGCCGACCATGGCCAGCTGCGGCTGCTCCAGCAACGTTGGATCACCGTCAATAAACAGCAGCGGCGGCGCATCCGCCAGCTCGGCCAGCAAACCCGGATACATCGTCTCATCCCACATCAGCAGGTGGTGGGTATCGGCGTCCAACCAGGCCAAGCTCTGCGCCGCACGCTCACGCACCTCGGCGCTGCGCCGCGCGTCACTGCACACCTGCGGCAAACCCAGGGAGCGCCAGGCGCTGGCCGGCGCGCTAAGCGCGGCAGACGCACTGTCGAAGGCACTGAGGAGTTTACGAAAACGCCGAGGGCCCAGCTCCGGCAAGCAGTGCAGACGCAGACGGGCTTCGCGTTCAGCTGGAGAGACAGCGGGGGAAATAGCAGAAGGTTGCGACATCCGGATCATCCTTGATCGGTCGCGCCACAGGGGCGGCAGGGTGGCGCCAGGGATGGCACGCCATAAAAAGCCCCGCATTTGCGGGGCTTTTCGGTGCTACGGGTTACGCACTTTGTCCATCAATTCAAGCGAGCGAGACGCTCCTAGCACCAGGCCATAGCTGAGCTTGTCGTAGGTGCGGAACACCATCAGCAGGCCCGAACGCTCGTCCGGAATCTTTACCGACTCGCCGGTAACACGATCACGTACGGTTTCACCGGTCTTGTAGATCGCCAACACGTTACCTTCGCTCAGGCCGTCACGGGCGCCCTTGTTGATGGTTACCACGTCGAATTGACCAATCTGGGTCACGCCACGCGGTACATCAAGGATCACCCCGTTGATCTCGCCAGCCGGCTCACTCGGCATAAAGGTCGAGTTGATCGAACGCTCTTCGGTGGGGAACAAACGATCCCCCAAACGCACTTCCTGAGTGGAGCGGGTCAGGGCCATGGTGCCAACATCGCCTTCTTCGGCAACGATCTCACCCGAGCCGATATCGTCGGCGTTGATCCCGAGAAACTCCTGGGTGTCCGGGTCGGTGTAGGTTTTGCCCTGACGGAAGATGCCATAAGCCGGCGCCGACTCATCGAAGCTGCCACGGGCATACACACGATCACCAGCGCCGCTGACCACGCGCTCGGCGTTGCCGGCCACGATATAGGGCGCGCCCTGGAACTGCTCGGGGGTATCCACGATGCGGTTGGAGAGCAGGAAGCTGTTGATCGCCTCCAGCGGAATCGCCGGAATGGCTTCGGCCATCGGCGTGCTGCGTACCTGCGGCGACAGCTTGATGGTGCCGCGCGACTCGCCACGGTTAAGCATCAGACGTGGCTGGCCATCGATATACACCAGGCTGAGCAGGTCGCCCGGATAGATCAGATGAGGGTTTTCCACCTGTGGGTTGGCGTGCCAGATTTCTGGCCACTTCCACGGCTGGCTGAGAAATTTGCCGGAGATATCCCACAGGGTATCGCCCTTGACCACGGTATAACGGTCTGGGTGACCGTCTTTGAGTTGCACTTCGGCCTGGGCCAAGCCACTTGCCGCAAGCAGCAGCAGGGCGAGTAGTGATTTCCTCATGCGGTGAATCCCTTTATTATGTGTCTTCACGTGGAGCGCCCTAGCGCCGCGACAAAACCCAGTCGTGCTGCGGCGTGAAGCCGTTTTTCAATGCTGCTCATCATCTTAGCAGCGGATTTTGACTTTATTCCACAAGTGCATCACAAACGCATATGGCGATCCTGAATATCCTCGAATTTCCCGATCCGCGC
>NZ_JBAQLP010000036.1:0-89317 GCF_049301935.1 Pseudomonas sp. | reverse complement strand
TCTTTTTAAGGTGATTATGTCTGTGTGCTCGGTTTATATGCTTCTTTTCCGCTCGGGCTGGTTAAGAGTTTTTCCTGGAATTATGGGAGTTGTTTTATTGGTTGGTTCTTTGTGTTTCTTTATGGAGGAAGGTGAGTTGATTCGGTTTTATAAAATTGTAATAGTCTCGAATTTTTTTGCCGCTTGTTTTTCTCTATTTCTATTTCTGGGGTTGGCTTTGAGGAAAGGGGTGAGATTTGTCTAGGGTTATACTTATGGGTGGTTTTGGTGGAGACAATTTAGGGGATGAGCTTATTTGCTTGTCTATGATAGCTTCACTCGTTAAGGCACGTTCTGAACAAGAAATAAAAGTATTCACTTTTGATAAGAACGTATCGAGGAAGAACTTTCCAAATTTCGAGGGCGAGTTTGTTGATTACTGCTGTATCTGGGATTTTGTGCAGATAATAAAGAACTTTATTCGTTTGCGCTTGTGTCGTAGATTTAGGTTTCATAGTGGGGATGTTGTTGTTATCGGCGGTGGTGGGTTGTTTTATGAATATAGTATGGGGCATCTGGTATCTTGGTTCTCAAGAGTGCTGTATTTGCGATTAAGGCATATTGATTATGTAGTGCATGCTAATAGTTTTCACTCTCCCAAAGGATGGCTTGGTGTTTTTTTTGTAAAAAAAATAGTTGGATGGGCTAAATTTGTAACTGTTAGGGATAGGTTGTCGCTTCGTAACTTGCGTCTATATGGAGTAAGTAGAGATATTGAGCTATGTAATGATGTTGTATTTGGTATCCCTGCGAAACGTTCAGAGGTAAATGGGAGTAGTGGGCGGAGTCAAGTTGCTTTTATTTTAAGACCTTGGGTGTCCTATGGCGATGTTCAGGTTGCTTTCTGGGCGGAAAAGATACAAGAAGTTTTAAGGGAAGGGGGGGGGGTAGACTTGTTGTGCTTTGATTTGAGAGAGGATGTGTCTTTCGCTCATGCTATTCGAGAGCAGGTTGGTGTGGATTCATTGGGGATTAAGCCTCTTTCAGCTGATATGGGTATTGGATCAATCCTTTCAGTTATTTCCGGCTATGGCGCTATTGTTAGTATGCGGTTTCATGGTTTGGTTTTAAGTGTTATGGCTGGAGTTCCAGTGTTGTCTATTGCTTATGATGACAAGATTCTGGGGCTCTGTAGCGAGTTGGGAATGGATGACTTTTGTAAGGTTCTACAAGGCGATGATTTGGCTTTGACTGACTTGGCTGATGTGCTTGACGACGTTCGCTCAAGAGAAAGCTCTTTCCTTGATTCTTGCGAACGTCTGACGGCAGATAAAAGCTACGAGAATTTACTGATTGATGCTGTAAGAAGGTGCGGAAAATGAAAGTCCTTTTTCAAAGTAGGGTTACGCTTTTCTCAAGCCCAGGTGGAGACACCACTCAAATATTGAAAACGGCTGAGTATTTGAGGAATCTAGGTGTTGTTGTTGATGTGACGACAGATCTTGAACCTGATGTTTCAGCGTATGATGTAGTTCATGTTTTTAATCTTAGAAATCCACAGGAAATTTACCTTCAGATAAAAAATGCCAAATCATATGGTAAGCCGGTCGCTCTTTCTACTATTTGGGGTGAGTATGTAGAATACGATAGGTATGCCCGTGGTGGTATTTATGGTGTGCTTTCTAATATTCTTGGAAATTATTCTATTGAGTATTGTAAGGTTGCGGCTCGGGCTGTTTTAAATGGGGAGTTTCATAAGGGGACAATCAAGTTGTTGATGACTGGATACCATCGTCTTCAGTTGCAGGCTTGCTCAATGGTTGATGTTTATTTGCCAAACTCAGAGTCGGAGATGAGGCGGGTGGAGCAAGATATGAACTTGAATGGTGTTGAATATGTTTCGGTGCCCAATGCTGTTGATGTGAATGTATTCAATTACGACTCTGTTTCTATTCCTGAAAAGTATATGGCTTTTGAAGGTTGCCTTTTAAGTGCTGCTCGTATTGAGGGAAGAAAGTGTCAGCTTCAACTGATCCGTGCTATGGAAGGGCTCCCATATAAGTTGGTGATAGTTGGTAAGTCAGGGCCTAACGCTCAAGGGTATTATCAGCAGTGCTTGGCTGAAGCACCTGAGAATGTACATTTTATTGATTACTTGCCTCATGAGGAGCTTCCGGCTCTATATAAAGTTGCTAAGGCTCATGCCTTAGTCTCTTGGATGGAGACTCCTGGCCTTTCGTCTTTAGAAGCTGCCGCCATGAGATGTAACCTATTGATTACCGAGAAGGGTGATACCAGGGATTACTTTGGCTCTTATGCAAGGTATTGTGATCCGTCCTCTTTGCAAAGTATAAGGCAAGGTGTGGTTGATGTTATGACGCAGGATTTTGACCAGCGTATGCATGATAGAGTTGTCTCGAATTACACGTGGGATAAGACTGCAGAAGCGACTCTTCAAGGTTATAGCAAAGCTGTTTCTAGAGTAAAGGCTTTTGCATAATTTTATATGTTGAAATGTGTTGGGGGTTATAGTTTTTTGCTTGCGGGTTTGGCTGATTAAATTTTGATTTGGTGATCTTGGATGGAGTATCGGATTTCTATTTTAGGCATTCGAGGCATACCAGCTAAGCATGGTGGCTTCGAAACGTTTGCTGAAAAGCTCTCTCTTTTTCTCGTGGCCAAGGGATGGCAAGTTACTGTTTATTGCCAAGAGAATGGTGAAGGTGATCGCTGGGAAAGTAACTGGCAAGGCGTGCGCCGTATACACATTCCGGTCAGTCGGGATGGTGCCGCAGGTACTGTGATTTTTGACTTGAAGGCGACCCGTCACGCACTTTCTCAGCAGGGCCTTTTCCTGACGCTAGGTTACAACACTGCGATTTTCAATTTGATGCAGCGTATCAAAGGGCAGACCAATGTCATCAATATGGATGGTATTGAGTGGCGTCGCGATAAGTGGGGATTTATCGCCAAAACCTGGTTCTGGCTTAACGAGCGCGCAGGCTGTTGGGTTGGTAATCATCTGGTAGCGGATCACCCGAAGATCAAGGAGCATCTTGCTACCCGTGTTAGCGCCGACAAAATCACCATGATCCCCTATGGTGGTGATCAGGTAGAGTCCGCTGATATCGATTTGCTGACCCCTTATGGTATTGAGCCGCATCAGTACTCAATCATTATTGCGCGTCCCGAGCCGGAGAATTCATTTCTGGAGATGGTGCGCGCTTTCAGTAAGACTCGCCGTAATCACAAGTTGGTCGTGTTGGGTAATTTCACACCGCAAAGCAATAGCTTTCATCGTCAAGTGATGGAAGCTGCCAGCGATGAGGTGATTTTCCCTGGGGCGATTTATGAGGCCTCCATCGTTCAGGCGTTACGTTTTTTCAGCCGTTTCTATCTGCACGGCCACCGTGTCGGCGGCACCAATCCATCCCTGGTTGAAGGTTTGGGTGCGGGATGTGCGGTGATTGCTCACGATAACCACTTCAACCGCTGGGTGGCCGGTCCTGGCGCTGCCTATTTTAAGGATGAGTCAGCCTGTGCAGCTGCGTTTGATAGCTTGTTGGCGGATGACGCGGCTATGGCGCGGATGAAGGCTGCAAGCCTGGCACGCTTTCATGAGCGTTTTACCTGGCCCCAGGTATTACGCGAGTACGAAGAATTGCTGACCCGTTGGTACCCAAGTAAATAAGATGAGTACGTTATGACTTCTCGCATTCTTGTCACCGGCGGTGCCGGTTTTATCGGCTCTGCTGTGGTTCGTCACCTGATTGACAATACCGCCACCGAGGTGGCCAACCTCGACAAGCTGACCTATGCCGGCAATCTGGAGTCTTTGGCTTCCGTGTCCGATTCGCCGCGTTACCACTTTTATCAGGTGGATATCTGCGATGGCGCGGCCCTGGATGCGGTGTTTGCCGAGTTCAAGCCAACGGCGGTGATGCATCTGGCTGCGGAGTCCCATGTGGACCGCTCCATTGATGGCCCTGCGGATTTTATTCAGACCAATATCGTTGGTACCTACAGCCTGCTGGAGGCCAGCCGCCGTTATTGGAACGGCTTGGCGGACGAGCAGAAGGCGGTGTTCCGCTTTCATCATATTTCCACCGATGAGGTATATGGCGACCTTGAGGGGACGGATGATCTGTTCACCGAAACCACGTCCTATGCGCCCAGCTCGCCTTATTCGGCCTCCAAAGCCAGCTCCGACCATCTGGTGCGTGCCTGGCAGCGCACCTATGGCCTGCCGGTGCTGTTGACCAATTGCTCGAATAACTACGGGCCTTTCCACTTCCCGGAGAAGCTGATCCCGCACGTTATCCTCAATGCCTTGGCTGGCAAGCCATTGCCGGTATATGGCGACGGCTCGCAGATTCGTGACTGGCTGTATGTGGAAGATCATGCGCGGGCCCTGTGCGAGGTGGTCAGCCGCGGCGTGGTGGGTGAGACCTATAACATCGGCGGGCATAACGAGAAGCGCAATTTGCAGGTGGTGGAGACGATCTGTGACCTGCTCGATGAGCTGGTGCCGTTGGATGCGGATCGCGGCTCCTACAGGGCGTTGATTACCTTTGTGAAGGATCGACCGGGGCATGACCGCCGTTATGCTATCGACGCCAGCAAGATCGAGCGCGAACTGGGTTGGAAGCCGGAGGAAACCTTCGAAACGGGGCTGCGCAAGACTGTACAGTGGTACCTCGACAATCGCCAGTGGTGGGAACGGGTACTGAGCGGCGAATATCAATTGGAAAGGATTGGTTGTTAGGGGTGAATGGTAAGGGGTGAGGGGTAATAGCGAGGCTCGCGCGCTCCTTACACCTCTCAGTGTGAGGGGAGGTGTTAGGGAAGAGAGGTAAAGCGAGGGCGCGTGCCTTCCTCACCCTTCACCCCTAACCCCTAATAACCCCCTCCCAAGCAAGGACGCTGTTAATGAGAACTCACCACAACTTACGAGCCTGGAAGTTGAGCATGCAGCTGGTCGAGGATATCTACCAGTTGACCAAGAATTTTCCGGCTTCCGAGCAATATGGGCTGACCAGTCAAATGCGACGAGCGGCAGTTTCTGTGCCCAGTAATATCGCTGAGGGTGCTGCGCGAGAGAGTATGGCCGAATTCCTGCGCTTTCTGGTCATTGCTCGCGGCTCGCTCAGCGAACTGGAAACGCAATGTTTGCTTGCGCAGCGGGTCGGTTTTATCCGCAGCGCCGAAGAGCCTCTTGTGCTCATCGATCAGGTTTTTGCGCAACTCGGCGGCTTGATTAACTCCTTGAAGAGCCCGGTACAGTAAGGGGAGAAGAGTAAGGGGAGAGGGGTAAACGCAAGAGCGTGCGATGCATCTCGCACCGCTCCACCCCTAGCTCCTAACCCCTCGCCCCTCACCAATTAACTTTGAGACAGCGGACTGATATGACAAACAGCAACCCCCTCACTACTCACCCCTCACCCCTCTCCCGTAAAGGCATTATTCTCGCCGGTGGTTCCGGTACGCGCTTACACCCCATTACCCGGGGCGTTTCCAAGCAATTGCTGCCGGTTTATGACAAGCCGATGATCTACTACCCCTTGTCGGTGCTGATGCTGGCCGGCATTCGCGAGGTATTGATCATTTCCACCCCGGAAGACTTGCCGAATTTCCGCAAGCTGCTGGGCGATGGTTCCGAGTTCGGCATCGAGTTGAGCTATGCCGAGCAGCCTTCGCCGGATGGCTTGGCGCAGGCGTTTCTGATCGGCGAGTCGTTTATCGGCGATAGCAGCGTATGTCTGATCCTCGGCGACAATATTTTCTACGGCTATGGCTTCAGTTCCATGCTGCGCGATGCCGCCCAACGCGAAAGCGGTGCCACGGTATTCGGTTACCACGTGTCCGACCCCGAGCGCTTTGGTGTGGTGGAATTCGACAGCGCTGGTAAGGCGATCTCGATTGAGGAAAAGCCCTCGGCACCCAAGTCCAGCTATGCGGTGACCGGTTTGTATTTCTACGACAACTCCGTAGTGGAAATTGCCAAGCAGGTAAAACCATCCCATCGCGGCGAGCTGGAAATCACCGATGTGAACAACGCCTATCTGCAGCGCGGTGACTTGCATGTCAGCCTGCTTGGCCGTGGTTTCGCCTGGCTGGATACCGGCACCCACGACTCGTTGATGGAGGCCAGCCACTTTGTGCATACCATCGAGGCGCGCCAGGGTTTGAAGGTGGCCTGTCTGGAAGAAATCGCCTACCACCAGGGCTGGCTCGCCGCCGAGCAACTCGCCAGGCAAGCCGAAGCGCTGAGTAAAACCGGGTATGGACAATATCTTCAGCGCCTACTGACCCAGGAGGCCGTTCAGTGAAGGTCATCGAGACAGTCCTGCCCGGTGTATTGATCATCGAGCCCAAGGTGTTTGGCGATCATCGCGGTTTTTTCCTCGAGTCGTTCCAGGTCGAGCGCTATCGCCAGGCGGGCATCGATCTGCCCTTTGTCCAGGACAACCATTCGCGCTCGCAGCGTGGGGTCTTGCGTGGTTTGCATTTCCAGCGCACCCGGCCCCAGGGCAAGCTGGTCAGTGTCAGCCGCGGCGCGGTATATGACGTGGCTGTGGATATCGACCCGCAATCGCCGACCTGCGGCCAGTACGTTGGGGTGGAGTTGAACGACGAAAACCACCGTCAGCTCTGGGTGCCGCCAGGCTATGCCCATGGTTTCTGTGTGCTGAGCGAGGTGGCGGACTTTCAGTACAAGTGCACCGACCTGTACTTCCCGGAAGACGAGGGCGGGCTGATCTGGAATGACCCGGATGTGAATATTCCCTGGCCCATCAGCGAGCCGCAATTGTCGGCCAAGGATATGCGTAACCCCGGGTTGCGTGATCTGGTTCGTTAATCGAGGTGCTGAGGGGCAAAGGATGGCTAGTGTCGCGACAGGGGTCAACTGTCGCAAACCTGTAGGAACCGCGGGGATGCCTAATCCATGCGTGCGAATCGCCGGCATGGCGGAGTGCCGCCCAACGGAGTGCCGTCCAGCGGAGTGCCGCCCAACCGCTCCTACAAGCCAGATGGCTAACGGCGCATGGGGTTCCACGACAAATGATCTGTGACCCGACACTAGGGCGGGCGGCAGTGCTTATTCCAGCCTGATGCCCGTCAGCCAGGCTTTGCACTCTTGCCCATGGTCGGGTTATCGACTCGTAGCGTGGCTAGACCCCCCTCTCTTGGGTGAGAGGATGTTTGGTGTTGCTGGGAATGGTGTACGGCCAGGACATTTTCCCCTCACCCCAGCCCTCTCCCCTAAGGGCGAGGGAGTTGAATGTGCATGGCGGTAGATGGCGGCGATAGGATTTAGGGCGGCTCGGGATGCCGGCTGTTCAGGATCGTAGCGACAACCTGGCCACTTTATGCGGCGACGATAAGCTACGGTGCACTGCCTGCGGCGAGTGGCACCCTAGGGGTCGTCAACCCTCGGCTGCGACATCACGCCTGATATTTTTCCAATCTTGAGACTTTTATATGCGTGTATTGATTACCGGTGCTCATGGCCAGGTCGGTCATGAGCTGATGCGCCTGGTACCTGCGGGGTTCGAGGCGATAGGTCTGGGCTCGGCAGAGCTGGATATTGCCGATGCGGCGCAAGTGACGGCAGTGGTTGAGCGGGTGCAACCGCAGCTGATCATCAATGCGGCGGCCTACACCGCGGTGGACAGGGCCGAGAGCGAGCCGGAGCGGGCTTACGCGGTGAATCGCGACGGGGTCGCCTATCTGGCGGTCGCCGCCGAGCGGCTGGGCGTCCCCTTGCTGCATATCTCCACCGACTACGTGTTTGCCGGGGATGCCACCACCCCTTATGACGAGCAGGATGCAACTGCCCCCAGCGGGGTCTACGGCGCGAGCAAGCTGGCAGGCGAGTTGGCCCTGGCGACGGGCTGCAGCCGCTATATGATCCTGCGCACCAGCTGGGTATTCGGCGCGCATGGCAACAACTTCGTCAAGACCATGCTTCGCCTGGGGCGTGAACGCGATGAGCTGTCGGTTGTGGCCGATCAGCAAGGCTGCCCGACCTCGGCGGCGAGTATTGCCCGTGCGCTATGGACCCTGGCGCAGCAGTACCACGACAGCGGTGCCTTGCAGTGGGGGCTCTATCATTACAGCGGCATGCCGGCCTGCAGTTGGCATGGCTTTGCGCAGGAGATCTTCGCCCAGGCCCACGAGCTGTGCATGCTGCCGCGGGTGCCTGTGGTGCATGGCATCAGCACGACGCAGTACCCCACGCCGGCAAAGCGCCCGGCCTGGTCGGTCATGGATTGCAGCCGCCTGCAACAGGCCCAGCAGATAACACCTGCCGATTGGCGCGATGAGTTGCGCGCCGTCTTGCTGGAGCTGGCAGGGCAGTAGCTGAGTACATGCCTCGCTTGATCTATCCGTTTTTTCGTCTTTAAGGTTTAAGGGTTTCACATGATCCGCAAATGTCTCTTCCCCGCAGCTGGTTACGGCACGCGCTTTCTCCCGGCCACCAAGGCCATGCCCAAGGAGATGCTGCCCATCGTCAACAAGCCGCTGATCCAGTATGGCGTCGAGGAAGCACACGCGGCCGGCCTGCAGCATATGGCGGTGATCACCGGGCGCGGCAAGCGCGCGCTGGAGGATCACTTCGATATCAGCTACGAGCTGGAGCATCAGATCCAGGGCACGGATAAAGAGCGTTATCTGGATAGCACGCGGCTGCTGATCGATGCCTGTACCTTTTCCTATACCCGTCAGGTGGAAATGAAGGGCCTCGGGCACGCCATTCTGTGCGGGCAGCAACTGATCGGTGACGAGCCCTTCGCCGTGGTGCTGGCCGACGATCTGTGCGTCAACCCCGGGGGCGACCCGGTGCTGTTGCAGATGATCGAGCTGTATCGTCAGTTCCGTTGCTCGATTGTCGCGATTCAGGAAGTACCCCGCGAGGAGACCCACAAGTATGGCGTGATCGCCGGCGAGATGATCCGCGACGATCTCTACCGCGTCAGCCATATGGTCGAGAAACCGAAGCCCGAAGAGGCCCCCTCCAATCTGGCGATTATCGGTCGCTATATTCTCACCCCCGATATCTTCTCGCTGATTGCCGATACCGAGCCCGGCAAGGGCGGCGAGATACAGATTACTGACGCCTTGATGAAACAGGCCCGGCAGGGCGCTGTGCTGGCTTACAAGTTCAAGGGTCAGCGTTTCGATTGCGGCAGTGCCGAAGGCTATGTCGAGGCGACTAATTATTGTTTTGAGCAGTTTTACAAGAAGGAACAGTAAGGTAGCCGCCCGCTACATAATCCCTGGGAGGGGCTTTGGCGGCGATGTGGTGGAAGCTTGTCGAGGCTAAAACCCGCTTGTAAAACTAAAAATGGGCTATGTACCGATTATGTGTTGCAGGCCGATTTTGTAGGGTGGGTTAGCGGCGTAGGAGGTGTGGTTATGGGGGCGCCACGCCATTCGAGCGCCGCGTAACCCACCATTGCGGTTTCCCGTTAGACCATCATGGTGGGTTACGGCGCGTGAGAGCCGATGGTGTTTGCTTGTTCCCGGCTCGCGCCTAACCCACCCTATGTATTACCGCGCTTCATGCACTGTATAACTGTTCGAGACGATTCAACACATAACAGGTACATAGCCTAAAAATAACCCGTTCTATACATGTAAAAATCAAATCTGCACGCTGGCTCCTACACAGTTTCTGCGCGACAGCGCGGCGTCTGGACGACGGGAGTCTCTCACAATGTTGTGCTGGGGGTTGAAGTTGAGGGCTGGTGGCATTTTTCATGGGCTTTTGCGGTGCTGAGCATTAACATTCGTTGTTTTTAACATTTAATTGTTTGGAGTTTTGTAAAGGATATGCAATCCATTCCGAGTTATCAGCCTACTTTTGCTGAACGTTATCCCGTTCCGCTATTTGTTGCGCTCCTGGACATGGCTCTGGTGATTGCCGCAGGTTTTTTGGCCCATTACTGGCGTTTTCATGCCTTTGAAATGACCGGGCGCTACGAAACGGCAACCCTGCTGACCGCCATCGTCCTGGTGTTTAGCCTGGGTATGAGTGGGGCCTATGGCTCACAGCGTGGCAAGCCGTTTCTGCGTCAGGTCAGCCGGTTGTTAATCGGCTGGATAGCCGCTGCCGGCATACTCTTGTCCCTGTCGTTTTTCCTCAAGGTGTCGGGGGACTATTCGCGGCTATGGTTTATCACGTTATTGCTTATCGGGTTCTCGTTGAGCCTGTTGATGCGCCTTGGGGTTTTTCTCTTGCTACGTCAGCTCCGCGCCGGTGGTCGCAACCTCAAGTCAGTACTGTTGGTGGGCGCGGGCGGTGAGACAGAGCAGCGCCTGAGTAATGGCCGTGCGCTGGGCGAGTCCGGCTTTACCATTGCCCATACCCTGGCCTTTGCCGAAGGTGGCCCGCAATGGCTGGATGACTTGGTCCAGGCTGTCAACGAGCATGCCGTGCACGAGGTGTGGTTGTGCTTGCCGTTGAGCGAGGGTGGGGCGTTGCGCTCGATCCTCTATGCCCTGCGTCACCATACGGTCGAAGTACGTTTTATTCCCGAGTGGGGCGACATCCCCCTACTCAATCACAAGGTCAGCCATATCGCCGGGCTCTATTCCCTGGACCTGAGCTGCAGCCCGATGGATGGCCCGGCGCGGGTGATCAAGCGTCTGGAGGATATGCTGCTGGGCGCGCTAATCAGTCTGATGATAGTGCCGGTGTGCCTGGCCATCGGTATTGCCATCAAGCTCACTTCGCCTGGGCCTATTCTGTTCAAGCAGCACCGTACGGGTATCAACGGTAAGCGTTTCAAGGTGTACAAGTTCCGCTCGATGGTGCTGCATCAGGAAGAGTCTGGTGGGGTGACTCAGGCTACTCGCAGCGATGCTCGCATCACTCCCTTGGGGGCTTTTCTGCGCCGTACCAGCCTGGATGAGCTCCCGCAGTTCTTCAATGTGCTGCAGGGCCGTATGTCCATCGTTGGCCCGCGCCCCCATGCCCTGGCCCATAACGAGTATTACAAGGACCTGGTCGAGTCCTATATGCAGCGGCACAAGGTCAAGCCTGGTATCACCGGCTGGGCTCAGGTCAGCGGCTACCGTGGCGAGACCGATACTCTGGAGAAGATGCAGAAGCGCGTCGAGTATGACCTTTGGTATATCGACAATTGGTCGCTCTGGCTGGATTTAAAGATTGTATTCCTGACGGTGTTCAAGGGTTTTATCAACAAGAACGCCTATTGACGGGCTATGCACCGGTCATGTGTTGTCTTGCCGGACGCGATTTGCCCCCCTCTCCCTGCCGGAGGGGCTGGAGGTGAGGGGGCTATTCGGCGTAAGCCGTGCCATCGTGCAACGCTCCATTGTGGTTTGTCGCCAGACCGCCATGGTGGGTTACGGCGCGTTGAGCGTCGATGGGGCTTACCTGATCCTGGTTCGTGCCTAACCCACCCTACGTATTATCGAGCCGTTCGGGATGACTCAACACATATCTGCTGCTTAGCCTATTGAAAGCCCCTGCTGGGCTAGGGCTGTTTGGTCTCAGAAAACTGGAAGGAAGATTTGTGCGTTTTACTCAGCGATTGACGACACCCGGTGCGGTACTACCCACGGTCTGGTTATGGATTCTGGCACTGGGCCTGTTTGTGCAGTTGACCGGGCTGCTGTTTAACAACGACGGCAGCCGCTACGCGACGCAGATGTATCTGCTGTTGTTTGTGCCGGCATTGCTGCTGTTGCTGTGGCGGCGCTTGTCGCTGGACACCTGGCGTCAGGCTCCCGGGCTTGTCTTGCTAGGTCTGTTGGCCTGGGTGGTGCTATGCAGCGTGTTCAACTCAGGCTCCGCTAAAGATTCGGCCTACTGGCTGAAAATCGTTGGGCTGATTCTGCTGTACGTCTTTGCCGTGGCCAACCTGGTACGCCATCAGAAAGCTTTTAACGGCTTGCTGGTTGCCGTGGTGGTTCTGGCCGCGCTCTTTGCCTGGCTGACCCTTTATTACCAGTTCGGCGTGCTCGACAAATCGCTGGAGTACAACAAGATTCGCTTTGCCGGTCGCTTAAGCGAATTGGGCTGGCGTGGCCTGGCGGACCTCAAACATCCGGTTATCGCGGGTCTGTACTATGGTGTGTTTGCGGTACTGCTGACCTACCTGTTCGTCGGGTTAAAGCTGCGTGTCTGGCAGGCCATTGTGCTGGCGTTGGGTATGCTCGGGTTGCTGGCCTATGTGCTGCTCACCTTCTCCCGGGGGGCCTGGTTTTCCACAATGGCGGGCGGTCTTGTGCTGTTGCTGCTATTTCCCAATACCCGCTCGCGCAGCCTGCTCGGCGCGGGCTGCGTGTTGATACTGATCGCTGTCTATCTATTCTGGCCTGAGATCCAGAATGAACGAGCTGTGGGCGTTAACAATCGTGACCTGATCTGGGGCAACTGGAGTGAGCGTTTACCCGCATTCTGGTTAGCCGGAGCCGGCGCCGGCGTCGATTTTCAGTTCGCCTTTCCACGACCTCACTATTCCAGTGTGATCCACGCCCATAGCCTGTACCTGCAACTCTGGTACGAATACGGCATTGTCGGCATCGTTCTGTTCGTCCTGCTACTTTTGAGTCTGCTATGGAAGGGCTGGCAATGCCGGGCTCAGCCCTTGGCGCGGCTGGGCATAGCGCTGCTGGTGTATGCCATGGTCGCCATGGTGTCGGATGTCTACGCCATCTTCCATCGTCCGAGCCCGTACTGGGTGCTGTTCTGGTTCCCGGTGGGAATTCTGCTGGGCGTGCAGCCCGGTAAGGCCGACGAGCAGTCTGCGGGCAGCGCTTAACTCGACACCTGGGCTTCAGGTGTGGGTGGTACTGGTTTCGCCCCGGCGAGCATGTATTGTGTCGAGCGAATCGAAGCTTATCTGCGGGAGCGGACCATGCAGGCAATGACCCCGGCTGTAGTCGAATCCTCAGGTGCCGCCTGATGCGAGTGCTGGTTAGCGGGGCCAATGGCTTTGTCGGGCGGGCGCTGTTGCAGCGCTTGCTGGCCCTGGACGGGGTTGACGCGGTTGCGGGGTTGCGCCAGGCGAGTGCGCTGGCCGAGGACGAGCTACCCTGTGAGCGACGCGTGCTGGGCGATTTGGCGCTGGCGGCGGTGAGCCCCGAGTCGTTGCAAGGCATCGATGTACTGGTGCATGCGGCGGCGCGGGTGCATGTGCTGGATGAAACGGCCACGGATCCGCTGACCGCCTTTCGCGCGGTGAATGTCGCGGGCATGCTGCGTTTGGCCACGGCCGCCGCCGAGGCCGGGGTGAAACGTTTCGTGTTGATCAGTTCGGTCAAGGTCAATGGCGAGGAAACCCCGCCGGGGTGCGCCTTCGGCGCAGCCGATCGGCCTCGTCCGGGTGACGCTTACGGGCTCTCCAAGTGGGAAGCCGAGCAGGCCTTGCAGGCCCTGTGTGAGCGCACGGGGATGCAGTGGGTGATTATCAGGCCGCCACTGGTTTATGGCCCTGGGGTGCGGGCCAACTTCCAACGCCTGATGGGCAGCCTGGCCCGTGGCCTGCCGCTGCCTCTGGGGGCGCTGGATAACCGGCGCAGCCTGGTCTCGCTGGATAATCTGCTGGGCCTTGTACTGGCCTGCCTGGCGCATCCGGCGGCGGCGAACCAGACCTTTATGGTCAGCGATGGCGATGATTGGTCCGTTGCCGAACTGGCGAGGCATCTGGCCCACTCGCTGCAGCGTCCCGCCCGGTTGCTGCCGGTTCCGCGGAGCTGGTTGCGCAGCGGTCTGCAACTGGTGGGCCGGCGCGCGGTGGCTCAGCGCCTGTGTGGCGAGCTGCGTGTGGATATTGAAAAGACCAGAACGCTGCTGGGCTGGCAACCCGCACATGCAGTGTCCGAGGCCTTGAGAAAAACCGCTGAAGACTTTCTCGCGCGGCCTGACCAATGATGATCGGCTTATTGCTACTGATCGTGCTGCTGTCCTGGTTCCTTACCGGGCGCATGCGACGCTATGCCCTGGCGCGCAGCCTGCTTGATATTCCCAACGGACGCAGCTCCCATTCGGTGCCGACCCCGCGCGGTGGCGGGGTGGCGCTGGTGTTGGCTTTTCTGTTGGCCTTGCCTTGGCTGGCCTACCGCGGCGGCCTGGACGATGCGCTGATGTGGGCCATGCTGGGCTCCGGTAGCGGGGTCGCCCTCCTGGGGTTGCTTGACGATCATGGCCATATTGCGGCCCGCTGGCGTCTGTTGGGGCACTTCGTTGCGGCCGCCTGGGCTCTGTACTGGCTCGGTGGCATGCCGCCCGTGGCGGTAATGGGGGGTTCGCTGGAGCTGGGCTGGCTGGGGCATGGGTTGGCCGCTTTGGGCCTGGTCTGGCTGTTGAACCTGTACAACTTTATGGACGGTATCGATGGTATCGCCAGTGTGGAGGCACTCGCCGTCTGCCTGGGGGGCGCATTGTTGTACGCGCTGAGCGGGCATGCCGAACTGCTGTGGGTGCCCTTGGCGCTGGCGTGTGCGGTACTGGGGTTCTGTTACTGGAACTTCCCGCCGGCGCGGATTTTCATGGGCGATGCGGGGAGTGGTTTTCTCGGCATGGTTCTGGGCGTGATGCTGTTGCAGGCGGCCTGGATCTCGGCCGAGCTGCTCTGGGCCTGGCTGATTCTGCTGGGAGTGTTTGTGGTCGACGCCACCCTGACGCTGCTGCGTCGCCTGCTCGGCGGCGAGCGGGTGCATGAGGCGCATCGCAGCCATGCCTATCAGCACGCGGCGCGGCGCTGCGGCAGGCACTTGCCGGTCACCCTGGGCGTGGCGTTGTTGAATCTGTGTTGGCTATTGCCGATTGCGCTGTGGGTGGTGCTGGGTGGGCTGGATGGCCTGGCGGGCTTGCTGATCGCCTATACCCCGTTATTGGTGCTGGCCTGGAAACTGCGCGCCGGAGTTGCCGAATAAATAGGCTCTGTCCCAATTGCGTGTTGCGAGGCGATAAACCATAGGTTGGGTTGAGGAGTGCAGAGAAGCCCAACGATCTACGCCAACGCCTGTTGGGCTTCGCTGCGCTCAGCACCAACCTAACGCTTGTGTGTTGAATAGTAGTTATACGGTGCATAAAGCGCGGTAATACGAAGGGCGGGCGGCCTCGAATTGCGTGGCGTCCCGATAACCAGTGCTAGCGCCGCTAACCCACAAAAGCGGTCTGCAACATAGTTTTGGGACATAGCCTTTTCTATCGGCCGCGATGTGTGGGCAAGCTTGCTTCTATACGAGCCTTAACCGCCGACAACAGTTGGCTTGGCATAGCCTGACAGATTGCCTTGGCTATACCGAACCACGCTGAGCTAAGCTGTGCGCGGCCATCGTTCGATGCGCTGCGGTTGCTCCGGTGAGTGATGGTGGAAAGGGATGACGGATAAGCTGCGCATTACATTGTTAAGTCTTCCAAGGCGTTACAAGCGTTTGTTGCAAGTGGTCGTGGACGTTGTATTGGTCTGGTTGGCGCTTTGGCTGGCGTTTGTCGTGCGGATGGGTTTTGACAAGCGCATCGATCCATTTGGCGATCATGCCTGGCTGTTTATCGCCGCGCCGGTTATCGCCATCCCGCTGTTTATTCGACTGGGCATGTACCGCGCTGTGATGCGCTATTTCGGTAATGACGCCCTAGTGGCGATCTTCAAGGCCGTGACGATTGCCGCGCTGCTTCTGTCCCTTGCGGTTTACTGGTATCGAGGTGCGCCGGCCCTGGTGCCGCGTTCTCTGGTATTCAACTATTGGTGGTTCAGTCTGTTGCTGGTGGGCGGCCTGCGTTTGTTGATGCGCCAATACTTTATGGGTGATTGGTATGTAGCAGCTCGCCAGTTATCTTTTGGCAATCCTGGGCGACGTGATTCACTGCCCAGGGTAGCGGTCTACGGGGCGGGAGCGGCGGGCAACCAGTTAGTGTCGGCCTTGCGTGCAGGGCGCTCGGTGCAGCCTGTGGCTTTTGTCGACGACGATAAAAGCATTTCCACGCAGATCATTGCCGGGCTGCAGGTTTACAGGCCTGTGCATATCCAGCGGATGCTCGACGACACAGGCGCTCAGGAAATTCTTTTGGCGGTTCCTTCGCTTTCCCGCTCGCGGCGGCGGGAAATCCTCGAGTTGCTTGAAGGCTTCCCGCTGCATGTGCGTAGCGTGCCGGACTTTATGGATCTGGCCAGTGGGCGAGTCAAAGTCGACGATCTGCAGGAAGTGGCGATTGCCGACTTGCTCGGCCGTGACGCGGTACCGCCCAATCTGGAACTGTTGGAACGCTGTATCCGAGGCCGCGTGGTGATGGTGACCGGGGCTGGTGGCTCCATCGGTGCGGAGCTGTGCCGGCAGATTGTCGCGGCCGGTCCCGCGACCTTGCTGTTGTTCGAGCACAGCGAGTTCAATCTCTACAGCATTCATAGCGAACTGGAGCAGCGTATCCGTCGCGAGTCGTTGTCTATCCGTCTGGTACCGATACTGGGTTCTATCCGCAACTCTGGACGTTTGTTTGATGTGATGCGCACTTGGAAAGTGAATACGGTTTATCACGCTGCGGCTTACAAACATGTGCCTATGGTTGAGCACAACATTGCCGAAGGTGTGCTGAATAATGTGTTCGGTACGACATTAACTGCTCAAGCAGCTGTGAAGGCGGGTGTTGAAAATTTTGTGCTGATTTCCACTGATAAGGCTGTACGTCCCACCAATGTGATGGGCAGTACCAAACGGTTGGCGGAAATGGTGTTGCAGGCGTTGAGTGCTGAGCAGGCTCCTGTATTGCTTGATGATGAGGGTGTTCATCGGGTTAATAAAACACGTTTCACTATGGTGCGTTTTGGCAACGTATTGGGTTCTTCTGGTTCGGTTATCCCATTGTTTCATGAGCAGATTCGTCGTGGTGGGCCGGTTACGGTGACGCATCCCAACATTACTCGCTATTTCATGACGATCCCTGAAGCGGCTCAATTGGTGATTCAGGCCGGAGCCATGGGCCAGGGGGGGGATGTGTTTGTGTTGGATATGGGACAGCCGGTAAAAATTGCCGAGTTGGCCGAGAAGATGATCCATCTGAGTGGTTTGAGTGTTCGCTCCGAGAAGAATCTGCATGGTGATATTGCCATCGAGTTTTCCGGCCTGCGCCCTGGCGAGAAGCTCTATGAGGAGCTGCTGATCGGCGATAACGTTAGCCCGACGGAGCACCCTATGATCATGCGCGCCAATGAGGAGCATCTGCCATGGGAGGCCTTCAAGGTGGTGCTCAGTGAGCTTTTGGCGGCAGTTGAGCGTGATGACTATGACCGGGTGCGCCAGCTGTTGCGCGAGACGGTTAGCGGTTATAAGCCAGAAGGCGAGATTGTTGATTGGATACATATGAAGCGTCGGCTTGATCCGTAGGATTATCCCGTAAGGCCTTGGTGAACGGGGCATGAGTTGCAGGCGGCTGCTGATTCGGTCAGAGATGCATCGAGTTATTTGACAAGTACATAACAGCAGCTAGTTTTCAAAGGCGTGGAGAGGGAAGTCCCACGCACTGAGAGAAAACTAACGAAAGGATGCGCTACATGCTAAAAGCTAAATTGTCGTCTCTGCTGTTCGCTGTTCTTGCTTCCATGTCCCTGGCGGTTTCCGCCGCTGAAACTCAGACCCAGCCCGCTTCTGTTGTGGAAACAGCACAAGTGGCCCCGGTCGCTAAAGTCAATCTCAATACTGCTGATGCGGCCACTCTGCAACGTGAGTTGCTGGGGGTTGGCGAGGTTAAGGCACAAGCGATTGTTGCTTACCGTGATGAGCACGGCGACTTTGCTTCGGTGGATGAGTTGTTGGAGGTCAAGGGTATTGGTGAGGCAACTCTGGAGAAGAACCGCGATAAGTTGAGTATCAACTGACGCATGCAGTAGTTGTAATAAAGGCCGGTTATTGACCGGCCTTTTTGCTGTAACACAGTCTTGGGGCAGAGCCTTACTTTAGGGTCGCCACAGCCAGGCCGGGGAAGTCGGTAATAATGCTGTCCGCACCGAAATCCGCCAGGCGACGCATCAGTGCCGGTTCGTTGACCGTCCATACCGAAACATGCAAGCCGGCTTTCTGTGCTTTCAGTAGGCGCTCCGGGGTGCACAGCGTCCAGTTCAGGGCCAGTAGGTGGCAGGCGTAATGTTTGGCGACTTTCAGCGGGTCGAGCCAGGCGTATTCGGCCACTAGACCGCGCTGCAGATGCGGCGTCAGGTGCTTTAAGGCACCGAGCACTTCGCGGGAGCTGGAGGTTACGGTGACTTTTTCAGTCAGGTTGTAGCGCTTAGCCAGTTCGGCAATCGCCTTGACCATCCGCGCCGAGCGCACCTTGGAAGCACTTTTGACTTCCAGCTGCCAGTGCTCGAAATCGCACTGCTGGAACAGTTCCTCCAACCGTGGGATTGGGCAGGGCGTGACGGCGCCAGGGCCGCCTTTACGCGCGTCGTAGCGCACCAGTTCGGCGGCGTCATGCTCGACTACCTTGCCGCGATGGCCGGTGGTGCGCTTGAGGGTTAGGTCGTGAATCACCATCAGTTGGTTATCGCGCGACAGGTGCAGGTCCAGCTCGCAGCGGCGCACGCCATGCTTGAGGCATTGCTCAAAGCTGGCCAGGGTGTTTTCCGGCACCTCGCCTTTGGCGCCGCGATGTCCATAGATGACTGTCACTGTTGCTCCTTGTCGTGCAGGGCGGCGCCGGGCTGGTGATGGCGCACGGTGTTGATCACGTGTTTGTGTTCGAAGTAGACGCTGAATTCGCGGTAATCCCAGCGGGTGATCGGCGGGTTGCCAACGCTGGGGTGCTCTACATCGGCCAGGCCGAAACGCTCCAGCACCGCGCGCTGTGATTCGCCGAATTGCGGCAGCCGCAATTCGCCGGCACCCTGCTGGCCGATGGGGATTTGCAGAGTATCGGCATGCGCGCCGAGGGGCAGGAGCAGGGCGAGAAGCAGCAACAGACGGGGCATAGTGGTTCGCTTTCAGGGTTGCAGGGGGTGTTCGCGGGCCTGGCGACGTTCCAGGGCCTGGCGTTGCAGGATATGCCGGGCAAGTAGCTGGCGTTGGGCATCGCTCAGGGCTTCGAATTCCGCGCCGATCTCAAATTGTTGCGACGGCAGTGCTTGGCAATGCACCACCTTGGCCCTTAGCAGCAAACCCAGGGCCTGCGGCATCAGCACCATCTTCACCGCCAGATGCGCGCCGGTAGCCACGGGCTGAGGGTTGTTGAAGCTGACGCCGCCCTCGGACAGGCTGACCTTGCGTGGCGTGCCGATGTCGCGCAGCAGGCTCTGCGCCACGGCCTGGCCAAGCAGGTCGATGCGCTTGTTCATCACCTTGAGGTAATTGGCCAGGGTGCGATCACGTTCGGTGATATGTCGCAGTAGATGCTGCGACTCGAAGTCCATCAGGTGCAGATCGCTGAGCAGATTGAACAGCGGTGAGCTGTCGTGAAGCTCGTCACTGGCCAGGGCTTCGGCACCTGAGAGCAGGGTGAATTCCAGTGCGATCGTATCGTCGATACGATAGTATTCGCGGCGATCATCTTCATCTTGAGTCGGCATGGTGAACCCATGGCAGCAGTAGTAGTCAGAGTGTAAGGCTGCTCGCCAAGCCCCCACAAGGACGTTTCTTTTTCCCTCGAATCAGCCCCCGACATGTTCAGACCTCTGTTCGTATTTATCGGCACGCGCTACACGCGGGCCAAGCGTCGCAACCACTTCGTATCCTTTATTTCCCTGACCTCGATGATCGGGCTGGCACTGGGTGTGCTGGTGATGATTCTGGTGCTGTCGGTGATGAACGGCTTCGACCATGAAATGCGCACCCGCGTGCTCGGCATGGTGCCGCACGCCACGGTCGAGAGCGCCACGCCGCTCAAGGATTGGCGCAGCCTGGCCGAACAGGCGCAAAGCAACCCGCAGGTGCTGGCGGTTGCGCCGTTCAGCCAGATGCAGGGCCTGTTGACCAACGATGGCAAGGTGCAGAAAGTGCTGATCAATGCGGTCGACCCGCTGGAAGAGGCCAAGGTCTCGATCATCGGCAACTTCTTTCAGCAGGGCCGCCTGGAGGCACTGCAGCCCGGTGAGTTCGGCATGGTGCTGGGCGACAAGGCCGCCGCCAAACTCGGCGTCGGCCTGGGTGACAAGGTCACCTTTGTGGCGCCGGAGGTGACGGTCACTCCGGCTGGCATGTTCCCGCGCCTCAAGCGCTTTACCGTGGTCGGCATCTTCCATGTCGGCGCCGGCGAGATCGACGGCCACCTGGCCCTGACCCATGTGCAGGATCTGGCGCGTCTGCAGCGCTGGCAGGCCGATCAGGTGCAGGGCATTCGCCTGAAATTCGCCGACCTGTTCGAAGCCCCGCGTACCGCCTGGGCGCTGGCGCAGACCTTGGGCGATGGCGATTACTACGCCCGCGACTGGACCCGCACCCACGGCAACCTGTATCAGGCGATCCGCATGGAGAAGGCGATGATCGGTCTGTTGCTGCTGCTGATCGTCGCGGTCGCCGCCTTCAACATCATCTCCACCCTTGTCATGGTGGTCACCGACAAGAAGGGTGATATCGCCATTCTGCGCACCCTCGGCGCGACGCCTGGGCAGATCATGGCGATTTTTATGGTGCAGGGTACGGTGATCGGGGTATTCGGCACCGCCATAGGCGCTGTCCTCGGCATCTTCGCCGCGCTCAATGTGAGTTCCGCCATCGCCGCTCTGGAGTCGCTGCTGGACATGCAGTTTCTCAATGCCGATGTCTACTTTATTGACTACATCCCCTCGCAACTGATGCTCCAGGATGTGCTGCTGGTGTGTGCCGCGGCGCTGCTCCTGAGTTTCCTCGCCACCCTTTATCCAGCCTGGCGCGCGGCCCGTACCCAGCCCGCGGAGGCTTTGCGCTATGAGTGATCAGGTTATGCAAGATCGTGCAGTGTTGAGTTGTCGCAACCTCGGTAAAAGCTACGACGAGGGCCCGCAATCGGTGGTGGTGCTGCAGGATCTGCAGCTGGAACTGCACCCCGGCGAGCGCGTGGCGATCGTTGGCAGTTCCGGTTCGGGCAAGAGCACCTTGCTGAATATGCTTGGCGGTCTGGATACGCCGAGCAGCGGCAGCGTTTGGCTGGCGGGCGAGGAGTTGTCGGCGCTGAATGAAAAACAGCGCGGCTTGCTGCGTAACCGCGCCCTGGGCTTTGTTTATCAATTCCATCACCTGCTGCCGGAATTCACCGCGCTGGAGAACGTGTGCATGCCGCTGTTGATTGGCCGTACGCCGATCAGCGAAGCGCGTCAGCGTGCCACTGCTTTACTGGAGCGGGTCGGCCTCGGCCATCGCCTGGCGCACAAACCGTCCGAGCTGTCCGGTGGTGAGCGTCAGCGGGTGGCGATTGCCCGCGCGCTGGTCAATCAGCCGGGTCTGGTGCTGCTCGATGAGCCCACCGGCAACCTCGATCACCACACTGCGCAAGGCATTCAGGACCTGATGAAGGAGCTGAGCAGCGCGTCGCAGACCGCCTTCTTAGTGGTGACTCATGACCTGGAGCTGGCCCAGCAGATGGACCGCATCCTGCGTCTGGAAGACGGCAAGCTGGTGGCCGCCTGATGTTTCGTCCGCTGAGTATCTTTATCGGTATCCGCTATACCGGAGCCAAGCGGCGCAACCACTTTATTTCCTTTATCTCGATGACCTCGATGATTGGCCTGGCCCTCGGTGTGTTGGCGATGATCGTGGTGCTGTCGGTGATGAACGGTTTCCAGAAGGAAATGAGCACGCGCATTCTCGGCATGGTGCCGCACGCCAGCATCGCCGGGGCGCAGCCGCTGGATGACTGGCAGCAGGTCGCGGCTGCCGCGAAGAACAATCCGCAGGTGCTTGCCGCGGTGCCGTTTGCCGAGCTCGAAGGCATGCTCTCGGTGCGCGGTGCAATGCAGCCGGTGCAGCTGCACGGCGTCGATCCGGCGCTGGAACCGCAGGTGTCGATCATCGACCAGCATATGCAGCAAGGCCGTCTGAGCGACTTGCGTGAAGGCGAGTTTGGCGTGGTGCTCGGTGAGATCACCGCGCGGCGCTTCCAGTTGCGCGTGGGTGACAAGCTGGCGTTGATCGTGCCGGAGCTGAGCAACGTACCGGGCGGTATCAGCCCGCGTATGCAGCGCCTTAACGTGGTCGGTATCTTCAAAGTCGGCGCCGAGCTGGACAGCTCGCTGGCGCTGATTCATGTCGCCGATGCGGCGCATATCCAGCGTATGCAGCCGGGCCAGGTGCAGAGCGTACGGCTGAAGCTGCAGGATCTGTATCAGGCGCCGCAAGTGGCCGCGCAGATTGTTGGCGAGCTGGGTGCGGGTTACCGCGCCACTGATTGGACCCTGACCCAGGGCAGTCTGTTCAGTGCGATGAAAATGGAAAAGACCATGATCGGTCTGTTGCTGTTGCTGATCGTCGCGGTGGCGGCCTTCAATATCATCGCCACGCTGATCATGGTGGTGGCCGACAAGGGCGCGGACATTGCCATCCTGCGTACCCTGGGCGCCACGCCGGGGCAGATCATGGGCATCTTTATGGTGCAGGGCACGGTGATCGGCGTGATCGGTACGCTGATCGGCGCGGTGCTGGGCATTCTCGCGGCGCTGAATGTCAGTCAGCTGGTGGCCTGGATCGAGCGCTTGAGCGGTCAGCAGGTGATGAGCTCGGATGTGTACTTCATCAGCAACCTGCCGTCTGAACTGCTGCTGTCTGATGTGCTGTTGATCTGCGGGGCGGCGTTCAGCCTGAGCTTTTTGGCCACCGTCTACCCGTCCTGGCGGGCGGCGCAGATTCAGCCGGCCGATGCGCTGCGTTACGAATAAGCTACGCTGGCAGAAACAAAAAAGCCGTTACTCAGTAACGGCTTTTTTGTATCAGTGCTGTGCGCCTTGCTGACGGCGTTTTTCCTGGCGTTTGCGCCAGTTGTGCCGCACCCACCAGCGCCAGTAGGCGTTGGTGCCAAAATAGCCGATCAAGGCAAGCAACAGGCCGAGTACCAGAGAGCCCAGATACAGCGGCTGCCAGTGGGTTTGTAGAACGTGGCCAACCCAGCTGAGGGTGATGTGCTCAGGCATTTGCAGGGTGGGTGTGCTCATCAGCCAGGCGCCGAACTTATAGCTGCAATAGAACACTGGCGGCATGGTGATCGGGTTGGTTAGCCAGACCAGGCCAATCGAAATCGGCAGGTTGCCCCGGGCCGGTATGGCCACGATGGCGGCAGCGGCCATTTGCAGAGGCATGGGGATCATCGCCCAGAACAGGCCAATGGCCATGGCGCGTGAAACAGAATGGCGGTTGAGGTGCCAGAGATTGGGATCGTGGATCAGGCTACCCAGAAAACGCAGGGATTTATTGCCCTTGATGCGGTCTGGGTGAGGCATGTAGCGCTTGAATAAACGACGCGGCATGAAGGCTCTCTGGCGGGTAAAAGCGCCGACATTATGCACCCTTTGATGACAGCCTGCTTTCACACTTTGTGACAGCACATAAGCAAAAGCTGATCGACAGGTTAAATGCAGTATTCGACTCATGGAGCGAGTCTATGCGCACAGGGATATTGGCGCTGGTGGCCGGGCTGCTGGTGCTGCGCTTTCTTCCGGCCTTGCCGCCGCTGTGGTTGTTGGTTCTTTTGCCGATCTTCGGCTTGATGCTGTTGCCGTTTCGCAGTTATCCCCTCGCCTTGTTGCTATTCGGTTTCACCTGGGCGTGCGTATCGGCGCAGTGGGCGCTGGATGATCGTCTGGCGCGGCAGCTGGATGCGCGCACCCTGTGGCTGCAAGGGCAGGTGGTCGGCCTGCCTGAGGTGGACGAGGGCGTGGTGCGCTTTGAGTTGCAGCGGGTGACGTCACGCCGCGACCAGTTGCCGGCCCGTATACGCCTGGCCTGGTATGACGGACCAACAGTGCGCGCGGGTGAGAGCTGGCGCCTGGCAGTGCGGCTTAAGCGCCCCCATGGCCTGGTTAACCCGCAGGCATTTGATTACGAGGCCTGGCTACTGGCGCAGCGCATCGGCGCCACGGGCAGCGTAAAAAGTGGCGAGCTGGTTGCCCCAGCCAGTGGCGCCGGGGCCTGGCGTGACCGCTTGCGTCAGCAGTTATTGGCAACGCCTGCCCATGGCCGCGAGGGGGCGTTGACGGCGTTGGTGCTGGGTGACGACTCGGGGTTGTCGCCGGCCGATTGGCAGGTGCTGCAGAACACCGGCACGGTGCATCTGATGGTCATCTCCGGTCAGCATATTGGTCTGCTGGCGACGCTGTTATATGGCCTGGTTGCCGGCTTGGCGCGCCTGGGGTTCTGGCCGCGTAGCTGGCCCTGGCTGCCCTGTGCGTGCGTGCTGGCCTTTGTCGGCGCGTTGGCTTACGGGCTGCTGGCAGGTTTTGCGGTGCCGGTGCAGCGCGCCTGTGTGATGGTGGGGTTGGTGCTGCTCTGGCGCTGGCGCTTTCGTCATCTGGGCGTGTGGCTGCCGGTGTTGCTGGCACTGCTTGTGGTGTTGCTGGGTGAACCGTTGGCCAGTTTGCAGCCGGGCTTTTGGTTGTCCTTTGGTGCGGTGATGCTGTTGATCCTGATCTTCAGCGGCCGCCTGGGCGCCTGGCCCTGGTGGAGTACCCTGTTGCGTGCGCAATGGGCCATGGCCATCGGCTTGTTGCCATTGCTGCTGGCCCTCGGTTTACCGGTGAGTGCCAGTGGTCCCTTGGCCAATTTACTGGCCGTGCCTGTGGTGGGATTACTGGTGGTGCCGCTGGCATTGCTCGGTACGCTATTGCTGCCCTTGCCTGGGGTGGGGGCTGCGCTGCTTTGGGTCGCAGGCTGGGTGTTGGGCCTGCTGTTCTCTCTGCTCACGCAACTGGCTCTGTGGCTGCCGGCCTGGTTGCCCAGTGTCTTGCCATTTTGGGCCTGGCTGCTGGTGGCGCTTGGCGCGTTGGTGTTGCTATTACCGGCCGCCTTGCCGATGCGCAGCCTGGGTGCATTACTGCTGCTGCCCTTGTTGTTCAGCCCACAGCAGCGTCCTGAATATGCACGAGCCGAAGTGTGGCTGCTGGATGTTGGCCAGGGCCTGGCGGTGCTGGTGCGTACCCAGGGGCATGATCTGCTGTATGACGCCGGCCCGCGTTTTGGTGAGTTCGATACCGGCGAGAGGGTGGTGCTGCCATCGTTGCGCGCGCTGGATGTGCGCGGGCTCGATCTGCTGCTGATCAGCCATGCCGATAACGACCATGCCGGTGGCGCCGCAGCGATCAAGCGCGGTCTGCCGGTCAGGCAGGTGCTCAGTGGCGAGCCGGATAAGCTCGCACCTTTATTACAGGCCAGCGCCTGTGTCAGCGGGCAGCGCTGGCAGTGGGATGGCGTTGAGTTCAGCACCTGGCGCTGGGCGGATGCGAGCGATGGCAATCAGGCTTCCTGCGTGCTGCGCATCGAGGCCAATGGCGAGCGGCTGTGGTTGACCGGTGATATCGATAGCCACGCCGAGCGGGCACTGCTCAGCAGCGGTTTGCCAATGCCGGCACAGTGGCTGCTGGCGCCGCACCATGGCAGTCGCAGTTCATCCTCTGTCGCCTTGTTGGCACAGGTCAGGCCTACAGCCGTGCTGATCTCTCGTGGCGCGCACAATGCCTTTGGCCATCCGCATGCCGAGGTGGTTGGCCGCTATCGGGCGCTGGATGCGCGGCTGTACGACACGGCTCTGCACGGCGCGCTACGGATTCGTTTGGGGGCATTCGAGCAGGCGCAGGGTTTGCGCTCTCGAGCACGTTTTTGGCGGGAAAAATGAGAACGGCAGCGGTCGGCGAGGCCGCGACCCTATGCTAGAGTGGCGCCACTTTTGTGAAGGGGATCTGCCACCGTGTGGGAACTGGTAAAAGCTGGCGGCTGGATGATGCTGCCGATCATTCTGTGTTCTATCGCTGCGGCCGGCATCATTGCCGAACGCCTGTGGACGCTGCGGCCGAGCCGCATCACCCCAGCCAACCTGCTCGGTCAGGTGTGGAAGTGGATCAAGGATAAAAAACTCAATAACCAGAAGCTCAAGGAGCTGCGCGCAGGCTCGCCCCTGGGGCAGATCCTCGCCGCTGGCCTGGCCAACTCCAAACATGGTCGCGAGATCATGAAAGAGTGCATTCAGGAAGCCGCCGCCCGGGTGATTCATGACCTGGAGCGCTACCTCAATGCCCTGGGCACCATCGCCGGCATCGCGCCGCTGCTGGGTTTGCTCGGCACGGTGCTGGGCATGATCGAAATCTTCAGCTCCTTTATGGGCTCGGGCATGGCCAATGCGTCCTTGCTGGCGGGCGGTATTTCCAAGGCGCTGATCACTACGGCGGCGGGTCTGATGGTGGCCATTCCGGCACTGTTCTTCCACCGTTACCTGCAACGGCGGATCGATGAACTGGTGGTCGGTATGGAGCAGGAAGCGATTCGCCTGGTGGAAGTGGTGCAGGGCGACCGTGATGTCGACTTGGGCGAGGACAAGGCGTGAAATTCCGGCGCAAACCGCGGGAGAACGTCGAGATCAATCTGGCCTCGTTGATCGACGTGGTGTTTATCCTGCTGCTGTTCTTTGTGGTCACCACCACCTTTACCCGTGAGACCCAGCTCAAGGTCGATCTGCCGGAGGCCGCCACTGGCACGCCACCAGAGCAGACCGAACTCAAGCAGCTGGAAATCCTGATTGCCGCTGATGGCAGCTACTCGCTGAATGCCAAGCAGTTGCTGAAAAGTGACCTGGAAAGCCTGATGGTGGCGCTGCAGAAAGAGTCGGAAGGCGATAACAGTCTGCCGCTGATTATCAGCGCCGACGCCAAGGCGCAGCATCAGGCGGTGATTACCGCCATGGACGCGGCCGGCAAACTGGGTTTTGCTCACCTGCGCATGACCACCATTGAGGCGCAAGCCGCGCCTTGAGGCTTGCCTGCTGATGAGCCTGCCTGCACGACTCACTGCTGCCTGGTACGCCGGTCATCCGGCGCTGGGCCTGCTGCGTCCGCTGGAGTGGCTGTATCGCGCGGTGGTACAGCGCAAGCGTGCGCGCTTTCTCGCCGGTGAGGGCGAGATCTACCGTGCGCCCGTGCCGGTGGTGGTGGTCGGTAATATAACCGTCGGCGGCACCGGCAAGACCCCCATGATTCTCTGGCTGATCGAGCATTGCCGCCGCCAAGGGCTGCGCGTCGGTGTGGTCAGTCGCGGCTATGGCGCTCAGCCGCCGCAGCTGCCCTGGCGCGTGCAGGCTGATCAAGCCGCCAGCGTGGCCGGTGATGAACCGCTGCTGATTGTGCAACGCAGCGGCGTGCCGCTGATGATTGATCCGGATCGCGGCCGCGCCGTGGCGGCTTTGCTGGCGGCCGAGCCGCTGGACCTGATCCTCAGTGACGACGGTCTGCAGCACTACCGTCTGGCCCGTGATCTGGAGCTGGTGCTGATCGATGCCGCGCGCGGCCTGGGCAATCGCCATTGCTTGCCAGTCGGCCCGCTGCGTGAGCCGGTCGAGCGTCTGCAGAGCGTCGATGCGCTGCTGTATAACGGCGCTGCCAGTGATACGCAGGATGGTTACGGTTTTACCCTGCAACCGCGCACCTTGGTCAATCTGCGCAGTGGTCAGCAGCATCCGCTCAGTCACTTTCCGGCCGGTCAGGCCCTGCATGCGGTGGCCGGTATCGGCAACCCGCAGCGTTTCTTCAACACCCTCGAAGGGCTACACTGGCGGCCTGTCGCGCATGCCTTTGCCGACCACGCGCCGTACAGCGCCGAGTTGCTGAATTTCAGCCCGGCGCTGCCGGTGCTGATGACGGAAAAGGATGCGGTCAAGTGCCGGGCCTTTGCGGCTGACGATTGGTGGTACCTGGCGGTGGATGCCGAGCCTTCGGCCGCGTTTGTCGCCTGGTTTGATCAGCAATTGCAGCGTCTTGTGCCGCGCGCCTGACTGTTCTGATCATTCGGCGGTCTCGTCCGCCCCAGCAGCTGCTTCCTATCAAGGATCTTCCATGGACCCGAAACTACTCGACATTCTCGCCTGCCCGCTGTGCAAGGGCCCACTGAAGCTCGCCGCTGACAAGCGCGAGCTGATCTGCAAGGCCGATGCGCTGGCTTTCCCGGTTCGCGATGGCATCCCGGTGATGCTGGAAAGCGAAGCCCGCACCCTCACCGTCGACGAACGCCTGGACAAGTAAATGAGTACTGCCTTTACCGTTGTGATTCCGGCGCGTTTCGCCTCCAGCCGCCTGCCGGGCAAGCCGCTGCAGGATATTGCCGGCAAACCGATGATTCAGCATGTCTGGGAGCAGGCCTGCAAAAGCAGCGCCCAGCAGGTGGTGGTGGCCACCGACGATGCACGCATCGTTGAGGCCTGCCGAGGCTTTGGTGCGCAGGTGGTACTGACCCGCGTCGACCATAACTCCGGCACCGACCGCCTGGCTGAAGTAGCTACGGCGCTTGGCCTGGCGGCCGACGCCATCGTGGTCAACGTGCAGGGCGACGAGCCGCTGATTCCGCCATCAATCATCGATCAGGTGGCGGCCAATCTGGCGGCAAATCCACAGGCGGCAATCGCCACCCTGGCCGAGCCGATTGAGGATGTGCAGGCGCTGTTCAACCCCAATGTGGTCAAGGTGGTCAGCGACAAGACTGGCCTGGCCCTGACCTTCAGCCGTGCGCCGCTGGCCTGGGCGCGGGATGCCTTCGCCAAGAGCCGTGACGAGCTGCCAGCAGGCGTGCCCTATCGCCGGCATATCGGCATCTACGCCTACCGTGCGCAGTTTCTGCATGACTTCGTCGCCTGGGGCCCGTGCTGGCTGGAAGACACCGAGTGTCTGGAGCAGCTGCGCGCGCTCTGGCATGGCGTGCGCATCCATGTCGCCGATGCCCTGGAGGCACCGCCTGCCGGCGTCGATACGCCGCAAGACCTGGAGCGGGTTCGTTGCCTGCTGGGGGCCTGATGCGCGTTCTGTTCGTCTGCCTGGGTAATATCTGCCGTTCGCCCACGGCCGAAGGTGTGCTGCGCCACAAGCTGCGTGAGGCGGGGCTGGAATGGCGCGTCGAGGTCGATTCGGCCGGCACCGGCGACTGGCATGTGGGCAAGCCGGCGGATAGCCGCACGCGTCAAGCCGCGCAGCAGCGAGGCTATGACCTGTCCGCGTTGCGCGCTCGGCAGGTCAAGGCGGCGGATTTCCATGCCTTCGACCTGATTCTGGCGATGGACAACAGCAACCTGCATGACCTGCAGCAGCTGCGCCCTAGCAATGCTGCGGCCGAGCTTGACCTGTTTCTGCGCCGTTATCAGCTGGCGCTGGATGAAGTGCCGGACCCCTATTACGGTGGTGAAGCCGGGTTTGCCCAGGTGCTGGATTTGCTCGAGCAGGCCTGTGATGCCCTGGTGCGCGAACTTAAGGGACGGCTATGAGCCTGCATATTCAGACCCGGGTATCGCTCAAGCCCTATAACAGCTTTGCCGTCGAGGCCCAGGCCAGCCATTTCGCCGAAGCCGAGAACGATCAGCAGGTGCGCGAGGCGCTGAGCTATGCGCAAACACAACAGCTGCCGCTGTTGTTGCTCGGAGGCGGCAGCAATCTGCTGCTCACCAGCGATGTCGAGGCGCTGGTGCTACGCATGGCCAGTCGTGGTATTCGTGTGTTTGAGGATGACGGCGAGCGGGTATTGATCGAAGCGGAGGCGGGCGAGCCCTGGCATCCGTTTGTGCAGTGGACGCTGGCCCAGGGCTTTGCCGGCCTGGAAAACCTCAGCCTGATTCCCGGCACGGTGGGCGCCGCGCCGGTGCAGAATATCGGCGCCTACGGCGTTGAGCTGAAAGACTTGTTTGCCGGTTTGACCGCCCTGGACCGGCACACTGGTGAACTGCGTGAGTTTTCTCTGCAGGACTGCGCCTTTGCCTACCGCGATAGCCTGTTCAAGCGCGAAAGCGGGCGCTGGGTCATCCTCCGGGTACGCTTTGCCTTGAGCCGCGCGGCTGCGCTGCATCTGGATTACGGCCCGGTGCGTCAGCGTCTGGCGGAGCAGGGCATCAATGCCCCGACGGCGCTGGATGTCAGTCAGGCCATCTGCGCCATTCGTAGCGAGAAACTGCCTGACCCGGTTGAGCTGGGCAATGCCGGCAGCTTCTTCAAGAATCCGCTGGTATCGAGTGAGCTGGCGCAGCGTTTGCGCGCTGAGCATACCGATCTGGTGGCGTATGCCCAGGCGGATGGGCAGGTCAAACTGGCAGCAGGCTGGTTGATCGAGCGGGCGGGCTGGAAGGGCTTTCGTGAGGGTGATGCAGGTGTGCATCGTTTGCAGGCACTGGTGCTGGTCAATTACGGCGCAGCCACAGGTGCGCAGTTGTTGGCACTGGCGCAGCGTATCCAGGCGGATATCGCCCAGCGTTTTGCGGTGGAGTTGGAGATCGAGCCAAACGTGCTGTAAGGCTTTTGGGCCAAGGGCTGTGTATTGATCGCGCTGTCATAAGCGCTAGAACGCAAAAGGGGATGCCGAAGCATCCCCTTTTTATTGCCTAGCGGATCAGATCTGCGGTTTGACCGCTTCTTTATCCTGCTCGTCAGCTTCTACTTCAGTAAACAGTGAGTTTTGCGGCTCCTGGCTTACTTCTGCTTCTGCTGGCGTGGCTTCGGCCTTGGGCTCGGCTGCTTCGGTGCTTGCAGGTGCTTCGGCTGCAGTTTCAACTACGGCTTCGGCAGCCTCTTCTGCGGCCGGCTCTTCAGCTACCAGAGCAGCCGCTTCAACCTGCACGACCGCAACGGGTGCTTCGGCGGCGTCGCGGGCCAGGCGCTCGGCTTCACGCTGACGACGACGCACTTCGCGCGGATCGTTCGGTGCGCGACCGCTGCTGCTGACGGCGACTGCAGGTGCAACTTCAACTGCTACAACTTCAGCCACTGCCACTTCGGCAACCGGCTCGGGGGCGGCAACCACAGCGGGCGCTTCAACAACTTCTGCGACCGGGGCAGGCGCCTCTTCAACAGCAGGTGCTGGTGCAGCTTCGCTAACTTCGGCGACCTGTACCGGTGCTGCGCTGGCCTCGACAACCGGGCTGCTTACTGCTTCTACAACAGCGGTTTCAGCAACGGCTTGTGGCGCTTCAACTGCCGCGGTTTCGCGTGGCTGCTCCTGCTCGGCAACTACCGGTGCTGCTTCAACATTTGTTGGAGCGGCTTCGTCCGTGGTCGTAATAACGGCGGCGGTGACTGCTGCAGCGACCACTGTGTTGTCGGCATCGGCTGGAGCTTCTGCGGTTTCTTCGCTGCCTTCGATCGGGTTGCCGTTGGCATCGTTCTGGCGCTCGCGACGATTGCTGCGACGACGCTGACCACGGGAGCGGCGACGTGGGCGATCGCCACCTTCGCTGCCTTCCTGCTCATCGTCCTGCAGTGTTTCTTCAGCGTTCAGTACTTCTTCATCGCTGGCGTCTGCAGCCTGTTCGGTACGCGGCTGGCGCTCTTCACGCGGTGGGCGCGGCTGGCGTGGTTCACGTTGTGGACGTTCGGCGCGGACTTCTTCGCTCACCGTAGCGCTATCGCCAGGTGCGGCATCCAGCGGCTCACGCAGTTCGCGTGGCTGGCGCTCTTCACGGGGCTTGCGCTCACGCGGCTGACGCTCTTCACGCGGTGGGCGCGACTGACGCACTTCCTGTGGCTCGCGAACTTCTACGACGTCACGTGGGCTGCGTTCTTCGCGCGGTGCGCGTTCCTCACGGGGAGCACGTTCTTCACGGGCGGCGCGTGGCTGACGCTCTTCACGCGGTGCGCGTTCTTCACGTGGGCCACGCTCTTCGCGCGGCTTGCGCTCTTCGTTGCGGCCACCGCGGCTGCGGTTCTGCTGGCGACCATTGCGACGCTCATCGCTGCGCTGCGGGCGTTCGCTGGTTTTCTTCTCGATGACAGCAGGTTTTTCTTCTTCCTTGCTGGCGAACAGGCTGACCAGCGACTTGACCAGACCCTTGAACAGGCTTGGCTCGGCGGCGGCAACCGGCTGAACGGCAACGGCTTCAACCGGGGTTGGCGCGGTACGCTGCGGCGCGGTCTTGATCGCGGCTTCCTGGCGAACCAGGGTGCGCGTTGCGGCAGCCTGCTTCTCTTCTTCCACTTCAACGGTCGCCATTTCATAGCTGGATTGAGTGGACTGAGCTTCCGGGCTGTCGTCACGAATGCGGGTGACTTCGAAGTGCGGGGTTTCCAGGTGATCGTTCGGGATGATTACGATACGGGCACGGGTACGCAGTTCGGTCTTGGTGATCGAGTTGCGTTTTTCGTTGAGCAGGAAGGCAGCAACTGGAATCGGCACTTGGGCACGAACTTCGGCAGTGCGGTCTTTCAGGGCTTCTTCTTCGATCAGGCGCAGAATCGCCAGCGACAGCGATTCGACGTCGCGGATGATGCCTTGACCGTTGCAGCGCGGGCAGACGATGCCGCTGCTCTCGCCCAGGGACGGGCGCAGGCGCTGACGGGACATTTCCAGCAGGCCGAAGCGCGAGATGCGACCGACCTGTACGCGGGCACGGTCGGCTTCCAGGCTTTCGCGGACTTTTTCTTCCACGGCGCGTTGGTTCTTCGCCGGGGTCATGTCGATAAAGTCGATCACGATCAAGCCGCCGATGTCACGCAGGCGCAGCTGGCGGGCGATTTCTTCAGCCGCTTCCAGGTTGGTCTGCAGGGCAGTTTCTTCGATGTCGCTGCCTTTGGTCGCACGCGCCGAGTTGATGTCGATGGACACCAGGGCTTCGGTTGGGTCGATGACGATGGAGCCGCCGGACGGCAGTTTCACTTCGCGCTGGAAGGCGGTTTCGATCTGGCTTTCGATCTGGAAGCGGTTGAACAGCGGCACGCTGTCTTCGTACAGCTTGATCTTGCTGGCGTACTGCGGCATCACCTGATTGATAAAGCTCAGGGCTTCCTGCTGCGCTTCGATGCTGTCGACCAGTACTTCGCCGATGTCCTGGCGCAGGTAGTCGCGGATGGCGCGGATGATCACGTTACTTTCCTGATAGATCAGGAAAGGCGCGGCGCGGTCCAGGGAGGCTTCTTTGATCGCGGTCCAGAGTTGCAGCAGGTAATCGAGGTCCCACTGCATTTCTTCGCTGGAGCGGCCCAGGCCTGCAGTGCGCACGATCAGGCCCATGTCGCTCGGCGCGACCAGGCCGTTCAGCGCTTCACGCAGTTCGTTACGCTCTTCGCCTTCGATGCGCCGCGAGATGCCACCGGCACGCGGGTTGTTCGGCATCAGCACCAGGTAACGACCGGCGAGGCTAATAAAGGTGGTCAGGGCTGCGCCCTTGTTGCCACGCTCTTCTTTCTCGACCTGAACGATGACTTCCTGGCCTTCCCGGAGCACGTCTTTAATGTTGACGCGACCTTCGGGGGCCTTGCTGAAGTATTCGCGGGAGATTTCTTTGAGCGGGAGAAAACCGTGGCGCTCGGAGCCGAAGTCGACGAAAGCGGCTTCCAGGCTAGGTTCTACGCGGGTGATTTTACCCTTATAGATGTTGGATTTTTTCTGCTCACGGGCGCCGGACTCGATGTCCAGGTCGTAGAGTTTTTGCCCATCTACCAGGGCAACACGCAACTCTTCGGGCTGAGTTGCGTTAATCAGCATTCTTTTCATGTAGTACCGTCGGTTTCCGGTGCTGGCGGAAGCGGCGTTCGGCACACACGACTTCAGGGGTCGGTGTCAGGTGCGTCAGGAACGGTCGTAAAGCGTTCCAGTGTCTAGCGGCGGTCAGCCAATTGTGCTGGGCCGCGACGGACGTCTCCTGCTCGCTGTGATAACAGAAAGCACTAAGTCAGGAGGAGGAATCAGCTGTTGGTAGCGGACGAGATAAAGCGTCTTGGTAAAGCGAGCTGCTACGCGGACCAACAGTTGTACATCTCCACCCTACACGTATCGCTGAAACTCGGGTGCCGCTCGCGAACATCCGCAGCGGGTTAACTATTACCGCAACTGTCCAGAGGGGCAGGTTGCGCATCATGGCTTAAAGGCTTTATTTCCGAGTTATTCACAGCCTTGCAGGCTTTTCTTTCGTTGAATAACCCGTCGGACGGCCTCACGTCCCGAATGGGTTGCGTTGGTTGGGGATGGCAGTTTTGGCGATCATCCGCAAACCAGGCCGCTTTTGGCGGCGTTCCCGACTATAGCAGCAATGATTAAGTGCTTCAATTCCATAAAAAATTGTTATGATTGCGCGATGACGACTCCTACCTCTCCAACCTCTGGCGTTCAGCTACTTGAGGTTGCGCCGGAACTTGCCGGCCAGCGCATCGATAACTTTCTCCGCACCCAGCTCAAAGGCGTGCCCAAGACCTTGATTTACCGGATTTTGCGTAAAGGCGAAGTGCGCGTGAATAAGGGTCGGATCAAGCCCGAATACAAGCTACAGGCCGGTGACATCATCCGCGTGCCGCCACTGCGCCTGGCTGAGCGCGATGAGCCCGAGCCGCTGGCGCAGGGGCTGTTGCAGCGCCTTGAAGCGGCGATTGTCTATGAAGACAAGGCGCTGATCGTGCTGAATAAGCCGGCCGGCATCGCTGTGCATGGAGGTAGCGGCTTGAATTACGGGGTGATCGAGGCCTTCCGTCAATTGCGCCCGGACGCCAAGGATCTGGAGTTGGTGCATCGCCTGGATCGTGATACTTCGGGTCTGCTGATGATTGCCAAGAAGCGCAGCATGTTGCGTCACCTGCACGAAGCCCTGCGTGGCGATGGCGTGGACAAGCGCTATATGGCGCTGGTGCGTGGCCACTGGGCGACGGCCAAGAAGCAGGTCAATGCGCCGCTGTTGAAGAGCAATCTGCGTTCCGGTGAGCGCATGGTTGAGGTCAATCCTGAAGGTAAGGAAGCGCTGACCGTCTTCCGTGTGCTACGCCGCTTCGGCGAGTTCGCCACCTTGGTCGAGGCCAAGCCGGTGACCGGGCGTACCCATCAGATTCGTGTGCATGCCCAACATGCCGGGCACTGTATTGCCGGTGACAGCAAGTACGGCGATGATGATTTCACCAAGGAGATTCGTGATCTGGGCGGCAAGCGCCTGTTTCTGCATGCCTATGAGCTGGTCGTGCCGCTGCCCGAGGGTGGGCAGCTCAAGCTTGCCGCCCCGGTCGATGACATGTGGGCGCGAACCCTGGAGCGTCTCGGTGCCTGATTCTCAGATGCGTGGCTGTCAGGAGCGTGGCTACCAGCTATTGATCTTCGATTGGGATGGCACCTTGGTCGATTCCATCGGTCGGATTGTTGCGGCGATGCACCTGGCGGCCGATGCCTGTGAGTTGCCGCGCTGCACCGATGAGCAGGTGCGCGGCATCATTGGCCTGGGTTTGCCTGAGGCGATTCGTTGTCTGTATCCGGATATGCATGATGCGCTTCGGGCGCAGCGTCTGCGGCAAAGCTACGGTGAAAACTATCTGTCGCTGGAGTCCGAGCCTTCGCCGCTGTTTTATGGTGTGGCGGAGGGGTTGGCGGCTTTTCGTGCCGAGGGCTATCGCCTGGCGGTGGCGACCGGTAAAGGGCGGCATGGCTTGCAACGGGTGCTGGCTGATCGCGGCTGGTTGGATTATTTCGACTACAGCCGCTGCGCCGATGAAACGGCGAGCAAGCCGGATCCGCTGATGCTGCACGAAATCCTTGCGCAAAGCGGCATTGCTGCCAGTCAGGCGTTGATGGTGGGCGACTCGTCCTTCGATCTGTTGATGGCGCAGCGTGCTGGTATGGATTGTGTCGCGGTCGGTTATGGCGCGCAGCCGTTGCAAGCGCTGCGTGAATGTCAGCCAACGCTGGCGATAGAATGTTTTACCGAGTTGCGCGCCTGGCTAGGTCGGCGTGCGTCTAATCAGTCAGTTGAGGTGGTGTTGCATGGCAGATGAATGGAAGGCGTCGGCAGCGGCTGATGACGCTGATGGCAAGAGCTGGCAGCTGCTGGAGAAGACCCTGCTGGCTGGTGTGCAGGAGCAGCGCCGCGCGCGGCGTTGGGGGATTTTCTTCAAGCTGCTGACTTTTATTTATATCTTCGGTGCGCTGGCGTTGTTCTCGCCCATGCTGGAGATGAAAAAAGGCGCGACCACCGGCAGTCATACTGCGGTGATCGAAGTGCGTGGGATGATTGCCGATCAGGAGTCGGCCAGCGCCGACAATATCGTCAGCAGCCTGCGTGCGGCGTTTGAGGATGCCAATACCAAGGGTGTGATTCTGCGCATCAATAGCCCGGGCGGCAGTCCGGTGCAGTCGGGCTACATCTATGACGAAATTCGTCGCCTGCGCGCCGAATACCCGGCGATCAAGCTGTATGCGGTGATCACCGATCTGGGTGCGTCGGGTGCCTATTACATCGCCAGTGCGGCCGATGAAATCTATGCCGATAAGGCCAGCCTGGTCGGCTCCATCGGTGTAACGGCGGCGACCTTCGGCTTTGTTGGGGTGATGGAGAAGCTGGGTGTGGATCGCCGGGTATATACCTCAGGTGAGCACAAGGCGTTTCTCGATCCGTTCCAGCCGCAGAAGGCCGAAGAGACCGAGTTCTGGCAGGGTGTGCTGGAAACCACTCATCGTCAGTTTATTGCCAGCGTCAAGCAGGGGCGGGGTGAGCGTTTGAAGGATGCCGAGCACCCTGAGCTGTTCTCGGGTCTGGTCTGGTCGGGTGAACAGGCTGTGCAGTTAGGCTTGGTCGATGCCTTGGGCAATACCAGCTATGTGGCGCGCGAGGTGATTGGTGAGAAGGAAATCGTCGACTTCACCGTGCAGGAGTCGCCGTTCGATCGCTTTGCGAAAACCCTGGGTGCCAGCATGGCCGAGCGCATTGCCCTGTGGATGGGGTTTCAGGGGCCGGCACTGCGTTAGTCGTCACGCACGCTAGAAGCAAGCCCGGTTAATGACCGGGCTTGTTGTTTTAAGGGATTTCAACGCCGCAGGTTTGCAGCATATCCACTAAGCGAATCAGGGGTAGGCCGATCAGGCTGTTGCTGTCGCTGCCTGCTGTTCTGCGAAACAGGCTGATGCCCAGGCCTTCGGCCTTGAAGCTGCCGGCGCAGTCGAAGGGTTGTTCGGCGCTTAGGTAGCGCATGATTTGCGCTTCGCTGAGTGGGCGCAAATGCACGGTAAAGGGTACGCAGTCGGTTTGCTGCTGGCCGGTGGCGCTATTGAGCAGGGTAAGTCCGGTCAGAAAGGTCACGCTGTTGCCGCTGGCGGCCAGTAACTGTTCGCAGGCGCGTTCCAGTGTGTGCGGTTTGCCGAGGATCTGCGTGCCGAGAACCGCGACCTGATCCGAGCCGATGATCAGGTGCTGTGGGTGGGTTGCGCGGAGTGCCTGGGCTTTTTCCAGCGATAGGCGGCGCACCAGGGCATCTGCGTCCTCATTGGGTTGCCGAGTTTCGTCGATTTGCGGTGCGCTCCAGGTAAATGGCAGGCGCAGGCGGCTGAGTAGTTCGCGTCGGTAGGGTGAGCTGGAGGCGAGCACCAGAGGCAGCACGGCGATTTCCTTCTATATAAGAGTCTGTAGATGGTTGGCGATTCTAGCGGTCGGTCCATATGCTGGACAGGCCGAATTTCCTTTGACAGCGGCGGGTTGCATCCCTAAAATGCGCCGCCTATGTCAAATGGCCCGATTCCACCTCACGTTGATCCGCGCAAATTAGCCGATCGCAGCGCCACCCTCGAAGGTGAGCTGCAGCTGTCCGATTTGCAGCGACTCTGCGGCCCGCTTGCCGATAACCAAGGCATGGTGCGTACGAAGTTCTTCTTCGAGCGCGACGAGCGCAATGCTGTAGTTTTTCACAGCGAGCTTGAGGTTGAAGTGAAGATGGTTTGCCAGCGTTGTCTGGAGCTGGTCACTTTGCCGATCCATAGCGCCTGTGATTACGCTGTGGTGAAAGAGGGTGCGAATACCCAGTCAGTGCCGCAAGGCTATGACGTGATTGAGTTGGGTGAAGACCCATTGGATCTGCTGGCGCTGGTTGAGGAGGAGCTTTTGCTTGCCTTGCCCATTGTCCCGGCTCATGACCCTAAAGATTGCCAGCAACCAACCGGCCTCGAAGAGCCCGAGTTGATCGAGGACGAGGTAACGCGGTCCAACCCGTTCAGTGTATTGGCGCAGTTAAAGCGTGACCCAAACGTTTAGGAGTTAATTAGTTATGGCTGTTCAGCAGAACAAAAAATCCCGTTCCGCCCGTGACATGCGTCGTTCCCACGATGCTCTCGACGCCAGCACGCTGTCGGTCGAAAAAACCACTGGTGAAATCCACCTGCGTCACCACGTATCGCCAGAAGGCGTTTACCGTGGTCGTAAAGTGATCGACAAGGGCGCTGACGAGTAAATCTTGTCCGCTCCGATCATCGCGATTGATGCAATGGGTGGGGACTTCGGTCCCCACTGCATTGTTCCAGCCTGCATTTCTTGTCTGGCTGAATACCCTTCGTTGCACCTGGTCCTCGTTGGCCAATCCTCGCTTCTTGAATCCCTGATTGCCCGTTATCCCAGCGTTGATCGTGCACGCCTGCGTGTTGAGCATGCCGGCGAAGTTATCGCCATGGACGAGCGGCCGGCGCAGGCGCTGCGTGGCAAGCCGGATTCGTCGATGCGCATCAGTCTTGAGTTGCTGCGCAGTAGTGCGGTGCAGGCCTGCGTCAGTGCCGGCAATACCGGGGCGTTGATGGCGCTGTCGCGTTATGTGCTGAAAACCCTGCCGGGGATTGATCGGCCGGCCATGGTCACGGCCATTCCGACGCAGGCGGGCTTCTGCCATCTGCTCGACCTGGGTGCCAATGTCGATTGCAGTGCCGAGCATCTTTATCAGTTTGCCGTGATGGGCTCGGTGACCGCCGAGGCGCTGGGTACAGTGCGGCCGCGGGTGGCGTTGCTGAACGTTGGCACTGAAGACATCAAGGGCAATCAGCAGGTCAAGCTGGCGGCGAGTCTTTTGCAGCAGGCGGAAGGCTTGAACTACATCGGCTTTGTCGAGGGCGATGGGTTGTATCGCGGTGAGGCCGATGTGGTGGTGTGCGACGGCTTTGTCGGCAATATCCTGCTTAAGTCCAGTGAAGGCCTGGCGGCGATGATTGCCGGGCGGATTGAGGCGCTGTTTAAGTCCAGCCTGGCTGCGCGCCTGGTGGGGGCTTTGGCGTTACCGCTGTTGCGGCGTTTGCAGGCTGAGCTGGCCCCGGCGCAGCACAATGGTGCGAGTTTTGTCGGGTTGCAGGGTATTGTGGTGAAAAGCCATGGCGCAGCCGGGCCGGATGGCTTTAAAAGCGCTATTCGCCGAGCATTGCGGGAGATTGAAGAAAATCTACCGCAGCGTTTGCACGGTCGCCTGGGTGAGCACCTGCTTTAGAATGTGACCGCGGCGGGCAGCCTGTCATCCAACTGTCAGTTTCTTGCGCTTGGCTAGACTGGGCGCGTATTACCGACGATCACGATCATTAGGAACAGGTTTCCATGTCTGCATCTCTCGCATTCGTCTTTCCCGGTCAGGGTTCCCAGTCGCTGAGCATGCTCGCCGAGCATGGTGCGCAACGGCCACTGATCCTCGAAACCTTCGCCGAGGCTTCCGAAGCCCTCGGTTATGACCTCTGGGCGCTGACCCAGCAAGGTCCTGAAGAGCAACTCAATCAAACTGACAAAACCCAGCCGGCGATTCTCACTGCCTCTGTTGCGTTGTGGCGTGCCTGGCTGGCCGAGAGCACGGCGCGTCCGGCTTTTGTCGCCGGGCACAGCCTGGGCGAGTATTCGGCACTGGTCGCAGCGGGCAGCTTGTCGCTGGCCGCTGCGGTGAAGCTGGTGGAGCATCGTGGCCAGTTGATGCAGCAGGCGGTTCCGGCCGGGCAGGGCGGCATGGCAGCGATTCTCGGTCTGGAAGATGCTGATGTGCTGGCGGCTTGCGCCGAAGCGGCGCAGGGTGAAGTGGTTAGCGCGGTAAATTTCAATGCGCCGGGCCAGGTGGTGATTGCTGGCGGCGTTGCTGCGGTCGAGCGTGCTATTGAGGCGTGCAAGGCGCGTGGTGCCAAACGCGCCATGCCCTTGCCGGTTAGCGTGCCGTCGCATTGTGCGTTGATGCGTCCTGCGGCTGAGCGCTTTGCCGAGGCGGTGGCCGCCATCGACTGGCAGACCCCGCAGATCGCGCTGGTGCAGAACGTCAGTGCCGCGGCAGTGACTGATCTGCAAGGGCTCAAGCGTGACCTGTTGGCGCAGCTGTACAGTCCGGTGCGCTGGGTCGAGTCGATCGTCTGCCTGTCTACGCAGGGCGTGACGGATCTGCTTGAGTGCGGTCCGGGCAAGGTGTTGTCTGGTTTGAACAAGCGCTGCGTCAAAGGCATCAATACCCATAACCTGGACACCCCGGACGCCTTCGCTGCGGCGAACGCGGCCCTGGTCTGATTAAGGAGAAATGTTATGAGCCTGCAAGGTAAAGTTGCACTGGTCACCGGCGCGAGCCGTGGCATTGGCCAGGCGATTGCCCTGGAGCTGGGGCGTCAGGGGGCGGTGGTTATCGGCACCGCCACATCCGCTTCGGGCGCTGAGCGTATTGCGGAAACCCTCAAGGCCAATGGCATTGAAGGGGCGGGTCTGGTACTGGATGTGAGCGACAGCGAGTCGGTCGCCAGCACCCTCGAACATATCCAGCAACATCTTGGTCAGCCGTTGATTCTGGTCAATAACGCCGGCATCACCCGCGATAACCTGATGCTGCGGATGAAAGATGACGAGTGGTTTGACGTTATCAACACCAACCTGAGCAGCCTGTACCGGCTGACCAAGGCGGTGCTGCGCGGCATGACCAAGGCGCGTTACGGTCGCATCATCAATATCGGTTCGGTGGTGGGTGCCATGGGCAACGCCGGGCAGGTCAACTATGCTGCGGCCAAGGCCGGGCTGGAAGGTTTCGGTCGTGCGCTGGCGCGTGAAGTGGGCTCCCGGGCGATTACCGTAAACGCCGTGGCACCGGGCTTTATCGACACCGATATGACCCGCGAATTGCCGGAAGCGCAGCGTGATGCGCTGCTGGCACAGATTCCGTTGGGCCGTTTGGGGCAAGCCGAAGAGATCGCAAAAGTGGTCGCTTTCCTCGCTTCTGATGGCGCGGCTTACGTCACAGGCGCTACTATCCCTGTGAACGGCGGGATGTACATGAGCTGAATGTGACGGATGGCTTCAGAAAACTGTCATAGATGCTGTCTAAAATCCGTTATAAAGCTGCAACAGGTTTATAGGCAGGTCGTTGAAGTGTTTGTGGGGCACCCCGGCATTGCGCTTGAAATGCTAAAAACCCTTTCTATACACTTGGCCGCAGCACAGTGGCCAAGATTTGTCCCATTAGGAGTGAGAACAACGTATGAGCACCATCGAAGAACGCGTCAAGAAAATCGTTGCCGAGCAACTGGGCGTCAAAGAAGAGGAAGTAACCAACAGCGCTTCCTTCGTTGAAGACCTGGGTGCCGACTCGCTTGACACCGTTGAGCTGGTGATGGCTCTCGAAGAAGAATTCGAGACCGAGATCCCGGACGAACAAGCCGAGAAGATCACCACCGTTCAGGAAGCGATCGACTACGTTACCGCTCACGCGTAAAACGTAATCGTCGGATCCCGACTCGGAAAAGCCGCACTCCCTTCATCAGGCGTGCGGCTTTTCTTTAAGCGCTTTCCAGGCGTTGAAAACTAGAAAAGGAGATTGCTGTGTCGCGTAGACGCGTCGTGGTTACCGGTATGGGCATGCTGTCGCCATTGGGTAACGATGTGCCGAGTAGCTGGCAGGGCATTTTGGCTGGCCGCAGTGGCATTGGCCTGCTTGAGCATATGGATCTTTCCGCTTACTCCACGCGCTTTGGTGGTGCGGTAAAGGGCTTCAACGTCGAGGAATATTTGTCTGCCAAAGAGGCGCGCAAGCTCGATCTGTTTATCCAGTACGGCCTGGCTGCCAGCTTTCAGGCGGTGCGCAATTCCGGTCTGGAAGTCACCGATGCCAACCGTGAGCGTATTGGTGTGGCCATGGGCTCCGGCATCGGCGGCCTGACCAATATCGAGAACAACTGTAAATCGCTGCACGAGCAGGGGCCGCGGCGCATTTCGCCGTTCTTCGTGCCTGGCTCGATCATCAATATGATTTCCGGCTTCCTGTCGATCCACCTGGGGCTGCAGGGGCCTAACTACGCCATCGCCACGGCCTGTACCACCGGTACGCACTGCATCGGCATGGCGGCACGCAACATCATATACGGCGAGGCCGATGTGATGGTCGCCGGTGGCGCCGAGATGGCCGCCTGCGGCCTGGGCATGGGCGGCTTCGGTGCGGCCCGTGCGTTGTCCACGCGCAACGACGAGCCGGCCAAGGCCAGCCGTCCGTGGGACAAAGACCGCGATGGTTTCGTGCTCTCCGACGGGGCAGGCGCGCTGGTGCTGGAAGAGTTGGAGCACGCCAAGGCGCGCGGCGCGACCATCCATGCCGAGCTGATCGGCTTTGGCATGAGCGGCGACGCTTACCACATGACCTCGCCGCCGGAAGATGGCGCAGGTGCGGCGCGCTGTATGACCAATGCCCTGCGCGATGCCGGGCTAAATCCTGAACAGGTGCAGTACATCAATGCGCACGGCACCTCGACCTCGGCCGGTGACAAAGCTGAAGTGGCGGCGGTGAAATCGGTGTTCGGTGAGCATGCCTACCAACTGGCGGTCAGCTCGACCAAGTCCATGACCGGTCACCTGCTTGGTGCGGCCGGTGCGGTGGAGGCGATCTTCAGCATCCTCGCGCTGCGTGATCAGGTGGCGCCGCCGACCATCAACCTGGATAACCCCGACGAAGGCTGTGATCTGGACTTTGTCGCGCACCAGGCCAAGGCCATGGCGCTGGATGTCGTGCTGTCCAACTCCTTTGGCTTTGGCGGCACCAACGGCTCGCTGGTGTTTCGCCGGTTCGCCGGTTGATGCTGAGCTGGGTCGATGGTCAGCCGGCCGAGCTGCTGTCCGTAAAGGATCGCGGCCTGGCCTACGGCGATGGGCTGTTTGAGACCATCGCCGTAAATGCCGGGCAACCGGTTCTGTTGGAGCGTCACCTGGCGCGCTTGGCCGAAGGTAGTGTGCGGCTGAACATTCCGCTCGACCTACCCGCTGTACGCGACCAGCTGCTGGCCTTCAGTCAGCAGCTGGGTGAGGGCGTGGCCAAGCTGATCCTTACTCGGGGTGACGGGCTGCGTGGCTATACGCCGCCGCAACCTGCGCAACCGCGCGTGATTTTGCAGGCGGCGGCTAAACCGGTTTATCCCGCAGCCTATGCCGAGCAGGGCGTACGCCTGTTTGCCTGCGCCACGCGTCTGGCCGAGCAGCCGTTGCTGGCGGGTCTGAAGCATCTCAATCGACTGGAACAGGTGCTGGCGCGTAGCGAATGGCAGGACGCCGAGCATGCCGAGGGCCTGATGCTGGACAGCAGCGGCCGGGTGATCGAGGGCGTTTACAGCAACCTGTTGCTGGTCAGTGGTGGTGTGCTGGTGACCGCCGACCTGTCGCGTTGTGGGGTTGCCGGGGTGATGCGCGCCGAGTTGCTGGCCCAGGCGGCTGCGCAAGGGATCGAGTGTCAGGTACGGGATATCAGCTACGCCGAGTTGCTGGCGGCTGATGAAGTCATGCTGTGCAACAGCGTCTATGGCGTGTGGCCAGTTCGCGCTTTGCTTGCACACGACTGGCCGGTCGGCCCGCTCACCCGTAAACTGCAGGCCATTGCCCGCGATCTACTGGACTGCTGATTCGTGATACGCAAATTTTTGCTGCTGTTGGAAGGCGGTGTGCTGCTGGCTGGCTTACTGGTTGCGTTTGCCGCCTGGCAACAGCATACGGCGTTGCACCAGCCGCTGAACCTTACCGAAGAGTATCTGGTGGATGTGCCGGCAGGCGCGACGCCAGGTGGCGTGCTCAATCGTCTTGAAGCCGATGGTATCCTTGATCAGGCTTTCTGGCTGCGTCTTTACTGGCGCTTCAATCTGCGCAATCAACCGTTGCACAGTGGCGAGTATCGCCTGACTCCCGGGTCTACTGCGCTGGATATGCTCGGCCAGTGGCGGCGCGGTGAAGTGCTGCAATACAGCCTGACGCTGGTTGAAGGCTGGAATTTCCGCCAGGTACGCGCCGCACTGGCACGCGAAACACGCCTTGAGCTGACCCTGAGCGAGTTGAGCGATGCCGAGCTGATGAAGAAGCTTGGTCTGCCGGGTTTGAACCCAGAGGGACGTTTTTTTCCCGATACCTACAGCTTTGTGCGTGGCATGAGTGATCTTGAACTGCTCAAGCAGGCGCATGCGCGGTTGGAGCAGGTGCTGGCTGAGGAGTGGGCGCAGCGGGCCAAGGACCTGCCGTACAAAGAACCTTATGACGCGCTGATCATGGCCTCGATGATTGAAAAAGAAACCGGAGTGCCGCAAGAGCGTGGCGAAATTGCCGGAGTATTTGTGCGCCGTCTGCGCATCGGCATGCGCCTGCAAACCGATCCAACGGTGATCTACGGTATGGGCGAGCGCTACAACGGCCGCATCACCCGTGATGATCTGCGTCAGCCCACGGCTTACAACACCTACACCATCGACGGTATGCCGCCGACGCCGATTGCCTTGGTCGGCCGTGAAGCGATCCATGCGGCGCTCAATCCGGTGGCCGGCAGCAGTCTGTACTTCGTCGCCCGTGGCGATGGCAGCCATGTATTTTCCAATACCCTGGAACAACACAACCGGGCCGTGCGTGAGTATCAGCTTAAGCGCCGCGCGGATTACCGTTCCAGTCCGGCCCCGGCCGTGCCCAATAATCAGTAAGGACAGCCTGTGAGCGGTTTGTTTATCACCCTGGAAGGCCCGGAGGGCGCCGGCAAGAGCACCAACCGTGATTACCTGGCCGAGCGCTTGCGTGAGCACGGCATCGATGTGCTGTTGACCCGTGAACCGGGCGGCACGCCCTTGGCCGAGCGGGTGCGCGAGCTGCTGTTGGCACCCAGTGATGAGCCGATGGCGGCCGATACCGAGCTGCTGCTGGTGTTTGCCGCGCGCGCCCAGCACCTGGCGCAGGTGATTCGCCCGGCCTTGGCGCGTGGCGCTGTGGTGCTCTGTGATCGCTTCACCGATGCGACCTACGCCTACCAGGGCGGCGGTCGTGGCCTGTCCGAGGTGCGTATCGCCTTGCTGGAGGAGTTCGTTCAGGGCGCGTTACGCCCGGACCTGACCCTGGTGTTTGATCTGCCGATTGAAGTGGGCCTGGCCCGTGCAGCGGCGCGCGGTCGGCTGGATCGCTTCGAACAGGAAGGCCGGCAGTTCTTCGATGCTGTGCGCCAGACCTACCTGCGCCGCGCCGCCGAGCAGCCGCAGCGCTACCGCATTCTCGATGCCGCACGCTCCTTGAGCGAGGTGCAGCTGGCCTTGGATAAGCTGCTGCCACAACTGCTGGAGCTGCAGCGTGGCTGACGCGTACCCCTGGCAGGATTCTCTTTGGCAGCAACTGGCTGGCCGTAGCCAGCATGCCCATGCCTATTTGCTGCACGGGCCGGCCGGCATCGGCAAGCGCGCGCTGGCTGAGCGCTTGATGGCGCGCCTGTTATGCCAACAGCCCGCAGGCCTGGATGCCTGTGGCCAGTGCAAGTCCTGTCACCTGCTGGCGGCCGGCACCCATCCGGATAACTACATTCTGGAGCCGGAAGAGGTCGACAAGGCGATCAAGGTTGATCAGGTGCGTGAGCTGGTCAGCTTTGTGGTGCAGACCGCGCAGCTGGCCGGGCGCAAAGTAGTGCTGGTGGAGCCGACCGAGTCGATGAACGTCAACGCCGCCAACGCCTTGCTGAAAAGCCTGGAAGAGCCGTCCGGCAATACCGTGCTGCTGTTGATCAGTCATCAGCCCAGTCGCCTGTTGCCGACGGTGAAAAGCCGCTGCGTGCAGCAGGCTTGTCCGCTGCCAAGCGAGGCCATGAGCCTGGCGTGGCTGGCGCAGGCGTTACCGAGCTGTAGCGCCGAAGAGCATAACGAGTTGCTGTTTCTTGCCGCTGGCTCGCCGCTGGCGGCGCTGAAGATGCATGAGCAGGGCGTTATCGCGCAGCGTGCGCAGGTGGTTGACGGGGTGAAGAAGCTGCTCAAACAGCAGATCGCGCCCAGCCAGTTGGCCGAGAGTTGGAATGCGGTCTCCCTGCAGTTGCTGTTCGACTGGTTCTGCCAGTGGTCGCAGCTGATGCTGCGTTACCAACTGAGCCGTGATGAAGACGGGCTCGGGCAAGCTGATATGCGCAAGGTGGTGCAGTACCTGGCGGATAAAACCCCGCAGGCGAAAGTGCTGAGCATGCAGGATTGGTTGCTGGCACAGCGTCAGAAAGTTATCGGCAAGGCTAACCTTAACCGTGTCTTGCTTCTCGAAGCCTTGCTGGTGCAGTGGGCAAGCTTGCCCGGACCGGGCTAGAATCGGCCATTGAGTGAATAAAATCAGGAATGCCGCATGAGTCTGCCTCCTAACTTGGGCCCGCGTAACGGAATTTTGTCGCTGACAATCAAGGACAAATCCGTGCTCTATGCCGCTTACATGCCCTTTATCAAGAACGGCGGCCTGTTTATTCCCACCAACAAGAACTACAAGCTTGGTGATGAAGTGTTCATGTTGCTCAACCTGATGGATGAGCCGGAAAAGATTCCGGTGGCCGGCAAGGTGGTCTGGATCACTCCCAAGGGCGCTCAGGGCAATCGCGCCGCTGGTGTAGGTGTGCAGTTCAATGATGGCGACAACACCGCGCGCAACAAGATCGAAACCTACCTGGCCGGTGCACTGACCTCGGATCGCCCGACGCACACCATGTAAGTGGTTTTTCCTCCGTACCACGGTGTCCGCTTTGCGGCACCGACTCTCAAGTGATTGCTTCCATGCTGGTTGATTCCCACTGTCACCTTGACCGCCTCGATCTGGCCGCCCATGGCGGTTCACTCGACGCGGCACTGGATGCTGCGCGGGCGCGCGGTGTTGGTCATTTTTTGTGCATCGGCGTTAGCGCAGGCAACGCCGCTGCGGTCAAAGGTCTGGCCGAGCGCTATAGCGATGTCGATTGCTCGGTCGGTGTGCATCCGCTGGACCTTGAGCCCGGCGCGGCCCCGGCGCTGGACTGGCTGCTCGGTGAGTTGAATCACCCCCAGGTGGTGGCCATCGGCGAAACCGGGTTGGATTATCACTACGAGCCGGAATCTGCGGCGCTGCAGCAAACGTCCTTCCGCCTGCACCTGGATGCGGCGCGGATTACCGGCAAACCGGTGATCGTGCATACCCGCGAAGCGCGTGCCGACACCCTGGCGCTGCTGCGCGAAGCGGCGTTGGCGCAAGCCGGTGTGCTGCACTGCTTTACCGAAGACTGGGAAATGGCCAAGGCCGCGCTGGATATCGGGTTCTATATCTCGCTGTCCGGCATCGTCACCTTCCGCAATGCCGAGGCGCTGCGTGAAGTGGCGCGCCAGGTGCCTGCCGATCGCCTGCTGGTGGAGACCGACTCGCCTTACCTGGCGCCCATCCCACATCGCGGCAAGCCCAACCTGCCCGAGTATGTGCGTGATGTGGCTGAATACCTGGCGGTGCTGCGTGGCGTGAGCTTCGAGCAATTGGCTGAGCAGACCACGGCCAATTTCAAGCGCTTATTTCCGCTGGCTCGGGTGAACTGAGTTCCCCAGGTTCAGCGCAAAAAATTGCCTGGAGCAATTTTTAACGTCGCGTAGCGACGGCCCGAAGGGTGGCCGCCATGGATGGCGGACATAAAAAAAACCCGGGCTCTGGGGGATGAGACCGGGTTAAGACCATTAGGAGTAAATCAAGGTACGCGGTCCACGGTACCTTGCCTGGCGGGGCGCTTGGGGGATACGCCGCACACCAGTACCCATCAGTATTGGTGAAGATTGCCGAACGTCCAGGCCATTTACCGGCATTCTTAAACGGATTTGGAATACGCACCGTGCTGCTGAGTCCTCAAGCAGTGGCCAGCTGCTGTAGCAGCGCCAGCGTATCTTCAATAACTCTGGCGTTGGTGTAGAAATGTGGCGACAGGCGGATGCCTGCACCGCGTTGCGCGCAGATCACCTGTTCGTCGCGTAGGCATTGATACAGGGCCTGGTTATCCCAGCCATCGAGGCTAAAGGTGAGGATGCCGCCGCGTCGCTGCGGGTTCAGCGGGCTATGCAGGTGGCTATGCGGAATTCGCAGCAGGCCATCGAGCAGCCATTGCATGCGCTCCTGCAAGGCACGTTCGACCTCGGTCATGCCCACCTCTTCGAGCAGCGACAGGCTGGCCTCCAGGGCCATGGCGCCGAGCATATTCGGGCTGCCGCATTCAAAACGCCGGGCGCTGCGGGCGGGCTCCCAGGTGCTGCGCTGGTAGTCGCCGGCATGTTCGAGCATATGCCAGCCGTATTCATGCAGTTTGAGCTGGGCGCGCAGGTCGCTGCGGCAATAGAACACGCCGAGGCCTTCCGGGCCGAGCAGCCATTTATGCCCGTCGGCCATGGCAAAGGCGCATTGGCTGGTCTGCACGTCGAAGGGCAGGGCGCCGAGTTGCTGGATGGCATCGATGCACAGCAGCACGCCGCGTGTTTGGCAGCCCTGGCCCAGGCGCGGCAGTTCCAGACGCAGGCCGCTGGCATATTGTATAGCGCTGATTGCCATCAGTCGGGTTCGTGGGCCGCAAGCGGCCAGCAGGGCGGCTTCGGCATTACCGCTGTGCAGGTTGACCTGCACCACCTCAACGCCCAGAGGCGCGAGCGCTTCCCAGACAATCCGGTTGGAAGGGAATTCTTCGTCGCTGATTACCACCTGATCACCGGCCCGCCAGTCCAGGCCGAAGGCGACAAAGGACAACGCCTCGGAGGTGTTCTTCACCAGGGCGATATCGCCGCAGCTGGGCGCGTTGAGCAGGCGCTGCAGACGCTCGCGCAGGCGGCGCTCGATCTGCAGCCAGGTTGCGTAGTCGCGCGCGCCGGTTTGTGCGTTCTCGCTGGCAAAGCGGCTGACCGCATCGACGGCCCGTTGTGGCCAGGGCGAAACGGCTGCGTGGTTCAGATAGCGCAGACCGGGAAGTTGCGGAAACTCGTCATGAACTGCGTACATGGTCGGATGATCCGTGCAATTTGCCGTTAGTTAGGCATAATACGCGCCTTCGTTTTTTTGACCCCGTAGTCCTTTTATGCATAAAGAACCCCGCAAGGTCCGTGAGTTTCGCCGCCGCGAACAGGAAATTCTCGACACAGCACTGAAGCTCTTCCTCGACCAGGGTGAAGACAGCGTGACTGTGGAAATGATTGCCGACACGGTTGGTATTGGCAAAGGCACCATCTACAAACACTTTAAATCCAAGGCGGAGATTTACCTGCGCCTGATGCTTGATTATGAGCGCGATCTCAACGAGTTGCTGCACTCGGCCGACGTCGACCGTGACAAGGAAGCGCTGTCGCGCGCCTACTTCGAGTTTCGCATGCGCGACCCGCAGCGCTACCGCCTGTTTGATCGCCTGGAAGAGAAGGTGGTCAAGGGCAATCAAGTGCCGGAGATGGTCGAGCAGCTGCACAAGATTCGCGCCTCCAACTTCGAGCGCCTGACCCAGCTGATCAAGGGCCGTATCGCCGAGGGCAAGCTGGAAGACGTGCCGCCGTATTTCCATTACTGCGCCGCCTGGGCCCTGGTGCACGGCGCCGTGGCGCTGTATCACTCGCCGTTCTGGAGCAATGTGCTGGAAGATCAGGAAGGCTTCTTCCAGTTCCTTATGGACATCGGCGTGCGCATGGGTAACAAGCGCAAGCGTGAGGGCGACACCCCGGCTAGCTGAGGTATTCAGCGCGTGGATAAGCACTCTGCTGGGCTGGCGGCGCCCCTATACTCGGCGCTTACCTTTGCTGGAGCCGTGCATGATCGTTGACCGCCAGGGCAGACGCTTTCGTAACCTGCGTATCAGCCTGACTTCCGCCTGCAACTATGCCTGCACCTACTGTGTGCCGGACGGCAAACGCCTGGTGGCCGCGCAGGATGAGTTATCCGCCGATGCCATGCTGCGTGGCGTGGCCTACCTGATCGAAGCCGCCGGCATCGAACGGCTGCGCATCACCGGTGGCGAGCCGCTGGTCAGCCCCAAGCTCGACGCTTTTTTGCGCGGCGTCAGCCAGCTCGGCTTGGCCGATATCAGCCTGACCAGCAATGGCCAGTTGCTGGCGCGCAAACTGCCACTGCTGCTGGAATGCGGCATCCGCCGCTTGAATATTTCCCTGGATACCCTCGACGCTGCGGCATTCCGCACTATTGCCCGTGGCGGCGACCTGGCCGCCGTGCTCGATGGCCTGCAGCAGGCGCGGGCGGCGGGCCTGCAGATCAAGGTCAATATGGTGCCGCTGCGCGGGCAAAACCTCGATCAGGTGCTGCCACTGCTCGACTACTGCCTGGCCAATGGCTTCGAGCTGCGCTTTATCGAGCTGATGCGCATGGGCCATCTGGCCCGCGATGGCAACGGCTTCCAGCGTCAGTTTATCGGCATGCCCGAGCTGCTGGAGCTGATCGGCAGCCGCTACGACTATGTCCAGGCTCACGCTGCGCTGGATGCCACCGCACTGCGTTTCGCCATTCCTGACGTGGGCCACTTCGGCGTGATCGCCAATGAAAGCGTGCCGTTCTGCCGCACCTGCTCGCGCCTGCGCCTGTCCTCGACCGGCTGGCTGCATGGCTGCCTGTCATCGAGCAACCGCCACTACATCGGCGACCTGCTCGACAAACCGCGCCACCAGGCGTTACCTGCGCTGCAGGGGCTGCTGATCAAGGCGCTGGGCGACAAGCAGGATGTGGCATTCTCCGGCGGCGCGACGGTGATGAAGATTATTGGCGGCTAAGGCTGCCGTCTGCCTTGAGTGAAGAGCATGCACGATTTCCCCATCAGTTATATCGAGCCCGTATTCCGTCCGCCCAGCGAAGCCCATTCGCTGATTCTGCCGGTGACCAATGGCTGCTCCTGGAACCATTGTGGCTTCTGCGAAATGTACACTCAGGAGCAGAAGAAATTCCGCGCCCGCGATGAGGCGCAGGTGCTCGAAGAGATTCGCCTGAGCGGCGAGCGGATGATTGTGCAGCGGGTGTTTCTTGCCGATGGCGATGCCCTGGTGCTGCCGACGCGGCGGCTGCTGAGCATTCTGCAGGCGATACGTACGCATATGCCGGAAGTTAAGCGGGTGTCGAGCTACTGCCTGCCGCGCAACCTGCGCAAGAAGTCGGTGGAGGAGCTCAAGGAGCTGGCCGATGCGGGGTTGCGCATGGCCTATGTCGGCTGCGAGTCGGGTGATGACGAGGTGCTGGCGCGGGTCAACAAGGGCGAAACTTATGAGTCCAGCTTGAGCGCGTTGGACAAGCTCGGCCAGGCCGGCATCAGCCGCTCGGTGATGATCCTCAATGGCCTGGGTGGCACAACCTTGAGTGAGCAGCACGCGGACAATTCGGCGCGGCTGATGAATGAGGCGCAGCCGGAGTTTCTCTCGACCCTGGTGGTGAGTTTTCCCCAGGGTGAAGCGCGCTTTCGCGAAGGCTTTGTCGATTTCCAACCACTCAACCAACAGCAGCTGTTTGTCGAGGTCGAGCGTTTGCTGAGCGCCCTTGAGCTGCGCGACACGGTGTTCCGCAGCGACCATGCCTCCAACTACCTGGTGCTCAAGGGCATTCTGGGGGCCGACAAGCCACGTCTGCTGGCCCAGGTGCGGCAGGCCATCGAGCAGCCGCAACAGGCGCGGTTGCGTCAGGAGTGGCAGCGCGGCTTGTGATGCGGCGCGCTGGCGTGGAATCTGCATCTAGGCGCTATCCGCCGGTTTTTTGTCACCGGCTGCGGGAGAAACGTGATGCGTAGTCTGTTGCTGACAGTGGCTGTGCTGCTGCTGAGTGGTTGCATGAAGGCCAGTGATCTGGCGGATCAAGCGATTTATCAATTGCGCGATGTCGGCGTGCTCGACCATAGCCAGATGCGCCGCGCCAGCCCTTGGCGCTTACAGGCTGATTCGTTTATCTATATTGCCCAGGGCCATTTTGTGCCGCCGGGCTCAGCCTATCCGCGGCCCAACGTGGTGGCCGAAGAGGCCTACAAAGGCTTTATCGAATATTTTCCCATGGTGCGTCGTGCCAAGGCGCCGCTTGGGCTGGAGGAGTCTCTCACTGCTGCTCGGGAAGCCGGAGCGCATTACCTGCTGTACAGCCGCTTTGCCTATGCCGATGACCGCATCGGCACGGTGGAGGAGTGGGAAGATCAGGAAGCGCTGGACCGTCTCGGTACCGATCGCGGGGTGATTCAGTTGATGCTGATCGAAACCAACACCCGCTATTTGGTCGATACCACGCGCATTCGTAGTCGCGGAGGCTTCCTGACGCTTTATGATGCCAAGCCTGAGGATCTGATCGGTCCGGCGCTGCAGGATTACGCGCGGCGTTTGTTGGGCTTGGGGCATTAAGTGATGACGGATACAGGCAAGGCCGGCGACCTGCTGGCGCAAATACCCAAAGGCGAGGGCAAGGGCTTGCCCCCGGTGCACCTGTGGAACCCGACGTTCTGCGGTGATATCGACATGCGTATCGCCCGCGACGGCACCTGGTACTACCTGGGTACGCCGATTGGCCGCAAACCGATGGTCAAACTGTTCTCCACCATCATCCGCCGTGACGGCGACAAGTATGTGCTGGTGACACCGGTGGAGATGGTCGGCATTCAGGTGGATGATGCGCCGTTCGTGGCGGTCTGCCTGCACGTGGACGGTGAGGGCGAGGCGCAGGTGCTGCGTTTTGTCACCAATGTCGAGGATCAGGTGGTGGCTGGTGCCGAGCACCCACTGCGGATCGAGTTGGACGCCCTGACTGGGGAGCCCGCACCCTATGTGCATGTGCGCAGCAATCTTGAGGCGCTGATTCACCGTAATGTGTTTTATCAGCTGGTCGACCTGGCGGTGCCGCGCGAGATCGATGGCAAGAGCTGGCTGGGGGTGTGGAGCAGCGGGGAGTTTTTCCCGATTGGTCCAGAGCCGGCGTAGCGTTGCGGTCTTCAGCCCCCAAAAGCTAGGCAGCCATTAGGTGTTGTGAGCACCTGTTATGGGCCGGGTGCGTGGCGCAGAGGGGGTAAATATGAGCGCAAGGCGCGCTGTTTGTAGCCAGCTACAACGTAAACGCCCCGAATTAATCGGGGCGTTCGTTATGCAGTGCCTGAGTTCAGAGGCTTTTCATACCCTCGGATTAAACGGGCCTGGTTGTTTCAGCTGGAAGGCTTACTGGCCGTCAACAGCGTCTTTGGCTTCATCGCCAGCTTCGCTGATGGCGTCAGCTGCGTCATCGGCAGCTTCTTCGATTTTCTCGCCAGCGGTTGGCTCGGTGCCCATCACTTCATTGGCTTTCTGCTCGATGGCTTCGCCGGTCTCTTTAGCGGCATCACCCATGGATTCGATGGCTTCAGCAGCGGACTCCTTGGCTGACTCTAGTTTGTCTTCCGGGGTTTTCTCGCAAGCTGCCAGGCCGAGCGCGGCGGCGAGAAGCAGGGCATAGGTGAATGGCTTTTGCACAGTTAATACTCCTTGTAATGTAGTAATCAATGCCTGGTCGCCCGGGCATAGCCATTAAACAACTCGGCTTCAGCGAAGTTCCCGAGTCCTTGCCCCGTAGTTCTCATCATCAGGCGGCCTCTGTGATGCCGTGCTTTCTGCCAGCGGGTATCATGCTCACCCTTTGTACAGCTGTCCTGAGTCTGAAGTCATGAGCGATTCCCCTATTGTTGAGCGGGCGCAGCGTTTTCTATCGGTATTACGCCATTGCCAGGTGCTCGGCATCAGTGTGCACAGCGCCGATGCGCAGGGCTTGATCCTGCGTTTGCCCTACAGCCCGCAGATTGTCGGCAACCCGGAAACCGGGGTGATTCACGGGGGGGCCATCACCACGCTGATGGACACCACCTGCGGCATTTCCACCGTGTGTGTGCTGCCTGAGTTCGAAATCTGCCCAACCCTCGACCTGCGCATCGATTACATGCGCCCGGCCGAACCGAACAAGGATGTATTTGGTTTCGCCGAGTGCTACCGGGTGACCGAGAACATCATCTTTACCCGCGGTTACGCCTATCAGGACAACCCCGATGAGCCGATTGCCCATGTGGTCGGTGCCTTTATGCGCATGGGTAAACCCGCCGATCTGCAACGTACTGCCAAGGGAGCTGGCCAATGAGTACGCTGAATCTCAACCAGTTGGTGCGTGAAGCCCACGAGCAGAATAACTACGACTCACTGATCAGCCTGATTCCCTACGCCAAGCTGCTCGGTATCGAGTGCCTGCGTCTGGGCGATGACATGGTGTTTCGCCTGCCGGCCAACCAGGACAATATCGGTAATCCAACCTTGCCCGCGCTACACGGCGGGGTGATTGCCGGCTTTATGGAACATTCGGCGATGCTGCATTTGCTGATGTTTATGGGTATTCCACATTTGCCGAAAATCATCGACTTCTCGATAGATTACCTGCGCGCCGGCCATTATCGTGACACCTTCGTGCAATGCCAGGTGTGGCGCCAGGGCCGTCGAGTCGCCAACGTGGCCATCACCGCCTGGCAAACCAACCAGACCGAGCCAATTGCTACGGCGCGGGCGCATTTTAAGGTCGATGAGCCCTGAGCGCGGGCTATCGATCACCACTGCTTTTATTATCGCGAAGGAATTCTGAATGGATGCGCTGCTGATTCTGGGTGGCTTGCTGCTGATCCTCGCCGGGTTGGTCTGGCTGGTGATGCGCTCCTTTGCGACCGGCCTGCTGTGGGGCTGGGCCAGTTTTCTGCCGCCGTTCACCCTGCTGTATGTGTTGCGCCATTGGCGTTCGGCGCGGCCAGCCCTGGCGTTGGCCGGTTTAGGGATTATTCCGCTGGTGGTCGGCCTGACCTTGCTGGCCAGCCATGATGCGCAGCGCCTGGAGGCCATCCTCAGCCTCAAGTGGCTCAAGCCCGAGGTGCAGGTACCCGCCGAGCTGGCCATTGATCTGCGCGGTGAGCTCAATGGCCGACCATTCGCGCCGCAGCAGGCTGAGTTGCTCGATGGCGTGCTGAGCTTGCGTGAGGGGCAGGATTTTTTTGCCCAGAGCGAGTTGGTGATTCGTCTGCCGAAAGTCGACAAGGGCCCGGTGCGGATCGATGTGCTGCCTGCCGATGAAGGCACACTGCCGGAAGTGGAAATCAGCTGGTTATTGCCGGAGCAGGAATTGCCCGAAGCGCGGCGTTTGAGCCGTGGTTACACCCTGCACCTGGATTTGCAGCCGCTGGCGCCGAACAAGCTGGCCGGGGATTTCCATCTGGTGCTGCCTGCGCAATTCAAGACCACCCTGAGCGGCAAGCTTGAGCTGTTTCGCAACGGTCTGCGCTACAAGGGCGGTAAAGTCGATCGTCAGTTCGACTCGGTCGATACCGTCAGCCATGTCATTCAGGACTACTTAGAACGCCGCTTTGCCACGCGCCGGGTGGAGCTGCAGCCCATCGGCAACCTGAACTTCCCCTTGCAGAGCATTGATCTGAACGTCCAGGCGCGGATCAATGGTGAGTTGCAGCAGTTGCCGATCCTGCTGCAGAAGCAGGACAAGCGTGGCTGGCAGGTAGCGGCCGATAGTTTTCCGCCATTGCCTAGCGCAGTTGCACCGCCTGTTGCCGAGGCCAAGCCGGCGGCAGTGGCGGCGGTCGCTCCCGAGCGAGTCAGCCGGCCTCTGGATCGGCGTGTGCGCTTCAGTCTCGACGGCTTGCTGCGCAGCCCCAACCGCTATGCAAACCTCAGCATGCGCGCGACCACCGAGCGCGGTAACAGTGCCGAAGGGCGTTTCCAGGGGGTCGATCAGGACGGCCGGATCATCCTGCGTCAGCGCATGAGCGGGCAGGGCGAAGTCAGCTACAGCCTGCTGCCGGAAGAGATTGTCCGTATCGAGTTGCTTGAGCCCTGAGGCAAGCTGCAGCCAAGCACTTGAAATCCCACAACATGCCCCCACCTGTAGGACATCCGCCGCGCTGCGGCTTCGTCAACAACGTGGAGTAAGAGAGCATGAGTGTGGAAACTCAAAAAGAAACCCTGGGCTTCCAGACCGAGGTGAAGCAGCTGCTGCACCTGATGATCCATTCGCTGTATTCGAACAAGGAAATCTTCCTGCGCGAGCTGATTTCCAACGCATCGGATGCCACCGATAAGCTGCGTTTCGAAGCGCTGGCCAAGCCCGAATTGCTCGAAGGCGGCGCTGAGCTGAAAATTCGCGTCAGCTTCGACAAGGACGCCAAGACCGTCACCCTCGAAGACAACGGCACCGGCATGAGCCGTGAAGAGGCGCTCACCCACCTGGGCACCATCGCCAAGTCCGGCACCGCCGACTTCCTCAAGCACCTGTCTGGCGACCAGAAGAAGGATTCGCACCTGATCGGTCAGTTCGGCGTGGGCTTCTACTCGGCCTTTATCGTCGCCGACAAGGTTGATGTATACAGCCGCCGCGCCGGTAGCCCGGCCAGCGAAGGCGTGCACTGGTCGAGCAAGGGCGAGGGCGAGTTCGAAGTCGCCACCGTTGAAAAGGCCGAGCGCGGTACCCGTATCGTCCTGCACCTGAAGAGCGGTGAAGACGAGTTCGCCGATGGCTGGCGTCTGCGCAATATCATCAAGAAATACTCCGACCATATCGCTCTGCCGATCGAGCTGCCGAAAGAGTTCCATGGCGAGGAGAAGGACAAGCCGGCCGAGCCCGAGTGGGAAACCGTCAACCGTGCCAGCGCCCTGTGGACCCGTCCGCGTACCGAGATCAAGGACGAGGAATACCAGGAGTTCTACAAGCACATCGGTCACGATTTCGAGAACCCGCTGAGCTGGAGCCACAACAAGGTCGAAGGCAAGCTGGAATACACCTCCTTGCTCTACACCCCGGCCCGTGCACCGTTTGATCTGTATCAGCGTGAAGCACCGCGTGGCCTGAAACTCTATGTGCAGCGCGTGTTCGTCATGGACCAGGCCGAGTCCTTCCTGCCGCTGTATCTGCGCTTTATCAAGGGCGTGGTCGACTCCAACGACCTGTCGCTGAACGTCTCCCGCGAGATCCTGCAGAAAGACCCGATCATCGATTCGATGAAGTCGGCGCTGACCAAGCGCGTACTCGACATGCTGGAAAAACTGGCGAAGAACGAGCCCGAGCAATACCAGAGCTTCTGGAAGAACTTCGGCCAGGTACTCAAGGAAGGCCCGGCGGAAGACTTCGCCAACAAGGAGAAGATCGCCGGCCTGCTGCGCTTTGCCTCCACCCGCACCGAGGGTGGCGAGCAAAGCGTTGGCCTGGGCGAGTACATCGCGCGTATGGCCGAAGGTCAGGACAAGGTTTACTACCTGACTGGCGAATCCTACGCGCAGGTGAAGAACAGCCCGCACCTGGAAGTGTTCCGCAAGAAAGGCATCGAAGTGCTGCTGCTCACCGACCGTATCGATGAGTGGCTGATGAGTTACCTGACCGAGTTCGACGGCAAGCATTTTGTCGACGTGGCCCGTGGCGATCTGGACCTCGGCAAGCTGGATTCGGAAGAAGATAAGAAAGCCCAGGAGGAAGTCGCCAAGGCTAAAGAAGGCCTGGTCGAGCGCCTGAAAACCGCACTGGGTGAGCAGGTTGCCGAGGTGCGTGTCTCCCATCGCCTGACCGACTCGCCGGCGATCCTGGCCATTGGTGAGCAGGACCTGGGGCTGCAGATGCGCCAGATCCTCGAAGCCAGCGGGCAGAAGGTACCGGAGTCCAAGCCGATCTTCGAGTTCAATCCAAGCCATCCGCTGATCGAGAAGCTCGATGGTGAGGCCGACGAAGACCGTTTCGCCGACCTCAGCCATATCCTCTTCGATCAGGCTGCCCTGGCCGCGGGCGACAACCTGAAGGACCCGGCTGCTTACGTACAGCGGCTGAACAAGCTGCTGGTCGAGCTGTCCGCCTGATACCTGCGGTAAACAATTGAGCCCGCCAAAGCGGGCTAATCAGACGTTCACTCTAGACGCCCTGCAAAGGCCAGCTTTTGCAGGGCGTTTTTCTTGGCTCTGGAGCTGTTATGTGTGGCGTCGTGCGCGGCGGTGTTTAAAGAGCCGTGCAAGGTGCCGCGCCACATGGCAGGCGTGGGGGCGTGAGTAAGGTGCGCGAAGTCAGGCTGAATCAGCCCCAGTCTTGGTTGTTGGCGACAGAGCGGGTTGGTGCGCTCAACGTTCTGGCCATAGGCGCAGTGGCTTGCCTTCGGCGGGCCACAGCTGCAACTGCTCGGTGGCGGAGAAATCCCAGCGCTGCACCTTGCTCAGGCTGTCGAGAAAGCGCGCTTCCTGCTCCATCAGCGCCGCTGCACAGATCTTGCGGGTGCTGCCCGCGGCGCTGAAGCTGAGTGTGTCACCCTCTAGGGTGTACCCGGCAAACCAGTGGTTGCAGCCGGCGTTGCCATAGGCGCGGCCATCATCACCGAGGGTAATGGTCAGGTGGCTGCTGTCGATCAGCGGGTGTGCGCCGATCCATTCGACCTGGTAGGTGTGCCCGGTTTCCAGCTGCGGTGCGGATGTGGCGCAGCCTGTGAGGCCGGCGGCTAGCAGACCCAAGGTCAGTACAGGGTTCATATCGCCTCCTTGGACGCGGCTTAGGTGCTGCATTTCGGGCACAGGTGCTTGGCGTTCTTTGATTGCCAGCCCAGTTCCTTGATCCGCGCCTCGGCGGCCGGTGCCTGGGCTTTTTTGCCGAGGGCGGCGTCGACGGCGAACTCAAAATCCAGCTGCGCGTTGCAGCTGTCGCAGTTGACCTGCCAATTGAAGACCGCCAGTTCCTTGAACGCCGGGCCGGTGGCCACAGCCACCCACTGGCCGCGCGGGTTGATCAGGTGGCGAACCTTGTCGGCCTGCAGGCGCATGGACAGTTCGCGGCTGCCTTTGAGGGTGACCAGCAGGGTGTCGCCACTCTGGATCGAGCCGCCATTGCCGGTGACCTGGTAACGGCCGGGCGCAAGGGCGCGGCATTCAATCAGGGTGTGCTCGGGGTTGAGCAGGTTGTAGCGAAAGTCGTGTTCAGCCATGAATCCTCCAAATGTGCACAAATGCTATCACGCGCTGCTCTCAGGCTACGCCCGCCAAGCGGTTCAGACGCTGACCTGGGCGTGCCGCGCCAGTCGCTCGATGGCAGCGTCCAGCTCATCCAGGGCGTACTGGGCGGCGGGGTCGTTCTGTTTTAGTAGGGTCTCGCTGCGCTGGCAGGCGGCGCGCAGCTGCGGTACGCCGCAGTAACGGGTAGCGCCGTGCAGGCGGTGTACACGTTCGATCAGGCTGTTGCGCTCGCCACTGTCACGCGCCTGGCGAATGGCCTGACGGTCACCGGGCAGGCCGGCCAGCAGCATGCTCAGCATATCGGCGGCCAGGTCTGCCTTGCCGGCGGCCAGGCGCAGGCCTTCATCGGCATCCAGCACACTGAGGTTGTTATGTGCAGCGCTGATGCCGGTGTGCTCGCTGCTCTGGTTACGCAGGGCCAGGCCAGTCCACTTGAGTACCACCTGGGCCAGCTGGCGCTCGCTGATCGGTTTGCTCAGGTAGTCGTCCATGCCGCTTTGCAGCAGGGCGCGTTTTTCGTTGGCCAGGGCGTGGGCAGTCAGCGCGACAATCGGCACCGGGCCCCGGCCGCGTTCGTTTTCCTGCTGGCGAATCGTCTCGGTGGCCTGGCGGCCGTCCATGCCGGGCATCTGCACGTCCATAAAAATCAGGTCGAACGACTGCTCGGCGGCTTTTTCCACGGCTTCATAGCCGCTGCTGGCGATGCTCACCTGTGCGCCCATATCCTCCAGCAGGGTTTGTACCAGCAGCAGGTTGGCCGGGTTGTCATCGACGCAGAGGATCAACGGTGGCCGGCTCGGTGCACTTTGTGGGTTTTCTGTGCGGCTCTGCCTTGGGCTGACCAGCTCGGCCAGGCCGCGCTGCAGCTTGCGCGTGCAGGCCGGCTTGGCTTGTAGCTGGCTGTACGCATCCGGTAGCAGGCGGTGGTACAGCGACTGCTCGGTGGTGGGGCACAGCAGCAGGGTTTTGCAGGACAGGCGTTCGAGTTCCCAGATGCACTGATCGAGGCGCTCCGGCGGCAGGGTCTGGGTGCTGACGCCGAGCACCGCCAGTTCAATCGGCTGGGCGCTATGTCGCGCCTCGGCCACGGCGGCGAGCAGGCTGTCGAGGTTGTCAAAACCACTGACCTGCAGGCCGCAGTCTTCCAGTTGATGCTGTAAAGCCTGGCGGGCCAGGTCGTGGTGTTCCAGGGCAGCCGCGCGGCGACCGAGCAGCGGTGGGCGCGGCAGGTCTTCGGCATCGTCGCGGGCCTTGGGCAGGCTTAGGGTGATCCAGAATTCCGAGCCTTCTGCGGGCGTGCTGTCGACACCAATCTCGCCGCCCATCTGTTCGATCAGACGCTTGGAAATTACCAGGCCCAGACCGGTGCCGCCGGCCTGGCGACTCAGCGAGTTGTCGGCCTGGCTAAAGGCCTGGAACAGTTCGCGCAGGTCTTCATCGGACAGGCCGATGCCGGTGTCCTGCACGCTGATGCGCAGCTGCGCGCGGTCGGCGCTTTCGTCTTCGAGCATCGCGCGGACAACGATGCTGCCGGCGCGGGTGAACTTGATCGCGTTACTCACCAGGTTGGTCAGCACCTGCTTGAGCCGCAGCGGGTCGCCGATCAGTGACAGTGGCGTGTCGCGGTAGACCAGGCTGAGCAGCTCCAGCTGTTTGGCGTGGGCGGCGGGAGCGAGGATGGTCAGGGTGTCCTGCAGCAGGTCGCGCAGGTTGAACGGGATATTTTCCAGCACCAGCTTGCCGGCTTCGATCTTCGAGAAATCGAGAATCTCGTTGATGATCGCCAGCAGGCTGTCAGCAGATTTCTCGATGGTGCCCAGGTAATCCTGCTGGCGCGGAGTCAGCTCGCTTTTCTGCAGCAGGTTGGTGAAGCCGAGGATGCCGTTGAGTGGGGTACGGATCTCGTGGCTCATATTGGCGAGGAATTCGGATTTGATCCGGCTGGCCTCGAGTGCTTCGCGGCGGGCGAAGTCCAGCTCGATGTTCTGGATTTCGATGGTTTCCAGGTTTTGCCGCACGTCTTCGGTGGCCTGGTCGACGCTGTGTTGCAGTTCTTCCTGGGCGTTCTGCAGCGACTCGGCCATGCGGTTGATGCCCGAGGCCAGCTCGTCCAACTCGTGGCTGCCCAGCGGCGGTAAGCGGGTTTCCAGGTGGCCGTCTTTGAGCTGGGCAACGCTGTGTTTGATCTGCCGTAGCGGGTCGTTGATGGTGCGACTCATGCGCACGGCGAGCAGGGCGGTGACCATCAGCCCGGTGGCAATCAGCAGCAGGCTGGCCAGCAGGCTGCGGTAGCCGCTGAGCAGGGTGCTGTGGTGTGACAGCTCCAGTTCGACCCAGCCGAGCAGCCGCGTACCGGGTTCAGGGGCGGCCTTGCCAGTCAGGCTCAGGTGTTGCTGATACACCGGTAAAAGAAAGCGCGTGGCCTGTTGATTGCTGTTCTGCGCGGGTTGCGGCCCGCCCATTGATGGTGGTGGGCTGAACATGCTCGGTCCGGCGTGGGCCAGGGTGCTGCGTTCGGCGGTGAGGAAACTCACGGCACGCACGTCCGGCTGCTCAAGTGCCTGGGTGGCAATGCGCTGCAGCACCTCGCTGTCGCCGGCATGCAGGGCCGGAGCGGCCAGCGGTGCAAGCTGTTCGATGATCATCTGTCCGCGCTGCAGCAGTTGCCCCTGCAAGCTGGACAGTTGCACCCAGGTGAAATAACCGCCCAACACCAGCGCCAACAGGCTGGTGGGCAGCAGCGTGAGTATGAGCACACGGCCTTTGATGCCTAAATCCTTTAACACGCGCGGCCTCCTGTATTGATCCGAGCAGTTTAGCGGTTGCGCCCGTTCTTATGGCAAATGCTGTTGCCCACAGTGGGTCGGTTATATGGCCCAGCGAGGTTTGCCGTTATCATGAGGGCCTTCTTTGCTTTTGGATTATTTCGTTCGCCATGAGCCCGCATTACCCAACCATCGCCGATTGCGTCGGCAACACCCCGCTGGTGCGTTTGCAGCGCCTGCCGGGTAACACCAGCAACACCTTGCTGCTGAAGCTGGAAGGCAACAACCCGGCGGGTTCGGTAAAGGACCGCCCGGCGTTGTCGATGATCACCCGCGCCGAGCAGCGCGGCGACATCCAGCCCGGCGACGTGTTGATCGAGGCCACCAGTGGCAACACCGGCATCGCCCTGGCGATGGCGGCGGCGATCAAGGGTTACCGCATGGTGCTGATCATGCCGGACAACTCCACCGCCGAGCGCAAGGCGGCGATGACTGCTTATGGCGCGCAACTGATTCTGGTCGGCGGCATGGAAGAGGCGCGCGACCTGGCTCTGCAGATGCAGGCCGACGGTAAGGGCAAGGTGCTCGACCAGTTCGCCAATAGCGACAACCCGATTGCCCACTACAGCAGCACCGGCCCGGAAATTTGGCAGCAGACGGGCGGGCAGATCACCCACTTCATCAGTTCGATGGGCACCACCGGCACCATCATGGGCGTGTCGCGTTTCCTGAAAGAGCAGAATCCCGAGGTGCAGATCATCGGCCTGCAGCCGATGGAAGGTTCGGCGATTCCGGGTATCCGCCGCTGGCCGCAGGAGTACCTGCCGAAGATCTATCAGGCCGAGCGGGTCGATCGCATTATCGATATGAGCCAGCAGGAAGCCGAAGACGTCATGCGCCGCCTGGCCCGTGAAGAAGGCATCTTCTGCGGGGTGTCTTCCGGCGGTTCGGTGGCGGCGATGCTGCGCCTGTCCCAGGAGGTGGAGAACGCGGTGCTGGTGGCGATCATCTGCGACCGTGGCGACCGTTACCTGTCCAGTGGCGTTTACGACGCCCCGAGCACTGATGGCCAGAGCAACTGATGGCCAAGAAAGACGGCGGTCTGCGCTTTCAGCCCAGCGGTGGTTCCCGTGCAACCCAGGTGCCGGTGGGCAAGAAGCACAAGCTGGCCATCGAGCGTCTGGCCAATGATGGTCGCGGCATCGGCTTTAGCGAAGGGCGTACCTGGTTTGTCAGCGGCGCCCTGGCCGGCGAGCAGATCGAGGCGCGGGTGCTGGGTGCCCATGGCAAGGTGGTCGAGGCGCGGGTCGAGCGGATTCTCACGGCCAGCCCTGAACGGCGTGACGAGGCCTGCGTGCATGCCAAGGTGTGTGGCGGCTGCAGCCTGCAGCATATGCCCCATGCCGATCAGCTTGCCCTGAAACAGCGCATGCTCGCCGAGCAGCTCAGCCGCCTGGCAGGCCTTGAACCGCAGCAATGGGCCGCACCGCTGGTCGGCCCGGAACTGGGCTATCGCCGCCGCGCGCGGATTGCCGTGCGCTGGGACAACAAGGCCAAGCGCCTGGACGTTGGCTTTCGCGCTGCGGCGAGTCAGGACATTATCGCCATCAGCGATTGCCCGGTGCTGGTACAGCCCTTGCAGCCGATCCTGCGCGCGTTACCGCAGGTGTTGCGTGAGCTGGATAAACCCCAGGCCATTGGTCATGTCGAGTTGTTCAGCGGCTGCAGCAGTGCTGTGCTGATACGGCATACCGCCGCATTGAGCGAGGCGGATTTGGCCCGTTTGCAGGCGTTCTGCACGGCGCAAAATGCACAGCTGTGGCTGCACGGCAGCACCGAGCCGCAGCCGTTTGAGCCGGCGCAGCCGCTGAGTTACCGCCTGGATGCGTTCGAGCTCGAGCTGGCGTATCGGCCCGGCGATTTTGTCCAGGTCAACCAGCCGGTGAATGACGCGATGATCGCGCAGGCGCTGGACTGGCTGGCGCCGCAGGCCGCTGAGCGGGTGCTGGATCTGTTCTGTGGTCTGGGCAATTTCGCCTTGCCGCTGGCCCAGCGGGTGGCTGAATTGGTGGCGGTGGAAGGGGTGGCCAGCATGGTCGAGCGCGCCGCCGAGAATGCCGCCAGCAATGGTCTGGGCAATGCGCACTTTTACCAGGCCGACCTATCCCAGCCGCTGGCCGATGCGAGCTGGGTACAGGGCGGTTTCGCCGCCGTGCTGCTCGACCCGCCGCGTGATGGCGCGTTGCAGGTGGTTAAGCAAATGACCGCGTTGGGCGCCAAACGGGTGCTGTATGTATCGTGCAACCCGACGACCCTGGCCCGCGACAGCGCCGAGTTGCAGGCGCAGGGTTATCGGCTGGAAAGAGCCGGTATCCTCGATATGTTTCCGCAAACCGCGCACGTCGAAGCGATGGCGCTGTTTGTCCGGCAGTAGATTGAACGCGCCTGAATAAGACGGCGGGGTGCTTGGTTTTATCCGCCCCCGCCCTTATCTAGGAGCAGCAGGGGCGCGAAGGAGTTGCGCCTTAGGTGGTTAAACCGACTGGCCTGAAAAGGCCGTCGACAGTTCGGCTGCCCCGCGGAGCAGCCTATGGAAGGTAAGCAAGATGGTTCAGGTCAGAGCGCATCAGCCGATCAATGACGACGGCAGCATCAACCTTGAAGCCTGGCTCAGGCATGTACTGAATGTCGATCCGGCACTGGATCGCGCAGCCCTGCGCGAGGCCTGCGAGTTTGCCCGCGAGGCGGAGCAGCAGGCCAATGCCGCGAAAAATCTATGGACTGAGGGCGCGTCGAGCTTCCGCTCAGGTCTGGAAATCGCCGAAATTCTTGCCGACCTCAAGCTCGATCAGGACTCCCTGGTCGCCGCCGTGATCTACCGCTGCGTGCGTGAAGGCAAGGTGCCGCTGGCGCTGGTGCATCAGCGCTTCGGTCCGGTGGTGGCCAAGCTGGTGGAGGGCGTGCTGCGCATGGCCGCCATCAGTGCCTCGATGAACCCGCGCGACTCCCTGGTACTCGGCTCCCAGGCGCAGGTGGAAAACCTGCGCAAGATGCTGATTGCCATGGTCGATGACGTGCGCGTGGCGCTGATCAAGCTGGCCGAACGCACCTGCGCCATTCGCGCGGTCAAACATGCCGATGACGAGAAGCGTCAGCGCGTGGCCCGCGAAGTCTTCGACATCTACGCGCCGCTGGCCCACCGCCTGGGCATCGGCCATATCAAGTGGGAGCTGGAAGACCTGTCCTTTCGCTACCTGGAGCCCGAGCAGTACAAGCAAATCGCCAAGCTGCTGCACGAGCGCCGCCTGGACCGTGAGCACTACATCAATGAAGTGATGGGCCAGCTGCGCACTGAGCTGGAGGCCACCGGGGTCAAGGCCGATATCAGTGGGCGGGCCAAACACATCTATTCGATCTGGCGCAAAATGCAGCGTAAGGGGCTGCAGTTCAGCCAGATCTACGATGTGCGCGCGGTGCGCGTGCTGGTGCCGGAAGTGCGCGATTGCTACACCGCCCTGGGTATCGTGCACACCCTGTGGCGGCACATCCCCAAGGAGTTCGACGACTATATCGCCAACCCCAAGGAGAACGGCTACCGCTCGCTGCACACCGCCGTGCTCGGCCCGGAAGGCAAGGTGCTGGAAGTGCAGATCCGCACCCAGGCCATGCATGAGGAGGCCGAGTTGGGCGTGTGTGCGCACTGGCGCTACAAGGGCACCGACGTCAAGGCCAGCTCCAACCATTACGAAGAGAAGATTTCCTGGCTGCGTCAGGTGCTCGAATGGCACGAAGAACTCGGCGATATCGGCGGCCTGGCCGAGCAATTGCGGGTGGATATCGAACCGGACCGGGTCTATGTATTCACCCCGGACGGCCACGCCATCGACCTGCCCAAGGGTGCCACGCCGCTGGATTTTGCCTACCGCGTGCACACCGAGATCGGCCACAACTGTCGGGGCGCGAAGATCAACGGGCGCATCGTACCGCTCAACTACAGCCTGCAGACCGGCGAGCAGGTGGAAATCATCACCAGCAAACACGGCACGCCGAGCCGCGACTGGCTGAACTCCAACCTCGGTTATGTCACCACCAGCCGGGCACGGGCGAAGATCGTCCACTGGTTCAAGCTGCAGGACCGCGACCAGAACGTCGCCGCTGGCAAGACCCAGCTGGAACGCGAGCTGCAGCGCCTGGCGCTGCCCCATGTGGACTTCGACAAACTGGCCGAGAAGGCCAATATGAAGACCAGCGAGGACCTGTTCGCCTCCCTCGGCGCCGGCGACCTGCGCCTGGCGCAGCTGGTCAACCTGGCGCAGCAGTTGGTCGAGCCGGATCGGGTCAATGAGCAGCTGGAGCTGATTCCGCGCAAGGCCCTGGGCTTCAAGCCAGGCAAGCGCGGCGATATCCAGATTCAGGGTGTCGGCAACCTGTTGACGCAGATGGCCGGCTGTTGCCAGCCGCTGCCGGGCGATCCGATTGTCGGCTACATCACCCAGGGGCGCGGGGTGAGTATCCACCGTCAGGACTGCGCCTCGGTGCTGCAGCTGGCTAGTCGCGAGCCGGAGCGGATTATTCAGGTCAACTGGGGCCCGGTGCCGGTACAGACCTACCCGGTGGAAATCATCATCAAGGCTTACGACCGTTCCGGCCTGCTGCGTGACGTGACCCAGGTGCTGCTCAACGAGAAGCTCAATGTGCTGGCGGTGAATACCCGCTCGAACAAGGACGACAACACCGCGTCCATGTCGATCACCGTGGAGATTCCTGGGCTGGATGCATTGGGTCGGCTGCTGGGGCGTATCAGCCAGCTGCCGAATATCATCGAGGCGCGCCGCCACCGCGTGTCGTAGGATGGGTTGAGCGTAGCGATACCCATGCTGTCGGGGGCATCCTCCATCATTGGCTCGATGGGTTATGCGGCGCGCGGGTTTATCACCGCCGCGTAATCCGTACTCCGCGCCGCCAACCCATCCTACGGATGCGTAATACCTGGATTTGTTATGTATCAACTCGACGACCTGCTGCACCTGATGGCCCGCCTGCGTGACCCGCAGCACGGCTGCCCCTGGGACCTTAAGCAGAGCTACGCGACCATCGTGCCGCACACTCTTGAGGAGGCTTACGAGGTGGCCGATGCCATCGAGCGCGGCGACTTCGAGCATCTGCCCGGTGAGCTGGGCGATCTGCTGTTTCAGGTGGTGTATTACAGTCAGCTGGCCCGCGAAGAAGGGCGCTTCGAGTTTGCCCAGGTGGTTGATGGCATCACCACCAAGCTGATTCGCCGCCATCCCCATGTGTTCCCCGATGGCGATCTGTATGGCGCCGTGGACATGGCCAAGCTGGACGAGGCGGCGGTCAAACAACGCTGGGAAGAGATCAAGGCCGAGGAGCGTGCCGAAAAGGCCGCCGCCCCTGAACAACTCTCCCTGCTCGATGATGTGCCCACGGCGCTGCCGTCGCTAAGCCGGGCGATCAAGCTGCAGAAGCGCGCCGCCCAGGTCGGCTTCGACTGGCCGGACGCCTTGCCGGTGCTGGACAAGGTGCGCGAAGAGCTGGATGAAGTGCTCGAAGCCATGAGCGAGAACGACCCCGAGGCGATTAGCGAGGAGATCGGCGACCTGCTGTTTGTGGTCGGCAACCTGGCACGGCACCTCAAGGTCGACCCCGAAACCGCCCTGCGTGCGGCCAATGCCAAGTTCGAGCGGCGCTTTCGTTTTATCGAGCAGGCATTGCGCGAAGCGGGGCGCAGCATGGAAGATTGCCCCCTGGATGAAATGGACGCGCTCTGGGGCGAAGCCAAGAAGCTGGAAAAGCAGCAAGCGCCCAGTTGCTAGCGAGATTATCGGTGGCCTTTGCCACCATTTATTGTTCGATAAAGGTAGGTTATGGCTCTCTCACTACGCGATCAGTTGCTCAAAGCCGGGCTGGTCAACGAAAAGCAGGCCAAGCAGGTCAGCAAGGAAAAACAGAAGAAGCAGCGTTTGGAGCAAAAAGGCCATATCGAGAAGGACGAGTCGCAGAAGCTCGCCGCTCAGCAGGCCATGGCCGAGAAGGCCGCCCGCGACCAGGAGCTGAACCGTCAGCAGCAGGACAAGATCGAGCAGAAGGCCCGTGCCGCCCAGATCAAGCAGCTGATCGAAGTGTCGCGCCTGCCCAAGCTGACCACCGAGGATTACTACAACTTCGTCGACGACAAGAAGGTCAAACGCCTGTCGGTCAACGCCCTGATGCGCAACAAACTCAGCAGCGGCTCGCTGGCCATCGTCCGGCATGGCGGCGGCTACGAAGTGATCCCGCGCGAGGCGGCGCTAAAGATTCAGGAGCGCGACGCCCAGCGCGTGGTGCTGCTCAACACCCCGACCGAAGCACCAGATGCCGATGATCCATATGCGGCCTATCAGGTGCCCGATGATCTGATGTGGTGATTGCCTGGGTTGAGCGCCGCTCAGCCTGGTTTTGCTGACACAGTCCAATAAAAAGCCGAGCACTTAGCTCGGCTTTTTTCATCGGTTTAACTCAGTCCTGGCGGCCTGCAACGGCCTTGCCGTCGACGGTGCCTTCCTTCAGCATGATCTGGTATTCCTTGCCGTCCTTCTCGACCTGGTGCAGGCGCACCAGCAGGAATTCCCAATTCTTGGCGAACCAGAGGATGGTCTTGCGGCTGCTCTGGGTCGGATCGCGCACACGTTCGACCTTGATTGCATCGATCAGGCCAGCCTGGGTACGCACTACTTCCTCGCCGAGTACGCGGAAGTCATAGGTTTCCACTTCATCGCCGTCGACCACCTGGTAGCTCATGCTCTTGGTGCCAGCGGCCACGTCGTATTGCAGGGCCAGTTGGTAGGTCGATTTGTCCAGCAGGCCACGGTTTAGCGGCAGACGCACCGGCTCGCCGCGGTCGCTGCCGATCACCTGCTTGGCGTCCCAGTCGAACTCCTGCTCGATCTTCTTGCCTTTGCCCAGGCCGTTGCGCTCGTACAGGTAGGTCTGCGGCAGAAATACTTCTTTATCCACGCGCAGGGTGCTTTGTTCGGTCAGGCTGGCGACCAGCATGGAAGCTTCGAAGTTGAGCTGCCACAGGCCGTTGTCCAGGGCTTGCAGGCTGCGTTCGGCGCTGCCGCTGACGGGCAGTTGCTTCCAGTCGGCGGTGTAGCTGGCGGAAAAGGGCTTCAGCTCGACGGCCAATGCCGGCAGGCTCAGAAGCGTTAGTGCGAACAGTAAGGCGCGACCCATGGTGTCTCCTGATTACGTTCGGATAAGGTGTCCGGTGCTCGGTAGCAGTTGCTCGTCCAACATGGCCCCGTGCGCCGTCAGCTGCAAACGGCCCTCGGCAAACCAGCGTACGGCTAGCGGGTAAATCACATGTTCCTGCTTGTGTACGCGTTGCGCCAGGCTGGTGGGTGAGTCATCCGACTGTACTGGTACCACTGCCTGTACGACCAGGGGGCCGCCATCGAGTTCCTCGCTGACGAAGTGCACACTGCAGCCATGCTCGCTGTCACCGGCGTCCAGCGCCCGTTGGTGGGTGTGCAGGCCTTTGTATTTGGGCAATAGCGAAGGATGGATATTCAGCAGGCGACCGGCGTAATGACGCACAAAGGCGGGCGTGAGGATGCGCATAAAGCCAGCCAGTACCACCAGCTGCGGTTGATACGCATCGATGGCTTCGACCAGCGCGGCATCGAAGGCTTCGCGGCCGTCGAACTGCTTGTGGTCGAGCACCTGAGTGGCGATGCCGGCACCTTGCGCACGCTGCAGGCCATAGGCATCGGCGCGGTTGCAGATCACCGCGCTGATACGTGCCGGATTGCCGTCATGGGCGATGCTGTCGATCAGCGCCTGTAGGTTGCTGCCGGAGCCGGAGATCAGCACCACCACATTGCACTGTGTCGGCATTAATGCTGTTTCAGGTTGTTCAGTACGACCTGGGCAGCACCTTCAGCCGCTACGCCGATCTGGCCGATCACCCATGGCTGCTCGCCAGCGGCGCTCAGGGTTTGCAGGGTGATCTCGACCTGATCCTGCGCCACGCAGATCACCATGCCAACGCCGCAGTTGAGCACGCGGTGCATCTCGTGCTCATCCACATTGCCTTTTTCCTGCAGCCAGTCGAATACCGCCGGGCGCGTCCAGCTGGCCACGTCGACCACGGCCTGGGCGCCTTTTGGCAGCACGCGCGGGATATTGTCGAGCAGGCCACCACCGGTGATATGGGCCATGGCCTTGACGGCGCCAGTGTCCTTGATCAGCTTGAGCAGCGGCTTGACGTAGATACGAGTCGGCGCCATCAGCAGGTCGGTCAGCGGCTTGCCGTCGACCTGGGTGGTTTCGATTTCGGTGCCAGACACTTCGATGATCTTGCGGATCAGCGAGTAGCCGTTGGAGTGCGGGCCGGAGGACGGCAGGGCGATCAGCGCGTCACCGGTGGCGACTTTCGAGCCGTCGATGATCTCGGCTTTTTCCACCACGCCGACGCAGAAGCCGGCCAGGTCGTAGTCTTCGCCTTCATACATGCCGGGCATTTCCGCGGTTTCACCGCCAACCAGGGAGCAGCCCGCCAGTTCGCAGCCGGCGCCGATGCCGGTGACCACGGTGGCGGCGACGTCGACATTGAGCTTGCCGGTGGCGTAGTAGTCGAGGAAGAACAGCGGCTCGGCGCCGCATACCACCAAGTCGTTGACGCACATGGCGACCAGGTCCTGGCCAATGCTGTCGTGCTTGTTCAGGTTCAGCGCCAGACGCAGCTTGGTGCCCACACCGTCGGTGCCGGAGACCAGCACCGGTTGTTTGTAGCCAGCCGGGATCTCGCACAGCGCGCCGAAGCCGCCCAGCCCACCCATGACTTCCGGACGCGCGGTGCGCTTGGCCACGCCTTTGATGCGTTCGACCAGGGCTTCGCCCGCGTCGATATCTACACCTGCGTCCTTGTAGCTGATGGAGGGTTGCTTGCTCATAGATCCAGGCCTTTAGGGGAAATTCGGATTGGCACCGGCGCTTGTGGCGGCGGTCTGCGAAGGCGCGCGATTTTATCAGGCTTACCCGGCAGCGGCCACCCGCTAAGGTTGCGGCTGTTGGGACGGCTGTTTAAGCTCGAAATCCGACTGCTGTTGGCAGTCTGCGGCTGAAAAGGGCTTGGGAGTGCGCCTTAACAGCACCTAAACTCGCAGTCTTGAGCCTGCGCCGCCTGCCTTGTGAGGCATGGGTTGGTCGCAACTGTTGTTAATCCGGCCTGCGGGCCACTTTCCGTCCGTCGAGAATCTATCCATGCGTTTGACCGCTCGCCTGCTTCTTGCCTGTTTGTCACTGTCCGGCCTGCCTGTTCTGGCCGCGCCGGTGAGTGATCTGTACCAAGTCCGCGAAGCGGTCAGCAGCCAGCAGCCGGAAGAGCGCGCTGCCGCCCTGACTCGCGCGCTGGATACCCTGGTGTTGCGCCTGACCGGCAAGGCCGATGCGGCGCAGAGCCCGGCATTGGCGGCGCTGCGCAAGGACCCGCAACAGATCGTCAGCCAATACGGCTATGAAGGTGATCAACTGCTGGTTGACTTTGACCCGCTGAGTACCGAGCGCAGCCTGCGTCAGGCGGGCCTGGCGCTGTGGGGCGCGAATCGTCCGAGCATTTTGCTGTGGTGGTTGAGTGATGCCAGTGACGGCAGCCGTCTGCTCGGTGATGGCCAGGCTGCTGCCGCGCCGCTCAATCAGGCGGCGCAGCACCGTGGTCTGCCGTTGCGTCTGCCGTTGGCCGATCTGGCCGAACAGTTGGTGGCCGTGCCGGAAAACCTTACGGCCAATGACCCTGCCGCCCTGCGTGAAGCCTCCGAGCGTTACGCCGCCGATGCCTTGTTGGCCGTTATAGCGCGCGAAGCAAACGGCCAGTGGCAGGCCGAATGGCGCCTGTGGCTAGGCGATGAACGTGAGCAGGGCAGTGTGCAGGGCGCTGATCAAGCCGCGTTGGCCGACGCCATTCTGTTGGTGGTCAATCAGCGTCTGGCACCACGTTTTATCGTGGCGGCCGGCGCCACCACGGGTCTTACTGTGGAAGTGCAGGGCGTCGACCTGGCGCGCTACGCCGAGTTGCAGCGCATTCTTGAGCCCTTTGCAGCGCAATTGCGCAAGGTTCAGGGTGACACGCTGACCTTTGCCGTCAATGCCAATGCCGAGCAGCTGCGTGCGCAACTGGGCCTGGCACGTTTGCAGGAAGTGCCGACAGAAGCCCCAGTGGTTGCTGCCAGCCAGGCCATTACGCCGCCTGTCCCCGGCGCTGAGCCTGCGGCGCAGGCCGCGCCGCGTGACAATGTACTGAGGTTTCGCTGGTAGACTGCGGCGATTGCACCCGTGCCCTGACTTGAAAACCGCAGCTACCGAGCTGCGGTTTTCTTATATAGCGGCCCTCGCAGGGTTGAAGATTTTCTGGATAAAACGTTGGCATAGGGAGCGCTGGACATGATCGATTCGCATCGTTGGATATGGATAGTCGCGGCGTTGCTGCTAGGCGGCCTGCTGTACCTGCTGGCGCCGATTCTCTCGCCGTTTCTGATCGGCGTACTGCTGGCCTATATGGGCGACCCACTGGTCGACCGTCTGGAGCGCTGGAAGCTGTCGCGGACCTGGGGCGTGGTGGTGGTTTTTGCCTTGATCACTCTGATCATGGCCATCCTGCTGCTGGTATTGGTGCCGATGCTGGGCAAGCAGCTGGTGCGCCTGTACGAGTTGATCCCGCAGATGCTCGACTGGGCACAGCATCAGGCTCTGCCATGGATTCAGCTCAAGCTGGGTTTAAATGAAGGCTTCTGGCGGTTTGATCAGCTGAAAAGCGCGTTTTCGGGGCAACTGGATAAAACCACCGATATCGTCGGCATGCTGCTGTCCACCGCCACCTCCTCAGGCCTGGCGCTGCTGGCCTGGCTGGCCAATCTGGTGCTGATTCCGGTGGTGAGCTTTTACCTGATGCGCGACTGGGACCTGATGGTCGGCAAACTGCGCGGCCTGCTGCCGCGCGGCCGTGAAGGGCTGGTTGTGCAGCTGTTCGGCGAATGTCACGAAGTGCTCGGGGCTTTCCTGCGCGGCCAGTTGCTGGTGATGCTGGCGCTGGGCGTGATGTATGCCGCCGGGCTGATGCTGATTGGCCTGGAACTCGGGCTGCTGATCGGCGTGCTGGCAGGCCTGGCCAGCATCGTGCCGTACCTGGGGGTGGTGGTGGGTATCGGCGCGGCGCTGACGGCGGGCCTGTTCCAGTTCGGCCTGGACTTCTACCCGCTGATGGGTATCGCTGCGGTATTTATCGTCGGGCAAATGCTCGAAGGCATGCTGCTGACCCCGATGCTGGTGGGCGACCGCATCGGCCTGCACCCGGTTGCAGTGATCTTCGCGATCATGGCTGGCGGCCAACTGTTTGGCTTCACCGGCATCCTCCTGGCTCTGCCGGTGGCAGCGGTGATCATGGTGTTAGTGCGTCATCTGCATGATTTCTATAAACTTTCCGATCTTTACGGTGAGCCAGCCAGCGGTTCCGACGAGCCGCCCAACCCAGCATGACACCCATACAACTGCCTTTAGGTGTGCGTCTGCGCGATGACGCTACGTTCGCCAATTACTACCCCGGAGCCAACGCTGCGGCGCTGGGCTATGTCGAGCGTCTGTGCGAAGCCGATGCTGGCTGGACGGAAAGCCTGATTTATCTGTGGGGCGGCGATGGCGTGGGGCGTAGCCACTTGTTGCAGGCGGCTTGTCTGCGTTTTGAGCAGCGCGGCGAGCCGGCGGTTTACCTGCCGCTGGCCGAGGTGGTCGAGTACGGCCCGGCGCTGCTGGATAACCTGGAACAGTGCGAGCTGGTGTGTCTGGATGATCTGGATGCAGTAGCCGGGCGCAGTGACTGGGAAGAGGCGCTGTTTCATCTGTTCAATCGTCTGCGCGACAGTGGCCGGCGCCTATTGCTGGCGGCCAGCAGCTCGCCGCGCGAGTTGCCGGTGCAACTGCCTGACCTGCAATCACGCCTGACATTGGCGCTGGTGTTCCAGCTGCAGTCACTGTCCGATGAGGACAAACTGCGTGCCTTGCAGCTGCGCGCGTCGCGCCGTGGGCTGCACCTGAGCGATGAGGTCGGGCGCTTTATCCTGACCCGTGGCGAGCGCAGCATGAGTGCGTTGTTCGAGCTGCTTGAGCGCCTGGACCAGGCGTCATTGCAAGCCCAGCGCAAGCTGACCATTCCCTTTCTTAAAGAAACCCTCGGCTGGTAAAAGTCCGGTTTAAAGCTGCTGTGCTCGAGCTTGCTGCGTTGAAACTCGGGCTGAAAATGCTCATTTACCTCAGTAAACTCCGCTTTCAGCCCGACTTTCGCCCTGCCTGCTCTTCGCTCGCGACGCTTTAATTCCGGCTTTGAATCACCCTGAACAATTGCTGTATTGGCGGTTATTCCCCAGCCAGCTTGCGTTCGTACTGAAAGCGCCAGCGGGTAAACATCAGTGCGGCGCAGAACAGGCTGAAGCTCAATCCCGTCAGCAGCCAGCCATACAGCGCTTTGCTTGGGTCGAAGGCGGCGAGAACGCCCTGGATAAAGTACAGATTGACCACAAAGCAGGCCCAGGCATGAGCGCGGGCGTTGCCCAGAATCAGGCCGGGGGCGAGCAGCAGCAGGGGCGCGAGCTGTACGCCGAGGATCACCCAGAGCAGTTTGCCGGGTACGTTGGCGAACCACAGGTTCCATACCAGCAGCGCGGCGGCCAGGCTGAAAAAGCTCAGCAGGCTGGCGATACGGCTGAGCTTCAGGCGCGGCTCTAGCCATTCCAGAGCCGGCAAGGGTTTGGCGGTTTTAGCCACGGGTGTTCTCCAGTTTTGCCGCGGTTTGTGCCAGGCGTTGGCCGAGTGCGCGGCACAGGGCAATTTCATGTTCATCGAGAGGGCGTTTGCCGTCGGCACCGGCATGGTGGCTGGCACCATAGGGTGTGCCGCCGCCGCGGGTTTCCAGCAACGCGGCTTCGCTATAGGGCAGGCCGGTGATCAACATGCCGTGGTGCAGCAGCGGCAGCAGCATCGACAGTAGGGTGGTTTCCTGGCCGCCGTGCAGGCTGGCGGTTGAGGTAAATACGCCGGCGGGTTTGCCAACCAGGCCGCCGGTCAGCCATAGGCTGCTGGTGCCATCGAGAAAGTATTTGAGCGGCGCGGCCATATTGCCGAAACGGGTCGGGCTGCCAAGTGCCAGGCCGGCGCAGTTCTTCAGCTCATCCAGACTGGCGTACAGCGCGCCTTCGGCCGGGATGTCCGCAGCCACTGCTTCGCACTCGCTGGAGACTGCCGGCACTGTCCGTAGACGCGCTTCCAGGCCGCCCATCTCGACGCCACGGGCAATCTGCCGGGCCATCTCGGCAGTGGCGCCGTGGCGGCTGTAGTACAGCACCAGGATATAAGGTGCGCTCACGGCAGAATCTCCAGAACATTTTCAGGTGGGCGGCCGATGATGGCCTTGTCGCCGACGACCAGAATGGGCCGCTCAATCAATTTCGGCTGGCTGGCCATGGCTGCAATCAGCTGCGCGTCAGTCAGTTGCAGGTCGCCCAGGCCGAGGGTTTTGTACTCATCTTCGCCAGTGCGCAGCAGTTGCCGTGGGCCGATGCCGAGCTTATCCAGCAGCGCCTGCAGCTGGGCGGCGCTCAGCGGGGTTTCCAGGTAGCGCACAATGGTTGGACTGTGCCCGCGGTCTTCCAGCAATTGCAATGCGCTGCGCGATTTTGAGCAGCGCGGGTTATGGTAGAGCGTCATAGCGGTCATGTTCGGGTCGCCGATTACCTTCGATGGCGGCTATTCTAACCGCTAACGGCATTCACGCCTGCGCCTGTAGCGCAGGCGTGAATGCAAATGGCTAAGGAGAGGGCATGCTGCAGCGCGTTAACAACCTGTTGGAGTTCTGGCGTTTTTTGGTGCAGCGCTTTATTGCCGATCAAGGCACCAGCAATGCGGCGGCCTTGACCTACACCACGCTGTTTGCGGTGGTGCCGATGATGACGGTGACCTTTTCCATGCTCTCGGCCATTCCGGCGTTTCAGGATACCGGCGAGCAGATTCAAAGCTTTATCTTCCGCAATTTTGTGCCTTCTGCCGGTGAAACCCTGCAGCAGTATCTGCGCGATTTCACCAGCCAGGCACGCCAGCTGACCTGGATTGGTGTGGCGGTATTGGCCGCGACGGCGTTCTGGATGCTGGTGACCATCGAGAAGACCTTCAACACCATCTGGCGCGTGCGCCAGCCGCGTCGTGGTGTGTCGAGCTTTCTGCTGTACTGGGCGATTCTCAGCCTGGGGCCGTTGCTGCTGGGCGGTGGCTTTGCCATCAGCACCTACGTTACCTCGCTGTCGCTGATTTCCGGGCCGGATGCCTTGCTCGGCGCCCAGACTCTGCTGAAATTTATGCCGCTGCTGTTTAGCGTGGCGGCGTTCACCTTGCTGTATGCCACGGTGCCGAATGCTCAAGTACCGCTTCGCCATGCGCTGTTGGGTGGCTTGTTCGCAGCCGTGTTGTTTGAGGTGGCGAAGATGCTGTTCGGCCTGTATGTGCGCCTGTTTCCCGGTTATCAGTTGATCTACGGGGCGTTTGCCACGGTGCCGCTGTTTCTGTTGTGGATCTACCTGTCCTGGCTGATCGTGCTGTTCGGCGCCGAACTGGTCTGCAACCTGGGGTTTTCCCAGCAGTGGCGCAAGCGTGCGGTACCGCGCTTGTTGATGGCGCTTGGGGTCTTGCGGGTGTTCTACGAGCGTCAGCAATCGGGCTTAAAAGTGCGCTTGCTGGATGTGCAGCGTCAGGGCTGGTCGCTGGCGGAACATGAATGGGAAGAAATTCTGGTGTTTCTTGAACAGCAGAAGTTGATCGCTCCGACCGGCGCCGGTACTTGGGTGTTGAGCCGCGACCTGGGCCATTATTCGCTGCAGCAACTGCTCAGCCACAGTCCCTGGCCGCTGCCCAGGGCGGAGAATTTGCCCGAGCAGCTCGATGAAGTCTGGTATCCGGCGCTGCGCAGTGGTTTGACTAAGTTGCAGGAAGAGCAGGCGGCGCTATTTGGTGAAGACCTGGCGAAGTGGTTGCAGGCAGAGGCTGAGCCGGTACAGTGACGTAAAACGTCAGTTTGCGGCGTTGGGCTGATGGCACATGCTGGCACCGGCGGCCATGAAGGGCGCCAAACGCGGTTAATAGGAAGCTGGCACGCTTCTGGCTAATTGCCTGGCAGATAGCGAGCAGGTTGCCAGCAGGGCAGGGATTGGCGGGGTATGAAGGCGTTATGACAGCCACTACAGGCAAAGTGATTCATCTGTACCAGCGTGACCCGCAAGAAGCCCTTGAGCGCCTCAATCGCATCACTGGCCTGCACTTCAGCAGCTGGCCGCAGTCTTTGGTCAATTCCAGTTCATCTGAGCAGCCCGACATTTCTGGCTCATCTGCAACCGTTGCGCAGCCTGATTGCGGCGCCACGTGTGAGCCTGCGGAAATGCACTCGCGCTAAACACAAAGTCCCGCGTCAGTGCGCGGGGCTTGTGTGTCGCGGCATACCATCAGGCGAGTGCCTGGCGTCTATCGGTGTGCGGCAACTCGAGCGCTTGCACAAACAGCTCTTCGACCACCAGGCTGCTCGCCGGCACGGCAGAGCGCAGGCGCACCTGCATGTCTTCGATTTTCAGCTTCACCGGCAGGCGTGCCACGCTGGAAAGCAGAATCTTACTGTGCTGATTGACCTTGCCGTGATCGACCATCACTTCGCGGCGGGTGCTGCCGTCGCGGTAGCTGATCAGCAGCGACACTGGCAGATTGGCCAACCCCGGCAGATGCAGCCAGGCCGCTACGTTGAACTCAGCCACGCGCCCTTCGTACGGGCTGACCTGTAAGCGAGCCAGGTTGGCAATGGCAGATGGCACGGGGCCGACCAACTTATCGAGGGCTTGGGTCATGGCGGTGTTCCAGGCTAATAACAGATCGCATCAAGCGTGAGTGCGATGGAGTATAAGCTCGGCCCCTCCGATGAAACTGTGCACTCGGCCGGCGTTCGGCGTGACCTTTCTCGCAGTTTTAGCGGATTGGCAACAGCGCCTAAGCCAGCTGCATCGGATAGCGCGTGACGGATGCGCTGAGCAGATTGGCGGTCGGCAGTTGCAGGATCGCTTGGTTGTGCGCGTTGGCCAGTTGCAGCCAGATATTTTCTCCTTCAACAAACTGCCCGTTGGGCAGCCATAGGCCGTGGTGCCAGCCATTACCCGGTGCGGGGGTGCTTTGCAGTACGCCTGGGTGAGTCTGGGCGCTGGGCGCACGACGAAGCCAGACCGGGCGCGGCAGGCCTTTCAGGTAGCGCAGGCCCAGGTGTAGACCTTCAGTGTTCAGATGCCGCCAACGCACCAGGGCCAGAGTCGGCGTGTCGCTGCCGGTGATCAATAGCACAAGCTGGCCAACCGACAGCAGCGCCGCCTGGTCGGCATTACACAGCAAACGTGCGCCGCCTGCGCTGGCGTCCAGCATCTGTGCGCTGGTGCGCAGCGGTCGTTGTTCCAGCAATTGGGCATGAATAGCGGGTAGACCGACCACCAGGTTGCATTCGGAGCTATGCTCGGTGCGGATATGCCGACGCTGCTGGCGCCCCAGCCAGTGCTGCTGCACACGCTCCAGCACCTGGCGTTCCGCTGTGCTCTGCAGCGGTGCCGGCTCATGCAGGGCGACCAGCAGGGCGCCCAGCTCGAAGCGGCGCAAATAGTTGGCCCCACCTTCCGGTATCTGCGCGTAGTCCAGGCAGGGTTGCGCCTCGGTCAGATCGATGGTTGGTCCTTCACCCTCATCATCCTCGTCCCAGGGCAGCAAACGGGCCAGACCAGCCAGTGGTGAGAGCGCCCCGAACAGCAGTGCACATTCACCATCGGCGAGATGGAACGGGTTACTTAGCGCGAGCAGCAGCATCTGCTGGTAGATGCCGCGCAGGGTGTTTGCAGGTTGTGGGGTAAACGCCGCGGCTACTGGCTCGTCCAGGCAATCCTGATGTTCGCCGATCCAGTACAGCAGATGGCTGTCGCGCCACAGGCTGGGCGGCGGCTCCTGATACAGCTGATAGTGGCGCAGCAGGCTCTGGGCGAGAAAGTGCTGGGCCATATAGAGGCACCAGGCCAGGTGCGGGCGTGATGGTTGGCGGCCTTGCAGGATTTGCAGGAGCAGGCGTTTGAAGCCGATGGCCAGTTCGCTGCACAGGTGCACAAACAAGGCCGTGGGGGGATTTTCGCCTTGATAGGCCGTGCTGTAATGCCGGTATTGCTCGCTGAAGCTTTGCAGTGCGCGCTGCCTTTCGAGTAAGGTCATGGCGCTGCGGTTCAGCCTGAAGAGCAGGCCGAGCGCCTGCTGCAAGGCCAGTTCCGGCGACTGCAGGCGGGCCTGGGCCAGTTGCTCGTTGAGGTCGGCCAGCGGCGCGACTTCGGTTTCGAGGATGTCTGGCACTTCCAGGCGCAAGGCATCTAACGTCATATCAACCTTATGGAATCAGGGAGCGAATGCATGGCAATGCGTTTCCAGGCGATCATTCGTGCTGTTGCAGGCGTAGGCATAGGTCTGATGCTGGCCGGTTGCGCTGAAGACATAGGCGTCGATCAATATGGACGAAAGGTAGCGGTTGAGCGCCTGGAAGGCCAGTGGTTAGTGATTAATTACTGGGCGCAGTGGTGCGCGCCTTGTCGCACCGAGATTCCTGAACTCAATGCCCTGGAGCAACAGCTCAAGGAGCAATCCGTGCAGGTGCTCGGGGTGAATTTCGATGCGCTGCAAGGTGAGAAACTGAGCCAGGCGGCGCAAGACATGGGTATCACCTTTACCGTGCTGGCACAGGATCCGGCCGAGCGCTATCAGCTGCCGCGTGCCGAGGTGCTGCCGGTGACCTATATCGTCGACGATCAGGTGCGTATGCGTGAGCGCCTGCTGGGTGAGCAGACGGCGGCCGGCCTGACCGCTCGCCTGGCCGCGCTCAAGGCGGAGGACTAAAGGCATGGCACGTATTTGCAAGCATGGTTACGTCAGCGGCCGCGTTCAGGGGGTGGGTTTTCGCCAGGCAACGGTGGAGCAAGTCGAGCGCCTTGATCTCGATGGTTGGGTGCGCAACCTGGTCGACGGGCGGGTCGAGGTGCTCTTTGAAGGCGATGAGGTTGCCGTAACCGAGTTGGCGAGCTGGTTAGAACAGGGACCGCCGGCTGCCGAAGTGACCACCCTGGAGCTACAGGATCAGGCGTTGCAGGGGGTTGCCGGATTTATTGTGCGGCGCTGAGAACCTGTTTACGATCTGCTGCGCGTCGGCCCTGCTGCGTTAAAAACAGGCTCGGAATGCTCATGTACAACAGTACACTCCGCTTCCTCGCCTGTTTTTGCCTTGCAGGTCTCTAGCTCGCGAGATCGTAATACAGGTTCGGTTACCAATTACGGTTTGACATACCAGAAGTCGTGCCAGAAGCCGACCACCTTGGCTGAGTAGGTGTGCTTGCCCAGGCTGCCGTTATAGCGCGCCAGAGCACGGTTGAGGTCGCCGTTTTCCTTGCGTAGATAAAAGCTGAGAATGGTGCAGCCATACCGCAGGTTGGTGGCGTTGTCGGTGAGGTTGTCTTGCGGGCGACCCAGTTCGGCTTTCCAGAAGGGCATCACCTGCATCATGCCCTGGGCGCCGACCGAGGAGATGGCGAAGCGGTCGAAATGGCTTTCGGCATGAATCAGTGCAATCACCAGGTCGGGACGCAAGCCGGCTTTGCTGGCTTCGCGATGCACCAGCCGCAGCAGGCTTAGGCGCTGCTCGGCATCCGGAATATAGCGGCGCATGCGTGTGGACATATCCAGCAGCCAGACCTCGGCCTCGAAACGATCCTGAAAGCTGTCGGCCTGGGCGACGGTCTGTTGCAGCAGTGTGCGCAGTTCCGGCTCTGGCGCCTGGCGCACTTGGGCATACGCCGGGCTGCAAAGCAGCAGGCCGAGTAGGGCGCAGGTCAGGCGCTGCAGCATGGGGCGTCAGTCGTTGCCAGGATCGGCGACCAGGCGGCCGGCATCTTTGGTCAGGGCCTGCAGGAAGATCTTCTGCAGTTCTGGATCATTGCGCGTCAGTTCGATCAGGCTCTGTTCCAGTTCGCTGGCTTCTTCTTCCAGGCCCAGCTCCGACAGGCGTTTGACTCGGTGCACCCACTGGGCCACATCGTCGCCCTCAAGGTCGGCGTAGATCAGCTCATGGGCTTCCTGCAGCTTGCCACGCAGGGTGCGGCTGACCAGCAGCGAGGCATCGGCGCGCGCCGAGCCCTGATCATCTTCAACCGTCAGCAGCAGGGTGCTGATGCGGGTGACATCTTCGTCGGCAAACGGACTGTCGAGCAGGTTCAGGCGCAAGATGCCGTTACGGTCGGTGAGCAGTTCATGCTTCTGCTCGCCGGCTTTAACCTGCACCGGACGTTCGGCCCACGGCAGGCTTGAATATTCCATGCGCGCGTCCTGACGGCGCTCTTCCAGGCTGGCGAGGTTTTGCTGCGAGCGGCCGTTGGACTCGACGTTGATTACCGGGTTGAGCCCGGCAAAACCGTAACTGATCCAGTCCTTGGTTGCACTGTCTGGCAGGCTGCCGAGCAGTACCACGTTCAGCACGTTGGCACTGATACCGCCGACCACCGCCAGCGCGCCGAGCGGCACTTCATACAGCTCACGCCAGGGCTGGTAAGGGGTGTAGCGGTCATAGCGACGTGTCACGTCAAACGCCGTGACCTCGAAGGTCTTCTGTTCATGCACGCGCACACGGCGTTGTGGTAATTCCAGTACGCGTGGTTCACCCACTTCGATCTGCAGGCTGTGATCGAGCAGTTTGCGCTCGACGCGCTCCTCGTGCTCGCTGCGTTGCGGCAACTGGTTGGCGCAACCGCTGAGTAGCAGAGAGCCACCCAGCAGGGTGGCGATAAGGCTGAGGGTGTTTCGCTTGAACATGACGACTCTTGCTAAAAGGGCTGAGATCAGTGGCTGATGCGGGCCTGGATAAAGCTCAGGATGTCGGCCACAGGTACGGCCTGGGCGTCGGTTTCCTTGCGGCTCTTGTATTCCAGATTGCCTTCGGCCAGACCGCGATCACTGACGACGATGCGATGCGGGATGCCGATCAGTTCCATATCCGCGAATTTGATGCCGGGGCTGGTCTTTTTGTCACGGTCATCGAGCAGTACTTCGTAGCCAGCAGCGGTCAACTGCGCATACAGGGTGTCGGTGGCTTCGCGCACGGCGTCAGTCTCGTAACGCAGCGGCACCAGGGCGATATGGAATGGCGCCAGGGCGTCATTCCAGAGGATGCCGCGGTCATCAAAGTTCTGCTCGATGGCAGCCGCCACCACGCGGGAAACGCCGATGCCATAGCAGCCCATGGTCAGAATCACCGGCTTGCCGTTCTCGCCGAGCACCTGGCAGTTCAGCGCTTCGCTGTACTTGGTGCCCAGTTGGAAGATGTGCCCGACTTCGATGCCGCGCTTGATTTCCAGGGTGCCTTTGCCATCCGGGCTCGGGTCGCCAGCCAGCACGTTGCGCAGGTCGGCCACCATCGGCAGGGGCAGGTCGCGCTCCCAGTTGACGCCAAAATAGTGCTTGTCGTCGATATTGGCGCCGGAGGCGAAATCGCTCATCAAGGCTACCGAGCGGTCGATGATGCAAGGGATCGGCAGATTGACCGGGCCTAGCGAGCCAGGGCCGGCGCCGATGGCCGCGCGAATTTCGGCTTCGCTGGCCATTACCAATGGGCTGGCAACCAGCTCCAGGTTGGCGGCCTTGATCTCGTTGAGCTCATGGTCGCCACGTATGATCAAGGCGACCAGGGTGCCTTTTTTCGCGCCGTGCACCATCAGAGTCTTGATGGTTTTTTCGATGGCCAGGCCAAAGCCCTGCACCAGCGCGTCGATGGTCCTGGTGTTCGGGGTTTCAACCAGACGCATGCTTTCAGTCGCCGCGCCACGGCTGCTTTCGCGTGGAACCGCTTCGGCTTTCTCGATATTGGCAGCGTAGTCGGAGCTGTCGCTGAAGGCGATATCGTCTTCGCCGGAGTCGGCCAGTACGTGGAACTCGTGGGAGCCCGTGCCGCCGATGGAACCGGTATCCGCCTGCACGGGACGGAAGTTCAGGCCCAGACGGGTGAATACATTGCAGTAGGCCTGGTGCATGCGGTCATAGGTTTCTTGCAAGGAGGCCTGGTCAACGTGGAAGGAGTAGGCGTCCTTCATGATGAACTCGCGGCCACGCATCAGGCCGAAACGCGGGCGGATTTCGTCGCGGAACTTGGTCTGGATCTGATACAGGTTGATCGGCAGCTGCTTGTAGCTGTTCAGCTCGTTGCGCGCCAGATCGGTAATCACTTCTTCATGGGTCGGGCCGGCGCAGAAGTCGCGGCCGTGACGATCCTTCATGCGCAGCAGTTCCGGGCCATACTGCTCCCAGCGCCCGGATTCCTGCCACAGCTCGGCTGGTTGAATGCCCGGCATCAGCACTTCCAGCGCGCCGGCGGCGTTCATTTCTTCGCGCACGACTTTCTCAACCTTGCGCAGTACGCGCAGGCCCATGGGTAGCCAGGTATAGAGGCCGGAAGCCAGCTTGCGGATCATCCCGGCACGCAGCATCAGCTGATGGCTGATCACCACGGCATCGGATGGGGTTTCTTTCAGAGTCGAGAGCAGGAACTGGCTGGTACGCATATTTGGCTGTTCTGTCGGTTGCAAGAGATTTTCGATGGCCCGCATTGTACGGTGCCTGTACAGATGCGTACAGGATGCTGGCGTGTGCTTATAAAAGAGGAGGGGGAGTGTGTCGATATTGACGGCGGAGCAGGTGCAGGCGCTGATTCGGGCAGGGTTGCCGATGGCAGAAGATATCAACCTGTGTATCGATCGACTGGACGACGATGGTGTACTGGCGCGGGTGCCGTTTCATAGCAAATTGGTTCGGCCGGGCGGCACCTTGTCCGGGCCAACCATTATGGCGTTGGCGGATGCGGCCATGTATGCGGTGGTGCTGGGCAGTCTCGGGCGGGTGGAAATGGCCGTGACCTCTAATCTAAATATCAACTTTCTGGTTAAGCCCAAGCCGGTTGATCTGTTAGCCGAGGCGCGGATATTAAGATTGAGTCGCAGGCAGGCTGTATGTGAAGTATCAGTGTATTCGCAGGGTAATGAAGAAGAGTTGGTGGCGCATGTAACCGGGACTTATGCGTTGCCGTTGTAAGTTTTCAGCAGGCAAGAAAAAGCCCGACCTAGGTCGGGCTTTCTTTACCTACTAAACAGTCTGAGTTACAGAACGCTCAGTGGGTATTCAACGATCAGACGGAGATCATTAAGATCGGAGCTGTAGTTGGCATTCGTCGAGTTGTTAGCACGGTAAATCGCGCTACGGACACGGAACGACAGGTCCTTGGCGGCACCTTCCTGGATTACGTACTTGGTTTCGAAGTTGAATTCGTTTTCTTCGCCTTCGTCAACGCCAGAGCCGTAGTCGATGTTGTCGCCAGTGATGTAGCGAGCCATAAAGCTCAGGCCAGGAACGCCATATTCGGCCATGTCCAGGTCGTAGCGAGCCTGCCAGGAGCGCTCGTCCTTGCTGTCGAAGTCGGAAATCTGTACCGAGTTGGACAGCCAGATGGTGCCGCCGCCGTCGATGCCATATTTGTAACCGGTATCACCAGAGGAGCGCTGGTGGGCCAGGGTGAATTTGTGAGCGCCCAGGGAGTAGGCTGCTGCCAGGCTCCAGATCTTGTTGTCCACATCCCCGGACAGCTTGCGACCGTCGTCTTCAGTTCTGTAGGCGTTAAGGTCGAAGTTCAGAGCCTGAGTATCCGCCAGCGGGAGGTTATAGTTCAGGTTGATGTACTGCTTCTTGAAGTGATCTTCAATGTCGGAGGCGTGAATGGCACCGCTGAAATTATCGGTGAAGCTGTAGCTGGCGCCGACGATATTAGCTTCGGTCAGTTCGCGAGTGTCGCGGCCAGTTGCAGTCTGGCGGCTAATTGCGGTAAAGCGACCAGCGCTCAGCTCCAGACCTTCGATCTCATTGCTGACCAAGTAGGTGCCAGTAGCAACTTCGGGCAGGATACGAGCATCGTCGGTGGAGAATACTGGGCTGCCTACGATCTGATTGCCGTACTTCAAAACGGTATCCGATACGCGGAATTTGATAGCGCCGCCAACTTCAGTCTGGGTATCGTCGCCGCGACCGTCGTCGGTTGTGGCGAACTGGCCGGTGCCAGTACGACCGCGACCGCTATCCAGCTTGATGCTGCTAAGGGAGTGGGCGTCAAAACCAACACCGACGGTACCTTGGGTGAAGCCAGACTCGTACATCAGGCGGATGCCCAGACCGGTCTCTTCGATGTAGCCATTTTCTTTGGCGTTGTAGCCATCGGTGCTGCTATCGGCGCCATTCTTAAAATCACGGTTCAGGTAGAGCATGCGATTGAAGATATTGAAGCTGCTGTCTTCAACAAAGCCCTTGGATTCGGACTGGCTGGATGCCACTGCCATTTGGGTGGTGCCCGCTGCTACTGCGAGGGCGATTACGCTCCACTTCATCACTTGCATCGTGATTGCTCCTTTGGTTTAGAAAAGTTGCGCCGTCCGGCTGGTTGTTATATGGACGACTCTTTCTTTTTGTGTCGGCGGTAACTTATAGCACGCTGCCAATGTTGGCGATAGTTGCAATCTACTCATTACGATTTCTTCACGGCGGTGTCGCAAAAGCTTATGAATCATGTCGCATTTTTGTAGATGCTGCTGGCGTGCTCGAAGCCAATGCTGACGGATTTTTGCGTCTGCTCGCTGGTTGCCGTCGGCAGCCAAACGGTGCAGTACGATTCGTCGCCAATTGCTTAGCAATAGTCGTGCACAAAATTCTGAAAGCCAATTTTTTATCCTCGATTTGACCTATGTGCTCAAGGTTTTCGGGCTTTGCATTGGTTTTTGGCCGATTTTTCAGCGGTTCTATCTATTTTCATGGCCAGTAAAAGGCATTTTCGTGGTCGCTTTCTGCTCTGTTTTCAGTTGCTTGTCGCCATCTGGCCGTTGTGTGGCATTCGGCTGCTACGCGGGGATTACCGAAGGGAACAGTTTTGGTGCGCGTGCTTGGGATGGTTTCGTGAATGCTGTCTATTGGTGCGTGATAGCCAGGGGGATCGTGGGTGCCGTGTTTTCAGCTTCGGCGTATCCTCCACAGCCTATGTTCACAGGCTGTAGTCTGAGCGTCAGTGGGCTGATCAGGCTTCAGGTGCTGCCGCTGGGTCTGTGCAATTTCTGTCAAAACCGAGTGAGTGGGTTTCCTTAAAGGTAGATCGTTATGTTTGTTCTGGATTCGCGTTTGCAGCAGGACACTGTCTGGTTGGGTGATTACCCGTTATGCAGTCTGCTGTTGATGAATGATGCGCAGTACCCTTGGTTTATCCTGGTGCCGCGCCGTGAAGATGTCAGCGAGTTATTTCAATTGGATGCGGCGGACCAGCTGCAGCTCTGGCGGGAAACCAACGGCCTTGCTGAGGTGCTCAAGGACTGTTTTGCGGCAGATAAGATGAATGTCGCGACCCTGGGTAATGTGGTCAGTCAGCTGCATATGCATGTCATCGTGCGGCGTCGCGAGGATGCGGCTTGGCCAGCGCCCGTCTGGGGCAAGCATCCAGCGCAGGCTTACACGGCTGAACAGTTGGCGGCTCTGAAAGCCCGTCTACGTCTGGTTTTGACCGGGAATTTTTGTTTTGCTGAGAGTTGACTGGTGGAAATAGAAGAACGCATCAATGACTTGCAAAGCCGACTGGCTTTTCAAGACGACACTATTCAGGCACTTAACGATGCGCTGGTGGCGCAGCAGCGGCTTTTGGAGCGCTTGCAGCTGCAGGTGGCTGCATTGATCAAGCGCCAGGACGAAGTAAGTTCGCAGTTCGGTATGGCCGAGGATGAGGCGCCGCCACCCCACTATTGATGGATCTGTCCTATGGTGTGTTGCGAGACGGGTAGCCGTAGGTTGGGTCGAGGAGCGCAGCGACGAAGCTCAACGAGCTATGCCAACGGCTGTTGGACTGCGCTGCGCATCACGCCAGGCGACCCGCTGCATACAGCAGGTCACGGATACAGAGCCCTATTGATTGGCTATAAAACGCAAAAGGCCCGCAGTGTGCGCGGGCCTTTTGCGTTTATGCGCTTAGCGTCGCGCAGGCAGCGCGGCGATCACGTCTTCGGCTTGCAAGCCTTTGTCGCGTTGCATGACGGCGAATTCGACCCGCTGGCCTTCGACCAGTACGCGGTGGCCTTCACCGCGAATGGCGCGAAAGTGCACGAAAATATCGTCGCCCGAATCGCGGGAAATAAAGCCGAAACCCTTCGAGGTGTTGAACCACTTAACCGTACCTGTTTCGCGATCGCCCAGGTCCTGAGAGCTTGAGGTGTTGCGCGATTTCAGGCGCAGATTGGTTGCCAGGTGCACGGCCACGGCTGCAGCGATGATCAGCAGGCTAAACAGGCTGGCCGGTTGGTTGGCGATTACCGGTAGCGGGGCGAGCAGAATCAGGGCTTGTAGCAGGGTGCCGAGTGCCAGCAGGGCAGAAACCAGGTTTTGCGCTTGATGGCGTAGGCCGCTGTGCCAGATGGGGAGTTGCGGGGCAAGCAGTAGGTTCAGCAGGCCGAACAGGGCAAGGCACAGTGCGCTGGGTTGTTCTAGGAGTGATTGGGGGGTGTCGCCAAGGTGTGAAGTAAAAGAAAGCAGCAGGGCAAGAGCACCCGTCAGAAGGTGGACAATTTTCAACATGTTCGATGAGCTCGCTTAATTTAAAGAGTCAACAGGAAGGGCTGGCTGCGCGTATTGGGTGCTGCAGGGGAGGAGTAAAAGCGCGTGGTACCAGCCTGTGCGCCGAACCATGGATGCGGTGTGGCGGCACGGGGCGTATTTAACAGCAAAGAGGTGGGGTTCTCAATCAAGCACTGAGCGCAGTTTTGCTTGAATTGGGACTTATCTGGTTGCGGCCATCGCGCTTGGCTTGATAAAGCGCATCGTCGGCGCGGGTAAGCAGGGTTTCCAGGTTGTCGCCTGGTTCTGCAAGAGCGAAGCCGAAAGACGCGGTGATGCTGTCGAGTACTTCGTCGGTGCGGCGCACTTTGATGCGTAATGACTGGATTTTCAGGCGTAATTGCTCGGCAAAGGCATAGGCCGTGGCGTTGTCAAAGCAATCGCGCAGGATAATGCAGAACTCTTCACCGCCATAACGCGCGGCCATGGCGCGGGGCGGTAGGAGGTCGCGCAACAATTGGCCAAAGTGCTGCAGTACGCGGTCACCTAAGGGGTGGCCATATTGATCATTGAACTGTTTGAAATGGTCGATATCCAGCATTACCAGGGCGACGCCTTCATGTTCGGTACTGAGGGTCTGCTCCAGCAGTCTGCTGAAGGCGTTACGGTTGAATACCTGGGTCAGGCTGTCCAGCGTGGCGGCGATATGGGCACGTTCGAGCTGGCTGCGCAGGCTCTTGATCTCTTGCTGAGCGGCATTCAGGCGATAGAGGAATTTGTCCTGCTGGTCTTGCATCAGTTGCGTGCTTTGCTGCAGCTCGCTCAGGACATTCGGCAGGTCATCGATGATTGGCTCCTGCAGCGCAGCCAGGCCATGCTCCAGGCTGACCTGATAGTTGCGGCTGCCCAGGATGCTGCGTGACACGTTGCCTTCGATGTCGTCGACCAGCTCGATAACCTGCTGTTGTCCGGCGCGGGCTTCTTCGAGCTCACCATGGATGATGTAGTCGCGGAACAGCTTGGCCGCGGTTTCCGGTGGGCAGCTGTCAAAGTCTGCGACGATTTTTTCCAGGCGGCGGTTGAGTTCGGGCTCCAGACCTTTGCTGTAGGTGTACCAGAGGGCGTAATGCACCGGGTTGGGCGGAATATCATGGCGCATCATCAAAGGTACTGCCTTCTTCAGAAGCGCCGCGGCGTCGCGGGTCTCCTCGGGGTACAGTTCAAGGATGCTGGGGGCTTTAGCGGGTTTGTTCATGCATGTCACTGTGGCCAAGTTGCAATTGACCAAAGCATAGAACAGCTGCTGGGCAAGCGCCTAGCAAAAGGCCCGTGGATAGGGACCTTTACCTGATTTACCTAGGCTGACAGCAGGCTGCGCAGCATCCAGGCAGTTTTCTCATGCACTTGCATGCGCTGGGTCAGCAAATCCGCAGTCGGCTCGTCGCTGACTTTGTCCAGCAGCGGGAAGATGCCGCGGGCGGTGCGCACGACGGCTTCCTGGCCTTGAACCAGCTGTTTGATCATGTCCTGGGCGTTTGGCACACCTTCTTCTTCTTTAATAGATGAGAGGCGGGCATAGGCGGCGTAGGTGCCAGGGGCCGGGAAGCCCAGGGCGCGAATGCGCTCGGCGATCTGGTCAACGGCCAACGACAGCTCGGTGTACTGACCTTCAAACATCAGGTGCAGGGTGTTGAACATCGGGCCGGTGACGTTCCAGTGAAAATTGTGGGTTTTCAGGTACAGGGTGTAGGTGTCTGCGAGCAGGCGCGACAGGCCTTCGG
>NZ_JBAQLP010000035.1:0-25118 GCF_049301935.1 Pseudomonas sp. | reverse complement strand
GGCTTGCCCGCGATGCTTTTGCGTTGCCGGCTTTCGCGGGCAAGCCCGCTCCTGCAAAGGTCTACAGCACGGAGCAACAGGTAATGAGTACATAGCCTAAAAAAAACCCCGCCTAAATGGGCGGGGTCGAGGATACGAGCGTGGCTGCTCGAAAGTTGAAGCAGGTTGTTACAGCAGCATGGTGCGGATATCGCCCAGCACGTCGGAGAGGCGCTTGGTAAAGCGCGCCGCAGCGGCGCCATTGATCACCCGGTGGTCGTAGGACAGCGACAGCGGCAGCATCAGCTTGGGCTGGAAGGCCTTGCCATCCCAGACCGGCTGGATGGTCGCCTTGCTCACACCGAGAATCGCCACTTCCGGCGCGTTGACGATCGGCGTAAAGCCGGTGCCGCCAATGTGGCCGAGGCTGGAGATGGTGAAGCAGGCGCCCTGCATGTCATCAGCCGAGAGCTTCTTGCTGCGCGCCTTCTCCGCCAGTACGGCGGCTTCGGCGGCGAGCTGCAGCAGGCTCTTCTGCTCGACGTTCTTGATCACCGGCACCAGCAGGCCATCCGGGGTGTCCACGGCAAAGCCGATATGCACGTATTTCTTGCGGATGATCGCTTTGCCGCTCGGCGCCAGCGAGCTGTTGAAGTCCGGCAGTTCCTTGAGCAGGAAGGCGCAGGCCTTGAGCAGTAACGGCAGCACGGTGAGCTTGACCCCGGCCTTTTCCGCCACGGCTTTCTGCGCCACGCGGAAGGCTTCCAGCTCGGTGATATCGGCCGAATCGAACTGCGTCACGTGTGGCACGTTGAGCCAGCTGCGATGCAGGTTGTTGGCGCCGACCTGCATCAGGCGGGTCATCGCCACTTCTTTGATTTCACCAAACTTGCTGAAGTCCACCACCGGGATCGGCGGAATACCGGCACCGCCAGTTGCGCCGGCGGCTGGGGCTTCCTTGGCCTTGTGCATCATTACTTTGACGTACGCCTGTACATCTTCTTTGAGTACGCGACCTTTCGGCCCGGTGCCCGCTACGGCGGACAACTCGACACCGAACTCGCGAGCGAGCTGACGCACAGCCGGGCCCGCATGCACCTTGGCGCCGTCACGCTTGGGCGCGGCGGCAACGCTGGCAGCGGCTGCTGCCAGGGAGGCAATCGCACTGACTTCGGCAGCGACCGCCGGATGCGCACCGGCCGGAACCTTGTGCACATCACTGGCAGGCGCAGCGGCGGGTGCCGGGGCTGCGGCAGCAGCGGGTGCTGCAGCGGCGCCGGCTACTTTCAGCTTGAGGATGAAATCACCGGTGCCGACTTCGTCTTCCAGTTTGACGCTGATGCTTTCCACCACGCCGGCAGCCGGCGAGGGGATTTCCATACTGGCCTTGTCCGACTCCAGGGTGATCAGCGACTGCTCGGCTTCGACGCTATCGCCGACCTTGATCAGAATCTCGATGACCTTGGCTTTGCCGTCCGAGCCGATGTCCGGCACATGCACGTCCTGCACGCTGCTGGCTGTCGCTGCGGCGGGCGCAGCAGCAGGTGCGGCGGCTGGTGCGGGAGCTGCAGCGGCTTTGGGCGCTTCGGCCGGTGCTGCGGCAGGCGCCGCGGGTGCTGCTTCGGCTGCCCCTTGGACTTCCAGCTCAAACAGTTCGTCGCCTTCTTTCAGGCGGTCACCCAGCTTTACTTTCAGGCTTTTCACCACGCCGCCTTTCGGCGCGGGGATTTCCATGCTGGCCTTGTCCGACTCCAGGGTCAGCACGCTCTGATCGGCCTCGATGCGATCACCGACCTTGACCATCAGTTCGATTACTTCACCCTCACCACCACCGATGTCGGGTACGCGAATCAATTCACTCATCGTTTCGCTCCTTAGCAGTCCAGTGGGTTGAGTTTTTCCGGGTTGATGCCGAACTTGGCGATGGCCTCGGCCACCACTTTCGGTTCGATATCACCCCGGTCGGCGAGGGCTTCCAGGGCCGCCAGCACCACCCAGTTACGGTCCACTTCGAAGAAGTGGCGCAGCTTCTTGCGGCTGTCGCTGCGGCCGAAGCCGTCGGTGCCCAGTACCTTGAATTCCTTGCTCGGCACCCACTGGCGAATCTGTTCGGCGAACAGCTTCATATAGTCGGTGGAGGCAATCACCGGGCCTTTGCGGCCGCTCAGGCACTCTTCCACATAGGTCTGCTTGGGCTTCTGGCCCGGGTGCAGGCGGTTGCTGCGTTCCACGGCCAGGCCGTCGCGGCGCAGTTCGTTGAAGCTGGTCACGCTCCATACGTCTGCCGCGACGTTGAACTCGTCACGCAGAATCTTCGCCGCTTCGCGCACTTCACGCAGGATGGTGCCGCTGCCGAGGAGCTGCACATGGTGCGCGGCTTCCTTCTTGTCCTCTTCGAGCAGGTACATGCCCTTGATGATGCCGTCTTCGACGCCGGCCGGCATGGCCGGCTGTTGGTAGGACTCGTTCATCACGGTGATGTAGTAGAAAACGTCCTGTTGCTGCTCGGTCATCTTCTTCATGCCGTCCTGGATGATCACCGCCAGCTCATAGCCGTAGGTCGGATCATAGGTGCGGCAGTTGGGGATGGTCGCGGCCAGCATATGGCTGTGGCCGTCTTCGTGCTGCAGGCCTTCGCCGTTCAGCGTGGTACGCCCGGCGGTGCCGCCGATCAGGAAGCCACGGGTGCGGCTGTCGCCTGCGGCCCAAGCCAGGTCGCCAATGCGCTGGAAGCCGAACATCGAATAGAAGATGTAGAACGGCAGCATCGGCTGGTTATGGCTGGAGTACGACGTACCGGCAGCGATAAACGAGCTCATGGCGCCGGCTTCGTTGATGCCCTCTTCGAGGATCTGACCCTTCTTGTCCTCGCGGTAGAACATCACCTGGTCCTTATCCACCGGCTCATACAGCTGGCCGACCGAGGAGTAGATACCGAGCTGACGGAACATGCCTTCCATACCGAAGGTACGCGCTTCGTCCGGGATGATTGGGACGATACGCGAGCCGATGTCCTTGTCCTTGACCAGCTGCGCGAGGATGCGCACGAAGGCCATGGTGGTGGAGATTTCCCGGTCGCCCGAACCGTCGAGGATGGCCTTGAGGGTGTCCAGCGGCGGCGTTGGGATGCTGAAGCTCTTGGCGCGGCGCTGCGGCACGAAACCACCGAGGGCGGCGCGGCGTTCGCTCAGGTAACGGGCTTCGGCGCTGCCTGCTTCTGGCTTGAGGAACGGCAGGTTTTCCAGCTCGTCGTCCTTGACCGGGATGTCGAAACGATCGCGGAACTGCTTGAGGCTGTCGACATCGACCTTCTTGGTGTTGTGCGCGGTGTTCTTCGCTTCACCGGCGCCGGTGCCATAACCCTTGACGGTCTTGGCCAGGATCACGGTCGGCTGCTCTTTGTGGTTGACCGCCTGGTGATAGGCCGCATAGACCTTGTACGGATCGTGGCCGCCACGGTTGAGCTTCCAGATCTCGTCGTCGGACAGATCGGCCACCATCGCCTTGAGTTCCGGCGAGTTGAAGAAGTGCTCACGGACGAACGCGCCGTCCTTGGCCTTGTAGTTCTGGTATTCGCCGTCGATCACTTCGTCCATCCGGCGCTGCAGGATGCCGTCGACGTCCTTGGCCAGCAGTGGGTCCCAGAAACGGCCCCAGACCACCTTGTTGACGTTCCAGCCACCGCCACGGAACACCCCTTCGAGTTCCTGGATGATCTTGCCGTTACCGCGCACCGGGCCGTCGAGGCGCTGCAGGTTGCAATTGATGACGAAGATCAGGTTGTCGAGCTTTTCGCGGCCGGCCAGGGAGATGGCGCCGAGGGATTCCGGCTCGTCGCACTCGCCGTCGCCCATAAAGCACCAGACCTTCTGCTTGCCGGCCGGGATAAAGCCGCGCGCTTCCAGGTACTTCATAAAGCGCGCCTGGTAGATCGCCTGAATCGGGCCCAGGCCCATGGAGACAGTCGGGAACTGCCAGAAGTCCGGCATCAGCCAGGGGTGTGGGTAGGACGACAAGCCCTTGCCATCGACTTCCTGGCGGAAGTTGTTCATCTGCTCTTCGCTGATCCGGCCTTCCATAAAGGCGCGGGCGTAAACGCCGGGCGAGGCGTGGCCCTGGAAGAAGATCAGGTCGCCGCCGTGCTCCTCGGTCGGCGCCTGGAAGAAGTAGTTGAAGCCGATGTCATACAGGGTCGCCGAGGAGGCGAAGCTGGAGATGTGGCCGCCCAGGTCGGAATCTTTCAGGTTGGTGCGCATGACCATGGCCAGCGCGTTCCAGCGCACCAGCGAGCGAATGCGGCGTTCCATAAACAGGTCGCCCGGCATGCGTGCTTCGTGGGTCAGCGGGATGGTGTTGCGGTAGGGCGTGGTGATCGCATACGGCAGCTGTGAACCACTGCGGGTGGCCAGCTCGCCCATACGGGTCATCAGGTAATGTGCGCGGTCTTCGCCTTCGTTATCGAGGACGGACTCAAGGGCGTCCAGCCATTCCTGGGTTTCGACGGGATCGAGGTCTTGCATGGCTTGCTCCAGGGCGGAAAGGCTTCCAGAATCGGAGGCCAGGTTTCGTGGCCGACTTCGTGAGTGGCCGCGTGAATTCTTGGATTGACCGGGGGTAGGACCGGCTGCGTGTAGTTTTACTACATTCCGACGCCGATTTCAGCCTTTTGGATACAATCTTTGGTAGTAAAACTACAATTATTTTTCTGCCAGTGATTCGAGCCGCTCTAGCGTGGGTGGTGCCATCCATGATCGTTGCACTGGCAGATCGCTAAAAAGGATAGACCATGAGCCTGCCCGCGCTGGCCTCTTTGCCTGCTGCCTTGTCCCCCCTTGCACTGCGCGCCGAACAGTCCCTGCAGCACGCCTTTGCCAGCCTCTCCAGCGAGGCCGCCGCGGCTTTCGCAGGTTGGCCGAGCGCGCGACTTGAGGCCTTGCAGCGGGTGGGCGCCGCCAGTGATTTCGTGGTGCAGCAGGGCCTGCGTGACCCGCAGATGCTGCTCGATCTGGCCGCCAGCGGTGAGCTGGAGCGCAGCCTGGGGGCGGGCGAATTACGCGGCCAATTGGCCCAGGCCTTGGCCGAGTGCGCTGACGACGACGAGCTGGGGCGGCGCTTGCGGCGTTACCGCAACCGTCAGCAGCTGCGGATTATCTGGCGCGATATCAGCCGCCAGGCCGACCTGATCGAAACCTGCCGCGACCTCTCCGACCTGGCCGATGCCTGTATCGATCTGGCCTATCAGTGGCTCTATCCGCGCCATTGCACGCAGTTCGGCACGCCCATCGGCCGGCGCAGCGGCCAGGCGCAGCATATGGTCATCCTCGGCATGGGCAAGCTGGGCGCGCATGAGCTGAACCTGTCTTCGGATATCGACCTGATCTTCGGCTACCCCGAAGGCGGCGAAACCGAAGGGGTGAAGCGTCCGCTGGATAATCAGGAATTCTTTATCCGTCTCGGCCAGAAGCTGATCAAGGCGCTGGACGTGATCACCGTCGAGGGCTTCGTCTTCCGCACCGATATGCGCTTGAGGCCGTATGGGTCTGCCGGCTCGCTGGTGTTCAGCTTTAACGCGCTGGAGCAGTACTACCAGGATCAGGGCCGCGACTGGGAACGCTACGCGATGATCAAGGCGCGGGTGGTCGGCGGCGATCAGGTCGCCGGCGCGCAGCTGCTGGAGATGCTGCGGCCCTTCGTTTACCGGCGTTATCTGGACTTCTCGGCAATTGAAGCGCTGCGCGCGATGAAGCAGCTGATTCAGCAGGAAGTGCGGCGCAAGGGCATGGCCGAGAACATCAAGCTGGGTGCCGGCGGCATCCGCGAGGTGGAGTTTATCGCCCAGGCCTTCCAGCTGATTCACGGTGGTCGCGACCTCAGCCTGCAGCAGCGTTCGCTGTTTGCGGTGCTGAATACCCTGCGCGATCAGGGCTACCTGCCGCCTGCGGTGACCGATGAGCTGCGCGACGGCTATGCCTTTTTGCGTTACACCGAGCATGCGCTGCAGGCCATCGATGACCGGCAGACGCAGATGCTCCCGGACAATGATCGGGACCGGGCGCGGGTGGCCTTGATCATGGGTTTCGACAACTGGCCGGCGTTCCACAAGCAGTTGATGCACTGGCGCGGCCGGGTCGATTGGCACTTTCGCCAGGTGATCGCCGACCCTGATGAAGAGCAGGGCGGTGCGCCGGTCGAAGAGGCCGTGGGCTGCGAATGGTTGCCGCTCTGGGAAGATGTGCAGGACGCAGAAGCTGCGTGCCGGCAGCTGGCCGAGGCCGGCTTTGCCGAGCCGCAGTCGGCCTGGCAGCGCCTGGCGGGGCTGCGCAATGGCAATCAGGTGCGCGCCATGCAGCGCCTCGGTCGCGAACGTCTGGATGCCTTTATTCCGCGTCTGCTGGCGCAAGCGGTGGAGCATGAAAATCCGGATCTGGTGCTGGAGCGCGTACTGCCGCTGATCGAGGCTGTGGCGCGGCGTTCGGCCTATCTGGTGCTGCTGACCGAGAACCCCAGTGCGTTGCAGCGCCTGCTGACCCTGTGCGCGGCCAGCCCGTGGATCGCCGAGCAGATCACCCGCTTCCCGCTGCTGCTCGATGAGCTACTGAATGAAGGGCGGCTGTTCAAGCCGCCGCTGGCCCCCGAGCTGGCGGCCGAGCTGCGCGAGCGGCTGATGCGCATTCCCGAGGAGGATTTGGAGCAGCAGATGGAGGCGCTGCGCCATTTCAAGCTGGCGCATCGGCTGCGCGTGGCCGCCTCGGAAATTGCCGGCAGCCTGCCGCTGATGAAGGTCAGCGACTACCTGACCTGGCTGGCCGAGGCGATTCTCGATCAGGTGCTGGCCCTGGCCTGGCGGCATACGGTGAGCAAATACGGGGCGCCGCGGCGCGCCGATGGCAGTATCTGCGACCCGGATTTCGTCATCGTCGGCTACGGCAAGGTCGGCGGCATCGAGCTGGGCCATGGTTCGGACCTCGATCTGGTGTTTATCCACGATGGCGATCCCCAGGCCGAGACCGATGGGGTCAAGTCCATCGACGGCGCGCAGTTCTTCAATCGCCTGGGTCAGCGCATCATTCACCTGCTGACCGCCCAGACCAACTCCGCCCAGCTCTATGAAGTGGATATGCGCCTGCGACCGTCCGGCGCGGCGGGCCTGTTGGTCAGCTCGCTGGGCGCCTTCGAGCGTTACCAGCAGGGCGAGGCCTGGACCTGGGAGCATCAGGCCCTGGTGCGGGCGCGGGTGCTGGTCGGTTGTGCGCGGGTTGGTAAGGCGTTCGAGGCAGTGCGCGCCGGGGTATTGGGGCGTGAGCGCGACCTGGCCACGCTGCGTAGCGAGGTCAGCGAGATGCGCGCGAAAATGCGCGATAACCTCGGCAGCAAGGCCACCGCGGCTGGTACGGCAGCCAATGCCTTCGAGGCCAGCGCGCCGTTCGACCTCAAGCAGGACGCCGGAGGTATCGTCGATATTGAATTTATGGTGCAATACGCGGCCCTGGCCTGGTCGCGCCAGTACCCGGAATTGCTTGAGTTCACTGACAATATTCGCATTCTGGAAGGGCTGGAGCGGGTCGGCTTGCTACCGGGTGAAGATGCCCGCCTGCTGCAGGATATCTACAAGGCCTACCGTTCGGCGGCGCACCGTCAGGCCCTGCAAAAGCAGCCTGGGGTGGTCAGCGGTGAGCAGTTTGCCGATGAGCGGCGCACGGTGATGCGTATCTGGCGAACGCTGGGCTTGAGCTGAATATAAGGATGTCGGGCACCCAGGGTGGCCGGCCAATGCTGTACCAATCGAATCTGAGGAGCAGGCAACTATGTCGATGGCCGATCGTGATGGCGTGATCTGGTATGACGGCGAGCTGGTGCCGTGGCGCAACGCGACCACCCACGTGCTGACCCATACCCTGCACTACGGCATGGGCGTGTTCGAGGGCGTGCGCGCCTACAACACCCCGCAAGGCACGGCGATTTTCCGCCTGGAGGCGCACACCGACCGCCTGTTCGACTCGGCCCACATCATGGGCATGAAGATTCCGTTCAGCAAAGATGAAATCAACGAAGCCACCCGCGCCGCCGTGCGCGAGAACAACCTGGAAAGCGCTTATATCCGCCCCATGGTGTTCTACGGATCGGAAGCCATGGGCCTGCGCGCCAGCGGCCTGAAAACCCAGGTGATCGTTGCGGCCTGGAACTGGGGCGCCTATATGGGCGACGAAGCCCTGCAGGTCGGCATCAAGGTGCGCACCAGCTCCTTTACCCGCCACCACGTGAATATCTCGATGACCCGTGCCAAGGCCAACGGCAACTACATCAACTCGATGCTGGCGCTGCAGGAAGCCATCTCCGGCGGTGCCGACGAGGCCATGCTGCTGGATACCGAAGGCTATGTGGCCGAAGGTTCGGGCGAGAACATCTTCCTGGTGCGTAACGGCGTGATCTACACCCCGGAAGTCACCTCCTGCCTGAACGGTATTACCCGTAACACCATTCTGACCCTGGCCGCCGAGCATGGCATTCAGGTGATCGAAAAGCGCATCACCCGCGACGAGGTGTATATCGCCGACGAGGCCTTCTTCACCGGCACCGCCGCCGAAGTCACGCCGATTCGTGAAGTCGATGGTCGGCAGATCGGCGCAGGCCGCCGCGGCCCGGTGACCGAGCAGCTGCAAACCGCCTATTTCGATCTGGTCACCGGCAAGACCGCTGCCCACGCTGAGTGGCGCACCCTGGTTAAATAAGCGGCCTGCTTTGTAGGATGGGTTGAGCGCAGCGATACCCATCACACGATGCAGACTAGGCTGATAATCGAGCGTTGAGTCTGTCCGGGAGGCGAAAGCCTCCCCGGTCGTTTCTGGAATAGGCATGAAAATACTGATCGTAGGCCCCAGCTGGGTGGGCGATATGGTGATGGCGCAGACGCTGTTTCAGTGTTTGCAACAGCGCCACCCCGGCTGTGCAATCGATGTGCTGGCCCCCGAATGGAGTCGGCCGATTCTCGAACGCATGCCCGAAGTGCGTCAGGCCCTGAGCTTTCCGCTCGGCCATGGCGTGTTGGAGCTGGCGACGCGGCGCAAGATCGGCAAGTCCCTGGCTGGCCAATACGACCAGGCGATTCTGCTGCCCAACTCGCTGAAATCCGCGTTGGTGCCGTTTTTCGCCGGTATTCCCAAGCGCACCGGCTGGAAGGGCGAGCTGCGCTACGGCCTGCTCAACGATATCCGCGTGCTGGATAAACAGCGCTATCCGCTGATGATCGAGCGCTTTATGGCGCTGGCTTTCGAGCCGGGTGCTCTATTGCCGCAGCCCTATCCGCGTCCAGCCTTGCAGATCGACGCGCAGAGCCGCGACGCCGCCCTGGCCACGTTCGACCTGAGCCTGGATCGCCCGGTGCTGGCGCTGTGTCCAGGGGCCGAGTTCGGTGAAGCCAAGCGCTGGCCGAGCGAGCATTACGCCAAGGTCGCTGAACTGAAGATTCGCGCTGGCTGGCAGGTGTGGATATTCGGCTCGAAGAATGATCACCCGGTTGGCGAAGACATTCGCAGCCGGCTGATTCCCGGCCTGCGTGAGGAAGCGGTGAACCTGGCCGGCGAAACCAGCCTGGCCGAAGCTATCGACCTGCTGTCCTGTGCGGCCGCCGTGGTGTCGAATGACTCTGGGCTGATGCATGTGGCGGCCGCGCTGAATCGCCCGCTGGTGGCGGTTTATGGCTCGACTTCGCCAGGCTTTACTCCGCCGCTGGCCGAGCAGGTGGAAATCGTCCGTCTGGGCCTGGAGTGCAGCCCCTGTTTCGACCGTACCTGCCGTTTCGGCCACTACAACTGCCTGGGCCAGCTCAAGCCGCGCCCGGTGATCGAGGCGCTGGATCGCCTGGTCAGCGACCCGGTCGAGGTTGAATAGCTTGCGGGTACTGTTGATCAAGACCTCTTCGCTGGGCGATGTGGTGCACACCCTGCCGGCGCTGACCGATGCGGCGCGGGCGATTCCCGGGATTCAGTTCGACTGGGTGGTGGAAGAGGGTTTTGCCGAGATTCCCGCCTGGCACCCGGCGGTGGCGCAGGTGATTCCGGTGGCGATTCGCCGTTGGCGCAAGCACCTCTGGCAAACCCTGAAAAACGCTGAGTGGCAGCGCTTTAAGCAGCGCCTCGGTGCGGTCAAATATGACTTGGTAATCGACGCCCAGGGCCTGCTGAAAAGTGCCTGGCTGACCCGTTACGTCAAGGCGCCGATTGCCGGATTGAACCGTGATTCCGCGCGTGAGCCGCTGGCCAGCCGCTTTTACCAGCGTACCTATGCGGTAGCGAAAGATCAGCATGCGCTTGAACGCACCCGCCAGCTATTCGCCCAGGCACTGGGCTATGCGCTGCCGGCCGCTGTCGGCGATTACGGCCTGAACCGTGCGCAGCTGGCGGACCAGTCGCCGCAACCCTATTTGCTGTTTCTGCACGGCACCACCTGGCCCAGCAAACACTGGCCGGAGGCCGACTGGCGTGCGCTGGCCGAACAGATGAGTGCGCAAGGCTGGGCCGTGCGCCTGCCTTGGGGCAATGAGGCTGAGAAAGCCCGCGCCGAGCGAATTGCCGCCGGGATTGAAAATGCGGCGGTGCTGCCCAGATTAAATCTTGCAGGCGTGGCGAAAGTGATCGCCGGCGCCAGCGCTTGTGTAGCCGTCGATACCGGGCTGGGCCATCTGGCGGCCGCGCTGGATGTGCCGAGTATTTCCCTGTACGGGCCGACCTTGCCGGGGCGCGTCGGTGCCTATGGCCGTGGCCAGGTGCACCTGTGCGCCACCGGGCCGAACGCCGGCTCGGGTGATCGGCACAAGCCCTGTTTCGACGGCCTGGATGCCGAGCGTGTCGCCACGCAATTGCAGGCCCTGCTGCTGGCCGAGGACGTTGTCTGATGCAACTCGCTTTTATTCTTTACAAGTACTTCCCGTTCGGCGGCCTGCAGCGCGACTTTATGCGCATCGCCCTGGAGTGCCAGGCGCGCGGTCATGCCATTCGCGTCTATACGCCGATCTGGGAAGGTGAAGTGCCGGCGGGTTTCGAGGTGGTGGTGGTGCCGGTCAAGGCGTTGTTCAACCACAAACGCAATGAAAAGCTCACTGCCTGGGTCGAGGCTGACCTGGCCAAGCGTCCGGTGGATCGGCTGATTGGCTTTAACAAGATGCCCGGCCTGGACGTCTACTACGCCGCCGATGGTTGCTATGAAGACAAGGCGCAGACCCTGCGTAACCCGTTATACAAACGCTGGGGGCGTTACAAACATTTCGCCGATTACGAGCGTGCGGTGTTTGCGCCCGAGTCGAAGACCGAGATTCTGATGATCTCCGAAGTGCAGCAGCCGCTGTTTATCAAGCATTACCACACCCCGCTGCAGCGCTTTCACCTGCTGCCGCCGGGCATCGCTGCGGATCGCCGCGCGCCGGCCAACGCCGCTGAGACCCGCGCCGAATTTCGCGCCGAGTTCAAGCTGGCGGATAACGACCTGTTGCTGGTGCAGATCGGCTCTGGCTTCAAGACCAAGGGCCTGGATCGCAGCCTCAAGGCCCTGGCCGCCTTGCCGCGTAATCTCAAGCAGCGTACCCGGCTGATCGCCATCGGTCAGGATGATCCACGGGCGTTCCAGCTGCAGGCCAAGGCCCTGGGCGTATCCGATCAGGTACAGATTCTCAAGGGGCGCAGCGATATCCCGCGTTTCCTGCTGGGGGCCGACCTGCTGATCCACCCGGCCTACAACGAGAACACCGGCACCGTGCTGCTGGAGGCGCTGGTGTCCGGCTTGCCGGTGCTGGTGACGGACGTGTGCGGCTATGCCCACTACATCGCCGCAGCGGATGCCGGGCGGGTGCTGGCCAGCCCGTTTGAGCAGGACAGGCTCAATCACCTGCTCGCCGATATGCTGGCCGATGATGCGCGCCGCGCCTTCTGGGGCCGCAACGGTCTGGCTTATGCCGACAGCGCCGACCTGTATTCCATGCCGCAACACGCGGCCGACATCATCCTGGCGACACGTCCATGAAGCTGGTGCTGGCTGAACCCTTTAAAAGTCTGTGGGCCGGCCGCGATGCCTTCGCTGCCGTCGAAGCGCTACAAGGGCAGGTGTACCGCGAGCTGGAAGGCCGCCGCACGCTGCGCACCGAGGTCGACGGGCGTGGTTATTTCGTCAAGATTCATCGCGGCATCGGTTGGGGTGAGATCGCTAAGAACTTGCTCACCGCCAAGCTGCCGGTGCTCGGTGCGCGCCAGGAATGGGAGGCCATTGCGCGCCTGAGCGAGGTCGGTGTCGCCACCATGACCGCGGTGGCCTATGGCGAGCGCGGCAACAACCCGGCGGCGCAACATTCCTTTATCGTTACCGAAGAACTGGCGCCGACCACCGACCTTGAGCAACTGAGCCTGAACTGGGCACAGCAGCCGCCCGAACCACGGCTGAAGTGGGCACTGATCAAGGAAGTGGCGAACATGCTCGGCAGCATGCACCGCGCCGGGGTCAATCACCGTGACTGCTATATCTGCCACTTCCTGCTGCACACCGATCAACCGGTAACCGCCGAGGATTTTCGCCTGTCGGTGATCGACCTGCACCGCGCCCAGATCCGCCGCAGCGTGCCGCTGCGCTGGCGCAACAAGGACCTGGCAGCGTTGTATTTCTCAATCATGGATATCGGCCTGACCCGGGGCGACAAGCTGCGCTTTCTGCGCACTTACTTTGCTGTGCTGAAGGGGCAACAGTCGCTGCGCCAGACGCTCAGCACTGAGCGCTCGCTGCTGATCTGGCTGGAACGCAAGGCGAATGCGCTGTATGCGCGCAAGCAGCGTTATGGCGGTGCGCTGTAAGTGGCGATAGGCGGAGTGCCTGTCGTGTCGAATGGGCTTGAAGGAGTTGTGCAATGAAATTCCAGGGGTTGACTGTCGCAGTACTGCCCCCCAGGGCGTTAGGGGATGTGACCCTGTATCTGCACCTGGCCTGGCAGTTCCATCAGGCGGGAGCGCAGATACGTTTTTTTTCCACTCCACTGTTCTCTGCCCGGGCGTTTTTTCCCTGGCTGCAGGTGGAGTCTTCCAGCGACCTGGATTTGTTGCAGATATCTGACGAATGCGACTTGGTCATCGCTTATTTCAACCAATTGACGCAAGACCCCAACGAGCGTGAGCGCTGCCTTGAGCGCAACAATATTGCCTATGTCACCGCGAAGAAGCTGCCTCGCAATATCCCTCTGCAGGGGCGCGATGTGGTTGTTGCGGGGCAGTCTTTTAAGGCCGCCAGCATGCCGTTCTGCCTGCACTCGCGTGCGGGCCTGTCGATGCGCGAATGGATCGACCGCTATGTGGCAACGGTGTATGGCATCCCGGTGAGTGACTCGTTGGACATGCTCTGCCCCAGTCTGCGCCGCGAACCGGACAATCGGGTTTTGATTTTCCCCACGTCCCCGCATAGCAAGAAAAATTATTCTATGCGTGGTTTCAAACGCCTGGCTCAGTCGCTCGGCAACTGTGGTTGGCAGGTCGAGTTTATTGGCCTGCCGCATGAGGCGGATGAGTTGAAGGACTACTTTGCTGGTTTTGCGGTGCTCACCTTCGTCGATATTCGCGCCTTGATGGCGCATATGGCCGGTGCAGCTGCGGTTATTGCCAACGATTCAGGGGGCGGGCATCTCGGCTCGATGATGGGGCTGCGCACCTTCACGATTGCCCGACGTCATGCACGTTTTGTCTGGCGCCCTGGGTTCAATAGCACGGCGATGGTGCTGGCTCCGCGCTTTCGCTTCAAGTGGTTGGATGGTGACTATATCTGGCGGCCGTTTGTGCCGGTTGGGCGAATTGTCGAGGCCTTAGGGCGCTATACGGCGGTCGGCGCCGCCGCGCCGCAGTGCGAGGCGCGCTGATGTCAGGCTGGAATCTGGCTTCTGCGTACGCAGGGTTGAGTGAGGCGTTTGGCTCGCTACAGGCGGTATTCGCCTTGCAGGGTCAGCGTCTGACCCGCGATCCGCTGTCGGAGGTGATCCTGGTTGAGCGTGCTGGCGTGCGTTATTACGTCAAGCGTTACTGGGGCGCGGGCAAGGGCCTGCGCCGTTATATCGGCCGGCCGCGGGTCAAGGCCGAGTGGCAAAACCTCAAGTATTTTGCCAAGTGGGGCATTCCCACCGCGCCCATCGTGGCCTATGGCCAGGAGCGCAAGGGTGGCGTCTTTGTGCGTGGCGCGCTGATCACCCGCGAGTTGCTGCGTACCGAAGACCTGGCGCTGCTGGCGAGTCGTAACGACCCGCGCCTGGCCGATCGGCACTGGGTTGAACGCGTCAGTGTGCAACTGGCGCGCGCGACCCGCATCCTGCATGACCATCACTTCACCCATAACGATTTGAAGTGGCGCAATCTGCTGGTCAATGACCAGGTCGAGTTGTTTCTGATCGATTGTCCAACCGGGGCGTTCTGGTGGGGGCCGTTGCTCAGTTACCGCATGATCAAGGACCTCGCCTGCTTGGACAAAGTGGCCAAATACCAGCTGAGTCGCACTCAGCGTCTGCGCTTCTACCTGCAATACCGTGGTCACGCGCGCTTGAGTGCGGCGGACAAACGCAAGGTGCGCAGCATCGTCAAATTCTTCGAGGGGCGGGAATGAGTGATTTTGTCGCGGCCGCAGACCGAGCCGTCCTCGAAAATCGTGGGCTGGCCAGTTTTGACGCGTTGTGGGCTTTGCAGCTGGAAGCGGTCGACGAGCCCAATACCGAGCGCGGCGGCTGGAGCAGCGTGTATCGCCTCGAGCTGGACGGCGCGGCCTTCTACCTCAAGCGCCAGAGCAATCACCTGACCCGCAGCCTGTTGCATCCGTTTGGCGAGCCGACCTTTGCCCGCGAATTTCGCAATATTCAGGCGTATCGCCGGCTCGGTATTCCGGCGTTGCAGGCGGCCTTTTTCGCCGAGCGGCGTTTGCCTAGCGAACGCCGCGCCATTCTGCTCACCCGTGCCCTGGACGGTTGGTACGACCTTGAGCACTGGTTGCAGGGCTGGAGTGCTGCGCCAGTCGCCACTCGCCAGGCCATCCTGCGCGCTTGCGGTGAGCTGGCGCAGCAGCTGCACGGTGCCGGGCAGATGCACGGTTGTTTCTATCCCAAGCATATTTTCCTCAAGGCTGATGGCGCAGGTTTCGCCGCACAGTTGATCGACCTGGAAAAAACCCGGCCGCTGTTGTTCGGTCGGCGCGACCGGATCAAGGATCTGGAGCCGTTGCTGCGTCGGGCCAGCGTCTGGGGCGAGGCCGAGGTGCGCGAACTGCTGGCGGCCTATCTGGGCGCGGCGGGTGACGTCGAGGGTTGGTGGCAGCAACTGGGTGCGCGCCGTCGGCATAAGGAGACGCGTTGATGCAGCTTGCTCAACTGGCCCAGGCCGGCCGCGCACCGGAGCTGCCGCTGCGCCTCGAACTGGCTGACGAAGTGCTGGAGTTGCAACGCCTGTTACGGGTGTTGCCGGATCAGCGTTACGTCGGCGTCGCCCTGTGGCGCGGTCGACCGGTGCTGGCCAAGATTCTGGTCGGCAGCAAGGCCGAGCGGCATTTTCAGCGCGAGTTGCAGGGCGCGCGCCTGCTTGCCGAGCAAGGCCTGCACACGCCCGAGCTGCTGGCTCAGGGGTGGCAGGCGGGCGAGGGTGGCTGGTTGTTGTTCGACTACCTCGAGGACGCAGAAAGCCTGTGGGATGCCTGGCGGGCGGTGGAACATCAGCCGCCGCTGAGTGAGGCGCAGCAGGCTGTGCTGGCTGAGGCCTTGGCCGTGATCGCGCAGATGCACGGCCGGGGGCTATGGCAGGCCGACCTGCACCTGGACAACCTGCTGCGTCATGCCGGCCGCGTGTCGCTTATCGACGGCGGCGGGGTGCGCGTGGAAGTTGCGGGCAAGCCGCTGTCGCGGGCCCGGGTGCTGGAAAACCTTGGCATGTTCTTCGCCCAGTTGCCGGCTGAAGTGCAGCCCTTTATCGAAGAGCTGCTGGTGCATTACCTGCTGGCCAATGGCGAACACGCACTGCCATTGGAGGCGCTGCTGGCTGAGGTCGATAAGGTCAGGCGCTGGCGTCTGCGCGACTATATGAAGAAGATTGCCCGCGAGTGCAGCCTGTTCAGCGCCAAGCTCGGGGCGTTTGGTTTGCGCGTGGTGCGTCGTGAGCGTCTGGGTGAACTTGCGCCATTGCTCGAACAGCCCGATGCGCTGCTGGCCCAGGGGCGCGCCCTAAAACTGGGCGGTTCTGCCACGGTTGCCCTGGTGCGCCAAGGCGAGCGCCAGCTGGTGGTCAAACGCTACAACATCAAGGGCCTGGCCCACTGGCTTAAACGTTTCTGGCGACCCAGCCGCGCCTGGCACAGCTGGGTCGAGGGCAATCGCCTGCTGCTGTTGGGTATCGCTACGCCGCAGCCGTTGGCCGTGCTAGAGCGGCGTTGGTGCTGGTTGCGTGGGCGCGCCTACCTGATTACCGAATACTGCGGTGGGCAGGATATAATCGCGCGCTTTCAGGCGTTCCATGACGGATCGCCCCCGGAAACCGAGCTATTGGCACTGGATCGTCTGTTCGCTGCCTTGCTGCGCGAGCGCATCAGCCACGGCGATTTCAAGGGGAGCAATCTGTTCTGGGATGAACGCCTGGATCGTTGGTCGTTGATCGACCTCGACGCCATGCAGCAACACCGCAATGCGCGCAGTTTCGCCAAGGCCTACGCCCGCGACCGCGCCCGTTTTCTGCGCAACTGGCCGGCTGATTCCCAGCTGTTCAAGCTGCTCAACCAACGTATACCGCTGACGCCCGCCGTCGGCTCAGCAGACTAAAAGAGGCAAAACCAGTGGCACTGACCATTCTCGGCCTGTCCGGCGCCCTCAGCCATGATCCTTCCGCCGCCCTGTATATCGACGGCAAGCTGATCGCGGCCGTCGAAGAAGAGCGCTTCGTGCGCGACAAGCACGCGAAGAACCGCATGCCCTACGAATCGGCCAAGTTCTGCCTGGAACAGGCCGGGATCAAGCCGTCCGATGTCGACGTGGTAGCCATTCCGTTTGCGCCAATCAGTATCTTCGAGAAGGCCCGCTGGCAGTACGCCAAGCGCTACTGGTACGCACCGGACCGCGCCCTCGACGCGATCCTGATGGGCAACCGCCGCTACAAGCGCTACTACAAACACATCCAGTGGTGCCTGCAGCAGCTTGGCTTCGACCTGAAGAAGATCAAGATCGAGCCGGTCGAGCACCACCTGGCCCATGCCGCCAGCGCCTACCACTGCTCGGGCTTTACCGAGAAGACGGCGATCCTCGGCATCGACGGCAAGGGCGAGTACGCCACCACCTTCTTCGGCTACGGCGAGAACGGCAAGATCCACAAGATCAAGGAATTCTACGACCCGGATTCCCTCGGCGGCCTGTACGGCGCGATCACCGAGTTCCTCGGCTTCGAGATGCTCGACGGCGAGTTCAAGGTGATGGGCATGGCCCCTTACGGCGATGCCAGCAAGTACGATTTTTCGCGTCTGGCCAAGTTTGAAAACGGTGAACTGGTGATCAACACCGAGTACGCCAACGTCATCGGCCTGCGCCGCTATAAAGAGAACGGCAAGGGCTTCTACTTCTCCAAGAAGCTGATCGACTGGCTGGGGCCGAAGCGTCAGGGCGATATCGCCGATGACCCGTACATTCACTACGCCGCCAGCATGCAGGCGCTGTTCGAAAAGCTGGCGCTGCAGATGATGGAACACTACCTCGGTGACATCATTCGCGAGACCGGCAAGATCGCCTTCGCCGGCGGCTGCGCGCTGAACGTCAAGCTCAACCAGAAGATCATCGCCAGGGACGACGTCAAGGAACTGTTCGTCCAGCCGGCCTCCGGCGACGCCGGTACCGCGGTCGGCGCGGCCGCCTACGTCTCGCACCAGCGCGGCGTGCCGGTGGAGAAGATGGAGCATGTCTACCTCGGCCCGTCCTACTCCAACGAAGAGGTGATCGCCGCCTGTGCTCGCCACCCGAGCAAGCCGGTATTCAAGCGTATCGACAATATGCCGCAGCGCATCGCCAAGATCATGGTCGACGCCAACCCCGTGGCCTGGTTCCAGGGCCGTATGGAGTTCGGCCCGCGCGCCCTCGGCGGTCGTTCGATCATCGGTTGCCCGAGCGTGCCGGGCGTGGCCGACCGCATCAACGAGCAGATCAAGTTCCGCGAGCGCTGGAGGCCGTTCTGCCCGTCGATGCTCGATACCGTCGGCCCGCAGATGCTCAAGGTCGATCACCCCAGCCCCTTTATGACCTTCACCTTCGAAGTCAACGAAGAGTGGAAGACCCGCGTATCCGAGGTGGTGCACGAAGACGGCACCTCGCGCGCCCAGGTGCTCAAGCGCGAATACAACCCGCGCTACTACGACATGATGCTCGAGCTGGAAAAACTCACCGGCAACGGTGTGTCGCTAAACACCTCGCTCAACCGCCGCGGTGAGCCGATGATCTGCTCGCCTACCGATGCGCTGAATATGTTCTACGGTTCGGATCTGCAGTACCTGATCATGGAAGACATCCTGGTGGTCAAGGACGGCAAGGACTGGTATGACCACGTCTGAGGCCGAGGGGGCTGGTCAGCCGTGGGTTTTGCAGTTTTGCCACGGCTACGACGGCCCCTTCCTCGATTGCGCGCGGCAGTATGCCGCGCTGTTTGTCGGTACGCCGTACAAGGTGTGCACGGTCTATCTGACCGGTAAGCCGAGTGCTGAAGTTGAGCAAGGCTCGGCTTCTGATGAGGTGATTTTTCTCGACTATTCCAGTCGGCAAGTGCGCGGGCTCAAACTCAGGGCTATCCGCGACCTCAAGCGCATCGCTACCTCGCGCGACTTTAAGTTGTGCATCGCCCATCGCTTCAAACCTATCTATATCGCCCTGCTGGGTAGCGATCTGCCCGTGATCGGCGTGCAGCATGCCTTTGGCGTGTACCAGCGGCGTTCTCGCCAGCTGTTCGTCAATTATTTTCGCCGCCGTTTAACCCTGCTCGGGGTGTCCGGTGCGGTACGCGACGAGATACGCACCTGCTTGCCGGGGTGGCCGCTCGAACGTATCGAGACCCTGTATAACCGAATCGATATTGCCGCTGTGCAGGCTGCTCAGTGTGGTCGCGCCCCTGCTCGTGATGCTCTTGGTCTGCCGCAAGATGCCTGGGTGGTCGGCAATGTCGGTCGTCTGCATCCGGACAAGGACCAGGCCACCCTGATCCGTGGCTTCGCCCAGGCCCTGCCGCAGCTGCCTGCAGGCAGCCTGCTGGCGATCATGGGTAGCGGTAAGCTGGAGGCGGCGTTGAAGGGCCTCGCCAGCGAGTTGGGTGTGGGCGAGTCGGTGCGCTTTCTCGGCCAGGTGCCGAATGCTCGCAACTACTTCAAGGCCTTCGATGTGTTTGCCCTGAGCTCCGATCACGAGCCGTTCGGCATGGTGCTACTGGAGGCCATGGCCGCCGCAGTGCCGCTGATCGGCAGCGACTGCGGGGGTGGCCGCGAGGTGATAGCCGGCTGTGGTCTGCTGTTCCCCCAGGGCGATGCCATGGCCCTGGCTCAGGCCCTGGTACGGCAGGCGCAGGAGCCGGCAGACCCGGCGCTGCAGCAGCGGATGGCGCAACGTTTGCTGGAGGTTTTTTCCGATGCGGCAGTGCGCCAGAGTTTCTGGGCATTGCCACAACTGGCGGAGTTGCACTCGCCATGAGCGCCGAGTCCATGGATCTGCTCTGGGCGCGCAAAGCCGCCGCTCTGGATCGCTACCGTTGGCTGCTGCTGCGCGAGCGCTATGGCTGGTTTGGTAGCGCCCTACGTTTTATGCGCGAAGCGCTGAGCGATGGGGTGTTCGGCTTGGTGGCGCATTGGCGCCTGGCGGCGCAGGTCGATAGCGAGTCGTGCGACTTGCTGCTCCTGCAGTCAGCGCCCAAGGTAATTGCTTTTCAGCGCAAGAAACTGCTGATTGAAGCCTTGCGGGGTCGTGGTCACGTGTTGATCGAAACGGCCCTGCCCGAGGCACAAACTATTCTTCACGAACGCCTGTTACGGCGGCCGTCACAGCCCGTGCCGCTGCGTTATTTTGGCTATGCGGCACACGCCGAGTGGCTGGTTGAACGCTATGCAGCCAAGGTTGTGCTGAATGACCGCAACGGCAGTTTGTATTCGCCTTTTCTGCGCCTGGCGCTGAACGCGCGGCAGCGTCTGCTCGTTCACCTGGCGCACGCCACGACGGTAGAAAGCTCGCGGCGCCTGGGCATGAACGACTACGACTATTACTTCCTGTTTGGCCAGAGTTCGCTGGAGGCTCTGCAGGCGCGTGAGCTGCGTTTTGGCACCTCGACTGCAGTGTTGGCCGGCTCGCACATGATCGACAACGCGTTCGACCTACCCCCGGCCGATCCGGCTCGCCGCGTGCTGCTGGTGCTCGGGGTCGGGCCGGACAAGGAAAAGGAAGCGGGCTACCAGCGCACCTATGAGTTGCTGCGTGACTGGGCGGCAGAAAATCCGGCTTACCAGATGCTGATCAAAGCCCATCCGCGCAGCCGGGTGCCGTTCTGGCAGCAGCAGGCCCTGACGCTGAATAATATCGAGGTGCTGCCGCGCGAGTGTGGCCTGGCCGAGGCCTTGGCGCGTGCCTCGGTGGTGGTCAATATCATGTCCAACGCGGTGATTGAGGCGGGGTTGGCGGGGCGTCCGGTGATCTACGCCAATGCCAGTGGACAGGCCGATATCTTCGCCCAGGAGCAATACTTCGGGGGCTGCGTGGATTCGCGCCAGGGAATGGAGCGGCGTTGCCGGCAAATCGAAGCTGAGTATGTACAAAATTGCGCAACGGCGCGGCGTTTTGCCGACTACCACCTCGCTCAGGGCGTGGCCGGCCTCGAGCGAACCCTCGAATTGCTGGAGCGCCTGCTGGCCGGCGAGGTGATCGAAAGTCAGCCATTGGTTGGGACTGTGGATATATAACCGTTTATGGATAACGACACGTTGAAAGCCACGACACCGGAACCGATCAGGCGTATTGCCGATTGTGCCTATGTGATTAATCTGGACCATCGCTCGGATCGCTGGGCACGCATGCAGGACAACCTGCAGTCAGCCGGGCTGGAGGCGGAGCGTTTTTCCGCGATCAGCATTAGGGATCTGGCCGCTAATCCACCGCCACAGGCGCTGGAAGACTTTCTCTTGCGGGTTGATGGGCCTGGACCGACCTTCAAGCACAAGCTGCAGGCTACATGGGCCTGTATGCACAGCCATCTGGCCGTGATCAGTCGAGCGCGTGAGTGCGCTAAGGCTTCGGTGCTGATCCTGGAAGACGACTGTGAGTTCGAGAGTTACACCAAGGTGGTGTTACGCCGTGTAGCCGCTCAATTGGACGATCAGCAATGGGATCTGCTTTATCTGGGCGGCACCCTGAAGAAGGGCAGCCTACGCAAGCGGGTCTCGAGCAATCTGCGCGCGGTGGATCGAGTGCGCCTAGCGCACGCCTATGTGGTAAGTGCCAGCCTTTACCAGCGCATTCTTGCTGAGGCGCCGGCCTGCGGGATGCCGCTCGACTGGTATTACTCCGAGCAGTTGTTGCCCAGTGTGCGGGCCTTTATGGTCGAGCCCATCCTGGCTCATCAGCGCCTATTCGATATGAGCGATATCGAGCAGGTCGAGCGCAAGTTTAAGCTCAAGACGCGTCAGCGTTTTCGTCGTTGGCTGGCCAAATTGCGCTATGGGGCGCTGTTCAATTGAGGCGTGCGCTTGATTGGATGCTTGGGCTTGATGCACGAGCCATCTTTCGCGTGTGGCTGGGTATTGGCCTGTGCTGGCTGTTGCTGGGGATGCAGCTGCTTCCCAGCAACAAGCTCTATCATCAGGGGCTGATCGCCTTTTCTTGGCTACCGGGGTTGATGGCGCTGCTGCTTGTGCCGGAGGTTCGCCGGAGTTGGGATCGACCGCTATTGGCGCTACTGGTGTTGTTCGCGAGCTGGACAGTGCTATCGGTGTTCTGGGGTGGGGACGCAGGACGTCTCAAGGTCATCCTCTACGTCTTCCTTGCAGCCAACGCCTGGGTTGCCTTGGCATGCCTCGACAGCCGCTTGTTGTGGCGTCTTGTCGCCGTGTCCTGTCTGCTGACTGGCCTGCTGTCATGGGCGGCCTTGATCAGCTTCTATGGCTGGCATGCGCGACCCTTGGCCCATCGAGTTGTGGCGCTTGGGCACCTGGATCATACGATACTGGCCTCCCAGGTCATCGGTGCCCTGGGTGTGTTGCTGCTGTTTTTACGCGACTCTCTGGCCGTTCGCATGCGCACGTGGGTGTGGTTGCTTGCGTGCATGGGGATTGTGGCTTTTCTGTTGATGTCCAAAAGCAAAGGGCCCTTGCTGGCCTTTTTGGCTGCGCTTGCTTTCGCTTGTATATGCAGGCCGTCCCGGCACACCTTATGGCTGCTGTGCAGCGGCATATTCGTGACCGCTCTGGCTGTATGGCTTGTACCCGAGGTCGTGCTGCGCGGTGGCTTGTCTTACCGTCCCCAACTGCTGCAGGCCGGTTACCAGCAGTTCCTCAATCATCCCTGGCTGGGGTTGGGTGTCGGCACAGATTACCTGCTGCCGGTCGCCGAGCTGAAAAAATCCTTTGAGCATGTGCATAACCTGTATCTGCATATTGCCATTCAGTTTGGCGCCATAGGGTTTGCTCTCTGGTCGGGTCTGCAGCTCGCCGTGTTTCTCAGGACTCTAGCGTGGCGTGACTCCGCCAATGGGCTTGCGCTATGCGCTCTTTATGGATTCAGTACCCTCGCTCTTTTCACCGATGGGATTGGCCCCTGGGTTAAGCCTCGGGAAGAGTGGTTTGTTGTCTGGTTGCCGCTTTTCATCTGTCTGGCGATGACGGCTGGTTTGGCGCGGGGGACGCGCACGGTTATGGGCGCGCATGTTGAAGAGGATTCGCGGTGAAAGTGGTTTATCCGGTCGGTAGCGGCAATGTCGGGGACGAGCTCAATACCTGGATGTGGAATCAGTTGCTGAGCGGTTTCCCAGGGGAGGATGTGGCCTTGCTGGGCGTCGGGACTTTGTTGAACCGACAGTTCTGTGAACGTTTGCAAGGCATGCAGCAGATTCTGGTCCTCGGCACTGGTGCGGGATATGGTGAGCTTCCGCCGATAGATGCCCGTTGGCGCTTCTATGCGGTACGCGGAGCGCGTACGGCAGCCAAACTGGGGTTGCCGGTGCAAGCGGCGGTCGCAGATGCAGCCTATCTGTTGGCGACTCTGGACTGGGCGTTATTACCCAAAAAACGCAGTGGTGTGGTCGTTGTGCCCCACCACCGGTCGTTGCGATTGCTCGACTGGGAAGCGCTTTGTGCTGAATGTGGCCTTACTTTTCTATCTCCGCTGCTGCCTGCCGATGCTTTTCTGCAAGGTCTGCGCAGTGCCGATTTAGTCTTGGCCGAGGCCATGCATGGGGCCATTTTGGCCGATATCCTGCGGGTTCCCTGGCGAGCGTTGAGCTTTGGGCGCCATTTCAATACGGATAAGTGGCTCGACTGGAGTGAGGCTTTTGATTTGCCGCTGGAGATTACCAAGCTTCACGGCTTCTATGATCCCTCGCATTATATTTCCGGCAAGTCAGCACTGAAGCACCTGGGGAATGGCCTGAAAGCCCGATTAGCCAGAAGCGGCCTGGGGAAAGATAAGTGGCGCACGGTTACCCCGCCTGGTTGGCCGGTGAAGTCAGCGCTTGGGCGCCTGGCTCGGGACCTGAGTCATCTGGCCATTCAGGAAGGGCAGCTATCCAGTGGGGTGGTCCTGGATGCTCGCGTCTCACAGCTGTATGAGCGACTTAATGACATGCGGCGTGACTTTGGCCTGGGGCCGGTTGCGCCCTTGAAGGGGGATCCGAGCGTCCTGTTCGGTTCACCAGGAGTCGTTCAATGATTGTGCGCAAAATTCATTACTGCTGGTTTGGCGGGCAGCCTCTGCCCCTGCAGGCTAAGCGCTGCCTGGCCTCCTGGGCTTATCACTTACCTGACTATGAAGTAGTGCGTTGGGATGAGTCGAACTTCGACCCGGCGAGCCATCCGTTTACGTCCGCAGCCTATGCGGCTGGGCGTTATGCCTTCGTGGCCGATTATGCCCGCATGCATGTATTGGGTATTCAGGGCGGAATCTATCTGGATGTGGATGTGGAGGTATGCGGGCGCTTCGATGGGCTGCTTGATCTTGATCTGTTTATCGGTCTTGAAGACAGGCAGCGTTTCGCAACGTCCATTATCGGTGTCAACGCGGGTCATTGGTTGCCGCGCAAGATGCTCGAGTATTACGACACAACCCGATTCGATGAGCGGCGTCTGGCCGAGTTGGTTAATGTCAACGAGGTCAGTCGATTGTTGCTTGCCCAGGGATTTTCTGGGGCGGGTGAAAGTGAGCGGCGTGGTGCCGAGCAGGTGCTGGGGATCGGCCTTTTATCGGACGCTCGTGGGCAGGCCGCTGCGAATGTAAGGCCGCTGGCCAGGCACCTGTACGCAGGCAGCTGGCGCAGTCGGGATAAAAAGAGCCTGGCCAGCAATATGGCGCGCGGGTTGCGCAAGTTGCCTGGGCAGGTTGAGGCCTGGGCGTATCTGCAGGCTTATCGGCTTGCGCTGAGGTTGCGGCGGCGCTGAGCGATGGCTTCAGGATCGCGGTTTGCTGGGCTTGCCATCGATCAGCAGGCCGTGTTGAGGGATTAGGCGGCGGTCTTTTCGATCCGCACATTGGTGCTTGAAACGTTGGTAGAAAGGCTGGAAACGCACTGGGTCTATATCGTTCAAGTGGCCAACACAGGTGCTGACGAGTGCGTCGTAATGCGCCTCTGTAATGAACTGCTTGAGTGAGTCCTGATAGAGAAGGCCGAACTGGAAGCCCAGCGTCTCGCTCTGATGCGCGCTGCTGCCAATAAAGCAATTATCCAGATCGATTACCTTCAGACCATTAAGATGATGTGTCGGCAGCATAAAGTTCGCGGCCCACAAATCCAGGTGGTAGATCCCTTGCCGGTTAAGCGTAAGCGTCCGGCCAACTCACCTTGCGTAAGTTAAGCCGGCGCCCACCGATGCGGCAGCAGTTGGTCAATCTCACTCGCCCGGTGCGTCGGCAAGCGCGTCAGCACATCTTTGAGATAGGCATAGGG
>NZ_JBAQLP010000034.1:0-26261 GCF_049301935.1 Pseudomonas sp. | reverse complement strand
GCTCAGTTGGTAGAGCACGACCTTGCCAAGGTCGGGGTCGCGAGTTCGAGTCTCGTTTCCCGCTCCAAATTTTAAAAGTAAGCAATAAAAACGCCGCTCATTGAGCGGCGTTTTTGTTTCTGCAGTTTTGATGTGCATAAAAACTGCGTTCAAATAGATGCTGTGTTTTTCGGAGCTATATCGATCAGGGCCACGGGGGTTATGGCGATGACCTCAGGAATAAAAAGCACCCTGCTAAACGTCAAGCCTGAAGGCTGGTCTGATAGGCGTTAGCATGCCCTGGTGATTTTTTGCTGCGCTCAGCGCCAACCTAGCAATTGTGTGTTGAATCGTGCCGAATAGTTGGGCGGTGCATACAGCGCGCTAATACGGGGGTAGGCCGCGCCCGCTCTCGGCGGGCTGCGGCATTCAGCCCATGCATGGGGGGATTGTGCGAGCCGGGATCAAGCAAACGCCATCGGCTCTCAATGCGCCGTAATCCACAAGCGCAGCCAGAGCCTGTTTTTAGCGCAGCATCTGCTCAATGATGCGTTTTTCTTCCATCAGCTCGCGTTGTCGGGCATCGATGCGTGAGGCCAGTTGAAAGTTGTTGCTGGCGCGGCGTTTGGCGAAGTCAAGCTGTTCCAAAGCCTGTTTGTAGTCGCCGATCAGGGCGAAGAACTCCCCGCGAGCCTGGTGCAGGCCGATGGTGTTGCCGCTCAGGCCACGCACTTCTGCCACCTGGTACCAAACGTCCGGATCCTTGCCGCGGCTTTTCAGCATCTCGTCGAGGGCGCGCTCGGCTTCCTGGGTGCGTGCCTGTTTCATCAGCAGGTCGATATGCGCCTGGTTGACTGGGTAGTTATTCGGGTAAAGGGTCAGCAGCCGGTTGATGCGACCTTGCGCGTCGCTTAGGCGATTGGCGGCCATATCCAGTTCAACTTGCGCCAGGTTGTAGGCCACATCGTTGGGTGAGTTCGCCAACAGCGGTTGCAGGGACCCGCGGGCCTCCTTGTGCTGGCCGCTTTTGATCTGCGCAATCGCCAGGCCGTAGCGCGCAGCTTCCAGCTGTGGGTTTTCGTCGAGCATATTGCGAAAGCGTTTGGCAGCGACCCCGGGGGTTTCTTCGTATATGAGTTGCACGCGTGCGCGCATCAGCTGGTAGCGCACGCTGTCGGTGATGCCGGTGGCTTTAGACTGTTCGGCGCGGTTGCGGGTGTCGGCGATGCGTGATTCCGACACCGGGTGAGTGAGGAGAAATTCCGGCGGCTTGCGATCGTAGCGGTACTGGCGCATCAGGCGCTCGAACATGCTGGGCATGGCGCGCGGATCAAAACCGGCTTTTTCCAGGTTGAGCAGGCCGATGCGGTCGGCTTCCTGCTCGTTCTGCCGGGAGAAGCGCCGTTGCTCCTGCATGGCGGCGGCTTGGGTTGAGGCGATGGCCGCGATGCCCAAATCACCCGCACCGGCCGCCGCCGCCACAATGCCGGCGAGCAGGCCGGCCATGACTGGGATTTGCATGCGTTGCTGAGCTTCCAGGCCGCGGGCGAAATGGCGCTGTGACAAGTGCGCCAGTTCGTGTGCCATCACCGAGGCGTACTCGGCTTCGGTCTGTGCATACAGAAACAGGCCGCCGTTGACCCCGACAATTCCACCGGGCGCGGCAAAGGCATTGATCTGTGGGCTATTGAGCAGGACGAACTCCAGGCGGCGATCCTGCAACTGGCTGGTTTCGCTCAGGCGGTAGACGCTGGTTTCGACAAAGTCCTTGAGCTGCGGATCGTCGAGCTGGCTGACCTGGCCGCGTACCAGGCTCAGCCAGGCGCGGCCCAGCTGGTGCTCTTGCTGCGGGGAAACGATGGCGGAACTGGCATCGCCGAGGGAGGGCAGGTCACTGGCTATGGCGGGGGCTGCCAGCAGGCAGGCCAGCGTCAACAGGGTAGGGCGCAGAAGGCTCATGCACAAAGCTCGTGTCGAACAAAGGCGCTACTGTAGCTGGCAGGCGGCTGTGCTGGCCAGGGTTGTGCGGCCTTGGGTATCCTTGCGGCCTTCCTGGAGTGGCTCAATGACTGATATGCAATGGCGTGCCGAGGACTTCGACGCGCAACTGGACGCCTGTGGGCTGAACTGCCCGCTACCTTTACTGAAGGCCAAGCTGGAACTCAATCGTCTGGCCAGTGGCGCTGTGCTCAAGATAGAAGCCACCGATGCCGGCTCGCAGCGGGATTTCCGTGCCTTCGCCAGCCTGGCGGGGCATAGTCTGCTGCGTGAAGAGGTCGATAATGGCGTGTACCGCTATTGGCTGCGCAAGGCTTAGCTAAGTGCGGATTGTGAAGCAGCCTGTATAGGGGCTGCCCAGGTAAGGAGTCACAATGTTCAAGGTGTTTCAGGATTGGTTGCATCGCTATTTTTCCGATGAGCAGGCGGTGGTGCTCGCGGTGTTGTTGGTGCTTGGCTTTGCCGCGATCCTGAATCTGGGCGGCATGCTGGCCCCGGTGCTGACGGGCCTGGTGCTGGCGTTTCTGATGCAGGGTCTGGTGAATGCCTTTGAGCGGCTGCGCTTGCCGCAGGTAGTCGCTGTTTGGCTGGTGTTCACCCTGTTTCTAAGCATGCTGGGGTTGTTTCTATTGGTATTGATGCCACTGCTCTGGCAACAGTTGAGCACCTTGTTCAATGAGCTGCCGCGGATGGCTACTGAGTGGCAATCAGTGTTCCTGCTGCTGCCCGAGCGTTACCCGAATCTGATTACCGATGAGCAGATCGTGCAGCTGATTGACAGCATGCGTGGCGAGGCCGGCAAGTTCGGGCAGTGGGCGCTGTCGTTCTCCCTGTCCAGTCTACCGATGCTGCTGACCATCATGATCTACCTGGTGCTGGTGCCGATTCTGGTGTTCTTCTTTCTCAAGGATCGGGAGCTGATCGGTGCCTGGTTTCGCGGTTATCTGCCGCGCGAACGGGCGCTGATTACCCAGGTGGCCGAGGAAATGAACAAGCAGATTGCCAACTACATTCGTGGCAAGGTGATCGAGATCATCATCTGCGGCGTGGTCACCTATATCGCGTTTGCCTACCTTGGGCTTAACTATGCGGCGCTGCTGGCCTTGTTTGTCGGCCTGTCGGTGGTGGTGCCGTATATCGGTGCGGTGGTGGTGACGGTGCCGGTAGCGCTGATCGGGCTGTTCCAGTGGGGCTTTGGCGACCAGTTCATCTACCTGATGGTGGTCTACGGGATCATTCAGGCGCTGGACGGCAACGTCCTGGTGCCGCTGCTGTTCTCCGAGGCAGTCAATCTGCACCCGGTGGCGATCATCTGCGCCGTACTGCTGTTTGGCGGCATGTGGGGCTTCTGGGGGGTGTTCTTCGCCATCCCGCTGGCCACACTGTTCAAGGCGGTGATCGACGCCTGGCCGCGCAGTGAGCAAGTGCCAGTGCAATAGTTACAGGCACTAAAAAGCCGGTCAGTAGACCGGCTGTTTAGTGCGCGCGGTTTAGGCTTTATTCAGCGCCTGGGCCGCGGCCAGTACCGCATCGACATGCCCTGGTACTTTTACCCCACGCCATTCCTGGCGCAGTACGCCGTCTTTATCGATCAGGAAGGTGCTGCGGTCTACGCCCAGGTATTCCTTGCCGTAGAGCTTTTTCAGCTTGATCACATCGAACAGCTGGCAGACGGCTTCATCCTTGTCGCAGATCAGCTCGAAGGGAAACGCCTGTTTGCACTTGAAGTTCTCGTGGGATTTCAGGCTGTCGCGCGATACGCCGAAGATCAGCGTGTTGGCCGCCTGAAACGCCGGGTATTGATCACGAAAACCCTGGCCCTCGGTGGTACAGCCGGGGGTGCTGTCCTTCGGGTAGAAGTAGATCACCACGTGCTGGCCCTTGAGTGCGGACAGTGTGACGGTCTGGCCGCTGGTGGCCTCTGCCTGGAAATCTGCAACCGGGGTGTCGAGTGCTACGGCCATAAAAACTCCTTATGGATTTTGTGGGCGCCAGGGTTCTATCAAAGCATCCAGGTTCAACGCATCGGCAAAGTCGAGAAACTGATCGCGCAACCAGCTGATCTGCGTGCCGGCTGGCAGGGTCACAGTCAGGGTGGCGTTGAGCATGGTGCCGCCGGTCTGCGGCGCCTGGTAGGTATCGCAGGTGAGGTTTTCCAGCTCGACGTGATGGTCGAGAAAGAACTGGCACAGCTCATTGAGAATGTCCGGGCGGTAGGCCGAGCTGACATACGCCACATAAGGCAGCGCCTGTGGGCGGCTTTCCGAGGCGGCGCTGCGAATCACATTGACCGAGAAACTGTGCTTCTTCGCCAGCGCCGGCAGGCTCGACTCCAGGCGTGCCAGGGCATCCCAGCTGCCGGATATCTGCAAGACCAGTGCGCTGTACTCGCCATGCCGGCTGAGGCGGGTGCTGACCACGGCGCAACGGTTTTCGTGACTGGTGCGGCAGAGCACATTAGTCAGTTCCATGGCGTTGGGGCCAAGGGCGCTGATAAGCAGGAATTGTTCGCGAACTAGGGGGGTGGACATGCAGCCTTCCTAAACGATAAGCGGTCGGCCTGCGTACACAGCGCCGATCAAAGCCGGAAGGGTAGCGAAAAGCACCGCTCAGGGGAATGCCGACGCGGCCGGGCGGTGAGGAATGTGCCACGTTTGCCCGAGAAAGATTGTATACGCGGTGCATCACAGCCTCGGTACTTCGCTTGTGCAAGGCAGGTGGCCCCAGTACCATTACGGCTCTCTTTTTCCGGCAGGAGCGGTTGCATGATTGCGGGCAGTATGGTGGCACTGGTTACGCCCATGGATGCACAAGGTGGTCTCGATTGGGACAGCCTGAGCAAACTGGTGGATTTCCACCTGCAGGAGGGCACCAATGCCATCGTCGCAGTCGGCACCACAGGTGAGTCCGCCACGCTTGATGTGGGTGAGCATGTTGAAGTGATCCGCCGCGTAGTCGACCAAGTCGCCGGGCGTATCCCGGTGATCGCCGGCACCGGTGGTAACTCCACCCGTGAATCGGTCGAACTGACCCGCGCCGCCAAAGACGTTGGCGCCGATGCCTGTCTGCTAGTTACCCCGTATTACAACAAGCCGACTCAAGAAGGCCTATACCTGCACTTCCGCCATATCGCCGAATCGGTGGCCATCCCGCAGATCCTCTACAACGTGCCAGGCCGTACGGTCTGCGACATGCTGCCGGAGACGGTTGAGCGTCTGGCCAAGATCGACAACATCATCGGTATCAAGGAAGCCACTGGCGACCTGCAGCGCGGCCAGGAAGTGCTGGATCGCGTGAGCAAGGACTTCCTGGTCTACTCCGGCGATGACGCCACCGCTGTCGAGCTGATGCTGATGGGCGGCAAGGGCAATATCTCGGTCACCGCCAACGTCGCCCCCCGCGCCATGAGCGATCTGTGCGCGGCGGCCATGCGTGGCGAAGCGGCGATTGCCCGGGCGATCAACGACCGCTTGATGCCGCTGCACAAGGCGCTGTTTATCGAATCCAACCCGATTCCGGTGAAATGGGCTCTGCACGAAATGGGTTTGATGCCGGACGGTATCCGTCTGCCACTGACCTGGCTCAGCCCACGTTGTCATGAACCGCTGCGTCAGGCCCTGCGCCAGTCCGGCGTATTGGTTTAATTGAGGAATTACGACGCATGAAGCGACTCACCGGACTCTCCGCCCTGGCCCTGATCATCGCTGGTACCAGCGGTTGCGGCTGGATCTATGGCGAAAACGGCTATTTCCGTGACCGTGGCAGCGACTACCTCGAAGCCCGCCAGACGGCCACGATGCAACTCCCGCCCAACGTCGACGCCAAGCGCATCGATCCACTGCTACCGGTGCCGCAGCAGGTCGCCACCACCACCGATACCGGTGAATTTATCGTACCGCGCCCGCAAGCTCTGGCTGTGGCCGGTGATGTCAGCGAGTTCAGCCTGCAAAAGAGCGGCGAGTCACGCTGGGTCGTAGCGCAGCGCGTACCGGCCGAAGTCTGGCCGGTGGCGCGTCAGTTCTTTGCTGATAACGGGTTTCAGATTGCTGAAGAGCGCCCACAAACCGGCGAGTTCAGCACGTCCTGGCAGCGTTTCGAGGCCCTGTCCGAATCCATGGCGCGTCGTCTGAGCAGCCGTGTATCTGGCGTGAACCCTGATGCCGAAACCCGCGTGCGGGTGCGTATCGAACCAGGTGTGCAGCGCAACACCAGCGAGATTTTCGTGGTCAGCGCCGAGCGTCCAGCCGGCAGCACCGCGGATGTCGCCTTCACCAACCGCAGCAGCAATCCAAGCCTGGATGCTGCGCTGCTCGATGAAATGCTCGTGACCCTGGCGCGCAGCGCCGAACAGGGCGGTTCTGTCTCCCTGCTGGCCGCCCGTGATTACGATGCGCCGAATCGCGTCAGCCTGTCCGAAGACGGCAACGGTAATCCAGTGTTGAGCCTGGGTGCTGATTTCGATCGCGCCTGGTCCGGTGTTGGCCGCTCCCTGGAAATGGCTGATGTGCGCATCGACGACATCAACCGCAGCCTCGGCGTGTACTACATCAACCTCGCTGAACGCGCGCAGAAGCCGGACGACAAGCCGGGCTTCTTCGGCAGCGTGTTTGGCAGCGAGCCGAGCAAGGAAGAGATCGACGCCCGTGCCGAGCGCTATCAGGTACGCCTGACCGCCGTTGGCGACAGCGTGCAGGTCACCGTGGAAAAAGACCTCAACACCATTGCCCCCGCCGACGTGGCGCGCAAGGTGCTGGACCTGATCCAGGAAAACCTTGGCTGACAGCAGGCAACTGCTGCACCGGCACTACCAATAGGCGAAACCCGGCGGGTTTCGCCTGTTTTGTTTACCAAAGGCGGAAATTCCGACATGAGCACAGCCACCACCCTGAGCCTGAAGAAAATCTATTCGGGCAAAGTCCGTGATCTATACGAGATCGACGACAAACGCATGCTGATGGTCGCCACCGACCGCCTTTCGGCATTCGACGTGATCCTCAACGAGCCGATTCCGGACAAGGGCAAGATCCTCACCGCCATCTCCAATTTCTGGTTCGACAAGCTCAAGGACCTGGTGCCCAACCACTTAACCGGCGACAAGGTTGAAGACATCGTACCGGCCGCCGAACTGCCGTTGGTGGAAGGCCGCGCAGTGGTCGCCAAGCGCCTCAAGCCAGTCGCGGTGGAAGCCATCGTGCGTGGCTATATCGTTGGCTCCGGCTGGAAGGAGTACCAGAAGAGCGGCACCGTCTGCGGCATTCAACTGCCAGCGGGCCTCAAGGAAGCGGCCAAGTTGCCGCAACCCATCTTCACCCCCTCGACCAAGGCCGCCGTGGGCGACCACGATGAGAACATCAGTTTCGAGCAGTGCGAAGCGATCATCGGCGCAGAGCTGGCCGCCAAAGTGCGCGACACCTCGATTGCCCTGTACAGCGCCGCGGTCGAATACGCAGCCACGCGCGGCATCATAATCGCCGACACCAAGTTCGAGTTCGGCCTCGACGAAGACGGCACCCTGACCCTGATGGACGAAGCCCTGACACCGGACTCCAGCCGCTTCTGGCCGGCCGACAGCTATGCAGAAGGCAAGAACCCGCCAAGCTTCGACAAACAGTTTGTGCGCGACTGGCTGGAATCCACCGGTTGGAACAAAGAGCCACCCGCGCCGGCCGTCCCCGCTGACGTGGCACAGAAAACCGCCGACAAATACCGCGAAGCCCTGACGCGCCTGACCGTCTAAATCGCTGCAATACGCGGGTAACCGCAACACTGAGGGGCGCTGCGGCGCCCATTTTTGTGGGTTTCGGCGCTTTCCAGGCATCATCACACCTCAGCCATAACCGATGACGAGTGCTTTTCTATACTGCGGGCATTGTTTAGCATGCATACAACGTATATACGTTGTAGGTACGAATTTACTGAGGGGTGACGCACCATGGCCAAAGAAGCCGTTTTTAATTTGAAGCTGGAGCCCGAGCTACGCGAAGGATTTATGGCAGCCGCTCAAGCCGCACACCTACCGGCCTCTCAAGTCATGCGTGACCTCATGCGCGATTTCATCCGCCAGCAGAAACAGGCCAAAGAGCATGATGAGTTCGTACAGCGCAAGGTTGCTGTTGCCAGGGCATCAGTAGAGGCCGGTCGTGGTCGAGCAAATGATGATGTAGAAGCTGAATTCGCCGCTCGCCGTGCTAAGGCTCAGGGCCACTAATGAAGGTTATTTGGACACCCGAGGCCCTGCAGGATCGTCTGGATATCTGGGAATACATTTCCGCCGAAAACCCTCTCGCTGCCGTGCACATGGATGAGCTATTCAGCGCGGCTGCGTCCGCCCTTGCTGATTTTTCCCAAAAGGGGCGACTGGGGACGGTTGCCGGTACTCGCGAGCTGATACCCCACGAGAACTACCGCCTTGTCTATCAGGCTGAGAGTGACGCAGTCTGGATTCTCGCCTTGGTGCATGTAGCCAGAATGTGGCCTCCGCTCCAAAGCTAACCTGCAACCACAACCAGCTTTCGACACTTCTTCGACACTTGCCCAGCCTGAAACGAAAAGCCCCCGAAACTCTATGAATTTCAGGGGCTTAGCCTTTCAATATGGCGGGAAGATAGGGATTTGAACCCTAGGTACCATCGCTGATACAACGGATTTCGAATCCGTCCCGTTCGGCCACTCCGGCATCTTCCCGTGGCGGCGCGCATGATAGCAGCTGAAGTGCGTTTGGCGAACCCTAGTTTGAAATTTTTCACAGGAATATCCAACTCAGCGGTCCTGCTGGCAAGCAGGGCAGCGAAGCGAAGCGCTTAGCTTGTGTGGTAACTGAGCACGCTGTCTTGTTCCTTCAGTGCCTTGCGCATATCCGCTGGGATGCTGCCGGAGCGCATGGCAAGTTCCAGGCGGATATCTTCCAGGCTTTGGGCGAAGGCTTGCGGGTCGGTGCGTTGGGCTGCGCTGAGTACGCGGCTGTATGCGGTGGCGTCGCTGGCATCGAGCAGGGAGAGGACAACCCCGCCATCAGGGCGGGGCTGGCTGAATGTAGCGCGCAGCGGGGCAAACAGCTGTTCAACGAGTTCGCGATTAATGTTGTCCATGACCATGCTCCATCCTGAGGGTGATGACTTCAGACCCTGAAGATGCACGATGGTTCACGTATCTCGTTAATCAGGCGGTCAATGACTGCCGGGCGCGCTCGATAACCTGTTCCAGGTGGGCGCCGCTGTACTGGCCGGGGTACAGGCGCTGACTGTGCTTGGCGATGCCAGCGTCGTTGACGATGGTGAAGCTGAAGCTGCCTTTGCGGGCAGCCAGGATGCGGCAATCAAGCGGTGCAAATGCACTAGAGAGGGTGCGAATAGCATCCTGAATTTGGTGTTGGGTATTCATTTTTTTGGTATTTCCTAAAACAACAGGCGCGTCATTGCGCTAAATAGAGCTCCAGGCTGTCGACTTAAGTGGTCGATTGCATGTGCAGATAGGAGCGGGACTGCGCGCACAAGTTCCCATGGTGGTTACGTTGTGCGGGTCGGTACGTCGGAGGCGGGCTTGAGTCAGCGCTTGCGCGGGACGGCCAGATCAGTCAGCAGGTTGGGATATGGGTTAGAGCTGTGCGGCATTACCTGTAGGTGATGCGCTCTTACCTGGAAACCATCGAGGGGGCCAAAAGGCCTGATTGACTTACAGCGTGGTACGAACGGGGCGGATGATACCCGGCTGGTTAATTTTTCGCCAGCTTATTTGCAGGCAATGCTGCAGGCCGGCCATTAGTGGGCTGCGCATCGGATGCAATTTGCCCCATGCTCCGTTAGGATTAGCCCCACTTTTGCTTTCCTCTCGTGACGGGTTTCGATGAGTTATCAGGTTCTTGCACGCAAGTGGCGTCCGCGCTCGTTCAACGAAATGGTTGGCCAGACGCATGTGCTCAAGGCGCTGATCAATGCGCTCGATAGCCAGCGTCTGCACCATGCCTATTTGTTCACGGGTACCCGTGGTGTGGGTAAAACCACCATTGCGCGGATTATTGCCAAGTGCCTGAATTGCGAGACCGGCATCAGCTCGACGCCTTGCGGTGTCTGTTCGATTTGCAAAGAGATTGATGAGGGGCGCTTTATCGACCTGATCGAAGTCGATGCTGCCAGCCGAACCAAGGTTGAAGACACCCGCGAGTTACTCGACAACGTGCAGTACTCGCCGAGCCGTGGGCGCTTCAAGGTCTACCTGATCGACGAAGTGCATATGCTTTCCACCAGCTCCTTCAACGCGCTGCTGAAGACCCTGGAGGAGCCGCCGCCCCACGTCAAATTCCTCCTGGCAACCACCGATCCGCAGAAGCTACCGGTCACCGTGTTGTCGCGCTGCCTGCAGTTCTCACTGAAGAACATGCCGCCGGAGCGGGTGGTTGATCACCTCAGCCATGTGCTGACGGCAGAAAATATTCCGTTCGAAAATGATGCGCTCTGGTTGCTCGGCCGTGCGGCGGACGGCTCGATGCGCGATGCCATGAGTCTGACTGATCAGGCGATTGCCTTTGGTGAGGGTAAGGTGCTAGCCGCCGATGTGCGCGCCATGCTCGGTACGCTCGACCATGGTCAGGTCTACGGTGTGCTGCATGCTCTGCTGGAGGGTGATGCGCGTGGTTTGATTGAGGCGGTGCGGCATCTGGCTGAGCAGGGCCCGGACTGGAGTGGCGTGTTGTCCGAGATGCTCAATGTGCTGCACCGGGTCGCTATTGCCCAGGCGTTGCCCGAGGCGGTGGATAACGGCCAGGGTGATCGTGAGCGGGTGCTCGAGCTGGCTCGGGTTCTGCCCAGCGAGGACGTGCAGTTCTATTATCAGATGGGTTTGATCGGCCGCCGCGATTTGCCGTTGTCGCCCGACCCGCGCAGCGGCTTCGAGATGGTGCTGTTGCGTATGTTGGCCTTCCGCCCGGCGGATACCCACGATGCGCCGAGGGTGGCGCTAAAGCCGTTGGGGATTAGCCAGGCCACTGCTGATCCCGCGACCAACCCAGTGGCCGGTGCGGCTACAGCTGCCCCGGTTAGTGTTCCTGTTGAGATTCCGCCTGCGCCGCCGGCTCCTGTTGTTGAAGCAGCACCTGCTGTGTCGGTAGCCGCGCCTGAAGCTGCTGTCGCAATCCTGCCGCCCGCGCCGGAAGTGCTCAACGAGCCTGCTGCGCAGCCTTCTCCGAGTGAAGCGACAACTGAGCTTGTAGCATCCGCGCCTGTAGCGGATCTGCCCTGGGAAGAGCAGGTTAATGTGCCGGTTGCTCAAACGGCTGAGCCTGTTACAGACGTCGCAGTGCCTGTCGTTGCTGTAACAGAGGCCATCACGCTAGCTACCGAGCCGCCGCAAGTGGCAGTGTCTGAGCCGCAACCGATTGAGCAGCCGGCTCCGCCCGCCGATACGGATGACGATGAGCCGCCGCTGGGCGACTACGACTATGTCGAAATGGACGCCGAATCGTTTGATTATGATTTTGATGCGGTAGCGCGCGCTGCACCTGTCGAGCCTGAAGTCTTGCCGGCGGCGCAACCGGCCACAGGCCTGGCGGCTGATTGGCTGGAGTTGTTCCCGAAGCTTGGTTTGTCCGGGATGACCGGCAGCATCGGAGCCAACTGCACCCTGATCAGCGCTGAGGGTGATAACTGGCTGCTGCACCTGGATCCTGCCCATTCCGCGCTGTTCAACCCAACTCAACAGCGGCGCCTGAATGACGCGCTCAATCAGTTTCTCGGGCGCGAGCTCAAGGTGTTGATCGAGTTGTGCAAGCCTGAACAGGAAACGCCGGCGCAGGCGGCGGCGAGTAAGCGAGCCCATCGCCAGCGCGAGGCCGAGGCCTCGATCCATCAGGACCCGGTTATTCAACAAATGATTCAGCAGTTCGCCGCGGTTATCCGCGCGGACAGCATTGAACCCCTGGACACTCCCGTTAACCCCTAATGACCGAGGACTTACACCATGATGAAAGGTGGCATGGCCGGCCCGATGAAGCAGGCTCAGCAAATGCAGGAAAAAATGCAGAAGATGCAGGAAGAGCTGGCGAACGCCGAAGTAACCGGTCAATCCGGTGCTGGGCTGGTCAGCGTGGTCATGACCGGGCGTCACGACGTCAAGCGTGTCAGCCTGGATGACAGCCTGATGCAGGAAGACAAGGAAATCCTTGAAGACCTGATCGCCGCGGCGGTAAACGATGCCGTGCGCAAGGTCGAGCAGAACAGCCAGGACAAGATGTCCGGTATGACTGCCGGCATGCAGTTGCCACCAGGCTTCAAAATGCCGTTCTAAAAAGCTTCGGTTCAGCGCATATGGCTGCGCTGCAAACAGGTGTGGGCATCCTCAGCCCACGCCTGGCTGGGCCTTGGTCTGTCAGGGCTCAATAGCCCTGTAGGGTTTTGTTGGTAAGCGTTAGTAGTCATCGAGTACTTCCCATGAGTTTCAGCCCGCTAATCCGCCACCTGATCGATTCTCTGCGCATTCTTCCCGGCGTTGGGCAGAAGACTGCCCAGCGTATGGCCTTGCAGATGCTTGAGCGGGATCGCTCCGGCGCTTTGCGCCTGGCCCAGGCGCTGACGCAGGCGATGGAAGGGGTTGGCCACTGCAAGCAGTGCCGCAGCCTGAGCGAGGACGAGGTGTGCCAGTTGTGTCTGGACCCGCGGCGCGATGACAGTCTGCTGTGCGTGGTTGAAGGGCCGATGGATGTCTATGCGGTTGAGCACACCGGGTTTCGCGGGCGCTACTTTGTGCTCAAGGGCCATCTGTCGCCGCTCGACGGCCTGGGTCCGGAAGCGATTGGTATTCCCGAGCTGCTCGCGCGGATCGCTGTCGGCAGTTTCACCGAGGTGATCCTGGCCACCAATCCGACAGTGGAAGGCGAGGCCACCGCGCATTACATCGCCCAACTGTTGGCAGGCAAAGGCCTGATTGCTTCGCGCATTGCCCATGGCATGCCGCTGGGCGGCGAGCTGGAGTTGGTGGACGGTGGCACCCTGGCGCATTCGATTGCCGGGCGTCGCCCCATCCAGCTCTAGTTCACGATTGGCGGGCGGCTTGATCGTCCTTGCCCATGGCGTAATCCTCTCCTTGTAAACCAAGCAAGCGCTTGGTAATTTCCCTGAAACCTCAGTGGGAATACCTTATGTCTGTCTTCCAGGAATATTTCGATGAATCCCACCAGCTGGTGCGTGATTCGGTCAGGCGCTTTGTCGAGCGCGAAATTTTGCCGCATATCAATGATTGGGAGGAGGCCGAGGAGTTTCCTCGCGAGCTCTATCTCAAGGCTGGTGCGGCGGGGATTCTCGGGATTGGCTATCCGGAGGCTTTTGGCGGCAGCCATGAGGGCGATGTGTTTGCCAAGGTTGCAGCCAGCGAGGAGTTGATGCGCTCGGGGTCTGGCGGGCTGGTGGCAGGGCTCGGCTCGTTGGATATCGGTTTGCCGCCCGTGGTGAAGTGGGCCAAGCCGGAGCTGCGCGAGCGCATCGTGCCGCAGGTGCTGGCGGGTGAAAAAATCATGGCCCTGGCGGTGACCGAACCGTCCGGTGGTTCGGATGTGGCCAACCTGAAAACCCGCGCGGTGCGCGATGGCGACTGCTATCGCGTCAGCGGCAGCAAAACCTTTATCACCAGTGGTGTGCGCGCCGATTACTACACGGTTGCCGTGCGTACCGGTGGCGATGGCTTTGGCGGCGTCAGCCTGCTGCTGGTGGAGAAGGGCACGCCTGGCTTCACCGTAGGGCGCAAGCTGAAGAAGATGGGCTGGTGGGCGTCAGATACGGCGGAGCTGTTCTTCGATGATTGCAGGGTGCCGGTGGGCAACCTGATCGGTGCAGAGAATATGGGCTTCGCCTGCATCATGGCGAATTTTCAGAGTGAGCGGTTATCGCTGGCGATCATGGCCAATATGACGGCGCAGCTGGCGCTTGAAGAGGCACTGACATGGGCCAAGGAACGCGCAGCATTCGGCAAGCCTATCGGCAAATTCCAAGTGCTCAAGCATCGTCTGGCGGAAATGGCGACCCAGCTTGAAGTGTCACGCGACTTTACCTATCGACAGGCGGCGAAGATGGCGGCGGGTAAAAGCGTGATCAAGGAAATATCCATGGCCAAGAATTTCGCCACTGATATGGCTGATCGACTGACCTACGATGCGGTGCAGATCATGGGTGGCATGGGCTATATGCGCGAAAGCCTGGTGGAGCGGCTGTACCGCGATAACCGCATTCTGTCGATTGGCGGTGGCTCGCGTGAAATCATGAACGAGATCATCAGCAAGCAGATGGGCTTATAGAACAGCCAGGTTTTCCAAATGCCAGATAAAACAAACCCCGCGGGCGCGGGGTTTGTTTTAAAGCAGGACAGGGGCTTAAGCCACCTGTACCTCTTCAGCTTGCATACCTTTCTGACCGCGAGCGGCCACGTAGGTAACAGTCTGGCCTTCTTTCAGGCTTTTGAAACCGTCGCTTTGGATGGCTTTAAAGTGAACGAAGAGATCATCGCCGCCGTTAGTCGGGGTAATGAAGCCGAAGCCTTTCTCATCGTTGAACCATTTGACGGTGCCAGTTTCGCGATTTGCCATGGTGTGTCTCTTAAATCGATACGAAGTGCGGTGCCAGAGTGCTCATAGCACCTATGCGGTTTTGCTGATAACTACAAGTCAGCTCAACCATAATAGGCCGTTTTTACGGGAAGTGTTGGGTTTAACGTGAATTATTCATATTTTTCTCCGCTCTGAACTCGCCAAGGCCTTATTTTCCTGGGCTGCAGGGTGGTTAGGCATCGGTTAAATGCTCTTGCTGGTAACGGATTCTGGCCATTTTTGCCTGCTGAAGCGCTAGCTTGACCAAAGTAAAATGCCCCGGCGCTCTAGAAAAGCGGCGGGGCGTTTGTCTTCCAGCCTACTGTCTTTAGCCGTGCTATACCGAGCTGCGCAAGCGGGCCAGATCGCGCAACGGTGGCGCACCGAACAGGCGGCTGTATTCGCGGCTGAATTGCGACGGGCTTTCATAGCCGACGCGGTAACTGGCCGAAGCCGCTTCCAGCCCTTCGCAGAGCATCAGGCGCCGCGCTTCCTGCAGGCGTAATTGCTTCTGGTACTGCAATGGGCTGAGGGCAGTGACGGCCTTGAAACGGTGGTGCAGGGTTGAGGTGCTGAGGTTGACCTCGCGGGCCAGATCCTCGATGCGCAAGGGTTGGTCGAAATGCAGGTTCAGCCATTCGATGGCGCGATTGATGCGTTGGCCCTGGCTGTCAGCGATGGCAATTTCGTGCAGGCGATGGCCCTGCGGGCTGTGCAGCAGGCGGTAGAAAATCTCGCGCAGAGCCAGCGGCGCAAGCATGGCGATATCGCGCGGGGTTTCCAGCAGGCGCAACAGGCGCAATACGGCGTCGAGCAACTGGGTATCCAGGCGATCCAGATACAGCGCCCGACGTGGGCCGGGATTGGGTACGCCGATGGGGCCGATGTCGGCGATCAGGCTGGTGATCAGCGCGGGGTCAATCTCCAGGCGCAGGCTCAGGTAGGGCTGCTCGGGGGTTGCGCCAATCACCTGACCGGTAACCGGCAGCGTGACGGAGGCCACCAGGTAGTTCAGCGGGTCATAGCTGTACTGTTCATCGCCGAGACGCACATCCTTACGGCCCTGGGCAATGATGCACAGGCATGGCCGGTACAGCGTCGGTATAGGCAGGCTGGGCTGCGTTGCGCAGGCCAGGTCGAGGCCGGCAATGGCGCTGCTATGCAGGCCATCAGCCGGGCACTGACGCTGGATCAGCGCGGCCAGCTCGGCTTGGCGCAGCGCTAGGTGGTCGTCGAGGACTAATGGGCTGATAGATGATGTCATGGGGGCTCCTGCTGCTGGCTTGCAGATTATCCCGGTTTTTCAGGCAAGTCAGCGCTGCCCGGAACGCGTTGCAGGATCAGGCAATAATTCACCAGCAATAAGCAATGACACAGGCTCTACAGGCGATCAGCGTAACTCTGAACTGATCGTATATCTCGCAGAGCAATTGGTACTGAATTTTAACATTGCAGGTTTAGGCAATAATACGCCAGAAATCGTCTAACCCTGAGCATGCTATCTGACGGAATCTGTTGCTGTCGCGGTAGCCCTTACCGCTTACCCGCAGAGGATTCGGCCATGTTGAATATCCAAGACAAAGTCATTCTGATCACCGGCGCCAGCAGCGGTATCGGCGAGGCCTGTGCGCGCTTGCTGGCCGAGAAGGGCGCACGGCTGCTGCTCGGCGCGCGGCGAACCGAGCGCCTGGAACAGTTGGTCGGCGAGATCCGCGAGGCCGGTGGCAGCGCTGATTATCGTCGCCTGGACGTGACTAGCCAGGCTGACACCCAGGCATTTGTCGACGCTGCCCTGGCGCAGTACGGCCGCGTTGATGTGCTGATCAACAACGCTGGGGTCATGCCGTTGTCGCGTCTGGATGTGCTGAAGGTGGATGAGTGGAACCGCATGATCGACGTGAATATCCGTGGGGTGCTGCATGGCATCGCCGCCGCGCTACCAGTGATGCAACGTCAGCGCAGCGGTCAGTTCGTCAATATCGCCTCCATTGGTGCCTATAGCGTGGTGCCGACGGGCGCGGTGTATTGCGCGACCAAGTACGCGGTGCGGGCGATCTCCGAAGGCTTGCGCCAGGAAGTGGGCGGCGATATTCGCGTGACCTTGGTGTCGCCGGGCGTGGTCGAGTCGGAACTGGCTGAAAGCATTTCCGATGAGTCGAGCCGTGAGGCGATGAAGGCGTTCCGCAAGGTCGCCATCACCCCGGATGCGATTGCCCGTGCCATTGCCTATGCGGTCGAGCAGCCGGCGGATGTCGACGTCAGCGAGCTGATCGTACGGCCGACTGCCAGCCCTTATTGAGCCTGTATCTCTGGAGAGCAAGCCGATGCTAAGTCATAGCGCAGTGCTGCATGCTAGGGCGGGACGCACCGAGCAGTTGGGGTTGTGTCTGCATGGCTTGCGCGAATCCATGCAAATCCTTCCCGGTTGTCTAGGTGTTGAGGTCCAGCAGCTGCCGGATGATGCGACGCAGTGGCTGCTGCAGAGCTGCTGGCAGTCAACGGCGGCGTTGCAGGCTTTCTTCGCCGCGCCGCTGTTGCAGCAGGTGCTCGACCAGGCTTTGCAGCAAGGCCTGCTGCAAAGCCTGCAATGCCAGGCCGCTTGAACAACAAAACGCGGGTTACTTGAGGTTGGCTTTCAGCGCTGCTGCAGCTTGCTGCATGGCGCTTTGCGTGCCGGGGATCTGACTGATCACGTTGAGCAAGCCGAAGTCATGGATCATGCCGTTGTAGCGCACGGAGGTGACGTTGACCCCAGCCGCATCCAGCTTGCGCGCATAGGCTTCACCTTCATCACGCAGCACGTCGAACTCTGCCGTTTGCACCAGGGCCGACGGTAAGCCTTGCAGCTGTTCCACCGATGCTTGCAGCGGCGAGGCGTAGATATTGGCGCGCTGTTTCGGGTCGGTGGTGTAGTTATCCCAGAACCACTGCATCAGGCTCTTGCTGAGGAAGTGACCGTCGGCGAACTGGTTATAGGAGGCGTTGTTGAAGTTGGCGTCGGTCACCGGCCACATCAGCAGCTGGAACTTGATCGCCGGGGTGCCTTTGTCTTTAGCCATCAGGCTGACCAAGGCGGCCATATTGCCGCCCACACTGTTGCCGGCCACTGCTAAACGTTTGCCGTCGACGCCGATCTGCACGCCGTTCTGCGCCACCCATTGGGTTGCCGCGTAGGCCTGGTTGATCGCGGTCGGGTACTTGGCTTCTGGAGACGGGGTGTAATCGACATACACCGCCGCCGCGCCAGAGCCCACCACCAAATCATGGATCAGGCGTTCGTGGGTCGGGTAGTCGCCCAGCACCCAGCCGCCACCGTGGAAGAACATGAAGACCGGCAGCGTGCCCTGGACGTCGGCCGGGCGCACGACTTTGAGCTGGATCGACTGGCCATCGATCTCGATGGTCTGGTCGACCACCTCGATGCCCGATACATCGACCTTGACCCCAGCCTGCGCGCCGACCAATACGGCGCGGGCATCTTTCGGGCTCAGCTGTTCGAGGGGCTTGCCACCGCTAGCGGCGAGGGCATTGAGGAAACCTTGAGTATTACCCTCCACCCCGGGGCTACCAACGGCAAACGCGCTGTTGACGGCAAGGGCGAGTACGGCGATCGACAAGCCTTGTTTGATGTTCATGTGCAGCCTCCTGGGGTGGGCCGCTGACTGGCAGCGGCCGGATGCGTGGTGGGTTAGTCGAGCAGCGTCAGGGTGACGTCGATATTGCCGCGGGTGGCGTTGGAGTAAGGGCAGACGAGGTGCGCGCGGTCGATCAGGGTTTGCGCTTGCTCGCGGTCCATGCCCGGCAGGCTGATGCGCAGTTCGACTTCGATGCCGAAACCGTTGGGGATCGCGCCGATGCCCACTACACCTTCAATTGATGCGTCTGCTGGCATCGCCAGCTTGTCGCGGCCAGCGACGAACTTCATCGCGCCGATAAAGCAGGCCGAGTAGCCCGCAGCGAATAGCTGCTCGGGGTTAGTGCCCGCACCGCCAGCACCGCCGAGTTCTTTCGGGGTGGTCAGGGCGACGTCGAGTGCGCCGTCGGAGGAGATGGCACGGCCGTCACGGCCGCCGGTGGCTTCTGCGTAGGCACGGTAAGCAATGGTTTGAATCGACATGCTGGTAATCCTCGGAGTTGTTTGGGTTGATTTGTTTAAGGCGTTGCGGTGTCAGGTGGCGATTAACCTTCGTGGCTGATCAGCCAGCTTGGGTAAAGGCCTTTGCCATCTGCCTGGCTGTCGTCAGCCAGAACCGAGGCGGAAAGGGCAAGCAGGGCGGTGAAGGCGATCAGGGTTTGCATAACGGTTCTCCACGAATGTCAGGGCTGTTGGGTTGGGTGAAGACAACTGCAGGTCTTCGTGGTCTTTTCGCGCTAATGTTTTGTGCGCTAATCAGTTCCATGGGGCGAACTCTAGTGCGCATTACTTTAGTGCGCAACATATATTTTTGAACATTTAGCGATAACGCTGCTTTGTTCGGGCATAAACGAGGATTGGCGGGTTGTTGCGCGATGTTTTCGAGGGCGACGGCAGGGCGAAATTGTTGTACGGAGCGGGGAAGTGACGGGGGAGCGTGACGCGATGTGTGCGACGAGACCGCTGGGGCGGGCGACAAGTCTGTCGCCCAGATGCTTACACGGCCTGTTGCAGGCTGCTGCGCAGGGCGACCAGCTCAGCCCTCAGGGCGCCGAGCTCCGCGGTGGATTGCTGAGTGGCGGTAAGGATGCAGCTGGGAACGCTTTTGGCCTGTTCGCGAAGGGCGCGGCCTTTGTCGGTGAGGAACAGCTCGACCACGCGCTCGTCGACACTGCTGCGGGTGCGCTTGAGCAGGCCTTCGGCTTCCAGGCGTTTGAGCAGCGGAGTGACGGAGCCAGGGTCGGTCAGCAGGCGGCTGCTGATGTCGCCAACGGTGATGCCATCGCCTTCCCAGAGCACCATCATCGCCAGGTACTGTGGGTAGGTCAGGCCCAGCTCCTGCAGCAGCGGCTTGTAAACCTTGGTCAGCAGCAGCGAGGTCGAATACAGGGCAAAGCACAGCTGGTTATCGAGCAGCAGTTCGGCGCAAGGGTCTTGTGTGGCCATGGCATTCTCCAGCGGCACGGGACAGGTGTCGACAATTTATCGCGCTAACTACTGTTATGCCAATTGAATGCACACTGCGATCTTTCTACAGGGGGTGAATACCGAGAATAGAAATGGTTATGAGTGGCGTGCGGCACAACTGATCTACCGGCGATATGTGATGACCCTTAAAACAGGCTCCTAAGCTGCTCATGGCTAACGCGTGCCCGTGTGCCCCCAGGGCTGGGGAAGCGGAGTGCGCCCAATTACACTCCGCTTGATTTGCCTACTTGTCCTCCGGGTCAGCTGGTGGCTATCCGTTCGCAGCATTGAGTGTCTCGCCTGCTTTGGCGTGTGATCACGTAGCGCCTCGCAAAACTGCCACTCGTGGGCTTTTGCACGGTTTCTGCAGTGGTGGTTTAGGCCACATCCACCAGGATGATTTCACTGTCCTCAATGGCCGTTACGCGGATCACTTCAACATCGCGGATCGCTACACCATCACGGGCCTGGGCGCTGACGCCGTTGACCTCAATACGGCCGCTGGCGGCTACCAGATAAGCTTTGCGCGCGGCGCCAATTGGGTACTCGGTGTGCTGGCCCGCTTGCAGGGTGGCCGCAACCATCCGCGCATCGCTGCGGATCGGCAGGGCTTCGGTATCCTCGGCATAGCCGCTGGCCAGGGTGACAAAGGCGCCGGCACGTTCACCCTTAGGGAACGGCTTGGCCCCCCAGGATGGTGGCAAGCCGGACTGGTTAGGCTGAATCCAGATCTGGAAGATTTTGCTGGTGCTGTCCTCCAAGTTGTATTCGCTGTGAGCAATCCCGCTGCCGGCGCTCATCACCTGCACATCACCGGCTTCGGTACGCCCGTGGTTACCCAGGTTGTCCTTGTGGGTGATGGCGCCTTGGCGTACATAGGTGATGATTTCCATGTCGCGGTGCGGATGGGTCGGGAAGCCCGTATGCGGTGCGATTTCATCATCGTTCCAGACCCGCAGCGGGCCCCAGTTCATCCGCGCCGGGTCATAGTAGTCGGCAAAGGAAAAGTGATGACGGGCATTCAGCCAGCCATGATGGGCACCGCCGAGCTCGGCGAAGGGGCGTACTTCGATCATCTGCATATCCTCATTGGGAACACCAGCTGTTGGCAGCAGGGTTCGTGGGCGATGGACAGATGATCCAATAAATCAATGCGATTAAAAATGCGTAAAAACTGTACTTAATTATCTTGTTAATCGATGTTTAAGGCGCTGTAAGCGGGCATAACCCTAAACCACGTCGCTAAGCCTCTGTATAAAAACTGAAAAGGATGCCGCGAATGCATGAACGTAAAGCGCTGCTGATTCTGCATGGTAAGCAAGCCCTCAATGCCGAGGTGCGAGCTGCAGTACAGGCGCGTCGTGAAGAGGGCTGGCTGCTGGATGTACGGATTACCTGGGAGGGCGGCGATGCGCGGCGTCTGGTCAAAGAGGCATTGCTGGCCGGTTATCCAATACTGATTGCCGGCGGTGGTGATGGCACCCTGCGCGATGTGGCCGAAGCCATGGCGCTGGCAAAAACCAAGGCCAGCCTGGCGCTGTTGCCTCTGGGTACGGCCAATGATTTTGCCTGTGCTGCCGGGGTGCCGCTTGAACCCTTGGCTGCACTGGCCTTATTGGATATGCCGGCGCAGCCGATTGACCTGGGTGAAGTCGACGGTCAGGTGTTCCTCAATATGGCCACTGGCGGTTTTGGCTCCAACGTCACCGCCAATACCTCGGAGGAACTCAAGCGCGTGCTCGGCGGCGCGGCTTACTTTCTGACCGGTCTGACCCGCTTCGCCGAAGTGCAGTCATCGTTTGGCCGCTTTACCGGGCCGGACTTTCAGTGGGAGGGCGAGTTTCTTGCCTTGGGCATCGGCAATGGCCGTCAGGCCGGTGGCGGACACCTGCTGTGCCCGCAGGCGCGGGTCAACGATGGCCTGCTGGATGTCTGCATCATTCCGGCTGCGGCTGATGTGGTCGGCACCCTGGGCACGCTGTTGTCTGGCGGTATCAACGGTTTGCAGAGCATCGCCCTGACAGCGCGGCTGCCTTGGCTGGAGGTCGAAGCGCCGGAAGGCCTGGACCTCAATCTGGACGGCGAACCGATGGAAAGTCGCAAGCTGCGCTTTGCGGCAATGCCGAAAGCGCTGCGCGTACATTTGCCGGACAATTCGCCACTGTTGATGGAATAAGCCAGCCTGACGCCTGGCTGGCCTCAGCGCTGCGCTTGCCGCATGATGGCGCCGCGCCATCTGCCTTCAGATACGCGGCAGATGGCCGATACACCAGGGCGTGGCTATTTCAGCTAGGCTAGATCGATACGTGAACAGGAGCACATGATGGCCGGTATTCTCGACTCAGTGAATCAACGCACCCAGTTAGTGGGCGAGAACCGTCTGGAAATCCTGATGTTTCGCCTGGCCGGTCGGCAGCTGTTTGCCATCAACGTATTCAAGGTGCAGGAAGTCCTGCAGATGCCCAAGCTGACCCTGATGCCGCAGCGCCATCGGTTTGTGTGTGGTGTAGTCAACCTGCGTGGGCAGACTCTACCGGTGATCGATCTGTCCCAGGCCATCGGCATGCGTCCGATTGTGCCGGATGAGCGCAGCACCATTATCGTTACCGAGTACAACCGTTCGGTGCAGGCCTTCCTGGTCGGCGGGGTCGAGCGCATCCTCAACCTCAACTGGGAATCCATCCTGCCGCCGCCGGGTGGTGCGGGGCGGCAGCATTATCTGACTGCGATCACCAAGGTCGAAGAGCAGATCGTTGAAGTCATCGACGTGGAAAAGGTGTTGGCGGAAATTACGCCCATGAGCACCAAGGTGTCGCCGGAAAAACTTGCCGACCCGTTGCTGGAGTTTGCCCGTGGCCGTGAAGTGCTATTGGTGGATGATTCCAATGTGGCCATGAGTCAGCTCAAGGGCACCATGGCGCAACTGGATATCCGTTGCCACGCCGCCAGCGATGGCCTGCGCGCGCTGAACCTGCTGAAAAGCTGGGCGGATGCTGGGGTTGATGTACACGAGAAGCTGCTGATGGTGATTACCGATGCGGAAATGCCGGAGATGGACGGTTACCGTTTGACTACCGAAATCCGCAACGACCCGCGCCTCAAGGATTTGTACGTGGTGCTGCACACCTCGCTGTCCGGCAGCTTCAACGAGGCCATGGTGAAGAAGGTCGGTTGCGACAACTTCCTCTCCAAGTTCCAGCCGGACAAACTGGTGGATGTGGTGCATGGGCGTTTGGCGCTTTTGCATCCGGCGGAGTAAACCGGGCCTGTTGGCGTGTTTTACTCGCTCAGGCGTTGACGCAGATGCTCAATGCGCTTGCGGTTGACGTCGAAATCCGCATAGCCCAGACGCGACGCCGAGCGCACATCCACGGCGCTCGCGCCGATCATAAACTCCACATCATCGACAAAGCGCATCAGCTTGCTGCTGAATTCTGCGCGCAAATACCCCGGCGCTTCCTCCACCAGGCTTACGCGTGGCTCTTCACTGAGCAGCGCCTTGAGGCGTGCCTGGGTTTCTTCGGCAGAGCCTTGCAGTGGCAGCGGCGCAATGGCGTGCCGCGCGTCACTGGCCTGGCTGTTGACGCAGTTCGGTGAATCCGGGCAGGGGCTCAGTTGGCCCTCGCGGATACCCAGATTATCCGGCGCGGTGCCGCTGCAGGCGCTTAGCAACACCAGCAGCGGTAGGACCAGGGCGGGCTTGTGAGTGCGGCGGGTTACTCGTATAAGAGCGTTTTGCCAAAGGGAAGCTGGGCTCATGTTGCATCTCTCCGGGTTGTACCGTTATCCATTGAAGTCGGCGGCGGGCGAGGCCTTGCACGAAACGGCGTTGGACGCCTTGGGCGTGCAGGGTGATCGCCGCTGGATGGTAGTCGATGCTGAAAGCGGGCGCTTCCTCACGCAACGTTTGCTGGCACAAATGACCCAGCTGCAGGCGCGCTGGGTGGGCCGTACGCACCTGCAACTGAGTGCGCCGGGTATGGCTGATCTACAGGTGGCGGTGCCGGATGAGCAGGCGCCGCTGCGTGGCGTAACCATCTGGCGCGACAGCCTGCAGGTGCCGGATGCTGGCGAGGTGGCTGCGCAGTGGCTAAGCCAGTGGCTCGGCCGCGCCTGCCGCCTGGTGCAAGTATCAGAGCCGCGCGCGCGGCAGGTCGATACGGCCTATGCCGCGGAGGGCGACAAGGTGGCGTTTGCCGATGGCTTCCCTTTATTGCTGATCGGTCAGGCGTCACTGGATGATCTCTCGGCGCGGGTCGGCCGACCGTTACCGATGCTGCGCTTTCGCCCGAATCTGGTGGTCAGTGGCAGCGAACCCTATGCCGAAGACAGCTGGAAGCGGATTCGCATCGGTGAGCTGGAGTTTCGTGTGGTTAAGGGCTGCTCGCGCTGCATCATGACCACCCTCGACCCGCAGACCGGTGAGCGCAGCGCCGATCGCGAACCGCTGAGCACCCTGAAAACCTACCGCGAGCGTGCAGGCGAGGTGTATTTCGGGCAGAACCTGATCGCCTGTGGCGTAGGGCAGTTGCGTTTGGATATGCCGGTGCAGGTGCTGGAGTAGGCGGGTAACGCACGCTCAACAGCTGCTGTTGAGCGTGCCTGATTCGCTGTTACTGGTCGAAGTAACGCTCATGCCAGGCCACCAGTGGCTGCGGCGCGTTGAGCTTCTCGCCGTAGATCACCGAGTAGGACAGCACGTTTTGCACGTACTGGCGGGTTTCATCAAACGGGATGTTCTCGATCCACACGTCATACGACAGGTGATCCGCGCCGCGCAGCCACTGGCGTACCCGGCCTGGACCGGCGTTGTAGGCGGCGGAGGCGAGCACACGGTTGCCGTTGAACTGGCCGTAGATCTGGCTCAGGTAGGCGGCGCCCAGCTGGATGTTGACTTCCGGGCGGTAGGCCAGCTGTGGTGATGACAGTGGAATACCAAAGCGCTTGGCGGTTTCCTTGGCGGTGGCCGGCATCAGCTGCATCAGCCCCATGGCGCCGACGTGGGATTTGGCGTCGGCCATAAAGGCGCTTTCTTGGCGGGTGACGGCAAACACCCAGCTGGAGTGAATGTCGCGGTTTTTCGCTTCGCGCACCAGGTGTTCGCGGTGGGCCATCGGGAAGCGCACATCCAAGTCGTCCCAGTACTGCGCTTGACTGATGGTGCGGATGGCCGGGAAGTACCAGCCCATCTCATAGGCCAGGCGCGCCTGGGCAACCATTTCATCGCGGCTGAACAGGCGACTGACGTTGTACCACTCGCGGCGGCCATCGGCGACCTGACCACGGGCATGGAATTCCAAGGCACGGCGAATCGCCGCCGAGTTGCGCACTTTCTGGATGGTCTGCGGGCTCAGGGCCAGGGGTTTGTTGTTCAATTGATAGGGCGCTTGCACCTGGTCGGCGGCCATAAAGCCGTAGAAATCACGCTCCTTGGCCAACGTCTGGTACAGCGCTTTCGGTTCCTGGCTGTTGGGTTGCGCCAGTTGCAGGCTGCGCGCCTGCCAGTAACGCCAGCGGTTGGTGTTGCCCAGTTCTGCTGGCATCCGCCGCGTCAGCTGGTTCGCTTCATCCCAACGGCCCAGGCGCAGCAGCAGGCGCGCGCGCCATTCGCTGACGGTGTTGTCACGCAGTTCGGGGTCGTACTTGGCCATGACGTGTAGGGCGCGGGCATCGAAACGCTTGGCCAGGGTCAGGCCGATTTCGCGGGCGATGGCGACTTGCTCCTCGCTGGAGAACTTCATGCGCTGGGCATAGCCGTCGAGCAGCTTCAGCGCGCTTTCCGGGTCCTGGCGGGCCAGACGGCGCAGGCCGAGGCCGACCACATCGGCCATGGCCGGGTCGGTTTGGCTGAAGCGTGCAGTCTGTTTCAGCAGCTCAGGTTTCTGCGCCACTTCCAGCAGGCGTTTGCCATGGTTGCCCAGGGTTGGCATGGTCTTGATCAGGTGGGTGACCAGGCCGTAGTTGCGTGCTTCGGCCGCCAGTTTGGCGCGCTGCCAGCGTTTCTGTTCGGTGAGCTGGCCTTCTGCGGCCCACAACGTGAACAGCGGATCGCAGGCGTTGGGCTGGGATTTGCCCACCAGCCAGAGTTTTTCGGCGGTGGCGTTGCCTTCGACGCGCATGCCGTGGCTCAGTTGGTATTGGCCATACAGGCAGTCGAGCTCGGTGAAGTTCAGCGCCGGGTCGTAGTAGTTGATAAAGGTCTGCCATTCGCCGCGCTCGGCCAGCCAGCGCAGCCAGCGCAGCTTCATCCAGCTGATCTGCGGCAGGTCGCCATGTTCGGCGAGGAATTTCTCGATTTCATCATTGCTCGCCCATTTCAGCCGGGCGGTCAGCTCGTCATACGCCAGGTAAGGCTCCAGCGGGTAATCACGCAGGGCGCTGGCGTAGCGCTGGTAAGGACCTTTGTCGCCTTTGGCCAGTGCGGCTTTGGCTTGGTCGTAATATTGACGTTGTTGCGTCAGGGTGGCGGCCTGCGCCGCAGTGACGCTCAAGGAGGAAACCAACAGGCAGGACAGCAGGCTGAACAGGGGACCGCGCATGACACTTCCAGGCAAATAGTGCGTATGGCTCTAGCTTAGTCGTTTGCCTATGGGCGGTGAAGGCGCAAAGCGTTTCAAC
>NZ_JBAQLP010000033.1:0-4711 GCF_049301935.1 Pseudomonas sp. | reverse complement strand
CCTTACTGGTCACCGTGGTGATGCCTTCGGAGTACGCCATCGACCCGACGGGCGTTGGTCGCGTACTCGGCCTGACCCAGATGGGCGAAATGAAGATAACCCTGGCCGAAGAAGCGGCAGCGGATGCAACGGTTCAGCCAGCGGCGGCTCCCGTAGCTCAAGCTCCTGTACCTGTTCAGCCAGTAGTTCAAGAGCCTGTTGCAGCAGCATCTGTGGCCGAACCAGTAGCTGAGCCGCAGCCAGCCCTGAAGTCTGATGAGGTGACCGTCACCCTGAAGCCGGGCGAAGCCAGTGAAATCAAGCTGGAAATGCTGGACAAGGCCACGGTCAGCTACGAGTGGACGACCAATGGCATTCCGGTCAACCACGACACCCACGGTGAGCCCTACAACGGCCCCAAGGACTACTACCACAGCTACAGCAAGGCCAAGCAGGTCAAAGGCGACAAAGGCGAACTAACTGCAATTTTCGACGGCACCCACGGCTGGTTCTGGCGCAACCGCAGCAACCAGGACGTGACCATCACGCTGAAGACCAAGGGCGAGTACCTGAGCGTCAAACGCGTGATTTAAGGTAGATAAGCCCCTTCGTCAAATGGCGCAGGGGCTCGCCTGAACACTCAGAGCTATAGCTCCTGTGGTTGGTGACTCTTTCGCGCGCCCTGTCGACGCATCAACCAATAGGCAGCAGGCAACACCAGCATGGACAGCAGCGGGGCTGTGATCATGCCGCCAACCATGGGCGCGGCGATGCGCTTCATGACCTCTGAACCCGCTCCACCGCCCCACAGAATAGGCAGCAGACCGGCTATGATCACGGCAACCGTCATCACCTTGGGTCTGACGCGCAGGACAGCACCTTCGCGGATTGCCTCAAGCAGAGTCGGATCGTCGCTACGCCCAGCATCCACGCGCGCATGCCAGGCGTTCTTCAGATACAGCAGCATGATCACCCCGAATTCGGCAGAGACGCCGGCCAGGGCAATGAAGCCCACGCCGGTGGCGATCGACAGGTTGAAGCCGAACCAGTAGAGCAGCCAGATACCGCCCGATAGGGCGAAGGGCAGGGTGGCCATGATCAGCAGGGCCTCGCTGAAGCGGCTGAAGGTCAGGTAGAGCAGCACGAAGATAATCAACAAAGTCGCCGGCACCACCCAGGCCAGCCGCGCATTGGCACGCTCCAGGAACTCGAACTGACCGGAGTAGGAGACGGTCATGCCAGCATCGAGTTGTACCTGCTCAGCTACGCGTTGCTGCAACTCGCGCACGGTCGATGCCAGGTCGCGCCCACGGACATCGACATAGACCCAACCGGACAGACGCCCGTTCTCGCTGCGCAGCATTGGCGGCCCTTCGGTCAGACTAACCTGGGCGACGGTGCCCAAGGTGATCTGCTGGCCGGCTGGGGTGAGGATCGGCATACGCCGCAGTGCCTCCGGGCTGTCGCGCCACTCCCTGGGGTAGCGCAGGCTGATCGGGAAGCGGGCCAGTCCTTCAACCGTCTCGCCAATATTGCTGCCGCCGATGGCGCCCGATACCACCGCCTGCACATCGGCGATGCTCAGGCCATAGCGCGCCGCGGCCAGGCGGTCGATCTGGATGTCCACGTAGCGCCCGCCGGTGAGGCGTTCCGCCAGCGCCGAACTCACCCCAGGCACCTCTTTGGCCACAGCCTCGATATCGCGCGTTATGCGCTCGATGTCGACCAAGGAGGTTCCGGACACTTTCACCCCAATGGGGCTCTTGATCCCCGTCGCCAGCATGTCGATGCGGTTGCGGATGGGCGGCACCCAGATATTGGACAGCCCCGGAACTTTTACCGCGCGATCCAGTTCCTCGATCAGCTTTTCGGGTGTCATCCCCGCGCGCCATTGATCGCGTGGTTTGAACTGCACCGTGGTTTCGAACATTTCCAGCGGTGCTGGATCGGTGGCGGTCTCTGCTCGCCCGGCCTTGCCGAACACCCGTGCCACTTCGGGCACAGTGAGGATCATCCGGTTGGTTTGCTGCAGCAACTGGGTGGCCTTGCTGGCCGGCAAGCCGGGCAGGGCTGATGGCATGTACAACAGGTCGCCCTCGTCCATCGGCGGTAGAAACTCTCCTCCGAGTCTGCTGAGGGGCCAGAGACTGGACAAAAACACTAGCAAGGCCAGCGCTAGGGTCACCTTAGGCCAAGCCAGCACCCACTCCAGCACCGGCCGGTATGCACCGATCAGCCAACGATTCAAGGGGTTCTGTTGTTCGCTGGGGATATGCCCACGAATCCAGTAGCCCATCAGCACCGGCACCAAGGTGATCGAGAGACCAGCAGCGGCAGCCATGGCATAGGTCTTGGTGAAAGCCAGCGGGCCAAACAGGCGGCCTTCCTGGGCCTCCAGGGTGAAGACCGGGAGGAAAGACAGGGTGATGATCAACAGGCTGAAGAATAGCGCCGGCCCGACCTCGGCCGCGGCTTCGCCGATCACCCGCCAGTGCGCCTCGCCCTGAAGCGGTTCACCGGGGTGTCGAGCCTTCCAGGCCTCGATGTGCTTGTGCGCGTTCTCGATCATCACCACGGCGGCATCGACCATGGCGCCGATGGCGATTGCGATCCCGCCGAGCGACATGATGTTGGCATTGACGCCCTGGTAGCGCATGACGATGAAGGCCATCAGGATGCCCAGGGGCAGGGTGATGATCGCGACCAGCGACGAGCGCAGGTGCCAGAGGAAGATCAGGCAAACCAGGGCCACCACCGCGAACTCTTCCAGCAGCTTGTAGCTGAGGTTATCGATGGCGCGGTCGATCAATTGCGAACGGTCATAGGTGGTGACCACCTCGACGCCGGCCGGCAAGCTGCCCTTCAGGCTGTCCAGCTTGGTCTTCACCGCGGCGATGGCATCGCGGGCATTCTTTCCGGAGCGCAAGATGACCACGCCGCCTACCACTTCACCCTGGCCATCCAGCTCGGCAATGCCACGACGCATCTCTGGCCCCAGCTGAATGGTGGCCACCTGACCCAGCAGCACCGGAACTCCGCTGGCCGAAGCCCGCAGCGGCACATTGCGGAAATCCGCCAGGCTCTCTAGATAGCCTGAAGCCCGCACCATGTACTCGCGCTCTGCCAGCTCCAGGATGGCGCCGCCGGTTTCCTGATTGGCGCTCTTCAGCGCCGCTTCGACCTCCTGCTGAGTTACCCCATAAGCCACCAGCTTCTGCGGATCGAGCAGCACTTGGTATTGCTTGACCATGCCGCCGAGGGTGGCCACTTCGGCTACGTTGGGCAGGCTCTTGAGTTCGTACTTGAGGAACCAGTCCTGCAGTGCCCGCAGCTGGGCAAGATCATGCTGGCCGCTGCGGTCGACCAAGGCGTACTGGTAGATCCAGCCCACGCCGGTGGCATCCGGCCCAAGGGTGGTGGTAACACCCTCGGGCAGGCGTTCCTGCGCCTGGTTGAGGTACTCCAGCACCCGCGAGCGCGCCCAGTAGAGGTCGGTGTCGTCCTCGAACAGCACGTAGACGAAGGAGTCGCCGAAGAACGAGTAGCCGCGCACCGTCTTCGCCCCCGGTACCGAGAGCATGGTTGTGGCCAGTGGGTAGGTCACCTGGTTCTCGACGATCTGCGGTGCCTGTCCGGGAAAGCTGGTTCTGATGATGACCTGGGTGTCAGATAGGTCCGGCAGTGCATCCAACGGCGTGTTGCGCAGCGACCAGAGGCCCAGGGCGGTGATGAACAGGGTGGCCAGCAGTACCAGGAAGCGGTTGCCGATCGACCAATGGATCAGGCGCGCGATCATGGCTGGTCTCCTTCCTTGCGGAGCTGCTCGATCAGCAGGCCGGAGTTTGTCTGACGTGCGGCGATGCGTACGTGATCTCCTGGCTTAAGTCCCACAGCTACTTCGGAGCTGACCAGAGGAAAAGCCATGGTCATACCGGGCATATTCAGGCTCTCGAAGGGGCCATGCTCCAGGGTGACTTGTTTCCCGTCCAGTGCGCGAATAACGCCGTGAGACACATGCAGCCCCTCCGTGCTGTCCTGTTCTGCATTGCCGGCCAGGATGCCCTGCAGGCTGGCTTCCGAATCGATGAGGAACTGGCCGGAGGTAACGACCGCCTGACCTTCCTCAAGACCGGAAAACACCTCCAGACGCCCATCGGCCTCGCGGCCCAAGGTGATTTCCTGGGGGCGGTAGCGTCCGTCGCCTTCGGCCAGCATCACCAATGCACGCTTGCCGGTGCGAATCACGGCTTCACTCGGCACAAGAAGCGTGGATTGTTCGACGGCACTGTTCAGGCGTACGGCGGCGAACATGCCGGGGCGCAACTTACCGGCAGGGTTGGGTAGCTCGCTGCGTACTGTGAGCGTGCGCGTTTGCGAGTCGGCACTCGGCAGCAAGGCTATGACGCGGCCCAGCAGCGGTCGATCAGGAAAGGCCGTCAGGTTGGCGCGGATCTCGTCCCCGACCTGGATACTTCCGGCCATGGCCTCGGGTATCGCCGCATCGAGCCAGACACTGGATAGCCCGTTAATCAATGCCAGATCCTGCCCGGCTTCAACGGTCATCCCGGCGCGTACCTGCAAGGCTTGGAGCTCGCCGCTGATAGGTGTGGTGAGGGTTTGCACTGCCTGCGGTTTGCCGTTGCGGCGAACCTGCTCGATCAACGCTTGTGGCATGCCGAGCAGGCGGAGGCGCTCTTGGGCCGCAGTGATCAAGCGGGCGTCACCGGTACGC
>NZ_JBAQLP010000032.1:0-56114 GCF_049301935.1 Pseudomonas sp. | reverse complement strand
GTTTTCATTCTTTATAGCCTCAGGGGCCGCCCTGATAAATAAGACGGCGGATCTTACTGAATAGTGCGTACTTTGACAAGTCAAAGGCAGCCGAAAACAGGCGCTATCGGGGGCTCGGGTCAGCGCGTCCGTAATACGGCAAGATTCTTCGGCAGGCGGCGCATCACTTCCACTGCAGAAAGAGGTGCGCAATTATGCAGATTGCGCGGAGAATTTCAACACGATTATGCCAACCCGCTTTTTTCAAGGAGCTTGCAATGGATTACCGTCAACTCGGCCGCACCGATCTCAAGGTCAGCAGCCTGTGCCTGGGCAGCATGACCTGGGGCGAACAGAACAGCGCTGGCGAGGGCGTCGCCCAGATCGAACGCGCCAAGGCCTACGGGGTCAACCTCATCGATACCGCCGAGATGTACCCGGTACCGCCGCGCGCCGAGACCTACAGCAAGACCGAGCAGATCATTGGCGACTACTTCAAACAGCGCGGCGATCGTGCCGACTGGGTGCTGGCCAGCAAGATCGCCGGCCCCGGCAATGGCATCGGCTATATCCGCGACGGCCAGCTCAAACACAACCGTGCGCATATCGTTGCCGCGCTGGATGCCAGCCTCAAGCGCCTGCGAACCGACTGGATCGACCTGTACCAGCTGCACTGGCCGGAGCGCCCGACCAACTATTTCGGCCAGCTCGGCTATCGCCACCAGGACAATGACTTCACCCCATTCGAGGAAACCCTCGAAGCGCTGGACGAGCAGGTCAAGGCCGGCAAGATCCGCCATATCGGCCTGTCCAATGAAACACCCTGGGGCACCATGAAATTTCTGCAACTGGCTGAACAACGCGGCTGGCCGCGCAGCGTGTCGATCCAGAATCCCTACAACCTGCTTAACCGCAGCTTTGAAGTGGGCCTGGCGGAAATCGCTATCCGTGAACAATGCGGCCTGCTGGCCTACTCACCCCTGGCGTTTGGCATGCTCAGTGGTAAATACGCGAATGGCGCACGCCCCGAGGGGGCACGCATCAGCCTGTTTAGCCGCTTTGCTCGCTACACCAACCCAGAATCGGAAAGCGCCTGCGCACGCTATGTCGCTCTGGCACGCGAGCATGGCCTGGATCCGGCACAGATGGCCCTGGCGTTTGTTACCGCGCAACCCTTCGTCACCAGCAATATCATCGGCGCCACCAGCCTGGAACAGTTGGACAGCAACCTGGCGAGCAGCGAGCTGGTTCTCTCTGCAGAGGTGCTGACGGGCATCGAGGCGATTCACAAAGCGCAGCCGAATCCGGCGCCCTGACAGCAAGAAGCCCGGCAATTGCCGGGCCTCTTTTGTTCCGCCATGGATCACAGCGAGCGGGCGATGATTTCTTTCATGATCTCGTTGGTGCCGGCGTAGATGCGCTGCACCCGCGCATCGGCCCAGGCGCGCGCCACCGGGTATTCCCACATATAGCCGTAACCGCCGTGCAGCTGCACGCACTCATCGAGCACCTTGCACTGCAGGTCAGTGCCCCAGTACTTGAGCATGGCGGCGGTCGGCACATCCAGCTTGCCTTGCAGGTGCAGCTCCAGGCAGCGGTCGACAAACACCCGGCCGATCTGAATCTCGGTGGCCATTTCTGCCAGCTTGAAGCGGGTGTTCTGGAAGTCCGCCACTGCCTTGCCGAACGCCTTGCGCTCGCGGGTGTACTCCAATGTCCACTTGAGAGCCGCCTCCGCCGAGGCCAACGCGCCGACACCGACGGTCAGCCGCTCCTGCGGCAGCTCCTGCATCAGGTAGGCGAAGCCCATGCCGGCCTGGCCCAGCAGGTTTTCCTTGGGTACACGCACATCCTGGAAGAACAGTTCGGAGGTGTCCTGGGCCTTCATGCCGACCTTCTCCAGCCGCTTGCCTTTGGAGAAGCCAGGTGTATCGGCTTCGACCAGGAACAGGCTGGTGCCCTTGGCGCCGGCTTTCGGGTCGGTCTTGGCCACCACGATCACCAGATCAGCGAGAAAGCCATTGGTAATAAAGGTCTTCGAGCCATTGATCACATACTCGTCGCCATCCAACACGGCGGTGGTTTTCACCCCCTGCAGGTCGGAGCCGGCACCCGGCTCGGTCATGGCGATGGCGGTAACCATCTCGCCGCTCACCAGCTTGGGCAGGTAATGCTGTTTCTGCGCCTCGCTGCCGTAATGCAGGATGTAGGGCGCGACGATGTCCGAGTGCAGCGAGAAACCGATGCCGGTCAGACCCAGGCGGCCGACCTCCTCGATCACCACGGTGCTATAGAGGAAGTCCGCCGCCATACCGCCGTACTCTTCCGGGATATGCGAGCAGAGCATCCCCGCCTCCCCCGCCTTGTTCCACAGCGCGCGGTCGATATGACCATCCTTCTCCCATTGATGGTGGAAAGGCACGGCTTCCTGCTCTAGGAACTTGCGCACGCTGTCGCGAAACTGTTCGTGTTCGGAGCTGAAAATCGTTCTGGGGATCATGGCAATACCTACAAAGATGGGCGGTTTTAAACTGGCCTCGACTTTAGCCAAGCAAACGCTTGGTCACACTGGACACAAGCGCCAAAAAATAAGACGATCCAGCCAGCTCATGACCACTTAGCCTTAATAAGAACACTATCTATGCCGAATCCGTCGCCAGCGCCGCTAAACCGCGTCAGCATTCTTGCCACCGAGGGCGTGTTCGCCTCGACCCTGATGCAGGCCAAGGACTTCTTCCATATGGCCAGCCTGCGCTACGGCAAACAGCAAGGCCTAGGCCTGACGCCGACCTTCGAGATCCACCTGGTCAGTCCGGACGGCCAACCGGTACGCAGCTTCAGTGATGTGCTGATCCCGGTTGATGGTGCGCTGGCAGATGCCGATGTGATCATCCTGCCCGCCTTCTGGGACGACTTCGACGCGCTGTGCCAACGCCACCCGCAGGTGCTCAGCTGGCTGAAACAGCGCCATGCCGCCGGCAGCGCGATATGCGGCGAAGCCACCGGGGTGTTCTGGATGGCCCAGGCCGGCCTACTCGACGGCAAGGAGGCCACCACCTACTGGCGCTTCTTCAACGAGTTTGCCGAGCGTTTCCCCAAGGTGTTGCTCAACCAGGAAAAGCACCTGTCGGATGCCGACAACCTGTACTGCGCCGGTGGCACCACCTCGGCCTGCGACCTCTACATTTACCTGATCGAACGCTTCTGCGGCGCCAGCGTGGCCCAGGGCGTGGCCCGCGACATTCTGTATGAAGTGCAGCGCAACTACGCCCCCGGCCGCATCGGTTTTGGCGGGCAGAAGCTGCACCACGACATGACCATCCTGCAGATCCAGCAATGGCTGGAAGATCACTTCGCCGACAAGTTCCGCTTCGAGGATGTGGCCCGCGAGCACGGCATGAGCATCCGTAACTTTATGCGGCGTTTCCAGACCGCGACCGGCGATAAACCGCTGCACTACCTGCAACGCCTGCGCATCGAAACCGCCAAGGGCTTGCTCAGCGCCACCCGCAAAAGCATCAAGACCATCAGCTACGAAGTCGGTTACGACGATGCCAGCTTCTTCGCCCGGCTGTTTCGTCAGCACACGGAACTGTCACCCAACCAGTACCGCCGACAGTTTCAACACAAGGACAGCCATCCTTGAACCGGGCACTGTTACCGCAGCCGGGCCGCACTGATCCTTGGATGGGTAGGTGGGCACAGAGCACCACCCTATGATCGGCGCACTGATAACAACAACAGGTTGACCGCCATGCGCCGCACACTTATTGCCTTACTTGCCGCCTGCAGCTTCAGCGCTGTCGCCGCCGACAACTGGAAGCCCTTCCCCTACGACCAAAGCGCCTATGACTACTCGGGCGACAAGCTGCGCCAGGCCTGGCCACAACTGACCCGCGGCTTCGGCGCCGACTACCCCTTCCCTGACGCCGACTGGGTGGTGACCATGGCCACGCGTCATCCCCAGGCGCTGGAAAAAACCGTGCTGGCCAGTACCGGCTTTACCGGCAAACCCGCGGAAGCCGAGCTCTATGCCACCAAGCTGCAGGATGTCTGGCGCCTGATGTTCCGCGGCGATTTCGCCGAAGCGAAGCAGCAGGGCCTGGCCCTGGGTGTCGGCGGGCAGATACCGGCGATGTTCGCCCAGGTGGTCTACGCCATGTTCCTGGTGCCCAATCAGGCCGAGAAGCACAAGCTGCTGGAAGAAGTGATCAGCTACACCGACCAGGCTGGCGAGTTGGTGCAGGCCGATACCGTGGCGCAATTCGGCCGGGTATACGCCAAGGCACGCCTGGGCGAAGAGCTGTCGGTGCCGGTGGTGCTCAAGCGCGGCTACACCTCGCAGATACCAGAAGAGCTGAAAGCATTGCTGGCAAAACACCCGCAACAACCGTTCGCCCTGGCGCTGTACGGCGGCTATGAAGCCGGGGTGATCCGCAAGGTCGGCAAGATGGTCGGACGCATGACCTACGGCGTCAGCGCCGACAATATGGAGCAGTATTTCCGCCGCAGCTTCAAAGCCCAGGACAACCTGCCCATCGGCCATTACGAATACGCCAACGCCCTGACTTACGTGTACGGCGACGACGAACAGGCCAAAGCCCTGCAACACCTCAAACGCGCCGTGGCGATCACGCCGATCAACGCCATGGAAGCGTTGGAAGTGGCCCACGCGCAGAAGATGCTTGCCCAGTACGAGCAGAAACTGGCGCACAACTGAGCCCAGCTGCAACGCAAAAAGGCTGCCTGATGGCAGCCTTTTTCATTCTTGCTTAGGCAAATTATTGCTTTTCCCGCTCCAGGGGCTCCAGCTGCGCCCACAACGCCTGCGCCTCTTCCGTCAGCATCGAGTAGCTGCGGATATCGCCATTGCGTTGCGCCTGCAGCGCTTCTTCCAGCTTGGCGCTGTACTGCTTGCGGAGCTTCTTGGCGGGATCGCTTTTAAACAAACCGAACATGCTGTGTGCCTCTGTCGACAAAGAGCCCCGGATAGGTGCCTGCCCAGCTTAATTCAGCCACGCGCCACGTTTGAGACGCAGATGTAACAAGCTGCTAAAAGCCCCCTCAGCCAAGGGCGTGATCGCGGATTTTCTGCAACGCCAGCGACATCTTCGCCGCCGGCACCCGCTGCAGGTTGCACAGCAGCTCATGGGAAATCTCGGCGATGCCATGCCGTTCACGCAGCAGCGCCGCCATAAAGCAGGTCAGGTTGGCGGCCATTTCCGCATCGGCCAGCGCGCGGTGCGCCTTGCCGGTATCGGGCAGGCCGATCCACTGGTTGAGATTGCCCAGTTTGTGGCTGGGTGCCATCGGCAGCAGCCTGCGTGACAGCAACAAAGAGCAGGCAAACGGCTGCACGCGGCGACGGCGAATCAGCGCCAGTTCGGCGTCCCAGAACTTCTGATCGAAACTGGCGTTATGCGCCAGCAACGGCCGATCGCCGACAAACTCCGCCACCTCCTGCATCACCTGCGCAGCAGGCGGCGCGGTGCGCAGCATGGCGTTGCTGATGCCAGTGAGCTGCTCGATAAACGGCGGCACCCAGGCGCCGCTATTCATCAGGCTCTGGTAGCGCGCGACAATCTGCCCATCCTCGACGATCACCACACCGATTTCGGTGGCGCGCGCCTGCTGGGCCGGCGACATACCGGTGGTTTCAAAGTCGAGTACGGCGATGGAGTCGGCAAGCATTGCTCAGTTTCTCAACAGCAGTGCGCCGTCGATCGGCACATAACGGCTGGCCGCCCGCACCAGCGATTGCGCGGTCAACCCCGGCACGCCATAGGCCACGGCCTCGACGCCATAACTGCCGCGAATCTTGTCCAGCAGCAGGTCGAAGTCGCCATCACCGGAGGCCAGCACCACTTCATCGACACACGGCGCGGCGTCCATGATGTCGATGGTGATGCCGACATCCCAATCGCCCTTGGCCGAGCCGTCGCTGCGCTGGATAAAGGGTTTGAGCTTTACGGTAAAGCCGAGGTTGCGCAGGATCTGCTGGAACTGCTGCTGCTTCTGATCACCGCGATCAATGGCGTAGGCATAGGCTTCGACAATCTGCCCATGCTGGCTGATATCGGCCCACAACGCCGCGTAGTTGAAATGACAACCATAGGCCTGGCGCACGGTGTAATAGAGGTTCTGTACATCGGCGAATACGGCGATCTTCTTCACCGGCAATCCTCATGGCAGGGCAATAAGCGCCGGGCAGTATGCCAGATGCAACGCACTTGCAGAGCCAGCATAAATTGGAGCCCCGAGGGCAATCGGCTAGAGTGGCGACTCTCCGACTCAACACGCGCCCGCCATGAATATGTTTTCCGCTCTGCATGACGCCTGGTATTTCTTCAGCCACCACCTGGCAGCCATTGCCCGCCTGTGTCTGCCGCTGATCGTGCTTGAAGGCCTGTTGCTGCAACAAATCACCAACCTGGTGGCCGCCGATTCCGCCACCCTCTGGCGCTTGCTCGCCGGCCTGCTGTTCTACCCGTTGTACAGCGCCGCGCTGATTCTGTTTCTCGATGCACGCAGCCATGGCCTGCAACCACGCGTCCGCGATCTGCTGGCCGCCAGCCTGCGCCTGTGGCCAAGTTTTGCGCTGCTGGCGGGTATCAATACCCTGGCGATCATGCTCGGTGCAGCGCTGTTGGTGCTGCCGGGAATCTGGCTGATGGTCAAACTGGCATTTGCCGAGTACCTGCTGGTGTTGCGCGGCCTGAACCCGATAAAAGCGCTGCAGGAAAGCTTCGAGCTGAGCGACGGTTACTTCTGGCCCATGCTCGGCTGCATCCTGATTGTCATGCTGCCGCTATGGCTACTGAATGGCTGGAGCCACACCAACGAGACCTTGACAGAGAACGCCCTGGCCAGGCTGTTGCTGGACTGCGCCAGTCGTTTTTTACAATTATTCTCAAGCGTAGTGCTGTTTCGCCTGTTTATGCTGCGCAGCGCCCAGCCCGAAGCCGAGTGAACGCCAGCGCAATCCAGAGTTCTGAGGGCAGACGCCGATCAATGGCCAACCGGCAAGCATCGACAACGGCGGCCACTTTGGCGTTGTCGCCGCCGGACAAGGCGGCGGTGCATGATGCCTTCCATGCCGCCCTGTAAGCCGGCGCCAGCGACGAAGGCGCACCCGCTCTCGCCCTGCAGCGGCACGCCAAGCAACAGCGGCATCAGAACAAGCAGCGGCGCATCAGGAACGCCCTGCACGCTGCGGTTTCAAGCCGGACAGGCGCGGCAACAGCACCCGCTCGAACAGCCGCGGGAAGAACCGCGCCAACACCCGCGCACGCCAGTCAACGTTGGACAGCACCAACAGCCGTCGGCGTTTCAAGGCGCCGTGGTAGATCGCCTCGGCGACATCCTGCGGCGAGGCCACCTTGCCCATCGCCAACGGCGGCTGCGCAGCCACCGAGCCGTCGCCGACCAGGGCATTCTTGCGCAGGTCGGTGGCGGTAAAGCCGGGGCACACCAGCATCACATTGACCCCGGAGCCTTTCAGTTCATAACGCAGGGTTTCAAATAACCCATGCAGGGCATGTTTGCTGGCGTTGTAGGCGCTGCGATAAAGCAGTGGGGCAAAGCCGGACAACGAGCTGAGCACGATGATCTGCCCACTGCGGGCGATCAGGCTGGGCAGCGCGGCCTTGGTGCAATGCAGCGCGCCAAAATAGTTGACCGCCATGATCCGCTGAAACACCGCCAGCTCGGTGTCGGCAAAACTGCTGCGGTGGGTAATCCCGGCGTTATTGACCAGCACATCGATGCCGCCGAACCGCTCGACAGTCAGGGCCATGGCCCGCTCCACCGCCGCGGCATCGGCCACATCACAGAGCACGCCGAGCGCCTCGGCATTGTGGTGATCGGCCAGGTGCTGCACCAGGCTGTCGAGCGCCTGCTGCTGCAGATCGAAGATCACCAGGCGCGCACCGGCCTGCGCCAAACGCATGGCCAGCGCCCGGCCGATGCCGGCGCAGCCGCCCGTAATCACCACAACCTTGCGGTCGAATACCTTGTTGGCGAACACCTTGCGGTACATAACCTGCCCCCGAGCCAGCTCCGGCAAAGGCTGTTACTACAACCTGTTATGGCTGCCATCGCAACAGGGCGGCGTCTGCGTGTGCTTGCAGCCACAGAAGTACAGGGTAGCGTCCTCGTCCGCGTGGTATTTCAGTGGGGTAAAACCGCTGCCTTTATGCGTGCCGTCGCAGAAAGGCTGCGCGGCGCTGCGCCCGCAGCGGCACCAGAAGTAGTCGTTACCGGCCGTGACGGCAACCGCATAGGGGCTGCGCTGGGCAATCGTTGGGGTATTCATGCGACCTCCTGAAGCGCCGAACAAGGCGGCTCAATATCAGCACCGCTGTGCATATCCGGCATGTTCACTGAGCATAGTTCACCCACCAGCGACACCGTCTATGTCCGCCTCGACGCCGGCGTATCGCCCTGCTCAGGCCAACCGCACCCCCACTACCTCGCGACCGCCGCCTGCGTTCGAAAGCGCGAAGCGACAGATTACCCGTGTCGCAGCACCAGGATTTCCGACCACCTGCCAGTGCTCGCCCGACTGCTATGGCCGCCGCTGAACTAAGCTTTTTCTGTAAGTCACTGGACAAAGCCGCCGGCAGTTAGCCATGCTCGTAAATGTGACATTTTTACAACGAAAAGACGGCAAATAGCCGCAGTACGTACCTATTTGATGCCACGATTTCTCTGCCTCATGCTGGCTGCAGTGTTCTATTGCAGCACCAGCGTCGCCGCCCCCGCCAATGATCCACGGCCATTGGTGCAGGTCGGTTATTACGAATTTCCGCCTTATTCCTACACCGACAGCCGGGGGCGGCCCAAGGGCGCCATCCTGCAACTGAGTCAACGTCTGCTGGAACACGCCGGCTACCGCGCCGAACTGCGCTCCTACCCCAGCGCGCGGCTGTACAACGCCCTGCAGGATGGCAGCGTGCACGTCTGGCCGGGGGCGCCAGGTAAGGTGGAGTTGCGCGGGCACACCCTGGAAACTCACACCAAGCTGGGCGAGATCGTGCTCAACCTGTATTTCCGCCGCGACACCCTGATACCGCGCCTACCCGAGGACCTCAAGGGCCGTGGGGTGATCATGATCAGCGGCTACACCTACTGGCAGCCGGTCAACGAAATGCTCAACGACCCGCAGCTGGACATAGAGCAACACCGCACCGGCACCCACACCGCCGCTCTGGAAATGCTCAAGCACCGCCGTGGCGACTTTCTTCTCGACTACCAGACTCCGGTGGAACAGGCACGCAGACGCCTGGGCATGGTCGAACTGCCCTATGTAGAACTGCTGCGCATTCCGCTGAAGCTGATCGTGTCCAATAAAACCCCAGGTGCCGAAGCACTGCGTGACGCGCTGGATCGGGCCTATGCCGAATTGCAGGCAACAGGCGAAGATCTGCGCCTTCCCTAAGAACCTGCTTACGATCTGCTGCGCGTCGGTCCTGCTGCGTTAAAAATAGGCTCGGTAAGCCACTTGTGGCTAACGCGCTCCAGCGCGGCCCGAAGGGCGAGTGAAGCGAGTAATGCTCATGTACAACTCGTACACTCCGCTTGATTCGCTGCGCTCACCCTGCGGGCCAGCCGTTGGCTGTTACTACGCTGCGCTGCGTTCCTCGCCTGTTTTGACCAGCCGAAGGCTGTTACTAACGTAGCGCCTTGCAGACTCTAGCTCGCAAGCTCGTAAGTAGGCTCTATGCCTACTTACGCGGCTTGGCCCGCGCGGTGGGCTCGGCGATCAGCGGGTCATCCGGCCAATAATGGCTTGGGGTACCTGCCTTTAAGGTCTTTCTTTACCTCGGCATAGGTGCTGCGCCAGAAATTGGCCAGGTCCTGGGTCACCTGCACCGGCCGCCGCGCTGGCGACAGCAGGTGCAGCTTGACCACCTGGCGGCCGCCGGCGATGCGTGGCGTATCGGCCAGGCCGAACAGCTCCTGCAGGCGCACCGCCAACACCGGCGGCTGTTCGCTGTAATCCAGGCCGATGCGCGAGCCGGATGGCACCTGCACGCTGCGTGGCGCCAGCTCATCGAGACGCTGCGGCAGCGGCCAGGGCAGCAGGTTGAGCAGCAGGCTGGGTAAGTCCAGATTGGCGAAATGGCTAAGCCGGGTGACGTTATCCAAATAAGGTTGCAGCCAGTTTTCCAGGGTCGCCAGCAAGACTGCATCACTGACATCCGGCCATTCGCTGGCGTCCTTGCTGGCCAGATCCAGCGTGCGCAGCAACGCCACCCGCGCCTGCCACTGGCGCAGCTCCGGCGTCCAGGGCAGCAACGCCAAGCCCTTGCGCCTTACCAGGCCAAGCATGGCGCGGCCGCGTTGTTGTGCATCGAGCCCGGCCAGTGCCTCGCGCGACAGCACCGGCTCACCGACCTTGCGCTGGCGCTCGGCACGCAAAGCGCCTTCGCGTTCATCCCACTCCAGCACTTCCAGGTTGCTGACCTGCTCGGCCAGCACGCCGTCGAATAACTGCGGCTCCAACTCGGCGGCCAGGTAGATGCGCTCTTCACGCTGGCCCTGGCGGCTGCCCAGGTCAGCCACCACCAGCCAGCTGTGCTTCATCAGGCCATCGACCTCGGCAAACAATGCCGCCCGGCCGTTGGCCAGGCGATATTCCGCCCCCCCGGCGCGGCGCTGCTGGGCGATCCGGTCCGGGTAGGCGAAGGCCAACAATGCGCCCAGCCAACGCGGGTGTTCGGGATCGCTGACCGCCTGCGGGCTGGCCCTGCGTTTGAGGTAACCCTGAAACTGCCGGGCCAGTTGCCGCGCGCGCTGCACTCCACTTTGCGCACCGCGAGCGGCCCGCGACTCTCCCGCCAGCAGGGCCAGGCGGCGGTGCAGATCGGCGCCCGCGCCACGCAGAATATCGCGTTCGCCGAGCAATGCCGCCAGATCGCAGGCCAGTGGCCCCAGGCCCAGCGCCTGGCCGCGCAGCAGCAGATGGGCGATACGTGGATGGGTCGGCAGTTCGGCCATGGCCTGACCGTGAGCGGTCAGTTTGCCCAGCGCATCCACCGCGCCCAATCGCGCCAGCAGCTCCAAAGCCTGGGCATAGGCGGCGGCAGGGGGTGGATCGAGCCAGACCAGCTCGGTCGGCTGCACGCCCCAGCGCACCAGTTGCAAGGCCAGACCGGCGAGGTCGGCCTGGAGCATTTCTGCGGTGCCGTAGGCCGCCAATTGTTCATGCTGCGCCTGCGACCACAGCCGATAACAGACACCCGGCTGCAAGCGCCCGGCCCGACCACTGCGCTGGGTGGCGGAGGCGCGGGAGATGCGCTGGGTATCCAGGCGGGTCATGCCGCTGTTCGGGTCAAAGCGCGGCACTCGCGCCAGGCCGGCATCGATCACCACCCGCACGCCATCGATGGTCAGGCTGGTTTCGGCGATATTGGTCGCCAGCACCACCTTGCGCAGGCCAGGCGGCGCGGGCTCGATGGCAGCGCGCTGGGCGCTGAGGTCAAGCTCGCCATGCAGCGGACAGAGCAGCACATCGCGGCGTCCGGCCAGGGACTCGGCCAGTTGTTCATTGACCCGGCGAATCTCCGCCTGCCCCGGCAGAAATACCAGCAGACTGCCCGGCTCATCGGCCAGCGCCTGCAACACGCACTGCAGCACTTTTGGCTCCAGCCACTCGCCCGTCTGCCAGGGCGCGCCCCAGCGAATATCCACCGGGAACATCCGCCCCGCGCTGCGCAGCACCGGTGCATCACCCAGCAGCCCAGCCAACCGCTCGCCCTCCAGGGTCGCCGACATCAGCAGCACCTTCAGCGGCAGTTCGCCGGAGTCCGCCCCGCGAAACATCGCCCGGCCATTCAGGCACAGCGCCAGGGCCAGGTCAGCATCCAAACTGCGCTCGTGGTACTCGTCGAAGATCACCAGGCCGACACCCTCCAGCGCCGGATCATCTTGCAGCCGCCGCGCCAGGATACCTTCGGTGACCACTTCGATACGGGTACGCGGGCCGACCTTGCTGTCCAGACGGATGCGATAACCGACGGTTTCCCCCACCGCTTCACCCAGCTCGCTGGCCAGGCGCTCAGCCGCAGCCCGCGCTGCCAATCGCCGTGGTTCAAGCATGATGATGGTCTGCCCAGCCAGCCAGGTCTGACTCAGCAACGCCAGCGGCACACGGGTGGTCTTGCCGGCACCGGGCGGCGCTTCCAGCACCGCTTCATCACGCAGGGCAAGGGCCTGACACAGCTCAGGCAGCAGCACATCGATCGGCAGGGAATTCATGCGGGCTCCATTCAAGGAGCAGGATTATAACGGCGAACCGGTTGAGCATCAGAGCTGTCTGACTGTTAGGTATGGCCGCGCAGAATAGCGCTGGCAGCACCTGACGCAGCGGCATTGCCATACAGGCATTGGTATAGTTGCGCCACTTTTCCCATGGAGATGCTCAATGTCCAGCCAAACCCGCGTTATCGGTGGCCTTATCGTCGCCGCCTTGCTCACCCAACTGACCGCCTGCGGCACCCTGTTCTTCCCGGATCGCCGCGGCCAGATCGAAGGCCGTATCGACCCCATGGTGGCCGGGCTCAACGCCATTGGCATCCTCTTCTATGTGATTCCCGGGCTGATCGCCTTCGGTATCGACTTCGCCACCGGGGCGATTTATCTGCCCGGCGGCCTAACCTCCCAGGTTGCCCCGCAAGACCTGCAGAATGTGGTGGATGCTGACGGCAAGATCGACCCACTCAAGCTCAAGGCACTGATCGAAGTGCAAACCGGCCACAGCCTGCCGCTGGATGACCCACGCCTGATCCAGCACAGCGGCAGTGCCGAGCAACTGGCGGCCTACGGTCTGCGCCCAGCAGCCTAGTAACCTGCCGACGATCAGCTGCGCGTCGGCCCTGCTGCGTTAACTAACCTAGCGCCTTGCAGAGTTCTAGCTCGCAAGATCGGCAACAGGCTTCGCTCTTTTACAGGCACCTTCTGGATAGCCCGTGAATATACAGCCGCAACACGCCCGCCTGATGCGCCTGGCGACCTTCGCCGCGTTGGCGGCTGCGCTCACGCTGGCGCTGGCCAAGGCCATTGCCTGGTGGCTCAGCGGCTCGGTCAGCCTGCTGGCGGGGCTGACTGACTCGCTACTGGATGGCGCGGCCTCGCTGCTTAACCTGCTCGCCGTGCATTACGCCCTGCGTCCGGCCGATGAGGATCACCGCTATGGCCACGGCAAGGCCGAAGCCCTGGCAGGCCTGGGCCAGGCGCTGTTTATCGGCGCCAGCGCCTTGCTGGTGGGCAGCCATGCCATCGACCGCCTGCTCAATCCCGAACCGCTTGGCGCACCGGCGCTGGGCATCGCGGTAATGCTGCTGTCGCTAGTGGTGACCATCGCCCTGCTGCTGTTGCAGAGCCATGTGGTCAAGCTCACCGGCTCCACGGCGATTCGCGCCGACTCACTGCACTACCGCTCCGACCTGCTGCTCAACAGCAGCATTCTCCTGGCGTTGCTGCTGGCCAGTTACGGCTGGCCGCAACTGGACGCGATCTTCGGCATCGGCATTGCGCTGTATATCTTCTGGAGCGCCATCAGCATCGTCCGCGAGGCGGCCACCGTGCTGATGGACCAGGAACTCGACCCGCAGATCAGCGCGCAGATGCACAGCCTGGCCTGCGCCGTACCTGGCGTGCTGGGCGTGCATGACTTGCGCACGCGCCTCTCCGGCACACGCTGGTTCGTGCAGCTGCATGTGGAGCTGCCGGGCGAACTGAGCCTGCGGCACGCACACAGCCTGTGCGAGCAGGTTGAAGCGGCGATTCGTAGCCAATACCCCCGCGCCGAAGTGCTGGTGCATGCTGACCCCTGCAGCATCGCAGAGCACTCCCGGGCCTCGCCTGGCTCCTAGCCATCAAGCAAGGGCGATAGCCGATCTCGTGCGGTGAGGCGCTACCCCTACCAGTAGTTCTCCACCGCCACCTGCCCAGGCCGACGGGTCAGGCTGAGCTGCAGGTCGCGCTGCTTCAGCAGCACGCGGGTGTCGTCGATCATCTGCGGGTTGCCGCAAATCATCAGCCGCGAATACGCCGGATCCAGGCTCAGACTCGCCGCCCGCTCCAGCTCGCCACTCTCCAGCAAAGTGGTGATGCGCCCATGCAGGCAACCGGGCACCTGCTCGCGGGTCACCAGCGGCAGATAAATAAAGCGCGCGGCGTATTCCTGCAAATGCTCCTGCTGCATCAGCCCGTGGATCAGCGGCTGATAGGCCAGTTCGCTGGCCGTGCGTGCGCTGTACACCAGCATCACGCGCTGAAAACGCTGCCACACCTCCAGCCCCTGCAGGATCGACAGAAAGGGTGCCAGCCCGGTGCCGCTGGCCAGCAGCCAGAGGTCGCGGCCATCGGCAAAGCGATCCAGGGTGAGAAACCCCAGCGCCTGCTTTTCCACCAGCAGGCTGTCACCAACCTGCAGCCGGCTTAGCTCGGAGGTGAACTCACCACCCGGCACGACGATGGAGAAGAATTCGAGAAACTCATCATGCGGCGCCGAGACCATCGAATAGGCACGCCAGACCCGTGAACCATCGGCCTTCTGCACACCCAGGCGGGCGAACTGCCCGGCGCGAAAGCGAAAGCCTGCATCGCGCGAACAACGCAAGCTGAACAGGCTGGGCGACCAGACCTGAATCGCGCTCAGGCTTTGCTGCGTGTACTTGTCCTCACTGACAGTCATACTGGCTCCACTGCGGTGACGTCAGCCCAGTGTCCCGCAAACCGCCTTGAACAAACACCAGCAGCTTATATGCCTATATTCGTTACGCCTTTCGCCCAGCTCGACCTGCTCCGCCAACCCGACCAGCCCCACGAGCCGCTGCAGGCCTTCGATGCGGCGGACCAATACCTGCTCAACCAGTTGCATGAGCAAGGGCTGACGAACGGCGCGCGGATACTGCTGCTGAATGACAGCTTCGGCGCGCTGGCGGCCAGCCTGGCCGGGCAGGCGCAGGTAACCAGCAGCGGCGACTCGCACCTCGGCTACCTGGGCTTGCAGGTCAATCTGCTGCGTAACCAGCTGCCGGCGGACGCCGTGACGTTTGTCCCGGCCAGTGCAGTCGCGCAGGGGCCGTTTGATCGGGTGCTGATCCGCGTGCCGAAAACCCTGGCGCTGCTGGAGGAGCAACTGATCCGCCTGCACGGCCAGCTTGCCCCCGGCGCGCAGGTGATTGCGGCGGCCATGATCAAGCACCTGCCGCGCGCCGCCGGTGATCTGCTGGAGAAATATATCGGCCCGGTGCAGGCCTCGCTGGCAGTGAAAAAAGCCCGCCTGCTGTTTGCCACACCTGCGGCCAAGCCCGCCCCCGTATCACCCTACCCGACGCACTATCGCCTGGAAAAGCCGGCCATCGAGCTGCTCAACCACGCCAATCTGTTCTGCCGTGAAGACCTGGATATCGGCACCCGCGCCTTCCTCCCGCACCTGCCCAAGCACCTTAGCCGCCTGCGCGTGGCCGACCTCGGCTGCGGCAACGGCGTACTCGGCATTGCCTATGCCCTGGGCAGCCCGCAGGCCGAGCTGACGCTGGTGGACGAGTCGTATATGGCGGTGCAATCGGCCGAGGAAAACTGGCGCGCCGCGCTGGGCGAACGCCCGGTGGAGATTCGTGCCGGCGATGGCCTGGCAGACCAGGCGGCTGACTCGCTGGACCTGGTGCTGTGCAACCCGCCGTTTCACCAGCAGCAGGTGGTCGGCGACTTTCTCGCCTGGCGCATGTTCCAGCAGGCCCGCGCGGCGCTAGTGACCGGCGGCGAACTGTGGATAGTCGGCAACCGCCACCTGGGCTACCACGCCAAGCTGAAAAGGCTGTTCCGTGGCGTAGAACAGGTAGCAGCCACACCGAAGTTTGTGGTGCTTAAGGCGATCAAATAACCCCGGCAGGACGCCGATCCGTAGGGTGGGTTAGCGGCACTGAACGCTTTATGCATAAGCAACGGCGCTATTCGGGTGCCGCGTAACCCACCACGCGGGTGTACGACCGACAACCGCTGGTGGGTTACGGCGCAACCGGGATTGGCGGCGTACGCAACAACCAAGACAGCGCCTAACCCACCCTACACAAACGTCCGTTTTTACGGCGTGCCCATCCCCGCCGCCTGCACAAACAGGCGCAGCAGATAGGACACCGCGCCCAGGGCCAGCACACTGCCGGCCCAGATCGCGACCAGCCAGCCGAGCCGCTGCCACAGCGGCTTTTTTTCTTCTACATCTTTCATCTTGCGACCTCAGAACCTATTCGAGGTCTCGCGAGCTAGAGCCCTGCAAGGCAAAAGCAGGCGAGGACGCGGAGTTTACTGCTGTAAATGAGCATCCGAGCCTGATTTTAACGCCGCAGGGCCGACGCGCAGCAGACCGGAGCCGAGCCTCAGTGATAGCCATCTTCTTCCGTCACTTTGCCGCGGAATACGTAATAGCTCCAGGCGGTGTACATCAGGATAAAGGGGATGATGAACAGCGCCCCAACCAGGATAAAGCCCTGGCTTTGCGGCGGCGCAGCGGCTTCCCAGATGCTGATCGACGGCGGGATGATATTCGGCCACAGGCTGATGCCTAAGCCGCTGTAGCCGAGGAAGATCAGCGTCAGGGTCAGCAAAAACGGTGCGTAGTTGGCGTTGCGCGCCACCGCGCGCAGCAGCGCCCAGGTGCACAGCAGCACCAGCAGTGGCACCGGCATAAACCAGAAGATATTCGGCAGGCTGAACCAGCGCTCGGCGATATCCGCATGGGCCAGTGGCGTCCACAGGCTGACAATGCCGGTGACGCCGAGCAGGACGAATACCAGCGGCCGTGCCATATCGTGCATCTGCAGCTGCAATCGGCCTTCGGTCTTCATGATCAGCCAGGTGCAGCCGAGCAAGGCGTAAGCGGCAATCAGCGCCAGGCCGCAGAACAGCGAGAACGGCGTCAGCCAGTCCAGCGCACCGCCGACATACACCCGGTCGACCACCTCAAAGCCGTCGATATAGGCCCCCAGCGCCACGCCCTGGAAGAAGGTTGCAGTCAGCGAGCCGCCGATAAACGCCTTGTCCCAGATATGCCGCTTGGCTGGTTTGGCCTTGAAGCGGAACTCAAAGGCTACGCCACGGAAAATCAGCCCCAGCAGCATAAAGATCAGCGGCAGGTACAGCGCGCTGAGCACCACCGCGTAGGCCAGCGGGAAGGCGCCGAACAGCGCCGCGCCACCGAGCACCAGCCAGGTTTCGTTGCCGTCCCACACCGGTGCCACGGTGTTCATCATCACATCGCGCTCGCCTGCGCTTTTGACGAAGGGAAACAGGATGCCGATACCCAGGTCGAAGCCGTCCATGACCACGTACATCATCACCCCGAAGGCGATGATCACGGCCCAGATCAGCGAGAGATCAATGCCCATGTTCAATTCCTCTCAACCAGTGAGTCACTACGCTCTTCATCCGGCCCTTCTTCCAGGCCCTCTTCGGGCGCGGATAGCGGACGCGAAGGTGTGCGTTTCTGGCCCGGGCCGCCCTCGACGGTTTGCTGGCCTTCGTCGGTGATTGGGCCTTTGCGCACCAGGCGCAGCATGTAGCCGATACCGGCGCCGAACAGGGCGAAATACACCACCACGAACAGGATCAGGGTCAGGCTCATCTGCGCAAAGCTGTGCCCGGACGAGGCATCGACGGTGCGCATCAGCCCCTGGATAATCCACGGCTGACGGCCAATCTCGGTGGTGTACCAGCCGGCAAGGATGGCGATGATCCCCGAGGGTCCCATCCATACCGCCAGATGGAGGAACGGTCGGCTTTGGAACAGCGTGCCGCGGCTGCGTAGCCACAGCCCCCAGAGGCCGGTGAGGATCATCAGCATGCCGATGCCGACCATCACCCGGAAGGTCCAGAACACGATGGTCGAGTTGGGCCGATCTTGCTTGGCGAACTCCTTGAGCGCGGGCACCTGCTGGTCCAGGCTATGGGTGAGGATCAGGCTGCCGAGAGCGGGAATCTCGATCTTGAAGCGGGTCTCTTCGGCGTCCATATCCGGCCAGCCAAACAGAATCAGCGGGGTCGGCTCATCGCCGTGGTTTTCCCAGTGGCCTTCGATCGCGGCGATCTTCGCCGGCTGGTACTTGAGGGTATTCAGGCCATGGAAGTCGCCAATCACCGCCTGGATCGGCGCCACGAGCAGCGCCATCCACATGGCCATCGACAGCATCTTGCGGATCGCCGGGTTGTCGCGACCGCGCAGCAGGTGCCAGGCCGCCGAAGCGCCGACGAAGAACGCCGTGGCGAGGAACGCCGCCGTGGCCATGTGCGCCAGGCGATAGGGGAACGAGGGGTTGAACACCACGGCGAACCAGTCCACCGGAATCACTCGCCCGTCGATGATTTCGAAGCCCTGCGGCGTATGCATCCAGCTGTTGGAGGCGAGAATCCAGAAGGTCGAGATCAGCGTGCCGACCGCCACCATCAGCGTGGAGAAGAAGTGCAGGCCAGGGCCGACGCGGTGCCAGCCGAACAGCATAACGCCGAGGAAGCCCGCTTCGAGGAAGAATGCGGTGAGCACTTCATAAGTCAGCAAGGGACCTGTGACCGCCCCGGCAAAGTCGGAGAAAGCGCTCCAGTTGGTGCCGAACTGGTAGGCCATGACCAGGCCGGAGACCACGCCCATGCCAAAGTTGACCGCAAAAATCTTCGCCCAGAAGTGGTACAGGTCGCGGTACACCGCCTCCCCGGTCTTCAGCCACAAGCCTTCGAGCACCGCCAGGTAACTGGCCAGGCCGATGGTGATGGCCGGAAAGATGATGTGAAAGGAGATGGTGAACGCGAACTGGATTCGAGCAAGGTCGAGAGCCTCCAATCCAAACATGGCGTTTCCTCAGTCAGGTGATACGGGGCACGGCCACGGGCGCGCATGCCAGTCGCGAGCGATCAGTCGGGGGATTATTGTTCTGGGTAGACAGCTACAAAGCCGGGCAAAGCGCCCGCACAACCGCACGCCGAAGGTGTTGACGCGGGTCAAGGTACGCACAAAGAGTAGCGCCTGGCGGGGCGAAATCTGCTGTGGTCGATTGTCGCGCGACCGGCTGTCACAAGGCCTGGCGCTTGAGCGGGCCGGTCTCGAATCGCTGAGAATTGAGCGGTTCGCCCGCGCGCCGGATGCGCCCGCGCGACGCCCGCACCAGGCACCGAACGTGCCGGCTAGCCGACCAGCATGGCCTCGGCCACCTGCTTGCGCACGGCCTTGCCACACAGCTGCTCGACCAGGGTCAGGGCGAACGCCAAGGCGGTGCCGGGGCCCTGGCTGGTGATGCAGTTGCCATCGACCACCACCGGCTGGTCGACAAACACGCAGCCGCTCAGGCGATCACTGAACGCCGGGTAGCAGGTCATGCGTCGCTGCTTGAGCACGCCGTACTGCTGCAGGGCCACAGCGGGCGCGGCGCAAATGGCGGCAAACAGCTTGCCGGCCTGGGCCTGCTCGCGCACCCGCTCGGCCAGCGGCTCATGCTCGGCCAGGTGCTGCGCGCCGGGCATGCCGCCGGGCAGCACGATCAGGTCGAAGGGTTGCGCCAATACATCCACCAGCATGGTGTCGGCGGTCAAACGGGTGCCACGGGCGCAGGTGATCATCCGCCGGCTTTCGATGCTGGCCACCACCACTTCAACCTCGGCACGCCGCAGTACATCAATCAGGGTCACGCATTCGAGGTCTTCAATACCATCGGCAACGCTGATCAGGGCCCGTGCAGTCATCGTTTCGCTCCTTGTTGTGGCTGTGCATAAACTGTCCAAGCGGTCATAAATTCACCCGCTCCGGGCGAGCTGATATGATGCGCGCCTTTTTCCAGATCGCCAGTAAAAACATGCACCCACGCGTGGATGTGCTTTGCTTTCGGTTTGCATCAACAGGGTAAAAAACCGTTACGGGGAGTTCCGCATGCTGGAAAGACTGTTCCAACTCAAGGCCCATAACACCACGGTGCGCACCGAGCTGCTCGCCGGGCTGACGACCTTTCTGACCATGGCCTATATCCTCTTCGTCAATCCCGAGATGCTGGCCAAGACCGGCATGGACCATGGCGCGGTATTCGTCGCCACCTGCCTGGCCGCCGCCATTGGCTCGCTGATCATGGGCCTGTGGGCCAACTACCCGATTGCCCTGGCGCCGGGCATGGGCCTCAACGCCTTCTTCACCTACACCGTGGTAATGACCATGGGCCACACCTGGCAGGTGGCGCTGGGTGCGGTGTTCCTCTCCGGGGTGATCTTCTTTACGCTGTCGATCTTCAAGATCCGCGAGTGGATCATCAACAGCATCCCGCTGGCCCTGCGCGCCGGTATCGCCGCCGGCATCGGCCTGTTCCTGGCGATTATCGCCCTGAAAAACGCCGGTATCGTGGTCGATCATCCGGCCACCCTGGTGACCCTCGGCGACCTGACCCAGGGCGGCGCTCTGCTGGCCTGCCTGGGCTTCTTTGTGATCGCCGCGCTGGCTTACCGCCAGGTCACCGGCGCGGTGATGATCGGCATCCTGCTGATCACCGGCCTGTCCATTCTGTTCGGCCTGTCCAAGCTCGATAGCCTGGTGTCCATGCCGCCTTCGGTGATGCCGACCCTGTTGCAACTGGACATCATGGGCGCGCTGGATATCGGCTTGGTCAGCGTGATTTTCGCCTTCCTCTTCGTTGACCTGTTCGACACCTCCGGCACCCTGGTCGGTGTGGCGCAGAAAGCCAACCTGCTGGACAAGGACGGCAAGATGCCCAAGCTCGGCCGCGCCCTGCTGGCCGACAGCACCGCGACTATGGCCGGCGCCGCACTGGGCACCTCGACCACCACCAGTTATATCGAATCCGCCGCCGGCATCAGTGCCGGCGGGCGTACCGGCCTGACCGCCTGCGTGGTGGCGGTGCTGTTCCTCCTGGCGCTGTTCTTCGCCCCGCTGGCCGGCGCCGTACCGGCCTACGCCACCGCGCCGGCGCTGCTGTTCGTTGCCGTGCTGATGATGAGCAGCCTGGCGCAGATCGACTGGGACGACCTCACCGTCGCCGCCCCGGTGGTGGTCGCCGCCCTGGCCATGCCGCTGACCTTCTCGATTGCCAACGGCATCGCCTTCGGCTTTATCGCCTGGACCCTGATCAAGCTGCTGGCCGGCCGCTGGCGCGAACTCAACCCGGCGCTGGTGGTGTTGTCGGCACTGTTTGTGATCAAACTGGCGTACTTCGCCTGATGACCTAAGGGTGGCCACGGCCACCCGCCTTCCTTTTGAAAAGAGTCCCGCATGAGCCGTTCCCAGTTCGATCCCGCCACCTACGCCGCCCAGCTGGCTGACAAGCAGCAGCGCCTGATCGAGCTGCTGGCGCCGTTCAATGCACCCGCCCCCGAGGTGTTCGAGTCGCCGCGCGAGCACTATCGCCTGCGTGCCGAATTCCGCCTGTGGCGTGAAGGCGAGGATCGCCACTACGCCATGTTCGAGGCCGGCGATAACCTCAAGCCGATTTTCTTTGAAGATTTCCCCATCGCCAGCGCACAGATCAATGCGCTGATGCCGCGCCTAAAAAGCGCCTGGCAGATGAGTTCGGTTCTTTCCTTCAAGCTGTTCCAGGTCGAGTTTCTTACCACTCTGGCCGGCGACGGGCTGCTTACCCTGTGTTACCACCGCCCACTAGATGCCGCCTGGCAGGCCGAAGCCGAGCAGCTCGCGGCCGATTTGCAGGTCAGCATCATTGGCCGTTCCAAGGGCAAGCGCATCGTGATCGGCCGTGACTATGTCGAGGAAAAACTGCAGGTCGCCGGGCGCACCTTCAGCTATCGCCAGCCGGAAGGCGCATTCACTCAGCCCAACGGCGAGGTCAACCAGAAGATGCTTGGCTGGGCCTATGAGGCGCTCGGTGAACGCCAGGATGACCTGCTGGAGCTGTATTGCGGCAACGGCAACTTCACCCTGCCGCTGGCCACCCGCGTGCGCAAGGTGCTGGCTACCGAGATCAGCAAGTCATCGGTGAATGCCGCCCTGGCTAACCTGACCGATAACGGCGTGGACAACGTCAGCCTGGTGCGTCTGTCCGCCGAGGAACTGACCGAGGCGCTGAATGAAGTGCGGCCGTTCCGCCGCCTGGCCGGTATCGACCTGAAGAGCTACGACTTCGGCTGTGTATTCGTCGACCCGCCGCGCGCCGGCATGGACCCGGACACCTGCGAGCTGACCCGGCGCTTCGAGCGCATCCTGTATATCTCCTGCAACCCGGAAACCCTGGCCGCCAACATCGCCCAACTCAGCGACACCCATAAAGTGACGCGCTGCGCGCTGTTCGACCAGTTCCCCTACACCCACCATATGGAATCGGGTGTGCTGCTGGAACGCCGTTAAGGCTATAGCCGCTGCAAACCCCGCAGCGCCCAGAAGCACAGCCCCGCCGAGACCACTTCCAGCAGCAGCGCATAGAGGTTGAAGGTCTGCTGCGCGCCGCCATCCAGCCACAACCCGCCGATACGTGCCAGCGCCAGGGCGCTGTAAAGCAGTACCAGCAGGGTCAGCGCCGCGCGGGTCAGGTCCAGCCGGCTCAGCGACAGGCCGATAAACGCCGCCAGGCCCAGTTGCAGACCACCGTAGTACGCTCGCATATCGGTGGCCGCCGCTGGCGACATCAGCAGCATGCCGCTGAGATTGGCCATCTCATGGGGGCGGACAAAATAGGCCAGGCCCAGGCCGGCCAATGCCAGCAGTTGAATCACCAGTACGACGCGTGCAAACAACATGGACAGCATCCTTTTCTTGAAGATCGAGAGCCCAGAAATCGAGCACGCAGCATAAGCCCCCGCCACGCGTTTCGGAAATCACCGATGGTTGGCCAGGGCCGCCCGGCGTTATGCTCAGTTTTTCACCTGCCAGGAGTCACCCCATGCGCCAGTTGCTTGTTCTCGCCGGGCTGTTTGTCAGCAGCCTGAGTTTTGCCGCCGAACCCCTGACCATCGACGTGCACCGCGATGCCAACTGCGGTTGCTGCAAGGCCTGGATCAGCCACTTGCAGGACAACGGCTTTAACGTAATCGACCATGTCGAGACCGATATGAGCGCGGTCAAACAGCGCCTGGGCGTGCCGCCGCGATTAGCCTCCTGCCATACCGGGGTAATCAATGGCCAGTTTGTCGAAGGCCATGTACCGGCCGCAGACATCCTCAAAATGCGCAAGCAGCCCGACCTGCTCGGCGCAGCGGTGCCGGGCATGCCCACCGGATCACCGGGCATGGAATACGGCAATGTGCGCGACGCCTATCAGGTCATCGGTCTGGATAAACAGGGCGAAGAACGCGTGATCAGCGAATATCCGGCCAACTAAATAGCCTACGCCGGACTGGCGCAGCCCAGGCCAGCAGACAACACTCACAGTCGGCATACTCAGGACGATAGCAATGCGCTGGAAACGCGGAAGACGCAGTGACAATGTGGTGGATGCACGCGCCAGCGGCTCGCGCATGGGCGGCGGCAAGGGCCTGACCCTTGGCGGCGTGGCCATCGTGGTGATCGTCGGCCTGCTCAGCGGTCAGGACCCGATGCAGATCCTTGGCCAGCTGGCCGGGCAAGCCATGCAGGGCGGCTCGGTCAGCGCGCCGCCAAGCTCAGCGCCGGCCGCCAATGACCAGCAGTCGGAATTCGTTCGCGCGGTGCTCGGCGATACCGAGGACACCTGGCGCGAGATCTTCCAGGGCGCCAACCGGCAGTACCAGGACCCAACCCTGGTGCTGTTTCGCGGCGGAGTGAATTCCGCCTGCGGTTTCGCCAACTCGGCGGTCGGGCCGTTCTACTGCCCGGGTGATCAGCGGGTGTATATCGACCTGGCGTTCTTCCGCGAGCTGGAGCAACGCTTTGGCGCGGCCGGCGATTTTGCCCAGGCCTATGTGATTGCCCATGAGGTCGGCCACCACGTGCAGACCCTGCTCGGCGTCTCGGCCAAGGTCAATGCCGCCCGCCAGCGCGGTGAGCGGGTGGAAGGCGCCACCGGCCTGTTGGTACGGCAGGAGCTGCAGGCCGACTGCCTGGCGGGCGTCTGGGCCTTCCACGGCCAGCGCCGGCATGACTGGCTGGAGCCAGGTGATATTGAAGAAGCGCTAAACGCCGCCAACGCCATCGGCGATGACCGTTTGCAGAAGCAGTCCCGCGGCCAGGTGGTGCCAGACTCCTTTACCCACGGCAGCTCGGAACAGCGCGTGCGCTGGTTCAAGACCGGTTTCGAGGGCGGTGATGTCGGCCGCTGCGACACCTTTAAGGCAACCCGCCTGTAGCCGTAGCCCGGATTACATCCGGGCTACGGCCTTATTGTGCCCAAGGTGGCGGCGGTTCTTCGCCCTTGGGTTCGTCCTCGGCATTCAGCAGCGCCTGACGGCGCGCTTCGTCGGCCAGGGCGGCCTTGATCTCGCGCATCACCGCGTCGATATCGGCTTCTTCTTCCGGATCATCGAACTCACCCGTCAGCGGGCTCTCCGGGGTCAACTCACCGACCTCATACAGCGCCCACATTTCCTTGGCGTACTTGGTGAATTTCAATTCCGGGGCGAACTGACCAAAGTAGGCGGACATGTTGCCGACATCACGCTCCAGCATCTTGAACGCATGGTTGTTGCCGGCGGCGTCCACCGCCTGCGGTAGGTCGATAATCACCGGGCCACCTGGATCAAGCAGCACGTTGAACTCCGACAGGTCGCCGTGCACCAGACCGGCGCAGAGCATTTTCACCACTTCACGAATCATAAAGGCGTGGAATTCGCGGGCATCGTCCGGGTGCAGGTCGACATCGTTGAGGCGCGGCGCGGCATCGCCCTCGCCGTCATCGACCAGCTCCATCAGCAATACGCCTTCGAGGAAGTCATAGGGCTTGGGCACCCGCACCCCGGCGTTGGCCAGGCGGAACAGCGCCGCAACCTCGGCATTCTGCCAGGCGTCTTCCTGGCCCTTGCGACCGTACTTCGAGCCTTTGGCCATGGCCCGGGCATCACGGCTGTTGCGCACCTTGCGGCCTTCCTGGTACTCGGCGGCCTGACGGAAGCTACGGTTGTTGGCTTCTTTATAGACCTTGGCCACGCGCAGCTCTTCGCCGCAGCGCACCACATAGACCGCAGCTTCTTTACCGCTCATCAGCGGGCGTATCACTTCATCGACCAGCCCGGCTTCGACCAGGGGTTCAATACGTTTTGGCGTCTTCATCAGCTTTAATCAGGGGTCCTGTGTTGCCCAACTCGACTCTGCCGCCCGTTATACGGCAATCTTTACGCAGCGCCCACCCTCCCGTCGGCAAGACCCGGGTTGCGGGATATTTTGCAGGGCCCGCAAAGGCCGCGAGAACCCCTCAACCATGCCAACCGGCCGCGCATTAAAACGCTCATACGAAGCAACCCGTAAGTGACAAGCAACGGCTGTTACAGCCACCGCGATGTCGCACCAAGCCTGTACCTAGGCCCCAATACTGCGCCCAGCCCCCGTCATTAAGCCGGTGCTTTGAAAGTCAGATACGCATTGGCAAGCAGGCACACGGCGTCGACAATCGTTTTATGTCTATTGAGGATCGTCGCATGTTCGATGCCGACCGCTGCTGGCAAGCCGTTTGCGCCCGTGACGCCGCGCAGGATGGACGCTTTGTATTTGCCGTGCGCAGCACCGGTATCTATTGCCGGCCGAGTTGCCCGGCGCGGCGGCCCAAGCGGGACAACGTCAGTTTCCATACAGATGCCAACGCCGCTGCAATGGCAGGCTTTCGCCCGTGCAAACGCTGCTCGCCGCACGGCCGGAGCCCGGCCGAACAACTGGATGCGCTGGTGGTGGCGGCCTGCACGCTGCTCGATAGCAGTGAGCAGTCGCTAACCCTCGCACAACTGGCCGCGCGCATCGGCCTGTGCGCCTCGCACCTGGCACGCGCCTTCAAGGCCCGCACCGGGCTGACGCCGAAAGCCTGGAGCGCGGCGCGCCGCCGCGCGCGTCTGGAACAGCAGTTACCCTCAGCCGACAGCGTGCTGGATGCCGCGCTAAGCGCCGGCTACTCCGGCACCCGCGCGCTGTATCAGCAAGCAGCGGCCCTGAGTCCGGCGCAACGGCGTAAACAGGCCGCGGGCGAACGGCTGCGCTACAGCATCGCGCCCTGCCCGCTCGGCCACTTGCTGCTGGCCAGCAGCACCAAGGGCATCTGCGCGCTGCTGTTTGGCGACAACCCGGCGCAGCTGCTGAGTGAACTGCAGCAACGCTTTGCCGCCGCCGAACTGCTCGCGGATGACGCCGGTCTGGGCGATAGCCTGCGCCAGGTGCTGACGCAGCTCAGCGAACCGCAGCGCGCCGCCCAGCTGCCGCTGGATATTCGCGGCACGGCCTTCCAGCAACAGGTGTGGCGCGCCCTGCAGCAGATTCCGCCGGGGCAGACGCGCAACTACGCCGAACTGGCCACACAACTGGGCAACCACCCACGCGCCGTGGCCCGCGCCTGCGCCAGCAACCCGCTGGGCCTATTAGTGCCCTGCCACCGGGTAATCGCCAGCAACGGCAGCCTCAGCGGCTACCGCTGGGGGCTGGAGCGCAAAGCGGCGCTGCTTAAACAGGAAGCCAGCGACGAAATGGATAGAGCTGGCTGCAAATAGACAAAATGGCCGGGAGCCATTTTTAACGTCTCGCCGTAACGAACCGAAAGAGGCGCTAGAAAAACGACAGGCCATAAACAAAGTGCCTGGAGCACTTTTTAACGTCGCACAGCGACGGCCCGGAGGGTGGCCGCCAGGGACGGCAGGCCATAAAAAAGAGCGGCTCCACCTGCGTGGGCCGCTCCAAATCACGGAGTTGCGTACATCAGTACCCACACAGCATGCGGATACGGCTGTTTGATTACTTTTCCAGGATCGCAGTCACACCTTGACCGCCAGCGGCGCAGATCGAGATCAGGCCACGGCCTTCCTGGGCCACCGAGAGCAGCTTGGCCAGGTTGGCGACGATGCGCCCACCGGTGGCGGCAAAGGGGTGACCAGCCGCCAGGGAGCTGCCCTTGACGTTCATCTTGCGGCGCTCGATCGAGCCCAGCGGTGCGTCGAGGCCCAGGCGGGTCTTGCAGTAGTCGGCGTCCTCCCAGGCCTTGAGGGTGCAGAGTACCTGGGCGGCGAAAGCCTCGTGAATCTCGTAGTAATCGAAGTCCTGCAGCGTCAGTTTGTTGCGCGCCAGCAGACGTGGCACCGCGTAGGCCGGGGCCATTAGCAGGCCTTCCTTGCCCGCACCGACAAAATCCACCGCCGCCGCCTCGCCATCCTTCCAGTAGGCGAGGATCGGCAGGCCACGGGCCTTGGCCCAGGCCTCGCTGGCCAGCAGCACCAGCGACGCACCATCGGTCAGCGGCGTCGAGTTGGCGGCGGTCAGGGTGCCGCGCGGGCTGCGCTCGAAGCAGGGTTTGAGGCTGGCGAGTTTTTCCAGGCTGATATCGGCGCGCAGGTTCTGGTCGCGGGTCAGGCCGCGGAACGGCGTGAGCAGGTCGTCGTGCCAGCCTTCGGCATAGGCGGCGGCGAGTTTCTGGTGGCTGGCCACGGCCAGTTGGTCCTGCTCGTCACGGGGAATGGCCCAGGTTTGTGCCATCAGCTCGCAATGTTCGCCCATGGACAGCCCGGTACGCGGCTCGCCGTTGCGCGGAATGGCGGGAGCCAAATGACGCGGGCGAATCTGCAGCAGGCTCTTGAGCTTATCGCCGGTGCTCTTGCCGCGGTTGGCCTGCAGCAGGATCTGCCGCAGCCCCTCGTTGACCCCGATCGGCGCATCCGAGGTGGTGTCGACGCCGCCGGCGATGCCGCACTCGATCTGCCCCAAGGCGATCTTGTTGGCCACCAGCAGCGCCGCCTCCAGGCCGGTGCCGCAGGCCTGTTGCAGATCGTAGGCCGGGGTTTGCGGGGCCAGGCGCGAGCCCAGCACGCACTCGCGGGTCAGGTTGAAATCCCGTGAATGCTTGAGCACCGCACCGGCCACCACCTCGCCCAGGCGCTCGCCATGCAGGTTGAAGCGCTCGACCAAGCCATCCAGCGCGCTGGTCAGCATCTCCTGGTTACTCGCGGTGGCGTAGACGGTGTTGGAGCGGGCGAAGGGGATGCGGTTACCACCGACAATGGCGACGCGGCGCGGCTGGGTCATGGAACAGTCCTCGGCTGGAAGAATGGGCCACAGGCTAGCCTATGCCGGCCGCCTGGCATTGGCCGCCTTGCCAGTGCAGCAAGCTGACCGGGTCAATTGCGCATGCCGGCGGCCTGCGTAGAGTGAGCGCACTTTTGATTCATGCGCAGGAGCCGCTCCATGTCCGACCGTTACCTTGCCTTCGCCAACTCCCCTACCGGCCGCCGTCTGGTCAGCGCCCTCGGCCTGCCCGCGCCGCTAATGCTGGAGCGCTGGATGGCTGGGCGCTGCCGGCCGGTGGACGGCGCCCTGCTGCTGGGCGGCGACGGCAGCCTGGCCAGCGCGGTGCGGCCATTCGCCCACACGCTCACCGATGCGCTGTACGCCGCCCGCGAAGGCCAATTCGAGCTGCCGCGCTGGACCGCCGAACACGCCCCCAAGCTCAAAGCGCTGGTGTTTGATGCCAGCGGGCTGACCCGCTTCGAGCAGTTGATCGAGCTGCGCGACTTCTTCCAGCCGGCCTTCAAGGGCCTGGATAAATGCCCGCGGGTGGTGATCCTCGGCCGCGCCCCGGAATCGTTGAAAGACCCGATTGCCGCCAGCGTGCAACGCTCACTGGAAGGTTTTAGCCGCTCGCTGGGCAAGGAAATCCGCCGTGGCGGCAACGTGCAGCTGATCTACGTTGGCAAAGGCGGCGAAGCGCAACTGGAAGGCGCGCTGCGCTTCTTCCTCTCGCCGAAAAGCGCTTATGTGTCCGGCCAGGTGCTGCGTTTGAACGCCTGCGGCGAACAGGTCAAGGACTGGACCCGCCCACTGGCCGGCAAGCAGGCCCTGGTCACCGGCGCCTCCCGTGGTATCGGCGCAGCAATCGCCGAGACCCTGGCCCGCGACGGCGCCGAGGTGGTGTTGCTGGACGTACCACCCGCCAAGGACGCTCTCGACGCCCTGGCCGCACGCCTGGGCGGGCGCAGCCTGGCCCTGGATATCTGCGCCAGCGATGCTGCCGCGCAGCTTATCGAAGCGCTGCCGGAGGGCATCGATATCGTCGTGCATAACGCCGGCATCACCCGCGACAAGACCCTGGCGAAAATGAGTGACGCGTTCTGGAACTCGGTGATCAACGTCAACCTGAATGCCCCGCAGGTGCTGACCCAAGCCCTGCTGGACGCCGGCAAGCTGCACGACAATGGCCGCGTGGTGCTGATCGCCTCGATCAGTGGCATCGCCGGCAATCTGGGCCAAACCAACTACGCGGTAAGCAAGGCCGGGGTGATCGGCCTGGCCCAGGCCTGGGCACCGGCCCTGGCTAAGCGCGGTATCAGCATCAACGCGGTGGCGCCCGGCTTTATCGAGACGCAGATGACCGCCGCCATCCCGCTGACCATCCGCGAAGCCGGCCGGCGGATGAACTCCATGGGCCAGGGCGGCCAGCCCCAGGACGTCGCCGAAGCCGTGGCCTGGTTCGCCCAGCCGGGTTCCGGTGCCGCCACCGCGCAGGTGCTGCGTGTATGCGGGCAAAGCCTGATCGGAGCCTAAGCGCCGCCAGCAGATAGCCAAAGGCCCCGCAGTGCGGGGCCTTTTAGTTACACAGCGGTTTTGTAGGAGCGGGCTTGCCCGCGATCAGGCGCAACCCGCTTCGCGGCCAAGGCCGCTCCTACAGTCCCTACGCGATCAAGACGACAAATAAGAGGAACGGGTAAGCCCCAGACGCAGCGCGTCGAGGAACTGGGTGCGCTCGCGCGGGCTGATCTTGGCGCTGGCGACCTTGTCGCGGTAGTGGTTCATCAACTCCTCCGGCGACAGGTGCACGTAGCGCAGCATGTCCTCGATGGTGTCATGGGTCTCGATACCGGCGTGGTACACGCTGCCATCGGCGTTCTGGTAGATATTCACCGAGTCGGTGTCGCCGAACAGGTTGTGCATATCGCCGAGAATTTCCTGATAGGCACCGACCAGGAAGATCCCCAACAGGTAGTCCTCACCCTCGCGCACTTCGTGCACCGGCAGGCTGGTTTCGATCGACTGCTCATCGACGTACTGGCGGATCTTGCCGTCGGAGTCGCAGGTCAGGTCCTGCAGCACGGCGCGGCGCAGCGGCTCTTCGTCGAGACGGTTGAGCGGCAGAATCGGCAGCACCTGGCCGATGGCCCAGGTGTCCGGCAGGCTCTGGAACACCGAGAAGTTGCAGATGTACTTGTCGGCCAGCTTGTCGTTCAGTTCATCCAGTACCTGACGGTGCGAGCGCTGACGGGCTTTCAGCGAGTTGTGCAGACGGCGGCACACGGCAAAGTAGCACTGCTCGGCCAGGGCCTTGTCGGTCAGGCTGAGTTTGCCGTCGGCGTACTGAGTGGCCACATCACTCATGTAGTGGGTGGCGCGCCAGTAGGTCTCGGTGACCATCTCGATATCGGTCGGACCGAGCAGCTCGACCAGGTAACGCACGGTTTCCGGCAGGCTGGTGACGTCCTCGATCTTGGGGATCTCGTCGTTGTGCTTTTCCACATCAGTAACCTGCACCACCAGCATGGCGTGGTGCGCGGTCAGCGAGCGGCCGCTTTCCGAGAAGATATGCGGATGCGGCAGTTCCTGGGCATCGCAGAACTCTTTAAGCATGCCGACCACGACACCGGCGTAGTCGTCCATGTCGTAGTTGATCGAGCTGGCATTGCGCGAGTGGGTACCGTCGTAATCCACACCCAGGCCGCCGCCGACGTCGATATGGTCGACCGGTAGGCCCAGACCACGCAGCTCGCCGTAATAGCGGATGGCTTCCTTGAAACCGTGCTGGTAGTCGGACAGGTTGGCGATCTGCGAACCCATATGGAAGTGCAGCAGGCGGATGCCCTGGTCCAGCTTGGCCGCGCGGAAGCGCTCGACCACCGACAGCAGCTGCGCCGCCGACAGGCCGAACTTGGATTTCTCGCCGCCGGTGTCGGCCCACTTGCTCGACGCCAGCGACGACAGACGCACGCGCAGACCGATCTGCGGCGCCACCTTGAGTTCGGCCGCCTCCTCGATCACCAGCTGCACTTCGGATTCTTTCTCGATCACGATAAACACGTTGTGACCGAGCTTCTGTCCCATCAGCGCCAGCTTGATAAATTCGCGGTCCTTGTAACCGTTGCAGACAATGGTGCCACCCTTCGGCGCCAACGCCAGCACCGCCATCAGCTCAGGCTTGGAGCCGGCCTCTAGACCGATGGAGACGTTCTGCGTGGCGATGATGTTTTCCACCACCGCTTCCTGCTGGTTGACCTTGATCGGGTACAGCGCGGTGTACGGGCTCTGGTATTCCAGGCGCGCGATATTGGCGTCGAAGGCCCCCGTCAGCTGGCGCACACGGTCTTGCAGAATGTCCGGAAAGCGCACCAGCAAGGGCAGCGACAAACCGCTGGAACGCAGTTCGTCGATCTGCTCATAGAGGTCGATCGGCGTACTTTGCGGACCATTCGGGCGCACCTCGACACGGCCCTGGTCATTGATCGCGAAATAACCCGCGCCCCAATGGCGAATGCCGTAGACGCTGCGGCTGTCCGCTACGGTCCACTGGCTGCCGTCATCTTTGCGTGTGCGTCGTGCAGACATCGATGTCTCCCTTGCTGGCGATAGTGGCCTTGGTAACACCAAGACCCGTACAGATTAACGTCTGGAAATGACAATAGCCCGGCAATAGACCGGGGGCCTGCCGAGTAAGTTTAAAAAAGACGGGATCAGCCGCCGGACTTCTTGGCTTTAAAGCCGTGCTTGATCAACTCGGCGATCAGCAGTTCGACGTGATCACCCTGAATCTCGATCACCCCATCCTTGAGCGACCCACCGCAGCCGCAGCGTTTCTTCAAGGCGCTGACCAGGTCCTTGAGCGGCTCTTCGGCCAGCGGCACGCCACTGATAGTGGTCACCGTCTTGCCGCCACGACCTTTGGTTTCGCGGCGCACGCGGGCGATGCCATCACCGTCGGGGATCAGGGTCTGTTTGCAGATACAGGCGTCCACCGGCTGGCTGCAGTCCGGGCAATGCCGGCCGCTGTCGGTGGAATACACCAGGCCGCTGAGGGCGGCAAATGAAGAAGCTTTCTTGACCACCGGTTAGTCCTCGAAGGGGTCAGGATAGCGACTGGTCGACTGAGTGCTCGGAGTCGACCGCGAAGCCCCACTCTGGCAGGGGCAGCGCACCCTGGCGATACACGGCCAGGGCTTGAAGGCGGCGCAGTGTAACGGCAAAAACCGCAGCTGCTAAGTGTAAAAATGCGCCATTAATCGGCGGATTGGCGACGCTGTGCGGGATGCCGAACAAAACGTCTGCATATCCTGCACAACGCCAGGAATGACGCGGAGTTGGCTCAGCTGACTGTAACCCTAGGATGGGTTGAGCAACGCGCTAACCATGCTGGTAAATGATGGGTAGCGCTGCGCTCAACCCATCCTACGCCGTGGCTGCCAGATAACGCTGCAAGGCCGCCAGCGAGTCGGGGCAATAGGGCAGGTGCTGGGTTTCCGCCAGCGCCTGTTCGATGGAAATAAACCGCGCCTCCAGCACTTCCTCCGGCTGCAAACGCAGCGGCGCATCGGACACCGCCGAATAGGCCATGCACCATAGGCGGCTTTCCGGGGCGTCGTAGAGAAAGTGCGCATGCTCGACCAGGGTTGCATCGACTATGCCCAGCTCTTCCGCCAGCTCGCGCGCGGCGGATTCGGCATAGCTTTCGCCTTCGAGCACCATGCCGCCGGCCGCCACATCCCAGTAACCGGGATACAGCGCCTTGCTCAGGGTGCGCCGGTGTACGCAGAGCAGGCCGGCGCTGTTGAACAGCAGGATATAGGTGCCGCGCCCGAGCAGATGCCGTGCGCGCAGCTCGCTGCGCAACACACCGCCGAGCAGGTTATCCTGCTCATCGACCCAGGCGATGCGCTCGGCATCGGAGGCGGCGCGGTGCGCCACCTCGGCTTCGGACCAGGCCACTATGTCAGCCCTGCGACAGCAGTTGGCGCAGGTCGATCAGCCCGGCATTGGCCCGCGAGATGTAATTGGCCATTACCAGCGAGTGGTTGGCCAGTAGGCCATAACCGCTGCCGTTGAGGATCATCGGGCTCCACAGGGTTTCCTGCGCGGCCTCCAGCTCACGGATGATCTGCCGTACGCTGACGGTGGCATTCTTCTTCGCCAGCACATCGGCAAAATCCACCTCGATGGCGCGCAGCAGGTGCGCCAGCGCCCAGGCCTGACCACGGGCCTCGTAGAACACGTTGTCGATCTGCAGCCAGGGTGTTTCGTAGTTCACGCCTTCGATAAAGTCGGCCTGGGCCACGCTATCGGCCAGCGCCGGGTCGACCACGGCAGTATTCAAACGCACCTGGCCGACACTGGCCGACAGGCGCTGCGACAGCGAACCCAGACGCGTGGCGGCATCGCCCAGCCAGTTGTTGAGGTTGTCGGCGCGGGTATAGAACTGGGCATTGCCCTTGCTCGGATCGCCTAAGCGCTGAAGGTAACCATCCAGCGCTTTGATGCCCTCGGCGTATTCAGCTTCGGAGGCCGGCAGCGCCCAGCTTTTATGGTCGAAGTGGAAACGCGGCTCGGCCTTGGCCAGATCGGCGTCTTCGGTGGACTGCGACTGCGAACGAGTGAAGTCCTTGCGCAGCGCGCGGGACATGTCGCGCACCTGCACCAGCACGCCAAACTCCCAGCTCGGCATATTATCCAGCCACAGGCCCGGCGGTGCGAGGTCGTTGGACAGGTAACCGCCCGGCTTGTCGAGCAAGGTGCCGGCGACCTGTTTGAGGGTCTCCACCGTGGTGTAGCCATTCACCAGCTTGCGCCCGCCGGCCTGAGCAGCGGCCTCGGCGCGTTGCTGCACGGAAAACTGCTCCGGCTCCTGGCTCCAATACCAGCCCACCACCAGCGCCACGACCAGGTAAAGCCCGAGCAGGCCAGCGGCCGTACGCGTGACCAGGTTTGCCGTCGATTTACTCGGTGAGGTGGTGGCGCCTGCCGCGTCAGCACGCGCTCCGGCCGTTCGATTCTTCCAATCCAGCATGGCAATGTCCTTTTGTTACCCAAGTAGCAAACTCGCCACCGGACTGCACAACCCGGTGGCTGTTGGTTCGACCACAACCCTCAAGCAGGGTTGCGCAACTGCCTTGCACTATAAGGGAAGCGCGGCCCCTGCGCAGTGGCGAGGGGCAAACTTAGCGCCGGTTAAACCTATGGTTTATCTGTGATGTCATAGACAGAAGGCAGGCGCCAATAGATCGACGGCACTCGCAAAAAACCAAACGAGTGTTAGCATTGCTAGCACTAAGCCATCACCCGTAGCCACGGCTGCGCCAACCGAAACCGGGCCATGATCGAGCAAGAAGACCCCAGCCGCGACCGTCTCAAGCAGCACTTCGCCCAGCGCGTGATCAATCAGGCGCGCCAGGTGCTGGAAGTCTGGCAGCGCCTGCAGCGCAGCGAGTGGAACGACGCCGGCATGGCCGAATTGCGCGAGGCAACGCAACTCTTGCAGCGCTATGCCGAGCGCTTCGATCAGGCCGAACACAGCCAACTGGCCCAGGAAATCAATAACTGCCTGCATCTGGTGGCCGACAACCGTGGCCGCCTCAATAGCGACTTGATCAGCCAGCTCAACGAGTTATTACAGCGCCTGTCGCGCACCGGCCTGCGCCACGGCGACCGCTTCGAGCAAACCGCGCTACCGTTGCGCAAGCCGGTGTACCTGGCCCTGCAACATCCGGAGCGCGCCGAACAGCTGGTGCAGCGCCTGGAGTTCTTCGGCATGAACGCCATCGCCCTGGACAGCGCCAATGCGTTTCGCAACGCCATGCGCGAGCGCCACCCAGCGGCGATTCTGATGGAAGTCGACTTCTCCGGCCCCGGTTGCGGTCTGCTGCTGGCGAAAAGTGTGCAGGAAGGCCTGGAACATCCGATTCCGCTGCTGTTCTTCAGCCCGGAAGACACCGACACCATGACCCGCCTGTCCGCCGTGCGTGCCGGTGGCCAGGAGTTCTTCACCGGCAGCCTGGACGCCTCGAACCTGTTCGAGCGTATCGAGGTGCTGACCAACGTCGCCCAGTACGAGCCCTACAAGGTGCTGATCATCGACGACTCACGGGCGCAGGCGACCCACACCGAGCGCGTGCTGAACAGCGCCGGCATCGTCACCCGCACCCTGACTGAGCCGATCCAGGCCATGAACCATCTGGCCGATTTTCAGCCGGACCTGATCATCCTCGACATGTACATGCCCGAGTGCAACGGCCCGGAACTGGCCCAGGTGATCCGCCACAACGACCGCTATGTCAGCGTGCCGATCATCTACCTGTCGGCCGAAGACGACCTCGACAAGCAGCTCGACGCCATGAGCGAGGGCGGCGACGACTTTCTTACCAAGCCGATCAAGCCACGCCACCTGATCGCCACCGTGCGTAACCGCGCGGCGCGGGCACGCAACCTCAAGGCACGCATGGTGCGCGACAGCCTGACCGGCCTGTATAACCACACCCACACCTTGCAACTGCTTGAAGATGCGCGCATTCGCGCCGAACGCGACAGCCAGCCGCTGAGCTTCGCGATGATCGATATCGATTTCTTCAAGAAGGTCAACGACACCTACGGCCACCCCATGGGTGACCGGGTGATCAAGAGCCTGGCACTGTTTCTCAAGCAGCGTCTGCGCAAGAGCGACCATATCGGCCGTTACGGCGGTGAGGAGTTCGCCGTGGTGATGCCCGATACCGACGCCGAGTCGGCGCGCCGGGTACTCGATGAAATCCGCCAGCGCTTCGCGGAAATCCAGTTCTCGGCGCAGCCCCATGACCTGTCCTGCACCTTCAGCTGCGGCATCGCCCAACTGGCGCCGCAACTGGACGGCAAACTGCTCTCGCAACAGGCCGACCTGGCGCTTTACGTGGCTAAGCACGGCGGGCGCAACCAGGTGGCGATCTATCAGGGCGACTGAACTCGCCCAGCTCCCCGCTGCCAAGCACCCGACAGAAAACCGTGACGCCGTCGGCGCCGTCATATTACGGTCACGAAAAAGCAATAAATTCTGAGGCTTAGCAGCCGCCCTGACGCATGCGTCGGCGGCCGGAACCGTTCGTTATCGGGTCGAGCCCTATGCGCCTTAAATCCCTTACCAACCTCAACACAATGCTGCTGGTCACCGTCTGCGTGGCCCTGGCCGTGACCCTTTGGTGGTCGCAACGCGCCCTGGAACGGCCTTACTTGCTGATGGCGCGCTACCTGAGTCTGTCCCAGCACTTTCAGGGCGAGGTCGCACAGAACATCAGCGCCTACCTGGACAGCGGCGACGCCCTGCGCCACAGCGCCGCCCTGCAATCGCTGGACAGCCTCGAACAGGCCATGACTGAGCTGCCTACCCAACTGGCCACCAACCTGCGCCCCAGCCTCGCCGCGCTGAAAGCCTTTAGCGCCAACCAGCTGCTGGCCGCCGGCAAGCTCTCCGCCGACCCGCAGGGCCTGCTGCTGCAAGCCGAGCGCGAGATGGACGCGGCGCTGGAGCAACTGGCGCAATACGCCGACAGCGGCGCAGCCAATGCCGCCGCCAATTACCGCGGCCCACTGTTTAGCGCGGCACGCCACCTCACCCGCCTGGCCCATGCCCGCGACAAGCTGGTGCGCAGCGGCCGCAGCGAGCTGGCCAGCGAAGTCGAACGCGAGCTGACAGCCCTGGACAAACAGGCGCAGGCGCTTAATGAGTTGCCGCTGCTTGGCGTGGCCGACGCCAGCCAATCATCCAGCGACGCCTTTGCCGACCTGCTGGGGCTGGATGCCAGCAGCGAGAGCAGCCAGACCGAAGACCGTGGCATCGCCCTCAAGCGCGACCTGGCCAACCTGATCAGCCGCTACCCGGCCGAACTGCAGCGCACCCGCAGCCTGATCGAACAACGCAGCGCCCTGGCCAGCAGCACGCGCATGCAGATCGACCAGGTGCAACAGGCTCTCGCCGCGCTGGAACCCTTGGTACGCGCCGAACACGGGCGCATCCAGGGTGAGGTGCAGCTGATCCTCGGCCTGATGATCGGCTTGATTCTGTTGATTGCACTGATCATCGACACCCTTCAGCGCCGCCTGACCCGCGTGCTCAGTCACCTGGCACCGGCACTGTCGACCTGGGCGCAAGGAGACTTTGCCGCTGATATTCATCTCGACTCGCGCACCCAGGAATTGCGCGATATCGAAGAGTCGCTCAACCGCCTGCGCGCCTATCTGGTCGACCTGGTCGGCACCATCCGCCAGCACGCCGAACAGGTGGTCGGTTCCAGCCGCACCCTGGCCGAGCTCAGCGGCGGCCTGCATGGCGGCGCCGAGCGCCAGGCCGGCGACACCGCGCAGATTCACGACGCCCTCGGTGAGCTGCAGGCCACCATCCAGCAGGTGGCCGGCGACGCCAGCCAGGCCGCCGATGCCAGCCGCGACGCCAACCGCGCCCTGGAACAGGGTCAGCAGGTGATCGGCCACAGCCTTACCGGCCTGCATTCGCTGGTCGGTGAGGTGCAGGGTAACGCCCAGGCCATCGAACGCCTGGCCGAGGAAACCGCGACCATCGGCAATGTGTTGACGGTGATTCGCGGCATCGCCGAGCAGACCAATCTGCTCGCCCTGAATGCCGCTATTGAAGCGGCGCGGGCAGGCGAGCTGGGCCGCGGCTTTGCCGTGGTGGCCGATGAAGTGCGTTCACTGTCGCAACGCACCAGCGGCGCCACCGCGCAGATTCAAGAGCTGATCGGCCGCCTGCAACAGGCCGCACTGCAATCGGTGCAGGCCATGCGTACTCAGGTCGAACACGCCGAGGCCACCGCCAGCCAGGCCGAAGCCGCCGATGGCGCGCTGGATGACATCGTCGCGGCGATCCGCACCATCGCCAGCATGGCCGAGCGCATTGCCGATGCCACGGCACAACAGAACAGCGCCGTCAGCGAGATTCGCGGGCACAGCGAGCGCATCCACACATTGGGCGGCGACAATCTGCAGCGCATCGGCGAGGGCCGCAATCAGGGCGAGCAGCTGCTGCAACTCGGCGGCCAGTTGCACACCGCCGTGCAGGCGTTCAGGGTTTAACAGAGGGTTAACGGCCGCTGAGCGCGGCAATCTGTCGCGCGCCTTTCAGCCTGCGGACAAGACCGCTTACAGCCTGGGCCGTGCCCTGAGCCGCTCGCCTCCGCTATGATGCGGCGACTCCTGCCTCACGAGCCTGCCATGCACCGTTTACTCAGCCTGCTTCTGCTCCTCGTCGTCGCCCTGCCGACCAGCGCCGGCCTGTTCGACAAGCCACCCGCCCCTACGCAATTGGGTGCACCATTGAACAACAGCACGGACTTCCTGCCGGTACGCGAGGCGTTCAAGCTGAGCCTGATCAGCAGCTCCAGCGAATCGGTGAAGCTGCGCTTTGTCGCCGCCGAGGGTTACTACCTCTATAAGCATCGATTCAGCTTTAGCAGCGAGCCGGCCGATATAAGCCTGGGCCAGGCCGTGCTGCCGGCTGGCCAGGCCAAGCACGATGAGTACTTCGGCGATGTCGAGGTGTATTACGAGGTGCTGGATGTCGAAGTGCCGCTCGACAACCCGGACAATCGCCCCTTCAATCTCAGCGTCAACTACCAGGGCTGCGCCGATAAAGGCCTGTGCTACCCGCCGGAAACCGAAGTGCTGGCGATTGGCGGCGGCGCCGCGGCCAGCAGCGTTGCATCTGATGCGGCAACGCCGTGGAGCTGGAGCGATCTGGCGCTGTTCTTCCTCGGCGGCCTGGCGCTGACCTTCACCCCATGCGTGCTGCCGATGCTGCCGATCCTCACCGGCGTGGTGTTGCGCGGCCAGCCGGGCGGCCTGCGCAGCCTGGTGCTGTCGCTGGCCTACGTGCTGCCAATGGCCCTGAGCTTTGCCATCCTCGGCGCGTTGATGGGGCTGTTCGGTGCCGAACTCAATCTGCAGGCGCGCCTGCAATCGCCCTGGGTGCTGGTGCCCTTTGCGATCTTCTTCGCCCTGTTCGGCGTGGCCAGCCTGGGCTTTCTCGAACTGCGTCTACCGGCGGCCATCGACGGCCGTCTGCAGCGCCTGAGCCAACGCCTGCATGGCGGCACCGTCTACAGCGCCGCCGCCCTCGGCGTGCTGTCCAGCGTACTGGTGTCGCCCTGCGTTTCCGCGCCACTGGCCGGTGCGCTGCTGTATATCAGCGCCAGCGGCGACGCGGTTGGCGGCGGCCTCAAGCTGCTGGCCCTGGGCCTGGGCATGGGCGCGCCGCTGGTGCTGTTCGCCGTCGGTGGCGGCGCCTTGCTGCCGAAATCCGGGCCGTGGATGCTGATGGTGCGCAACCTGTTCGGCGCGCTGCTGCTGGCGGTGGCGATCTGGCTGCTGGAACGCGTGGTACCTGGCCCAGTCAGCCTGGCACTCTGGGGCCTGCTGGCGGCAGGCGTGGCGCTGTGGCTCGGCGCGCTGGAACTGACGCCGAAAACCCATCACCAGAAGCTCGCGCAACTGCTTGGCCTGCCGCTGCTGGTGTACGCTCTGGTGGCCTGGGTCGGCGCGCTGCAGGGCCAGGATGACCCACTGCGCCCGCTCGGCCGTATGCTCAGCAGCACAGCAGCAACGCAGCAGGTGCACGCTGGCCAATGGCAAACCATCAGCACCCCCGCCGAGCTGGATGCCGCCCTGCTCACCGCGCAAAACAACGGCAAGCCGTTGCTGCTCGACTGGTACGCCGACTGGTGCATCAGCTGCAAGGTGATCGAGCGTGAAGTGCTCAACGCCCCAGCAGTTGGCCGCCAGTTGGGCGACTATCAGTTGGTGCGCTTCGACATCACCGAGAGCAACCCGGCGCAGCGTGCCCTGCTCGACCGCTACCAGCTGTTCGGCCCGCCGGCGATTCTGCTGTTCGACGCCAAGGGTGACGAATGGCGCGATCTGCGTGTCGTAGGTGAGGTGGACGCGGCGACCTTTGCCGCCCGCCTGAGCACGGCGCGGGAACGTTTTTAACGCCCCTAGTCATATATCTGCCGCAATCTGCGGTCATCGTGTCGACTATTGCTGAGAACTGGACAGACTTGCGCTGTCGCGGCATAGTCCTGCGCAGTAGAAAACAAGGAAGCACCGCCATGGCGACCCTACTGGTATTGCACGGCCCCAACCTCAATCTGCTCGGCACCCGCGAGCCAGGGGTTTACGGCGCCGTCACCCTGGAGCAGATCAACCTCGACCTGGAGCGCCGCGCACGCGAGGCAGGCCACCACCTGCTGTACCTGCAGAGCAATGCCGAGTACGAGCTAATTGAGCGTATTCACGCCGCCCAGGGCGAAGGTGTCGACTTTATCCTGATCAATCCTGCCGCTTTTACTCACACCAGCGTCGCATTACGTGACGCATTGCTGGCAGTGAGCATCCCATTCATCGAAGTGCATTTGTCCAACGTGCACAAACGCGAAGCTTTCCGCCATCACTCCTACTTTTCCGATGTCGCGGTAGGCGTGATCTGCGGCCTTGGCGCCAGCGGTTATCGACTGGCCCTGGAGGCTGCACTCGAACAACTTGAACAACTTGAACTTAAGCGCCCCTGACCTCACCGGGAGTTGAACCACTATGGATATTCGTAAAGTCAAAAAACTGATCGAGCTGCTGGAAGAATCCGGCATCGACGAGCTGGAGATTCGCGAAGGCGAAGAGTCCGTGCGCATCAGCCGCCACAGCAAGCAGCCGGCCTTTATGCAACAGCCGATGTACGCCCAGGCGCCTGCGCCTGCTGCTGCTCCGGTTGCTGCGGCACCGGTCGCCGCTGAAGCCGCAGCCCCTGCTGCCGCCAAGCTGAATGGCACCGTGGTGCGTTCGCCGATGGTCGGCACCTTCTATCGCGCGTCCGGCCCGACCTCGGGCAACTTCGTTGAAGTCGGCCAGAGCGTGAAGAAAGGCGACATCCTCTGCATCGTTGAAGCAATGAAGATGATGAACCACATCGAGGCCGAAACCAGCGGCGTGATCGAATCCATCCTGGGCGAGAACGGTCAGCCGGTGGAATACGACCAGCCTCTGTTCACCATCGTTTGATCCACGGAGAGCCAGCGATGTTGGAAAAAGTTCTGATCGCCAACCGCGGCGAGATCGCCCTGCGCATCTTGCGCGCCTGTAAAGAGCTGGGCATCAAGACCGTCGCGGTGCACTCCACCGCCGACCGTGAATTGATGCACCTGGGCCTGGCCGACGAGTCCGTATGCATCGGCCCCGCCACCGGCGCGCTGTCCTATTTGAATATTCCGGCGATCATCAGCGCCGCTGAAGTCACCGGCGCCACCGCCATCCACCCCGGCTACGGCTTTTTGGCGGAAAACGCCGATTTTGCCGAACAGGTGGAAAACTCCGGCTTTGCCTTTGTCGGCCCGAAAGCCGAGACCATTCGCCTGATGGGCGACAAAGTCTCGGCCAAGCACGCCATGATCAAGGCCGGCGTGCCTGTGGTGCCTGGCTCCGACGGCCCGCTGCCGGAAGACGAAGAAACTGCCCTGCAGATTGCTCGCGACGTCGGCTACCCGGTGATCATCAAGGCCGCTGGCGGCGGCGGTGGTCGCGGCATGCGCGTGGTGTACCAGGAAGAAGACCTGATCAAATCGGCCAAGCTGACCCGCAGCGAAGCCGGTTCGGTGTTCGGCAACCCCATGGTCTACCTGGAGAAGTTCCTCGGCAACCCACGTCACGTGGAAGTCCAGGTACTCTCCGACGGCCAGGGCAATGCCATCCACCTGGGTGACCGCGACTGCTCGCTGCAGCGCCGCCACCAGAAGGTCCTGGAAGAAGCGCCGGCTCCGGGCATCGATGAAAAAGCCCGCGCCGAAGTGCTGCAACGCTGCGTCGACGCCTGTATCGAGATCGGTTATCGCGGCGCTGGCACCTTCGAGTTCCTCTACGAAGATGGGCATTTCTACTTTATCGAGATGAACACCCGCGTCCAGGTGGAGCATCCGGTTTCAGAAATGGTCACCGGCATCGACATCGTCAAGGAGATGCTCAGCATCGCCGCTGGCAACAAGCTGTCGTTCAAGCAGAGTGACGTGGTGATTCGTGGTCATGCGCTGGAATGCCGGATCAACGCCGAAGACCCGGACAACTTCATGCCCTGCCCCGGCAAGGTCAAGCACTTCCACGCCCCGGGCGGCAACGGCGTACGGGTCGATTCACACCTGTACAGCGGCTACAGCGTACCGCCGCACTACGACTCGCTGATCGGCAAGCTGATCACCTACGGCGCCACCCGTGACGAGGCCCTGGCCCGTATGCGTAACGCCCTGGACGAGATCGTCGTCGACGGCATCAAGACCAACGTGCCGCTGCACCGCATGCTGGTTCGCGATAAAGGCTTCTGCAAGGGCGGCGTGAATATCCATTACCTGGAAAAGAAACTGGGTATGGATAAGCACTAAGCTTCGGCATAGCGCACAGACAAGGGCTGCCATCTGGCGGCCCTTGTCGTTTCTGCCGACCGCAGGGTGGAAACCGCGAAGCGTTTTCCACGGTTTGACCATCCATCACCTTCCGGTGGATGTAGAAAGCGACATCCGCCCTACACTGGCAGCACGCACTCCCGTTCAAGTAAGCTGCGCGCCAATTCGTCCCGCCGCATCGTTTACGAGGTTTGCCATGCCCTGGTTACAAGTCCGTCTCGCCATCACCCCGGAGCAGGCGCAAACCTACGAAGATGCGTTGCTGGAAGTCGGCGCCGTGTCGGTGACCTTTATGGACGCCGAAGACCAGCCGATCTTCGAGCCGGACCTGGGCACCACGCCACTCTGGTCGCACACCCACCTGCTTGCCCTGTTTGAAGCCGATACCGACGCCAGCGCAGTATTCGCCCACCTGCACCTGCTGACCGGCACTGAGCTGCCAGAGCATCACGCCGAGGTGATCGCCGATCAGGACTGGGAGCGCAGTTGGATGGACGGTTTTGAGCCGATGCGCTTCGGTCAGCGCCTGTGGATTGTACCGAGCTGGCACGCCGCGCCGGAGCCGGACGCGGTCAACCTGCTACTCGACCCGGGCCTGGCCTTCGGCACCGGCACCCACCCGACCACCGCGCTGTGCCTGGAGTGGCTGGACGGCCAGAACCTGCAGGACTGCAGCGTGATCGACTTCGGTTGTGGCTCGGGCATTCTGGCGATTGCCGCCCTGCTGCTCGGCGCACCGCAAGCAGTCGGTACCGACATCGATATCCAGGCCATCGAAGCCTCGCGCGATAACGCTGGGCGCAACGGCATCGACGAAGCACGCTTCCCGCTCTACCTGCCAGACGACATGCCGCAACAGCCGGCCGACGTGGTGGTCGCCAATATCCTTGCCGGCCCGCTGGTGGCGCTGGCACCGCAGATCACTAGCCTGGTCAAATCGGGCGGGCGCCTGGCGCTGTCGGGCATCCTCGCCGAACAGGCCGCAGAGGTGCGCGCCGCCTACGACGACGCCTTTACCCTCGACCCGACCGCCGACAAAGACGGCTGGGTGCGCATCAGTGGCGTACGCCGCTAACCGCCCCAGCGCGCAGCTGCTGCATTAGCAAGCACTTGCGTTAGACTAGCCGCCTCGTTTAGCCGGATCGCCGCATGACCCAGAGCTTCGTCACCCAGTGCCCCCATTGCCGCACCAGCTTTCGCGTGAACCTCACGCAGCTGGGTGCCGCCCATGGTGCCGTGCGCTGCGGAGCCTGCCTGCATGTGTTCAATGCCGCGCAACAGCTGCGTGAGCAGGGCCAGCAACTGCCGCCACCCGCAGTGCCAGCTACTGCGCCAACGCCGGCGCCACAACCCAGCAAACCACCCGCACCGCGCCCGGCCATGCCCAGCGCCGCTCCCGCACTACCGGCCGCGCCCGCCAGCAGTAAAGCCAGCGATACGCTATGGATTCATGACGACTTGGACCTCGACGGCCTCGACCTGGATGAAGAGCTGGCCAAGCTCGAAGCCCAGGAGCAGCAGCTGTCCAAGCAGTTCCTGGCGATTGATAACGCGCCGAAATACAACGAAGGCTTTCTGGCGCCCGAGCCGATCGAGCACGACCCGCACGATGAACGCTGGGCCGAAGCCCTGCTGCAGGATGAGCTGAGCAAGCCCGCCGCCAGCCTGAGCGCCAAACCTCAGCCGCTGACGCCCCCTGCACGGCCTATTCCGCCCGCGCCTATAACACCAGCACCGATCAGCGAGCCCGATGACGAGCCAGCACTCGACCTCAGCGCCCTTGACCGCCGCCACCCTGAGCCAGAAACCGAGCACATTGAACTGCATGCCGAGCGCGAGCCCTTTAGCGCGCTGACAGACCGCCCGCGTGATGACGAGCCCGTCGTAGCGGCGCCGCCAAAGGCCGCGCGCAGCGAGCCCGAACTGCGTGACGAGCACCTGTTCGAGCTGGATGACGAACCCCTGCAACTGGACTGGCAACAACCGAAGAAACCCTGGGGCCGCTGGCTCGGCTGGGGCCTGCTGAATCTGCTCGGCGCAGCCGCCCTGGCCGGGCAGTACCTGATGTATCACTTCAATGAACTGGCGCGCCAGGACCAGTACCGCCCCTGGTTCGAGCAGCTGTGCCCGGCCGTCGGTTGCCAGCTGCCGTCCAAGGTCGATATCGCCCAGGTCAAGAGCAGCAACCTGGTGGTGCGCAGCCACCCGGAATTCAGCGGCGCGCTGGTGGTCGACGCCATCCTCTACAACCGCGCACCGTTCTCCCAGCCCTTCCCGCTGCTGGAAATGCGCTTTGCCGACATCAACGGCCAACTGCTCGCCAGCCGCCGCTTCAAACCCAGCGAATACCTCGCTGGCGAGCTGGCCGGCAACGCGGAAATGCCGCCGCAGACGCCGATTCACATCTCCCTGGACATCCTCGACCCTGGCACCCAGGCAGTGAACTACAGCCTGAGCTTCCACTCGCCGGAATAGTCTGCATGCCGCGGATTGCTTGAGAATCTGCGCCAACCAAACCCTTCGCGATAAGCCCAGAGCTGTTCAGAATTTGTTCAAAACAGCCTTTCTCCGGTCATCCAGAGCGGGTATCATGCCCACCCTTTTTCGCACTCTCCTATTTGTTCAGCAGCAGGTCTCTTGAGCAGGGAAGCCCTATGTCGGCGCTACGCATCGGCCCCTATACATTGCCCAATTCGCTGATTCTCGCCCCCATGGCGGGGGTCACTGACCAGCCATTTCGCCAGCTGTGCAAGCGTATGGGAGCGGGTCTGGTGGTGTCGGAAATGGTCACCAGCGATGTACGCCTGTGGAACACCCGCAAGTCGAGCCTGCGCATGATCCACAGCGGTGATCCCGAGCCGCGCTCGGTACAGATCGCCGGTGGTGATCCCGAGATGCTCGCCGAAGCGGCGCGGCGCAACGTGGAAATGGGCGCACAGATCATCGACATCAACATGGGTTGCCCGGCCAAGAAGGTCTGCAACAAGGCTGCCGGTTCCGCCCTGCTGAAAGACGAAACGCTGGTCCGCGAGATTCTTCAGGCCGTGGTCACCGCCGTGGATGTGCCGGTGACCCTGAAGATCCGCACCGGCTGGGACCGGGAGAACAAGAACGGCATCAACGTGGCGAAAATTGCCGAAGACGCCGGCATTGTCGCGCTGGCCGTGCATGGCCGCACCCGCGCCGACCTGTATATGGGCGAGGCCGAATACGACACCATCGCCGCGATCAAACAGGCTGTGTCGATTCCGGTGCTGGCCAATGGCGATATCGATTCGCCGCAGAAGGCCAAGCTGGTACTCGCCGCCACTGGCGCCGACGGCCTGCTGATCGGTCGCGCGGCTCAGGGCCGGCCGTGGATATTCCGTGAGATCGAGCATTACCTGCGTACCGGTGAACAGCTCCCGGCACCAGCGCTGTGTGAGGTGGAACGCATTCTGCTTGAACATCTGGCTGCACTGCACGCCTTCTACGGCGATGTAATGGGCGTACGCATTGCCCGCAAGCATGTCAGTTGGTATCTCGCAACCTTGCCGGGCGCCAGGGAGTTCCGCGCCCACTTCAATCGTCTGGACAGTACGGACGCGCAGTGCACCAACGTTCGCGAGTTTTTCAGCGAACGTCATAACAATGGAGAAGGGGTGGCCGCATGACGATGTTGACTGAGACCTTAGAGAGTGGAATGGCTCCCGTGAGTGACAACAGCAGTTTGAAGCAGCATCTCAATACGCCCAGCGAAGAGGGGCAAACCCTGCGCGGCAGCGTTGAGAAGGCCCTGCACAATTATTTCGCCCACCTTGAGGGCGCCGACGTCAGTGACGTGTACAACCTGGTGCTCACCGAAGTGGAAGCGCCCCTGCTGGAAACCGTAATGAACTACGTCAAGGGCAACCAGACCAAGGCCTCCGAGCTGCTCGGCCTGAATCGCGGCACCCTGCGCAAGAAGCTCAAGCAATACGACCTGCTGTAACCCCGAACTCCCGAAAAGGGCGGCCCACATAAGCCGCCTTTTTTACTGATAGCTCTTTGATTGCCAAAACTTCCGCCTGATGGACTCTGCAATGACCGACCAGACCACCCGCCTCCCCGTTCGCCGCGCCTTGATCAGTGTTTCCGACAAGACCGGCATCCTCGAGTTTGCCCGCGAGCTCGTCGCCCTGAATGTGGAAATTCTCTCCACCGGCGGCACCTACAAGCTGCTCAAGGACAACGGCGTCAAAGCCGTGGAAGTGGCCGACTACACCGGCTTCCCGGAAATGATGGACGGCCGGGTCAAGACCCTGCACCCGAAGATCCACGGCGGCATCCTCGGCCGTCGCGCCCTTGACGGCGCGGTGATGGAGCAGCACGGCATCAAGCCGATCGACCTGGTTGCGGTCAACCTCTACCCCTTCGCGGCCACCGTGGCCAAGCCGGGCTGCGACCTGGCTGACGCCATCGAGAACATCGATATCGGCGGCCCGACCATGGTCCGCAGCGCGGCGAAGAACCACAAAGACGTGGCCATCGTGGTCAACGCCAGCGACTACACCGGCATCGTCGAGTCGCTGAAAGCCGGCGGCCTGAGCTACGCCCAGCGCTTCGACCTGGCCCTCAAGGCCTTCGAGCACACCGCCGCCTACGACGGCATGATCGCCAACTACCTGGGCACCATCGACCAGAGCCGCGACACCCTCTCCACCGAAGAGCGCGGCGCGTTCCCGCGTACCTTCAACAGCCAGTTCATCAAGGCCCAGGAAATGCGCTACGGCGAGAACCCGCACCAGAGCGCGGCGTTCTACGTGGAAGCCGGCTCCTTGAATGGCGGAGGCGAAGCCAGCGTGGCTACGGCCATCCAGCTGCAAGGCAAGGAACTGTCGTTCAACAACGTGGCCGACACCGACGCCGCCCTGGAATGCGTGAAGAGCTTCGTCAAACCCGCCTGCGTGATCGTCAAACACGCCAACCCGTGCGGCGTGGCCGTGGCCCTGGACAGCGAAGGCGGCATCCGCCAGGCCTATGAACTGGCCTACGCCACCGACAGCGAATCCGCATTTGGCGGCATCATCGCCTTCAACCGTGAGCTGGACGGTGCCACCGCCCAGGCCATCGTCGAGCGTCAGTTCGTCGAAGTGATCATCGCGCCGAAAATCAGCTTGGAGGCCCGCGCCATCGTCGCTGCCAAAGCCAACGTACGCCTGCTGGAATGCGGCGAATGGCCGGCCGAGCGCAGCGCCGGCTGGGACTTCAAGCGGGTCAACGGTGGCCTGCTGGTCCAGAGCCGCGACATCGGCATGATCAAGGCAGAAGACCTGAAGATCGTCACGAAGCGCGCGCCGAGCGAGCAGGAGGTGCACGACCTGATCTTCGCCTGGAAAGTGGCCAAGTTCGTTAAGTCCAACGCTATCGTCTACGCCAAGGGCCGCCAGACCATCGGCGTCGGCGCCGGTCAGATGTCGCGGGTCAACTCCGCGCGCATCGCCGCGATCAAGGCAGAGCACGCCGGCCTGCAGGTCGCCGGTTCGGTGATGGCCAGCGACGCCTTCTTCCCGTTCCGCGACGGCCTGGACAACGCGGCGGCCAATGGCATCACCGCGGTGATCCAGCCAGGCGGCTCAATGCGCGATGCGGAAGTGATTGCCGCCGCCGATGAAGCAGGAATAGCGATGGTCTTCACCGGTATGCGCCATTTCCGTCATTGATTGACGGAGCGGTGGATGGCTGCGGCCATCCACCCTACGCCACACCGATTTCGTAGGGTGGATAACGCTTCGCTTATCCACCGAACGGGCCCCGCGCCCGCCTCCATTGGGAGAGCAACATGAACGTATTGATTATCGGCAGCGGCGGTCGTGAACACGCCCTGGCCTGGAAAGTGGCGCAGGACAAACGCGTCGCCAAAGTCTTCGTCGCTCCCGGCAATGCCGGCACCGCCGTTGAGCCCAAATGCGAGAACGTCGCCATCGATGTGCTGGCTATCGAGCAGCTGGCTGATTTTGCCGAGCAGAACGTGCAGCTGACCATAGTCGGGCCGGAAGCGCCGCTGGTGAAAGGCGTGGTTGATCTGTTCCGCTCGCGCAAACTGGATATCTTCGGTCCCACCGCCGCCGCCGCGCAGCTGGAAGGTTCCAAGGCCTTTACCAAGGACTTCCTCGCGCGTCACGCGATCCCCACCGCCGACTACCAGAACTTCACCGAAGTCGAGCCGGCCCTGGCCTACCTGCAAAAAGTCGGCGCGCCGATCGTGATCAAGGCTGACGGCCTGGCCGCCGGCAAGGGCGTGATAGTCGCCATGACCCTGGCTGAAGCTGAAGACGCGGTGCGCGATATGCTCGCCGGCAATGCCTTTGGCGACGCCGGTTCGCGGGTGGTCATCGAGGAATTCCTCGACGGCGAAGAAGCATCCTTTATCGTTATGGTCGACGGCGAAAACGTGCTGCCGATGGCCACCAGCCAGGATCACAAACGCGTCGGCGACGCCGATACCGGCCCGAACACCGGCGGCATGGGCGCCTACTCGCCGGCCCCGGTGGTTACCGCTGAGGTGCACCAGCGGGTAATGGACGAAGTCATTTACCCGACCGTGCGCGGCATGGCCAGCGAAGGCAACGTCTACACCGGCTTCCTCTACGCCGGCTTGATGATCGACAAGGCCGGCAAGCCGAAAGTCATCGAATTCAACTGCCGCTTCGGCGACCCGGAAACCCAGCCGATCATGTGCCGCCTGGAATCGTCCCTGGTGCTGCTGGTCGAAGCTGCATTGGCCAAGGCGCTGGATAAGGTCGAAGCCACCTGGGACCCGCGCCCAACTGTGGGTGTAGTGATCGCCGCCGGCGGTTACCCGGCCGACTACGCCAAGGGCGATGTCATCGAAGGCCTGGACGCGGCTGCGCAGCTGGAAGGCAAGGTGTTCCACGCCGGCACGGCGTTAAAAGACGGCCAGATCGTCACCGCTGGTGGCCGCGTACTCTGCGCCACCGCCATCGGCCGTACGGTTGAGCAAGCCCAGCAGCAGGCCTATCGCCTGGCCGAGAAGATCCGCTGGAACGGCAGCTTCTACCGCAACGATATCGGTTACCGCGCCATTGCCCGCGAACGCGGGCAACAATGAAGGTCGACAAAGGTGGTCAATTGGCCACCTTTGTCATATTTCCCTCACGAACAGCTTGGCTATAATCCGACCACTTATTATTAAAGGGACTTCACTGTGCGCCGGCTGAGGATTGCCACCTACCTGCTACTCAGCACGCTGCTGATGGCGCTCACCCTAGTGCCCGCTCAGGCAGAGCCGCAGGCTTTCTGGTCCAGCCTCAGCGACCCGAGCGCCGCACTGCAACTCAATGATCTGCGCAGCCCCGAGCGCCAGGCGCAGTTCCGCGCCACCGATCTGACCCAGCTCTACACCCCCGGCGGCAAGACTGCGCTGTGGCTGCATCACCGCCTTCCGGCCAATACCGACGCGCAGATGCTGCGGGTGTTCGCCCCCTACCTGGCCTACCTCGACCTGTATGTGCTGCAAGGCGACACGCTGATCGAACAGGCGCACACCGGCAGCAACCTGCCATTTTCCAGCCGGCCGCTGGCCAGCCGCGACTTCCTTCTGCCACTGCCCAAGGCCGCACAGCCGCTGGATATCTACCTGCGCCTGGCCTCGGAACATGCGCTGCGCCCGAGCATCACCCTGCAAAGTGCGCAGGCCATGGCCGCCGATGACAACCGCCCGCTGCTGTTCGGTCTGCTGCTCGGCTGCCTCGGCATGCTGGTGGCTTATAACCTGGTGCGCTTTGCCTACACCCGCGCGGTCAGCGGCCTGTGGCTGGCCGCCACCCAAGTCTGCCAACTGCTGGCGGTGATCAGCCTGCTCGGCATCAGCACGCCCTGGCTCAGCGACTGGCAAAGCCTGCAGCCACAGATCGCCAACCTGTCGATGCTGCTGGCCGCGCTCTGTGCCCTGTGTTTTACCGCCAGCTTCTTCCACAAGGTCTGCCCGAGCACAGCGCTGAACCGCCTGCTGGCCGCTGAAACGGTGGTGATCGGCCTGGTCTGCGTGGCCCTGCTGGTGGCCACCAACCTGCAGTTCAACCAACTGGTCTACCTGCTCAACGCCGTCGCCGGCCTGAGTATCCTGTTGGTGGCGCTGACCCACTGGCGGCATGGTTATCGGCCGGCGCGGCTGTTCAGCCTGGCGGTGCTGCTGTTCTGTGTGGCCTTTATCGGCGCCCTACCGGTCCTCTTCGGCTACTGGGCGGTGCAGAGCGAGTGGTTGGCCTACGGCCTGCTCGCAGTTACCGCAGTTAGCGGTTTTATCCTCAGCATGGCGCTGAGCGAACGCCAGCGGCGCATCCTGCAGGACCACTTCAGCACCAGCCGCGCCCTGGCCGCCAGCTCTGCCGAGTTGAAGGCCAAGGCGGAGTTTCTCGCCAAGATCAGCCACGAAATCCGCACGCCGATGAATGGCGTGCTGGGCATGACCGAACTGCTGCTCGGCACCCCGCTGTCGGCCAAACAGCGCGACTACGTACAGACCATCCACAGCTCGGGTAACGAGCTGCTGACTCTGATCAACGAAATCCTCGATATCTCCAAGCTGGAATCCGGACAGATCGAGCTGGATGACGTGCAGTTCGACCTCAACGCGCTGATCGAGGATTGCCTGGATATCTTCCGCGCCAAGGCCGAGCAGCAGAAGGTCGAGTTGATCAGCTTTATGCAGCCGCAAGTGCCACGGGTGATCAGCGGCGACCCCACACGCCTGCGCCAGACCCTGCTGAGCTTACTGGACAACGCCTTCAAGCAGACCGACGAAGGCGAAGTCCTGTTAGTCGTGGCCCTCGACACCACGGCCGAGCAACCGCGTCTGCGCATTGCCGTGCAGGACAGCGGCAAGCCGCTGGGCGCCAACGAACGCGACGCGCTGCTGAATGCCGAACTGCACAGCAAGGACTTCCTCGCCGCGACCAAACTCGGCGGCCGCCTCGGCCTGATCATCGCCCGCCAGCTGGTGCGCCTGATGGAAGGCGAGTTCGGCATCCAGAGCGGCGGCAGCCAGGGCTCGACCCTGTGGCTGACCCTGCCACTGGACGCTACGCGCCTGGAGCAGCCCACCGCCGACCTCGACGCTTCGCTGCAAGGCGCGCGCCTGCTGGTGGTGGACGACAATGACACCTGCCGCAAGGTCCTGGTGCAGCAATGCAGCGCCTGGGGCATGCAGGTCAGCGCCGTGCCGTCGGGCAAGGAAGCCATGGCCCTGCTGCGCACCAAGGCGCACCTGCGTGAATACTTCGATGCCGTGCTGCTCGATCAGGACATGCCCGGCATGAGCGGCATGCAACTGGCCGCACGGATCAAGGAGGACGCCAACCTCAACCACGACATCCTGGTGATCATGCTCACCGGCATCAGCAATGCGCCGAGCAAGATCATCGCACGCAACGCCGGGATCAAACGTATCCTGGCCAAGCCGGTGGCCGGCTACACCCTGAAAACCACCCTGGCCGATGAACTGGCGCAGCGCGGCAAGGGCGAGTCACCGATGTTCAGCCCCACACCAGTCAGTGCGCCGCTGAACGTGCCCAATGATTTCCGCATTCTGGTGGCCGAAGACAACACCATCTCCACCAAGGTGATCCGCGGCATGCTCGGCAAACTCAACCTGCAACCCGACACCGCCAGCAACGGCGAAGAGGCCCTCAGCGCGATGAAGGCCCAGCAGTACGACCTGGTGCTGATGGACTGCGAAATGCCGGTGCTCGACGGCTTCTCCGCCACCGAGCAGCTGCGTGCCTGGGAAGCGGCCGAACAGCGCTCGCGCACCCCGGTGGTGGCACTCACCGCGCATATCCTCAATGAGCATAAAGAGCGCGCGCGCCAGGTCGGCATGGACGGGCATATGTCCAAGCCGGTGGAAATGTCGCAACTGCGCGAGTTGATCGAACACTGGGTGGCCGAGCGGGAAATCCGCCGCCAACGCGACGCCCTGCCGTCCTGAGGATACGGCCGGGATTGCCCGGCAGCCTCTACACTCTTACCCTGCCACCCTTCTTTATCGAGACGAGTCCATTCCATGGCGTCCGCGCTGTTCAGCCTGTATTTGAAACTGCTGGTGCTCTATAGCCCGTTCTTCGTGCTGTCGTGTTTTATCGGCCTGAGCCGCGGCTACACGGTCAAGGAACGCAAGCGCCTGGCCTGGAAAGTCGCCCTCGGCGTGCTGATTGCCAGCGTGCTGCTGTACCTGTTCGGCAAGCACATCTTCACCCTGTTCGGCATCACCATCGACGCCTTCCGCATCGGCGCGGGCAGTGTGCTGTTTATCTCGGCCCTCGGCATGGCCCAGGGCAAATCGGCGGTGCAGAGCGATAACGTGCAGCAGGACGTGACCATCGTGCCGCTGACCATCCCGCTCACCGTCGGCCCCGGCACCATCGGGGCGCTGCTGCTGATGGGCGCCAGCCAGCCGGACTGGGGCGACAAGGCCGTGGCGGTGCTGGGCATCGCCCTGGCCAGCCTCACGGTGGGCGTGGTGCTGTATATGTCCAACCAGTTCGAGCGCCTGCTCGGCGATCAGGGCCTGCAGATTGTCAGCCGTCTGATGGGCCTGTTTGTCTGCGCCCTGGCCGCGCAGATCATCTTTACCGGGGTGAAGAACTACCTCGCCCTCTGACACCGCACAGGTGCACTTCGGGCTGCACCATAAGCTGGCAAGCAGCCCCACTGCGGTGCACCACGCTCCCTGCACCTCGCGTCACAACGCCGACAAATACCGCTAACCATTTGAAATAAAACAATTTAGCCAACCTGGCACCGAGCTTGCTCTGGCCATTCCATTACTTGGATACAAGATGGAATTCAGAGCATGTCCAACGCCCCTCTCGCCTTCACCCTCGCCGACTGGCAACAGACCTACCGCGACGGCCAAGCCCCCGCCGAGCTGCTGCATAGCCTGCGTCTCGAACTGAGCACAGAGGACAATGCCTGGATCGCCCTGGCCAGCGAAGTCCAGCTCAACGCCCAACTCGATGCGTTGCCAGCGCTACTCGAGGCTGCCAACGGCGAGCTAAGCACGCTGCCGCTATACGGCGTGCCCTTCGCCATCAAGGACAATATCGACGCCGCCGGTTGGCCCACCACTGCCGCCTGCCCCGAGTTCGCCTACACCGCAACGGCCGACGCTACTGTGGTGGCCAAACTGCGTGCGGCGGGCGCGATCCTGCTCGGCAAGACCAACCTCGACCAGTTCGCCACTGGCCTGGTCGGCACCCGCTCGCCTTATGGTGCGGTGAGCAACAGCTTCAACCCTGCTTACGTCAGCGGCGGTTCCAGCTCCGGTTCGGCCAGCGTGGTGGCGCGCGGCCTGGTGCCCTTCGCCCTGGGCACCGACACCGCCGGTTCCGGGCGCGTGCCGGCGGGGTTCAACAATATTGTCGGGCTCAAGCCGAGCAAAGGCTGGCTGTCCAACAACGGCCTGGTGCCGGCCTGCAAGACACTGGATTGCATCTCGGTCTTTGCCCTGACCGTCAGCGATGCCCTGAGCGTGGCGCAGATTGCCGGCGGTTATGACGCAGCCGATCCCTACAGCCGCAAGAACCCCAATAGCGCCAAGGTCGGCATGCCGGCCAAACCGCGTTTGGCGGTGCCGAGCAACCCCGAGTTCTTTGGTGACACGCAGAACCAGGCCGTATTCGAGCAGGCCCTGGGCACACTGCGCGAACTGGGCACCGAGCTGGTGGAAATCGACTTTGCGCCCTTCCAGCAATTGGCTGAGCAACTCTATTACGGCAGTTGGGTCGCCGAGCGCACGGTGGCGGTGGCAGGCGTCAATCCCGACCATATCAACCCGGTGGTGCGCGGCATTGTCGCCAACGGCCACAAATACAGCGCCTGCGACGCCTACCAGGCCGAATATATCCGCGCCGAACTGAGCCGGACGATCAACGACATCCTGACCGGCTTCGATGCCCTGGTGGTGCCGACCTCGCCGACCCTTCGCAGCCTGGCCGAGATGGACGCCGAGCCGGTGCTGTTCAACAGCCAGTTCGGCACCTACACCAACTTCACCAACCTCGCCGACCTGTCGGCCCTGGCGGTACCCGCCGGTTTTCGCGCCGACGGCCTGCCGGCCGGTATCACCCTGATCGCCCCGGCCTGGCACGACCAGGCCCTCGCCGCGTTCGGCGAGCGCTGGCAGCAGGCCCGCAAGCTGCCGCTGGGCGCAACCGGCAAAGCGCTGCCCGCACAAACGCCGAGTGACAAACCGGCCCCCGGCAGCGTGCGTGTCGCCGTGGTCGGCGCACACCTGAGCGGCATGCCGCTGAACTTTCAGCTCACCAGCCGCGATGCGGTGCTGGTGGAGCAAACCAGCAGCGCCACCACCTATCGCCTGTATGCCCTGCCCGGCACCGTGCCGCCGAAACCGGGGCTGGCGCGGGTGGCCGAGGACGGTGCAGCAATCATCGTCGAGCTGTGGGATATCCCCCAGGCGCGCTTTGGCGAATTTGTCGCGGAAATCCCCGCACCGCTGGGTATCGGCAACCTGCAGCTGGCCGACGGGCGCTGGGTCAAGGGCTTTATCTGCGAGCCCTACGCCCTGAACGGCGCCCGCGATATCACCAGCTTCGGCGGCTGGCGCGCGTTTATCGCCAGCCAGCAGCAGGGCTGAATTCATGCAGCTGAGCGGCACACCCGGCACCGGCAAGGAGCGCCCGGAAAATCTCGCCGAGCGCATCTACCAGCAGCTCAAGGACGACATCTTCGAGTTCCGCCTGCTGCCCGGTGATCGCTTTTCCGAAGGCGAGATCGCCGCGCGCGTGGCCGCCAGCCGCACCCCGGTGCGCCAGGCGCTGTACCGCCTGCAACGCGAGGGCTACCTGCAGGTGTATTTCCGCAGCGGCTGGCAGGTCAAACCGTTCGACTTCGCCCATTTCGAGGAGCTGTACGAGGTGCGCATCGTCCTCGAACTGGAGGCCGTGCGGCGCTTATGCGAACGCCCCAAAGACGAGCACAGCGACGCACTGGCGCAACTTGAGCGCACCTGGCTGGTGCAACCCGAGCAGCGTTTACAGGACGGCCGCGCAGTGTCGCGCCTGGATGAGCGGTTTCACTGCCAGCTGGTGGAAGCCGCCGGCAACCGCGAGATGGCCCGCCTGCATGCCGAGGTGAGCGAGAAAATCCGCATTATCCGGCGCCTGGACTTCACCCAGAGCCCGCGCGTGGCGGCCACTTATGAGGAACACGGCGAAATTCTCGCGGCGATTTTGTTGCGGCGATGCGAAGAGGCACAGCTATTGCTCAAGACCCATATAGAGATCAGCAAGGCGCAAGTGCACAGCATCACCCTGCACATGCTGCACAGCGCGCGTCAGCGCAGCACGCAGGCGGCAGCGGTGAAGCCTTAGCAGTCGGCCCTGTTTTAACTGCCAGACAAACAACTAAAAACCAGCAGCTCAAACACTTAAGTTCGTGAATGGAGATCGCACCATGCAACGTCGCAACCTGATCAAGGCCTTTACCCTCACCGCGTCCATCGCCGCCATGGGCATGAGCTGGACCGTGCAGGCCGCCGAGACCATCAAGGTCGGCATCCTGCACTCGCTGTCCGGCACCATGGCCATTTC
>NZ_JBAQLP010000031.1:0-6790 GCF_049301935.1 Pseudomonas sp. | reverse complement strand
AAGTCGGTTTTCTGCAGCAGGGCCATGGCCGCGGCCTGGGCGAAGCCGCCGCCGGAGCCCATGGCGATCAGGCCGTGCTCGGGCTCAACCACGTCGCCGTTGCCGGTGATGATCAACGAGGCGTCCTGGTTGGCCACCGCCCGCATGGCTTCCAGGCGGCTCAGCGAGCGGTCGGTGCGCCAGTCTTTGGCCAGCTCGACGGCGGCGCGCACCAGGTGGCCCTGGTGTTTCTCCAGCTGACCTTCGAAACGTTCGAACAGGGTAAAGGCGTCGGCGGTGGCACCGGCGAAGCCGGCCAGCACCTGGCCGTGATACAGGCGACGGACTTTTTTCGCGTTGCCTTTCATCACGGTATTGCCGAGGGACACCTGGCCGTCGCCGCCCATGACGACTTTGCCGTTGCGGCGCACTGAAACGATGGTGGTCAAGGGGAGAGTCTCCACGCAGCGGGGCGAAAGTGCCCAATGCCGAATGAAGTGGGGGCAGCGGTGGTCCGCTTCAAGCCCTGGGGCATCCGCTGTCCGACAAATAGTCGTGCGAGTGCGCCACAGGGCCTGAACTTACTGGCTTTGCCGCTGCTGTAACAATAGATTGCTGAAACCGCTGGCAGCCAGGGATTTCTGCGCCTGGCCGAGCTGTTCGCGGGTGGCGAAGGGGCCGACCAGCACGCGGTGCCAGGTTTCCTCGCGCACCGTGCCGGATTCCACCTGCACGTTCTGCCCGAGCAGGATGATCTGCGCGCGCAGGCTGTCGGCGTCGTCCTTGCGGCGGAACGAGCCGGCCTGGAGGAATAACTGCGAGCTGACCGGGCCTTTGGCGACTACCGGCGGCGGTGGCGGCACCTGGCCATTGAGCGCGGCCTCGGCGCGGGCGGCATCGATCTTCGCTGCTTCTTCCGGGGTAACCGGTTTCTGCTCGGGTACGGCCGCCGGTTGCTCGATGGCTTGCGGCGGCAGGATCACTTCCGATTCCGGCAGCAGGGTGTAGAAGTCGTACTTGGGCTTGGCCGGCTCGCTGCTGGCGGGCTTGGCAGCTGCGGCCTTGCTGGCCTGAGAGGCGCGCGCCTGTTCGACCTTGCTGCGCTTGATCTCATCGCGGCCCGGTTCGAGGCTGAACAGAAACACCATAAAGCCGCCGATCAGCAGGCCGCAGGCCAGCCAGAACCAACCGGGCACCGGCTTTTTCGCCGGCGCCTGGTAACGGCTGGCGCCGCGTTTGGCGGCGGGCTTCTTTTTGGCCGCCACTTACATGCGCTCCAGGGTTTCCAGGCCGAGCAGCTCCAGGCCCTGCTTGAGGGTGCGCGCGGTCAGTGCGGCCAGGCGCAGGCGGCTCTGCTGGGTGGCCGGGTCTTCGGCGGCGAGGATCGGGCAGTTCTCGTAGAAGCTGGAGAACAGCCCGGCCAGGTCATACAGGTAGGCGCAGAGCAGGTGCGGCTCGCCCTTGTCGGCGACGCTGGCGAGCACTTCATTGAGCTGCGCGAGCTTGCCAGCCAGTTCGATTTCCTGGGCGGCCTGCAGATCAAGCTGGCCGTCAATCTCATCGAAACCCTTGCCCAGCTTGCGGAACACGCTGGCCACGCGGGTGTAGGCGTACAGCAGGTAGGGCGCGGTGTTGCCCTCGAAACTCAGCATCAGCTCGAAGTTGAAGCGGTAGTCGCTGGTGCGGTGCTTGGACAGGTCGGCGTATTTCACCGCGCCGATGCCTACCGCGCGGGCGATCTGGCGCAGTTCGGCTTCGTCCAGTTCCGGGTTCTTGCCTTTGACCAGGGTGTAAGCGCGCTCTTCGGCCTCATTGAGCAGGTCGACCAGCTTCACCGTGCCGCCGTCGCGGGTCTTGAACGGGCGGCCGTCGGCGCCGTTCATGGTGCCGAAGCCCATGTGTTCCAGCTGCATGCTGGCCGGGACGAAGCCGGCCAGGCGCGCGGCGGCAAAGACCATCTGAAAGTGCAGGGCCTGGCGCTGGTCAACAAAGTACAGCGCGCGGTCGGCTTGCAGAACGCCTGCGCGGTAGCGGGTGGCAGCCAGGTCGGTGGTGGCGTACAGGTAACCGCCGCCGGCCTTCTGCACGATCAGCGGCAGCGGGTTGCCTTCGGCGTTCTTGAACGCGTCCATAAACACGCACTGGGCGCCGTCGCTTTCGCTGAGCAGGCCCTTGGCCTTGAGGTCGGCGACCACCTTGGCCAGGTCGTCGTTGTAGGCGCTCTCGCCTTTGACATCGGCCATGTTCAGCTTCACGCCGAGGCGGTCATACAGCGCCTGGCAGTGGCTCAGGGAAATATCGTTGAAGCGGTGCCACAGGCGCAGGCACTCGGCGTCGCCGGCTTGCAGCTGCACCACCAGCTCGCGGGCACGCTCGGCGAACTCAGGGGAGTCGTCGAAGCGCTTCTTCGCCGCGCGGTAGAAGTTTTCCAGGTCGGCCAGCTCGCTTTCGGCGGCCGCCGGGTTTTCCTGCATATAGGCCAGCAGCATGCCGAACTGGGTGCCCCAGTCGCCGACGTGGTTCTGGCGGATCACCTCGTCGCCGAGAAATTCCAGTACCCGCGCCACGCCGTCACCGATGATGGTCGAGCGCAGGTGGCCGACGTGCATCTCTTTGGCCAGGTTGGGCGCGGACAGGTCGACCACCACGCGCTGCGCCGGGCCGGCCTTGCGTACGCCGAGCTTGCCGTCGGCCAGCAGGGCATCCATGCGCGCGGCCAGGGCCTGGGTGTTCTGGTAGAAGTTGAGGAAGCCCGGGCCGGCGATCTCGACCTTGCTGATCGCGGCATCGCTGGGCAGCGCGGCGATCAGCTTCTCGGCCAGGTCACGCGGCTTCATACCGGCCGGCTTGGCCAGCATCATGGCGATATTGCTGGCGAAGTCGCCGTGGCTCTTGTCCTTGGTGTTCTCCACCTGAATGGCCGGGCTCAGGCCTTCCGGCAGCACGCCGTCGGCAGTGAGGCGGGTCAGGGCTTGCTGAATCAGGTGGCGAATGCTGTCTTTCATGGTCTGCTCGGTCGGCCGTTGGGGCGGCGGCGCACAAAGGCGCTGGTTGAAAACTGCGCATTATCGACGCCCTTCGCCCGCAGCTTCAAGCAGCCTGTAGTTTCGCCGGGCTAAAGGCCGGCGTTATGGGCGGCCGATCACGTCGCCCGGGTCTATCTAGAAGGCTGTGCTCAATCAAATATTGCGGCGGATTCTGCGAACCCGTAGGAGCGGCCTTGGCCGCGATGTTTTTCTGTCGACCTTGATTCGCGGGCAAGCCCGCTCCTACAAGAGCTACGCGTTCTGAGAACCAGCCCGGGTTAGGTTCTTAAGCGGAGCGTTGCGCGGTGCCGCGCACCGCGGCGTTGCCGGCGACGAAATACGGCGCGGTGCTGCGCGGTAACGGGGCGCGGCCACGGATTTTGTCGGCGATCTTCTCGGCCATCATGATGGTCGGCGCATTCAGATTGCCGGTGACGATCAGCGGCATGATCGACGCATCCACCACGCGCAGGCCCTGCACGCCGTGCACTCGGCCCTGGCCGTCGACCACCGCCATAGCGTCTTCGCCCATCTTGCAGGAACACGACGGATGGTAGGCGGTTTCTGCATGTTCGCGGATAAAGGCGTCCAGTTCGGCGTCGGTCTGCAGTTCGGCACCGGGGCTGATCTCACGTCCGCGATACGGGTCCAGGGCGGATTGCGCCATGATTTCGCGGGTGATGCGGATGCCATCGCGGAACTCGCGCCAGTCCTGCTCATGCGCCATGTAGTTGAACAGGATGCTCGGATGCTGGCGCGGATCCTTGGAGGTGACCTGAATACGCCCACGGCTCGGCGAGCGCATGGAGCCCATATGCGCCTGGAAGCCGTGTTCCTTTACCGCGTTGCTGCCGTTGTAGTTAATCGCCACCGGCAGGAAGTGGTACTGGATATTCGGCCAGTCGAACTCGCTACTTGAGCGGATAAAACCGCCGGCCTCGAACTGGTTACTGGCGCCGATGCCCTGGCCAAGGAACAGCCAGTTGGCGCCGATCAGCGGCTGGTTCCACCATTGCAGCGCCGGGTACAGCGACACCGGCTGCTTGCAGGCGTATTGCAGGTACACCTCCAGGTGGTCCTGCAGGTTCTGGCCGACGCCGGGCAGGTCGTGCACCAGCGGGATGTCCAGTTCACGCAGCAGCGCCGCCGGGCCGACGCCGGAGCGTTGCAGCACCTGCGGCGAGGCAATCGCGCCGCCACACAGCAGCACTTCGCGGCGCGCGTTGACGCTGATCGGCGTGTTGTTGTCGCCGAGCAGATAGGCCACGCCGCTGGCGCGCTGGCCGCTGAACAGAATGCGGTCGGTGAGGGCGTGGGTGACGATGGTCAGGTTTGGCCGTTCGCGGGCCTGGTCGAGGTAACCGCGCGCGGTGCTGGCTCGCCGGCCCTTGGGCGTGACGGTACGATCCATCGGGCCGAAGCCTTCCTGCTGGTAGCCGTTGAGGTCGTCGGTGCGTGGGTAACCGGCCTGCACGCCGGCTTCGATCATGGCGTGGAACAGCGGGTTGTTGCCGTGTTTAGGGGTGGTGACCGACACGGGGCCGTCGCCGCCGTGGTAGGCGTTGGCGCCGATATCACGGGTTTCCGCCTTGCGGAAATACGGCAGGCAATCCAGGTAGCTCCAGTCTTCCAGGCCCTTTTCCGCGGCCCAGCCGTCGTAATCCATGGCGTTACCACGGATGTAGCACATGCCGTTGATCAGGGATGAGCCGCCCAGACCCTTGCCGCGCCCGCACTCCATGCGGCGGTTGTTCATGTGCGGCTCGGGTTCGGTCAGGTAGGCCCAGTTGTAGCGCCGACCTTGCAGCGGGAAGGCCAGGGCGGCGGGCATCTGGGTGCGAAAATCCAGGCGGTAGTCCGGGCCGCCGGCTTCCAGCAGCAGCACGCTGACGTCAGCGTCCTCGCTCAGGCGGGTGGCCAGTACGTTACCGGCCGAGCCGGCGCCGATGATGATGTAGTCGAATTCCTGGGTCATGGGGCTTACCTGCTGTGTCACGGCTTTTCGTAGGGTGGGGCGCCATGCGGGGTCGGGGCTGTATCCGATCATCGTGCGCCGTAACCCACCCTACGAGTTTGCGAAAGCATTGTTCAGAACACCGAGCTATAGCCGCCCAGCTCAACCTGTACCGATTTGATCCGCGTGTAGTGCAGCAGGGTGGTCAGGCCGTTTTCGCGGCCGACGCCGGACTGCTTGTAGCCGCCCACCGGCATTTCCGCCGGCGACTCGCCCCAGGTGTTGATCCAGCAGATGCCGGCTTCCAGCTGGTGGATCACCCGATGCGCACGGTTCAGGTCGCGGGTGACCACGCCAGCGGCCAGGCCAAATTCGGTGGCGTTGGCGCGGCGGATCACTTCCTCTTCGCTGTCGTACACCAGGATGCTCATCACCGGGCCGAAGATTTCTTCGCGGACGATGGTCATGCCGTCGTTGCAATCGGTGAACACCGTCGGCGCGACATAGGCGCCCTTGGCGTACTCGCCCTCGGTCACGCGGTGGCCGCCGATCAGCAGGCGCGCGCCTTCGCTGCGGCCTTTGTCGATATAGCCGAGCACGCTGTCCATATGCGCCGCGCTGACCAGCGGGCCGAAGTTGGTGGCCTCAAGCAGCGGATCGCCGAGGCGGATGCGCTTAACCCGCTCCAGCACCTTGGCCTCGAAGCGCGCCTGCAGCATGCGCGGCACAAACACGCGGGTGCCGTTGGTGCAGACCTGGCCGGAGCTGTAGAAGTTGGCCATCACCGCGATATCGGCGGCGCGCTCGAGGTCGGCGTCTTCGAAGATGATCAGCGGCGACTTGCCGCCCAGCTCCATGGTCACTTCCTTGAGCGTCGAGCTGGAGGCGCTGGCCATAACCTTCTTGCCGGTCACGGTGCCGCCGGTGAAGGAAATCTTCTCGATGCCCGGGTGCTCGGTCAGCCACTGGCCGACTTCCCGACCGCTGCCGGTCAGCACGTTGAACACGCCATCCGGCACGCCGGCGGCGCTGTAGATTTCGGCGAGCTTGAGCGCGCTGAGTGAGGTGACTTCACTGGGTTTGAAGATCATCGCGTTACCGGCGGCCAGGGCCGGGGCGGATTTCCACAGGGCGATCTGGATCGGATAGTTCCACGCGCCGATGCCAGCGACCACGCCCAGTGGCTCGCGGCGGGTGTAGACGAAGCTGGTTTCGCGCAGCGGGATTTGCTCGCCTTCGATGGCTGGGATCAGCCCGGCGTAATACTCCAGCACATCGGCGCCGGTGACGATATCGACGTAGCGGGTTTCGCTCAGCGGTTTGCCGGTGTCGAGGGTTTCCAACTCGGCCAGCTCATCGTTGCGTTCGCGCAGAATATCCACGGCCTTGCGCAGGATGCGCGAGCGCTGCATGGCGGTCATCGCCGCCCAGACCTTCTGCCCGGCAGTGGCGCTGGCCACGGCCAGTTCCACGTCCGCCTGGCTGGCCCGCTGCACGCGGGCCAGAACTTCGCCGGTGGCGGGGTTGATGCTGTCGAAGGTCTCGCCGCTGCTGGCGGATACAGAGCGACCACCTATATAGAGCTGCTGTTCGTCGAAGCGGGGCATGGCACGTTCCTCGTGTGCGGTGTGGGCGACGCGAGCCGCCTGGCGCAGGTCGTCGGTGTAGGCAATATAGGCGTAAGGCTAAATTATCTTTATTGAACGATCAATCAATAAAAACGACAGAACGCAGTCAAACGCGACACGCAGGGCGTGGCGGCAGGGATATTGGGTGCTGCGAGATCTGCAGGAGCGGGCTTGCCCGCGATGCTTTTGAGTCAGCAAGAGAT
>NZ_JBAQLP010000030.1:0-116420 GCF_049301935.1 Pseudomonas sp. | reverse complement strand
GGTCAGGATTGATTTCTGCAGCAATCCCAACGGGATACTTATCCTTCCAAAAGTTTTCGGTCATGGAAGCCCACTCCTCAGCAACAGCTTGATCTTCACCGTGCGTAGACGGTTGTTTATTGTATGTTCGCTCGCTTTTTTGCGGCTTGTGCGGCAAAAAAGCCGCCCGAGAGTAGCAGCTTTGCCATACAGCGACCAGCACCAATAAGCGCCGCACCGGTCACGAAAGCGACCAGATCGCACAACCTGGTCACCTTCGTAAATCCGCCGAGAAAGGCCGGCTTGAGCCGTTTAAATGCAGGCTCAGGCGATATCGCGCAGCTCGCGACGCAGGATCTTGCCGACCGGGGTCATCGGCAGCGCGTCACGGAAGACAATCTGCTTGGGCACCTTGTAGCCGGTGAAGTTTTCCTTGCAGTAGGCCTTTAGCTCATCGGCGTTGAGGCTGCTGTCGCGGGCCACCACGAACAGCTTGACCGCCTCCCCGGACTTCTCGTCCGGCACGCCGATGGCCGCGCAGCTGGCGACTTTCGGATGGGCCATGACCACATCCTCGATCTCGTTGGGGTACACGTTAAAGCCAGAGACGATGATCATGTCCTTCTTGCGATCGACGATGCGCACAAAGCCATCCGGATCGATCACCGCCACGTCACCGCTCTTGAACCAGCCCTCGGCATCCAGCACCTCGGCGGTGGCCTCTGCACGGTTCCAGTAGCCCTTCATCACCTGCGGGCCCTTGATGCACAGCTCGCCACGTTCGCCCAGCGGTTGCTCGACACCCTCATCATTGATGACTTTGAACGCCGTACCCGGCAGCGGAATGCCCACTGTGCCCAGACGCGCCTTGTCACCATAGGGGTTGGTGCTGGCCACCGGGCTGGTTTCGGTCAGGCCATAGCCTTCGACCACGGTGCAGCCGGTCATCGCCTGCCAGCGCTCGGCCGTGGCTTTAACCAAGGCGGTGCCGCCGGAGTTGGTGACCTTGAGCTTGGAGAAGTCCAGTTTCTGGAACTCGGGGTTGTCCATCAGCGCGACGAACAGCGTGTTGAGCCCCAGCAACGCGGAAAACTGCCACTTGCCCAGCTCCTTGACGAAGCCTGGGATGTCGCGCGGGTTGGTGATCAGCACGTTGTGGTTGCCGTTGACCATCATGCACATGCAGTTCGCGGTGAAGGCATAGATATGGTAGAGCGGCAGCGGCGCGATCATGATCTCCTGGCCCTGTTTCATCAGCGGGGCGCCATCGTTGCCCAGCTGCGACAGGCAGGCATCGACCTGCAGCATATTAGCCACCAGGTTGCCGTGGGTGAGCATCGCGCCCTTGGCCACACCCGTGGTGCCGCCGGTGTATTGCAGCACGGCGATGTCTTCCTGGCCGACCTTGACCGGCTTTAGCGCATGGCCATGACCCTGCTTGAGCGCATCCTTGAACGCCACCGCCTGCGGCAGGTGGTAATCGGGGACCATCTTCTTGACCTTCTTCACCACGGTGTTGACCAGCCAACCCTTGAGGCTCGGCAGCAGGTCACCCATCTTGGCTTCGATCAGGTAATCGATCTCGGTATCCGGCAGCACGTCCTGCACCAGCTTGCCGAACATGTTCAGGTACACCAGGGCGCGCACGCCGGCATCCTTGAACTGGTGACGCATCTCGCGGGCGGTGTACAGCGGGTTGGTGTTGACCACAATCAGCCCGGCGCGCATGGCACCGAACACGGCAATCGGGTACTGCAGCACGTTGGGCATCTGCACGGCGATGCGCTCGCCGGGCTGCAGATCGGTGTGCTTTTGCAGGTAGGCGGCAAAGGCCGCCGAGAGCCGATCGAGCTCGGCGTAGGTCAGGGTCACGCCCAGGTTGCTGAAAGCGGGCCGGTCGGCGAACTTCTTGCACGAGCGCTCGAACACCTCGATCACCGACTTGTAAGCCCCCAGATCGATGTCATTGGGTACGCCGGCCGGGCGTTTGTCGCTCCAGAAATCAGGCTGCATTATTTTTATCCCCTTGCCCTGAAATGATCCTAATCCGCGCTGCGGAGTTGGCTGGAAAGTAACAGCTAACGTCTGGCAGGCAAATAGCCGGGCAGCGTCATTGACGCACTGAATCTTGTCGCTCCGTGTAGAACTATCCTGACGCGCTGCCGACAACCTTGGTTGCAGCCCGGCTTCCTGTTCAGCGCAGCTGAAAGTTGCAGCCCACGGACTTTGCGCCGCGCCGTGCGGGGTGCACAATGCGCAGCTTCTGCAGGCCTAAGGGATTCGCCATGCTCCACCAAGCGTTCTGGCTCAACAGCACCGATGCAGCGCCCCTCTATGTAAATCGCTGGTATGCCGAACAGCCGCCCAAGGCGTTGCTGATGGTGGCCCATGGCATGGCCGAACACAGCGGGCGCTATGCACGCCTGGCCGAAGCGCTGGTGGCGCAGGGGTTCGAGGTCTATGCCCACGATCAGCGCGGCCACGGCAAGACCGCCGAACACGGCCTGCTCGGCCACTACGCCGACAGCAACGGCTGGGAGCTAGTGGTCAATGATCTGGCCAGCCTCAACCACCATATGCGCCAGACCCATCCGCAAACGCCGATCTTCCTGCTCGGCCACAGCATGGGCAGCTACATCAGCCAGGCCTACCTGATGCAACACAGCTGCAGCCTGCAGGGGGCAATTCTCTCCGGCTCCAATTACCAGCCCGTGGCGCTGTACCGCATCGGCCAATTGCTGGCGCGCTTCGAGCGCTGGCGACTAGGTCCGCAGGCTTACAGCACCTTGCTCGAATTGACGTCGTTCGGCTCCTTCAACAAGGCCTTTAAACCCAACCGCACCGCCTTCGACTGGCTGAGCCGCGACCCGCTGGAAGTCGACAAGTACATCAATGACCCGCTGTGTGGCTTTCGCTGCAGTAACCAGCTGTGGGTCGACCTGCTCGGCGGCCTGCAACAGATCACCCCGCTGCACAACCTGGCGCAAATCGACAACAGCCTGCCGCTGCTGGTGATTGGCGGCGCCTGTGACCCAGTCAGCGACGGCCATCGTCAGCAAGACCTGGGCAATGCCCTGCAAGCCGCCGGCAACCCGCATGTGCAGGTGAAAATTTACCCGGACGCGCGCCACGAGCTGCTCAACGAGAGCAACCGCGACGAAGTGACCGCCTACATCATCGACTGGCTGCAACAGGCCCTTAGCCAACCGCGCCAGCGCCATTTACAGAGCCAAGAGAGTCATCCATGAGCCAAAGCAGCAACACGCCCTACGACGTTCTTGAAGTCGGCCAGACCGCCAGCTACAGCAAGACCGTCAGCGAACGCGATATCCAGCTGTTTGCCGAAGTCTCCGGCGACCACAACCCGGTGCACCTGGATGCCGAATACGCGGCCACCACCATGTTCAAGGAACGTATCGCCCACGGCATGTTCAGCGGTGCGCTGATCAGCGCCGCCGTGGCCTGCGAGCTGCCTGGCCCGGGCACCATCTATATCGGCCAGAGCATGCGCTTTACCGCACCGGTAAAACTCGGCGACACCCTCACCGTGCGCCTGGAAATCCTCGAAAAACTGCCGAAATTCCGCGTGCGCGTGGCCACTCGTGTGTTCAATCAGAATGACGAACTGGTGGTCGACGGCGAAGCGGAAATCCTCGCCCCGCGCAAAGCACAGACCGTTGAACTGACTAAGTTGCCGCCGATCACCATCGGCTAAGAGCTTGCCTAGGTTCTGCTGCACGTCGCATCTGCGGCAAGATCCTCAACAGGTTCTAAGCTAGTTAGCCCAAGTCACCGCCGCAGCCTGCAGCGGTGCCCTGCCCTTCTACATAACCGCGCCCGGGCAATCCGTTTCGGCGCTTCTGGAGATACCCATGTCCCTGTCCATGTACCAAGCATCCATCCCGGTGTTTACCCGTCAGTTGAACAACCTCTCAACCATCCTCGGCATCGCCGCCGCCCACGCCGAAGAGAAGAACATCGAACAAAGCGTATTTCTCAACGCGCGCCTGGCACCCGATATGTTCCCCCTAAGCCGCCAGGTGCAGATCGCCTGCGACACTGCCAAAGCCGGTGCTGCGCTGCTGGCTGAAGTGGAAGCGCCGAGCCATGCCGACGACGAAACCAGCTTCGCCGAACTGCAAGCACGGATCGCCAAGACCCTGAGCTTTCTCGCCAGCCTGAACGCCGCGCAGATCGACGGCAGCGAAGCCCGCACCGTGACGCTCAAGCGCCGCGACAAGGAAACCCACTTCCAGGGCCAAGCCTTCCTGCTTGATCACGTGCTGCCGAACTTCTACTTCCACCTCACCACCGCCTACGCCATCCTGCGCCATAACGGCGTAGCCATCGGTAAGCGCGACTTCCTCGGCACCCGCTAAGCACGGCCCGCCTCAGCGCCTGCTCGCCATCGCGCCACTAGCGCCATACAGCGCCCAGTGGCAGATCGTCTGCAGGCTCCTAGGCAAACACACTGACCGTCTGCCGACTCAGCACACAGGCCCGGCCGTGTTTGTCCCACAAAGTCGCATCGATATGGCTGTAGCCATTGGCCGAGCTTTGAATCGCTGCCCGGTATTGCCACCAGTCATTGCCGCTGCAGTCCTGCGGCACTTGCAGCACGCTCAAGGTCCAGGTCAGCGAGCTGCCGCTGGCGGGCTTTTTCAACAGGCTGAACACCGCTGGCGGCCAGGCATCCATCAGGGCCAGCAGCGCGGCCAGAGAAACCGTGGCCGGCGATGCCTCGCGCAGGCGAATCCAGCCGCCCATCTCAGTCTGCTGACCGCCCATAAAGGGCATCTTGCCCAGGGTGTAGCGGTAGTCGAAATACTGGGTGAAGTCCGGCGTCAGGCCGGGGATAAAGGGGAAGGCCTGCACCTCATCGGGCGCCATAAAGACCGGTGCGCCGGCATGTTCCACCTGCACCACGGACTCACGATCACTGCCGAAGCTGGCCAGCATCACGGCGCACACCTGTTCCTGCTGAATGGCCGTGGCCTGCACCTGAATCGCTGCCTTGCCCTCACGTAGAAGCCGCACCTGCACCTGCAGTGGCCCTGGCGCCACCGGGGCAACAAAGGACAGTGACAGCGAACGCAGTGGCCGCTGAACACCGAGTTCGACCTCTATGCGCTGCAACATCAGCGCAGCCACCAGGCCGCCAAAGGTGGCCCGCCCCTGCCCCCATTTCTCCGGAATATCCAGGTTCTGCCCGGCGCTATCGCGTACCGCCACCAGCACATCGTGAAAATCCATAGTTGCCTCCGTTGCTTTGTCCAAATGGCCCTTGTGCTCAGGCAACCCGCAGCTGGCCGCCCAATTGCGCGTCAAGAAAGCCGATAACCCGCTGCGCATAGGCTTCGGGTTCGGCGGCATAGGCATGGGTATGCTGAGCCTTGGGCACCTGCCAGAAATGGGTCTCGGTGCGCCCATGCAACGCCTGCCAGAGCAGTTGGCCGTCATGCACTGGGGTTAATTCATCGGCCTCGCCATAGATCAGCAACAGCGCTGGGCTGCCCTGCAAATGCTCGGCGGCATGCAGAGGACGCAAACGCCGCTCGCCTGCCGGGTAAAGCAGGCGCGACAACTGAATGCCCAGACGGGGAATGGGATAGCGGGACCAGAAGTGCAGCAGAGTCGGGAAAGCGGACTCCAGCACCGCCGCCTTGAAGGGATGCTCGGCCTGGGTCATGGCGCACAGGCTCATGGCCGCCCCCATGGAGGCACCCAGCACCGCCACCGGCAGGTGCGGATATTCGGCCTGTAGCGCCTGGCCAGCGGCCAGCACGTCCAGATGAAAATCCATGGTGCTGGAACTGCTTTCGCCAAAGCCGTTCAGGTCAAACAGCATCACGTGGTAGCCGGCCTGACGCAGCAGTTCGGCGTGGCCGTATTTCATCCAGAAACCTTTGGCCACCACGCCCATGGGATGGCACATCAGCACCGCGCCCTTGGCCGGCCCGGCATGGGCCTTGGCCAGCAACCCACGCAGCGTCGCGCCGGAACCGCTGGAGATGCGCAAAGGCTGCCACTGCCCCGGTTCGGCCTCGGCCGGCCAGCGCCAGGGGCGGACAAAACGACCGAAGAAGGGTTTCTTGAACAGCCGGTATGCTGCGTGCTTCATGCGGGTAACTCCCTTGAATTATTTGCTATCGTCTCGAGTCCATGCAGGCTATCCAGCCCCCGCTGCGGCAGCCATGGCGAGAAATGCCAAATAACATGCGAGTTTTCGCAGCCTGACGACACAGGGAACCCTTGCTATGAATGTGGCGCTGCTAATGGCCGATCAGTGTTCATCCACCAGCGTGGCTGCCGCCCTGGAGTTCTTCGAAACGGCCAATGTGCTGCAGCATTACGCGCAGGATAAGCAGGCGCGTCAGCAGCCCGGAGCTACGCCGCTATTTCGCCTGCACACGGCATCGATGGACGGTAAGCCGGTCAGCTGTACCGGCGGCCTGCGCCTGACCCCGGAGCTGGCCGTCGCCGATCTGCCGCCCTGCGAGCTGATTGTGGTGCCGGGCTTTATGTTCAATATCCTCGGCGTGCTGCCGCAGCTGGGCGGCATGATCGAGTGGCTGCGCCAGCAGCATCAGCAGGGCCGCTATATCGCCAGCCTGTGCACCGGTGCTTTCGTCACCGCTCAGACCGGTTTGCTCGACGGGCGCAGCGCCACCACTCACTGGGCCTTTAGCGAGCAGTTCGCCCGGCGCTTCCCACTGGTCAAATTGCACACCGAACGCACCGTCACCGATGACGGTCAGCTGCTGTGTTCGGGCGGTTCCACCAGCAGCAGCGACCTGTTGCTGCACCTGATCCGCAAATTCGCCTCACCGCAGCTGGCGGCCGAATGCGCCAAGAAGCTGCTGGTGGACGTCGCCGCCCGCAGCCAGACGCCCTACGCCAGCACCACCTTCAAGAAGAACCACAACGACGCCGAGATTCTCAAAATCCAGATCTGGCTGGAACGTCATCTGACCAGCCCCATCCTGCTGGAGCAGCTGGCGGAGCAATTCGGCCTGAGCCTGCGCAACCTGATCCGCCGCTTCAAGGACGCCACCGAGCAAACGCCCATGCAGTACCTGCAGGAGCTGCGTATCGAAAAAGCCAAGCTGTTGCTGGAGAGCAGCCAGACGGCCTTCGATCAAATCACCCTGCAGGTGGGCTACGAAGACGGCAACTCCTTCCGCCGCCTGTTCAAACAGCGGGTGGGCCTGGCGCCCAGCGCTTACCGCAAACGTTTCAGTGCTCAGCGCCCCTGATCCCGCACGGGTGCTTATAGCCGCGCCCACCAGACCTCGTTGCGATGGGCCAGCAGGTGCGGCAATACCGCCGCCAGCAGCGGCTCCTTGAACGCCTCCTGAAAGCGATGGGCCAGGCCGGGGATCAGTTTCAGCTCGCTGTCTTTGATATGCGCGGCCACATGCACTCCGTGCATCACCGGCAGCAGCGGATCGGCCGTGCCATGCACCACCAGAGTCGGCACACGCAGGCGGTTAAGCAGTTCGACCCGACTGGGTTCAGCCAGAATCGCCAACAACTGACGCTGCACACCGTCCGGGTTAAACGCCCGGTCGTAGGCAAGCTGCGCCTGCTGCAGCAATAGCTCACGATCATCGCTGACCATGGGGCTGCCCAAAGCCGCCAGCAGGTCGGCCTGCTGCTCCAGGGCTATCGCGCGGTTGGGTGCTTCACGCTTGGCCAGTAGGTTCAGCAGCGCGCTGCTTGGCGCCGGCAAACCCTGAGCGCTGGAGCTGGTCATGATCAAGGTCAGGCTCTGCACCCGCTCAGGCGCCAGGTCGGCCATATGCTGGGCAATCATCCCGCCCATGCTCGCCCCCAGTACGTGCACCTGATCCACCGCCAAGGCATCCAGCAGACCCAAGGCATCGCGCGCCATATCGCGCAGCCCATAGGGCGCGGCTACCGCCAGGCCGAGGCGATAACGCAGCGCCTCAAAGGTCAGATTGATTGTCGGCGGCGTACCGGCCCACGTGCTCAGACCGACATCGCGGTTATCGAAGCGGATCACCCGAAAGCCTTGCAGACAGAGGCGCGCCACCACTTCATCCGGCCAGTGGATCAGCTGCCCACCCAGGCCCATCACCAGCAGCAGTGCCGGATCACTGGCCCGGCCAATGCTCTGATAGGCCAGGCGCACCTCGCCCACAGCCGCTGTGTGCGTCGGCACCTGCACATCACACCGCTGCGCCGCAAAAACCGGCAGGCCGCACACCAGTGCAGCGAGAAGCATCAACCCACGCATAACATCACCCAGAGCCGGGACAGCAGAACGCAGCACCCCATTAAGCCGCGAGTGTGGTGATGTTTGTGCGAGCGCGCTGCCACACAAGCGTGACAGTTTGATGAAGGGAGACGAGCGGTCTCCCTTGCAGCCATGACAGGGCGCCGATCAGGCCAGTTCAGTGCGCAGCTGGCGTGCCGCCGCCACCATATTGATCAACGCTGCCTCGGTTTCCGGCCAGGCGCGGGTTTTCAGGCCGCAGTCCGGGTTGACCCAGAGCCGCTCGACCGGAATGCGCTGCGCGGCCTTGCGCAGCAATTTGACCATTTCGCTGCTGTCCGGCACCCGTGGCGAGTGGATGTCATACACGCCGGGGCCAATGTCGTTGGGGTAGTCGAAGCGCTCGAAGGCCGCCAGCAGCTGCATATCCGAGCGCGAAGTTTCGATGGTGATGACGTCGGCATCCATGGCGGCGATGGACTCGATCACATCGTTGAACTCGCTGTAACACATATGGCTGTGAATCTGCGTTTCGTCACGCACGCCGCTGGCAGCCAGGCGAAACGCTTCGCTGGCCCAGTCCAGATAGCCCTGCCACTGCGCCTGGCGCAGCGGCAGGCCTTCGCGGAACGCCGCCTCGTCGATCTGGATGATCCTGATGCCGGCCGTTTCCAGGTCAACCACCTCGTCCCGAATCGCCAGGGCCAGCTGCCGCGCCTGCTGCTCGCGGGAAATATCATCACGCGCAAAAGACCACATCAGCATGGTCACCGGGCCGGTCAGCATGCCTTTCATCACCTTGTTGGTCAGCGTCTGGGCGTAGCCGATCCAGGCCACGGTCATGGCCTTGGGCCGGCTCAGGTCGCCATAGATCAGCGCCGGTTTAACGCAGCGCGAGCCGTAGCTCTGCACCCAGCCGAAGCGGGTGAAGGCGTAGCCGTCGAGCTGCTCGGCGAAATACTCGACCATGTCGTTACGCTCGGCCTCGCCGTGCACCAGCACATCCAGGCCGAGATTTTCCTGCACCTCGACGGCGTGACGAATCTCGCTGTGCATGGCCTCGGTGTACTCGGCGGCGGATAGCTTGCCAGCCTTGAACGCCTGGCGCGCCAGACGGATAGAGGCGGTCTGCGGGAACGAGCCGATGGTGGTGGTGGGGAACGCCGGCAGTTGCAGGCGCGCACGCTGCTGCTCAATGCGCGCGGCGAACGGCGACTGGCGCTGGCTGTCGGCGGCGCTAATGGCCGCCAAACGGGCCTGCACCGCCGGTTTATGGATACGCGGCGATTGCCCACGGCTGGCCTGCACGGCTTGGCTTGCCGCCAGTACGGCCTGTACCTGGGCGTTGTGCGGATCATTCAGTGCCTTCGTCAGCAGGGCGACTTCCGCGCACTTCTGCACGGCGAAGGCCAACCAGCTTTGCAGTTCGGCATCCAGCTGGTCTTCACGGCTCAGATCGACCGGGCTGTGCAGCAGCGAACAGCTCGGCGCTACCCACAGGCGCTCGCCCAGGCGCTCCTGAGCCTGTTGCAGGATGGCCAGGGCTTTCTCCAGATCGGTGCGCCAGATATTGCGGCCGTTGACCACGCCCAGCGACAGCACCTTGTAGGCCGGCAGGCGGTCGAGAATGCTCGGGAACTGCTCGGGGGCGCGTACCAGATCGATATGCAGACCATCCACCGGCAGGCTGGCGGCCAGGCCGAGGTTGTCTTCCAGGCCGGCGAAATAGGTGGCGATCAGCTTCTTGCCCGGCTCGCGCTGCAGCAGGTTGTAGGCGCGCTCGAAGGCATTTTTCCAGGCTTGCGGCAAATCCAGCACCAGGATCGGCTCATCGATCTGCACCCACTCCACGCCCTGAGCGGCCAGGCGCTGGAGGATTTCGCCGTAAACCGGCAGCAAACGTTCGAGCAGGTCGAGCTTGTCGAAATCGCTGCCCTTGGCCTTGCCCAGCCACAGATAGGTCAGCGGGCCGATCAGCACCGGTTTGACGTTGTGACCCAGGGCGCGCGCTTCTTCTACTTCTTCGAACAGCTGCTCCCAGCTCAGCTGAAACTGCTGATCGGCCGTGAACTCCGGCACCAGATAGTGGTAGTTGCTATCGAACCACTTGGTCATCTCTTGCGCATGGGCACCACCGCAACAGCTGTTGTGGCTGCTCTTGCTTCCAGAAACCCCGCGCGCCATGCCAAACAGGGTATCCAGAGTCGGCTTGCCACTGTGCGGGCGGAAACGCTCGGGGATTACACCGAAAGTCAGCGAGTGGGTGAGCACCTGGTCGTACCAGGCGAAGTCGCCAACCGGCAGCAGGTCGATGCCGGCGTCCTTCTGCAGCTGCCAGTGGGCCGCACGTAGCTGGCGCCCCACCGCTTGCAGGCCGTCTTGATCCAGCTCGCCCTTCCAGTGGGCCTCCAGGGCTTTTTTCAGTTCGCGGTCGCGACCGATACGCGGAAAACCCAGGGAATGGGACAGGGCCATGGCAGAACACTCCAGCAGATCAATAAGATGCTGGCTATTCTCGGCAAGCATCCTGAGTGAAACAAACTCAATCTATTCGCCTTGATCTATAGTTTTACTCATGTTCTGCTAATCGCCAGAAAGCTGCCCTGTCAAACACCGAGGCCCGCCATGCTCGAATTGCGTCACCTGAAAACCCTGCATGCCCTGCGCGAAAGCGAAAGCCTGGTGGACGCCGCCGAGCGTCTGCACCTGACCCAATCGGCGCTGTCGCATCAGTTCAAGGAGCTGGAAGAGCGCCTGGGCATGCCACTGTTCGTGCGCAAGACCAAGCCGGTGCGCTTTACCAGCGCCGGCCTGCGCCTGCTACAACTGTCCGACACGGTATTACCGCTGCTGCGCGGCGCCGAGCGCGATCTGGCGCGCCTGGCCGGCGGTACCGCGGGCCGCCTGCATATGGCCATCGAATGCCACAGCTGCTTTCAGTGGCTGATGCCGACCATCGACCAGTTCCGCGATGCCTGGCCGGAAGTGGAGCTGGACTTGGCCTCGGGCTTCTCCTTCGCCCCGCTGCCGGCTCTGGCCCGCGGTGATCTGGACCTGGTGGTGACCAGCGACCCACTGGAATTGGCCGGCATCACCTATGTGCCGCTGTTCACCTATGAAGCCATGCTGGCGGTGGCCAATCAGCATCCATTGGCCAGCAAGCCGTGCATCAAACCGCAGGACCTGGCTACCGAGACCCTGATCACCTACCCGGTGGAGCGCGACCGACTGGATATTTTCACCCGTTTCCTCGAACCGGCGGATGTCGAACCGGCGCAGGTGCGCACCTCGGAGCTGACGGTGATGATGATGCAGCTGGTGGCCAGCGGCCGTGGCGTGTGCGGCCTACCCAACTGGGCGCTGCACGAATACAGCTCGCGCGGCTACGTGACCGCCAAGCGCCTGGGCGACAAGGGCCTGTTCGCCACCCTGTATGCCGGCATCCGCACCGATATGCTCGACGCGCCCTTTATGCGCGACTTCCTGCTCACCGCCAAGGACACCTCCTTCGCCAATCTGGAAGGGGTCAGCGTGGCGCGTTAAACGGCCTCTCAGCCCTGCAGGCCAGGCGCGCCTGGCTACCGAGGTATATGAGCCTGCCCGCAATAAACGCCCCGGTGCGCATGACGCCTACGCTGGGCCCGAACCTGCGCACACCGCCAGTGAAAAAGCGCGGCACAGCATGATCTGGATCAATAGCGCCTGACTGCAACCGAGTTTTAATCGAAGCGTCGATGTTCAATAGACGCGGAAAGCGAACCCATGATCCAGGCGATGCGTAGCCGCCATAGAGCCCTCAGTAGACCTCTGCTGGCGCTCTGGTGTGCGCTGTTTATCGCCTGTTCCTTTGCCCATATTCAGGTCATCCCCCACATACACGACGACACCGTGGTCGCCAGCTACAGCAGCCACGAACAGGCCACCCAGGAGCAAGGCACAGCGGATAGCTGCAACGCCATGCAGAACGCCCCGCTCAACCAGCAACTGCTCACGCTGCTGGCCTTGACCGTCCTGTTCGCCCTGGCCGGCAGCCTTGGCCTGCTTGCCGAGCTGCAGCGGCGTATCAGCAGCCTGCAGCGCCTGGCGATATTCAGCCCCGGCCAGCCCCCGCCGATTCGCAAGCAACTGCATCGCTATAACGAATAGCACCACTGCCCCCGACTAAAACCCGCAGCCGCGCTGCGCCGGCGCCATGCCGTGCATAGCGCTGCGCCCCTCGGTTTTCTGGAGAGTGCCGACATGGCCCATGACCCGCATAACGCCCCAGCGGCCAACAATCCCTGGCGCTTCTGGCCGGCCCTGGTGGTCTTTGCCGCCATCGCCCTGCTGCTGCTCTGGGAAGAGCATGAGGCCCATCTACTCGGCGCCCTGCCCTATCTGATCGTCCTGCTCTGCCCGCTCATGCATCTGTTTATGCATCACGGCCATGGCCGGGGAAAAGACGGCCCCCACGACCACCACTGATAGGGAGGCACAACCTATGGAACATACAAGCTCGGCCTACGGCCTGTGGGGTCTGGTGATAATCAATTCGCTGGTGTTTATCCTGTTCGCCTTCAGCTTCTTCAAGCCCAGCAGCCCACGGGACTGGCGCACCTTCGGCACCTTCGCGGCCTTTATCGTCGCGCTGTTCGTCGAGATGTACGGCGTGCCGCTGACCCTCTACCTGCTGGCCGGCTGGCTGCAGAGCCGCTACCCGCAGCTCGACCCGCTGTCGCACAACGCCGGTCACCTGTGGTACAGCCTGCTGGGCAGCGAGGGCGACCCGCACTTCGGCGCACTGCATCTCCTCAGCAACCTGTTGATCGTCGCCGGCTTCTGGCTGCTGGCCAGCGCCTGGCGCGTGCTCTACCGCGCGCAACAGGCCGGCGAACTGGCCCAGAGCGGCCCCTACGCACGCATCCGCCACCCGCAATATGTGGCCTTCGTACTGATCATGCTGGGCTTTTTGCTGCAGTGGCCAACCCTGCTGACGCTGCTGATGTTCCCGGTGCTGCTGCTGATGTACGCGCAACTGGCCAAGCGCGAAGAGCAGGAAATGCGCGTGCAGTTTGGCCAGGCCTATCGCCGCTACCGCGACGCCACGCCGGCGTTCCTGCCCTGGCCAACGCCCCAGCCGAATGCCGCCGCTGACACGAGGAAACAACCATGAAGGTTTTGCCCATGACGCCAGTCGCGGATACCGAAGAGCGCCTGTTCGATCCGGTATGCGGAATGGCGGTCAACCCGGCCACGGCCGGCGCCAGCGTCGAGTTCGCCGGCAAACACTATTGGTTCTGCTCGGCGCATTGCCGCGAAGAATTCCTGGGCGATGCGCCGCGTTACGCCAAAGGCGCGGCCGCCCAGGCGTGCCAGCACAGCCATCAACCTGCGCCGGTTGCCGCCATGCCCGCAGCCACGACGGCGGGCAAGCAACTGGCGAAGGACCCGATCTGCGGGATGATGGTGGACAAGGCCACGGCGCTGTCGCGTGAGCGCGGCGGGCGTACCTACTATTTCTGCAGCGACAGCTGCGTGCGCACCTTCGAGTCCCCGGAAACCGAGCTGAAAGCCATGCAGACCCGCGTGGCCATCGCCCTGACCGGGGTGCTGGCCCTGGCCCTGCTGCGCGCCGGCGCCTTTATCGGCCTGGCCACCGGCGCCATGCTGATGTCCTGGGTGCCGTTCGACGCGCTGCCGTTTTTCACCTGGGGCATGTGGCTGTTCCTGCTGGTGACGCCGGTGCAGTTTATCGGCGGCTGGAGCTTCTACCAGGGCGCATGGAATGCCATCCGCACGCGCAATATCAACATGGACTTCCTCATCGCCATGGGCACCTCGGTGGCCTACTTCTACAGCGTGGCGGTGCTGTTCTTCCCCGAGGTGCTGCCAGTCAAGGTGGGCGAGCGCGAGGTGTATTTCGAGGTGTCGGCGGTGATCATCGCCTTCGTCCTGCTGGGCAAGTACATGGAGGAGATCATCAAGAAGAAATCCTCGGCCGCGGTGCGCCGCCTGCTCGACCTCAAGCCGGCGATCGCCCACGTAATCCGCGATGGCGAGGAGGTCGAGCTGCCGGCGGAAAGTGTCATGGTCGGCGAGCTGCTGGTGGTCAAACCCGGCGAGAAGATCCCCACCGACGGCGAGGTCAGCGAAGGCCAGACGAGCATCGACGAATCGATGCTGACCGGCGAATCGATGCCGGTCGACAAGCGTCCGGGCAGCACGGTGATCGGCGGGACCCTCAACCGCAGCGGGGTGTTCCGCTTCAGGGCCAGCCGGATCGGCGCCGACACGGCGCTGGCGCAGATCATCAAGATGGTCGAAGAGGCGCAGGGCAGCACCGCGCAGATCCAGCGCCTGGCCGACCAGGTCACCGCCTACTTTGTCCCGGCGGTGGTGGCGGTGGCCTTTCTGGCGCTGTTCGGCTGGTGGCTGGCCGGCAGCTTTCCCCAGGGGCTGATGGCCTTTATCGCCGTGCTGATCATCTCCTGCCCCTGCGCGCTCGGCGTGGCAACGCCTGCCGCGCTGATGGTCGGCGTCGGCAAGGGCGCCGACCAGGGCATCCTGATCCGCGGCGGCGAAGTGCTGGAGCGGGCGGAAAAACTCTCCACCGTGGTGTTCGACAAGACCGGCACCATCACCCGCGGCGAACCCGAGCTGACCGACCTGCTGGCCTTCGGCGCCACCGAGGACGAGGTCCTGCAGCTGGCCGCCGCCGTCGAGTCCGGCTCCGAACATCCGCTGGGCGAAGCCATAGTGCGTGCCGCCCGCCAGCGCGGCATGCGCCTGCCGAAGGCCGACGGGATCGAAGGCATCGCCGGCCATGGCATCGCCGGCACGGTCGAGGGCCGCAGGGTCTGGCTGGGCAACCGGCGCCTGTTCGCCCGCGAGGGCATCGCTATCGACGCGGCCGAGGCGAGCCTGGTGACGCTGGAGGCCGACGGCAAGACCGCCATGCTGGTTGGCGTCGAGCAGCGCCTGCTCGGGGTAATCGCCGTGGCCGATACGGTCAAGCCGGAAGCCGCCGAGGCCGTCGCGGCGCTGCTGGCCAATGGCATCCAGGTGGTGCTGCTGAGCGGCGACAACCGGCGCACCGCCGAGGCCGTGGCACGCCAGGTCGGGATCGGCCGGGTGATTGCCGAGGTGCTGCCGGACGACAAGGTCGCGGTGATCCGCCAGCTGCAGAGCGAGGGCCAGGTGGTGGCCATGGTCGGCGACGGCGTCAACGATGCCCCGGCCCTGGCTGCCGCCGACATCGGCATCGCCATCGGCTCGGGCTCCGACGTGGCCAAGGAGACCGGCAGCATCATCCTGATCCGTAACGACGTGCGCGACGTGGTGGCCTCGATCCAGCTGTCGCGCGCGACCATGCGCAAGATCAAGCAGAACCTGTTCTGGGCCTTTATCTACAACAGCATCGGCATTCCAGTCGCGGCATTCGGCTTGCTCAACCCGATTGTGGCGGCGGCCGCCATGGCCTTGTCGTCGCTGTCGGTGATCGTCAATTCCGCACTGCTCAAGCGCGCTCCCCTGAGCGCTATCCGCAACACCCCTTAAACCAGGCAGGAGAGACACCATGAACTACAAATCGCTGAGCACTTTCGCCCTCATCGGCACGCTGCTGATCGCCCCGGCGTTCGCCGAGGAGGCCCATCACCCCGAGGCAGACGCCGCCACAACCGCGCCAAGCAAACAGGCCGCCCCTGCCCCTGCTGGTGCGGGAATGGGCATGATGGGTGACATGGACATGGCCAAGATGCACGAGATGATGCAGAAGATGCATGGCGCCAAGACGCCCGAGGAACGCCAGAAATTCCGCGCCGAGCACCATAAGGCCATGCAGGACAAATTGGGCATGATGCGCCAGGGCATGCAAAACAGTCAGTGCCCCATGGCCAAGGACGACGCCACCCAGCAGCAATGCATAAAGGCCATGGGCGAAAACATGCAGGACATGCTGCAAATGATGGAACAGATGATGGACAGTCAGGCCATGCCGAACGGCCAGTAACTCGGGCCGGGCCATCCCCTGATGGCACCCGGACAGGCTTTGCTGGGTGGATAACGCTTGATCCACCCAGCCATAGCAATCGTTTCCCCGATCAAGCGCCGCTCGCTGGGGGATGTCGTGCTTGTAGGGGCGAGGAAAACGCCTAGTCCTTGCTGTGGTTCGACATTCCGGCGACCCGCCAACTTTTTCAGGAGCTTCATCATGCCCACCTCTACGCTCAGCCGCGGCATTGCTGATCTGCTCACCCGCTGGTCAGGCACCAGCGCACAGGACTGCCAGGGACTGCCACAAGCAAAGCAACCCGCGGCCGTCTGGGGGCGCGCTCTGTGGCCACAATGGCTGCTGGCTACGGTTTGCACTTTTGCCCTCGCCTCGGTTCAGGCCAATCCGGGCGGGCAGGTCTTCAGCGCCGACGAACAGGGCGCCTCGTTGACCCGCATCCTGCTCGAGGATGGCCAGCGCCTGTCGCTGGATCTGAGCATCTCGCCGCACAACGTCCAGGCCAGCGCCGATGGCCGCTATCTGCTGGCAGTTGGTGAGCGCAGCGGCGCAGACCACGGGCATGGCAAGCAAGCCACGCCAGGCTTCCTGCAACTGTTCCGGATCGATGACTTTCAGCAGGGGCTGCTGGCAGAAATTGCCGTCGGGGCTCATCCGGCCCATGTGGTCAGCGACCTCAGCGGTCGCCATGCATTCGTCACCAACGCCGGCGCAAACAGCGTCTCCGTGATCGACCTGCAAGCGCGCAAGAGCATCGCCAGCATCGCCACCGGAAAATCCCCCCATGGCTTGCGTCTCAGCCCTGATGGCAAGGAACTCTACGTCGCCAACGTGCAGGACGGTAGCGTATCGGTGCTGGATGTGAACACACGCCAGGAGGTCGCCCGCATTGCGGTGGGCAAGGCACCGGTGCAGGTAGGCTTTACCCCCGATGGCAAGCGGGTGTTCGTATCGCTGCGCGACGAGAACAGTGTCGCGGTGATCGACAGCCAGACCCGCAAGGTGCTGGCGAAGGTGGCGGTCGGCCGGATACCTATCCAGGTGCATGCCACCCCGGACGGACGCCTGGTTCTGGTGGCCAATGAAGGCAGCAAGGCCGCGCCGGACAATAGCGTATCGGTCATCGATAGCGAACGCCTCGAGGTCGTCGCCACCTACCAGGTTGGCCAGGGCGCGCATGGCGTTGCGGTGGACGACAGTGGCAGCTTCGCATTCGTCACCAATATCCATGACAACAGCCTGTCGGTGATCGACCTGCAGGCGGGCAAGGTCATCACGACCTACGCCACCGGGCGCGGTCCCAATGGCGTGACCTGGGCCCCGACTGCGCAGCAGGATTGACCGGGCCTGTAAGCGTACGGGCTGATGTGCCCCAGCGTTAGGAGCCTGATAGCCGGCATCAGGCAGCGCCGAAACCTGTGCGTTATGGGCCGTATCAGTCGCCGAGCCACAGCCCCAAGGCCAGCAGCGCCAGCGTAAGCAGCAGGCTAGCCACATTGCCCCCCAATACCTGAGGCAGTTGCTCTGGCCTGTCGAGCACCTGCGGCAAGCGCCAGCTGACCCAGAGCGCGGCGGGCAAGGTCAGCCCGGCCAGTGCGTAGGCCATGGGCAGCAGCCCCAGCCAGAGCGCGCCCGCCAATAACAGGTAGGCACCCAGCAACAAGATCGCCACTATCCACGCGGCCTTGTGCAGGCCCAGCACTATCGGCAGGTGACGACGTCCGACCTTACGGTCGGCGCTGACATCCGGGATCTGGTTGATCAGCAACAGTTCACTGACCAGAAGCAGCACCAGCAGGGCCACCACAACCGTGGCCGTATCCGGACTGCCACCCAGGGCCAGCTGAACTCCGAGGATCATGATCGGCCCAAAACCCAGGCCGGGTGCCAGCAGGCACAGCCAGGGCGAACGGGTTATCCAGCCTGTATAGGTGATCACCAGTAGCAGCCCGGCGACGCCGAGCACGAGTATCGGCAAGCCGCGTAACCAGAGGAAATACAGGCCAATCAACACCACCAGCGCTAACGCGGCCAGGGCCGCAACCAGCACCTGCGCCGCCGCCTCAGGATTTTCCGGCAGCGCACCACTGCCGCCGGAAAACGGCGTGCGCTGGGTGATCAGGTCCAGCCCGGAGCGGAAATCCTGATATTCATTGAGCAGATTGACCGCTGCATGGGCCAGCACCGCCCCCAGCACCACCGACACCAACTGCAACCCTTGCACAAGCGGCAACTGCCGCCCGCTCAAGGCAATCGCCAGGGCCACGCACAGCAGCGCCAGCAGGAGAAAGTTAGGGCGGGTGGCCCTGAGCAGGGGCATGCCTGACATCGGCTTTTCTCGGTAGGTGGGTGAAACTCCCGGCACCTTGGCATAACCCCCTGCCGAGGGCGACACCGGTTGCGTACAAGCACTGGGGGTTTTGCCCCTTGCATTGATCCAGGTCATTAGCGCAATCCGGTTGGTCCGACCACACTCGGTTGACAATCATGCCGGAGGGTAAGGGATATGAACACTTGGCGGATTCCAGCGGTTCTCGCGAGCCTGATCCTGGCTCTGGGGCTGGCCTGGCTGACCCAGGGCAGCGGGGTGGTGCATAACGACCCCGCCCGCAATCTCTATATCCCCGAGCAACTGACCATGCCCCTGCAGATTCAGGTGGCCTACAACCCGCAGCACATCTTCTTTCGTTACCGCTGGCCGGCCGAGCAGGCCCATGTCTACCACGACATGCTGCGTTTTGCCGACGGCGAGTGGGTCCGCCATGGGGCCTCGCGCGTCGGCCCCGATCCCGACGGCACCTATGAGGACCGCGTGACCATGCTGGTGGACGACGGCAACGTGCCCGAATTCGGCCGTTACGGCGGCTATATCACCGCCGGTGCCAAGGCCCGTTTCTTTAGCGATGAAGCCAAACCGGCCGAGGTGGCCGCTCACCCGCACCTGGGCCAGACCCTTGGCGAATCGGAGGTACGCAAGTATCTACCCGCCAGCCGCCACGACAGCGCCGACTGGCGCAGCGTGGTGGATGCCGCCGCCTTGCAGGAACAGCGCAAGGCGGGCTATTTCCTCGACCTCTGGCACTGGCGCGCCGGCCGCGCCAACGCCCTGGGCCTGTCGGATGACCAACTGATCGCCGAACACCGCCTCTCCGATGGCGGCCGCGGGCCCTATACCGACAACTGGGATGCCGAGCGCAAACAACCGCTGTGGATGTTCGCCGCGCATATCCGCCCCAGCCACGCGCTGCGCTGGGAAGATGTGCAAGCCAAGCGCGTCGACTTCGATGGCATCTACTACCTGGCCGAAACCTTCGCCATTCCCTTCGACCCCAGCCATAAGTGGCAGAACGGCGACGTCATACCGCGCAACCTGCTGCGCGAAGGCAGCGGCTCACGCGGCGATATCCGCGTACACGGCCCCGCGCGCTGGGCTGAGGGTTACTGGGACGTGACCCTGGTACGCGAGCGCGATACCGGCCAGCCCCTGGAGGACAAGATGTTTCTCGACCAGGGCCGCTACGATGTCGGCTTTGCCGTGCACCGCAACGCCAGCGGCAGCCGCTGGCACTATGTCTCCCAGCCCTACAGCCTGGGCCTGGGCCGCAACGCCGATATCCAGGCGCTGGCCTTCACCAGCGAGCAGCCGCCCTGGTCGCAGAGCTGGTTCGAAACCACCCTGTTCTACCCGGGCCAGGTGAACTGGCCGCTATTGAACAGCCGGGCCCACGCCGGCAGCATCGACATCGCCGAAGGCAAACCAGTACGCCCTCGGCACAGCGAAGAACAACTCGCCCACTATGGCGTGGAAATGGAATTCAACGCCGCCATCATCCGCCAGTGGAGCCTGACCCTGCTCGCCGGCCTGTGGCTGCTGGCGGGTGCGCTGATCGGGCTGTGGTTCAGCTTCTCCCCCGCTCGCCAAGGAGACCGCCCATGACTGGCATCCATCATATGCTCGTGCATTTTCCCATCGCCTTCTGGGCCCTGGCCACCCTGCTGGTGCTGCTGGGGGTTATGGGCCGCGGCCGCGCAGCGGATATCGCCCAGGCCAGCCTGCTGCCGCTGCTGGTGCTGAGCCTGCTCGGTGCCCTGGCGGCCATCGTCAGTGGTTTTCTGGTCTGGCCCTGGCAGGCCAACCTGTACAGCCCCATGGTGCGCAACCATATCCTGATGGCGTTCTGGGCGCTGGCTGTGTGGAGCATGCTCGCCGTGCTGCTCTGGCGCGCTGGCAAGGCCGCTTTCAGCGGCAGGCAAGGCTGGGCGTTGATCTTTCTGGCCCTGCTCGGAGGTGGGCTGTTTGCCATTACCGGCACCCTGGGCGGCCACCTGGCCGGCGCTCCCACCGCGTTCTCCCAGCTTATCGCGGCATTGGGCTGGAAGCTCTACACCACCTTCTACCTGCCCAGCTGGGCGCTGCTGATCCTGGCCCTGGTCGGCCTCGGCTGCGCGCTACTGGGCCTTGCAGGTCGTCGACGCGGCGGCTGAAGCGGTACCACAGCCGACCACATGGACATACCTGCATCAGGCTTCGGGCGACTCAGCGCCGTGCGCCTGTGACGCTCGACGAAAGGGCTGCAGCAACTGACCCAGGTAACCCCTGGGGTAGTCGCGCTCGAGCAGCCCGACTTCGGCCTCGCCGAGCTGGTCGGCGCTGTCGTGGTAGCTGCCCAGCAACCAGTCCCAGAGCAGCAGGAACTCGCCGAAATTGACCTGGGCGTCCTCGAAGTCGCGCTTGTGGTGCCAGCGGTGCATCTGTGCCACCGCTAGCAGCCGCCGCAGCGGGCCGAGGTCGTAGTCCAGATTGGCGTGCTGGAAAGCCAGGTGCACGGTGAGCAGAGCAAACCAGGTGGCGCTCAGCTCGGCCGGCGCGCCGAGCAGGGCCAGCAGCAACAGGCCGGGACCGGCCAGCAACAAGGCGCTCAGCGGATGGCGGCGCTCGCCGTTGACCCAATACAGGCGCTCGGCGCTGTGGTGCGGGGCATGCAGCTGCCATAGCCAGGCGGATCTGTGGCTGGCGCGGTGCATCAGGTACAGACCGCAATCGATCACAAGCGCCACCAGCAGCAACTGCGCCCACCAGGGCCAGTGCAGGGGAAACAGCTCCAGACTCAACCAGGGCCCGAACAGGCCCAGCAGCAGGCTGCCAAGCTGAATCAGGCTGAGGTTGACCAGCAGGTGGATTAAATCGGTCAGGCTGTCGTCATGGTCTTCCAGCCAGGCCCGGCGAAAGGGCTGCAGGCGCTCCAGCAGGGCAACAGCCAGCAAGGCCAGGGCAACAATCGGCAGGCTCGCCGGCCAGGCCGGGATGCCGCGATACAGCAGACTCAGCAACAGGGCGGCGCTGCCGCCAAAGATCAGCGGATAGCTGCCCCAACGGATCAGCTGTTTGCATGGGGTGGGGATACTGGACATGGCGGACTCCTCGCAAGTGACTGTGGCCACTGTGCAGCCGGCGAGGTCCGGAGCGCTTGAACAAAACGGCTAAGTTGTGACCGCGCAGACGGGGCGGGGCATGGTGCGCATGGCGCACCCTACGGAGCGGAGTCACCTTAGCTGCTGCGCGAATACAGCTGCACCCGCTCCAGGGCCGAGGAAGGGTCGAGGCCCAGCAGACTGCGAAAGCTGCGGGAGAAATACGCCGCATCGGCAAAACCGGCGGCATGGGCGGCTGTGGTCAGGTTATGCCCGGCGGCAACGGCCTGCAGGGCACGGATCAAGCGGTGCCACTTGCGGTAGCTGCGCAGCGGCAGGCCACTGCACGCTTTGAACCAGTGGGAGAAGCGGCTGGGCGAAAGATGTGCTTGCTGTGCCAGCTGCTGCAGGCTGCAGTCGAGATCGTCCAGCAGCGGCAGTAGCCGCTGCAGACGCGGGTCAAGGGGAACTGGCGGTGGCAGCCGCAGCAGCAGGTTGAGCGCCTGGCGCAGATCGGCTGCCGGGCTGTCCACTCGCTGCAGGGCCTGTAGCAAGGTCCCAGGATCGCCCAGGGCGAGGCTTTGCAGCGGCTCGTTCAGACTTAAAGCACGGGCTTCGGCGCAGAACGGGTCGAGGTAGATCGACAGCAGCCGACTCGCCTCGATGCGGTGCTCCAACCCGGCGCGGATCGCCACCGCCGGCGCGCACAGTTCCCCGTCCGACGTGACCACCCGTACCGGTTCCTGCAGACCGATGGCCAGTTGCACAGCCATATGCCGGTGGCACTGGTTGTTGCCCGCCTGCCCCAGGAACAGCCCAAGACCCGGACCGATCCAGGCCTGGCCGACCCAGGCGATATGCCCCTGTGTATTCATCCCGATACTCCCGGATAACCAGCCTAGTAGAGTGCGCCGCGCGCACCGACGTTCGCACGAGGCATCGGTGCGCACGGCGCACTCTAGCCGTTACGCAACTCGCGCATCCGCAGCAACTGATAAGCCGCCGGCAGCACCAGCAAGGACAGCAGCGGCGCGCTGAGCATGCCGCCGACCATGGGCGCGGCGATGCGGCTCATCACTTCGCTGCCGGTGCCGCCGCCCAGCAGGATCGGCAGTAGGCCGGCGATGATCACCGCCACGGTCATGGCCTTGGGCCGTACCCGCTGCACCGCGCCTTCGCGGATCGCCGCAAGCAGCGCCTGCTCGCTGCGCTCGCCGGCTGCCTCGCGTTCGGCCCAGGCGTTCTTCAGGTAGAGCAGCATGATCACGCCGAACTCCGCCGCTACCCCGGCCAGGGCGATAAAGCCGACCCCGGTGGCCACCGACAGGTGATAGCCGAGCAGGTAGAGGAACCAGACTCCGCCGGTCAGGGCGAACGGCAGCGTGGCCATGATCAGCAGCGCCTCGCCGAAGCGGGCGAAGCACAGGTAGAGCAAGACGAAGATGATCAGCAGGGTGGCCGGCACCACCAGCTTGAGCCGCGCGTTGGCCCGTTCGAGAAACTCGAACTGCCCCGAATAGCTCAGGCTGATGCCCGGTTGCAGGGTGACCTGCGCCTCGATGGCGGCGCGCAGATCGGCCACCACCGAGGCCAGGTCGCGGCCGCGCACATCCACATAGACCCAGCCCGAGGGCCGTGCATTCTCGCTCTTGAGCATCGGCGGGCCGTCGCTGACCTTGATCCGCGCCACCGTGCCCAGGGTGATCTGGCTACCAGCCGGGGTGTAGATCGGCAGCTGTTCGAGGCCGCTCAGCGAGTCGCGCCATTCACGCGGGTAACGCACGCTGATGGGAAAACGCGCCAGCCCCTCGATGGTTTCGCCGACATTCTCGCCGCCGATGGCGCTGGCGACTATCGCCTGCACGTCGGCGATATTCAGGCCATAACGCGCGGCCGCCGCGCGGTCGATATCAACATCGATATAGCGCCCGCCGGTCAAGCGCTCGGCCAGGGCAGAACTCACCCCGGGCACGTCTTTGGCGACCTTTTCGATGGCCTGGGTGGTCGCATCGATTTGTGCCAGGTCGCTGCCGGCGACCTTGACCCCGATCGGGCTTTTGATCCCGGTGGCGAGCATGTCGATGCGGTTGCGGATCGGCGGAATCCAGATATTGGTCAACCCCGGCACCTGCACCACCCGGTCCAGTTCCTCCACCAGTTTTTCCGCGGTCATGCCGGCGCGCCATTGCTCGCGCGGCTTGAACTGGATGGTGGTCTCGAACATCTCCAGCGGCGCCGGGTCGGTGGCGGTCTCGGCGCGGCCGGCCTTGCCGAACACATGGGCGACTTCCGGCACGGTCTTGATCATCCGGTCGGTCTGTTGCAGCAACTGCGCGGCCTTCTGCGCGGACAGGCCGGGCAAGGCCGAGGGCATATACAGCAGGTCGCCCTCGTCCAGCGGCGGCAGGAACTCGCCGCCCAGCTGCGACAGCGGCCATAGGGTGCTGAGCGAGATCAGCAGGGCAACCGCCAGGGTGGTTTTTGGCCACGCCAATACCGCATCCAATGCCGGCTGGTAGATCCTGATCAACCCACGGTTCAATGGGTTGCGCGCCTCATCGGGAATCCGCCCGCGAATCCAGTAACCCATCAGCACCGGCACCAGGGTCACCGACAGCCCCGCCGCCGCAGCCATGGCATAGGTCTTGGTGAACGCCAGCGGGCCGAACAGCCGGCCTTCCTGGGCTTGCAGGGTAAACACCGGAATAAACGACAGGGTGATGATCAGCAGACAGAAGAACAGCGCCGGACCGACTTCCACCGCCGCATCGGTAATCACGTGCCAGTGATGCTCGCCCTTGAGCTCCTCGCCGGGGTGCGCTTCGCGCCAGGCCTCGATCTTCTTGTGCGCGTTCTCGATCATCACCACCGCGGCGTCGACCATGGCGCCAATGGCGATGGCGATGCCGCCGAGGGACATGATATTGGCGTTGATGCCCTGCTGCTGCATCACGGCGAAGGCGATCAATACCCCGACCGGTAAAGAAACAATCGCCACTAAGGACGAGCGCAGGTGCCAGAGAAAGGCCGCGCAGACCAGCGCAACGACGATAAATTCCTCCACCAGCTTTTCGCCGAGGTTGCGCACCGCGCGGTCGATCAAGCGGCTGCGGTCATAGGTGGTGACGATTTCCACCCCCTCGGGCAGGCTGGCCTTGAGTTGCTCAAGCTTGGCCTTGACCGCATCGATGGTGCTGCGCGCGTTCTTGCCGCTGCGCAGGATCACCACACCGCCAACCACCTCGCCCTCGCCGTCCAGTTCGGCGATGCCGCGGCGCATCTCCGGGCCGAGCTGGATATGCGCCACCTCGCCGAGAGTCACCGGCACGCCTCCGGCGTCCAGGCGTAGCGGGATGGCGCGAAAGTCGTTGAGGGTCTGCAGATAACCCGAGGCGCGCACCATAAATTCGCTTTCCGCCAGCTCCAGCACCGCGCCGCCGGTTTCCTGGTTGGCGCGGCCGATGGCGTCCGTCACCTCAGCCTGGGTGATACCCAGGCTGGCCAGTTTTATCGGATCGAGTTGCACCTGGTACTGCTTGACCATGCCGCCGATGGTTGCCACCTCGGCGACGTTGGCCAGGGTCTTCAGCTCGAACTTGAGGAACCAGTCCTGCAACGCGCGCAGCTGCGCCAGGTCATGCTTGCCGCTGCGATCGACCAGGGCGTACTGGTAGATCCAGCCGACCCCGGTGGCGTCCGGCCCCAATGACGGTTTGGCGCTGGCCGGCAGGCGGCTCTGGATCTGGCTGAGGTATTCCAATACCCGCGAACGCGCCCAGTAGAGATCGGTGTCGTCCTCGAACAAGACATAGACGAAGCTGTCGCCGAAGAACGAGTAACCACGCACGGTCTTCGCTCCCGGCACCGAGAGCATGGTGGTGGCCAGCGGATAGGTCACCTGATTTTCGACGATTTGCGGCGCCTGGCCCGCATAGGGCGTGCGGATAATCACCTGCACATCGGACAGGTCCGGCAGCGCATCGATAGGCGTATTTTGCAGCGACCAGATACCCCAGGCGGTGGCGAACAGCGTCGCCAGCAGCACCAGAAAGCGGTTGGCCACCGACCAGCGAATTAACGCGGCGATCATGGCTGCGCCTCCTGATCGGAATGCTCGCCATGTGGCGCCGGCGCCAGATGCTCGATACGTTCGATTTGCATGCCGTCATCGTCGGCGCGCACCCCGACCCGCACCCGGTCGCCGGCTTTGAAACCCTCCAGCAGCGCCTCATCGGCGACCGGAAAGAGCATGCTCATGCCCGGCATGCCCAGGGTCTTGAACGGGCCGTGGGTAAGCATCACCCCATCGGCTTCGATGCCGTCGATCTGTCCCTCGGCCTCATGCAGGGCCGGTTGCAGCTTGACCTCGGCCGCCGGCGCGCCCAGTTCCTGAGCCATAATGCCGCGCAGGCTGGCCTCGGAATCGAGCAGGAACTGTCCGGAAGCGACCACCTGCTGGCCCTCCTCCAGGCCTTCGAGTATCTGCGTGTTGCCCGCGGCTTCCTGGCCCAGGCGCACTTCTACCGGGCGGAAACGCCCCTCGCCCTCGGCGAGCATCACCAGGGCGCGGCGGCCACTGCGGATCACCGCCTCGCTCGGCAGCAACAACACATCGGCCTCGGCCGGGCGAGCCAGCCGTACCTGGGCAGTCAGCCCTGGCCGCAGGCGGCCATCGGGATTGTCCAGCACGACCCGTACGCGCAGGGTGCGGCTGTCCAGATTGGCCTGGGGCAGGATGGCGTCGATGCTGCCCTGCAGTACCTCGCCGGGGAACGCCGGCAAGCGCGCCTCGACCACCTGGCCTGGATCCAGGCCCTGGGCTTCGGCCTCGGGCACCGCCACATCGAGCCAGACACTGCGCAAGCCATTGATGGTGGCCAGGGTGTCACCCGCCATCAGGGTCATGCCCTCGCGTACATCGAGCTGTTGCAGCACGCCGGCAATCGGGCTGGTCACCGTCCACAGCGCCTGTACTTTGCCGCTGCGCTCAAACTGGCTGACCAATGCTGCTGGCATGCCGGCCAGACGCAGGCGTTGACGCGCGGCCGCCAGCAGGGCGGAGTCGCCAGCGTCACGCAGGGCCAGATAGTCCTCCTGGGCACTGACCCACGCGGGTACCAACAGGTCGGCCAGGGGCGCGCCGGCTTCGAGCAGATCCTCGGGCGCGCGGGCGTAGACCCGCTCGACGAAGCCGCCCGTACGCGCCTGCACCACGGCGATATCACGGCTATTGAAGGTCAGATTGCCGACCGCTTCCAGGCTGTTGGCCAACGCCCCACGGGTCACCGGGACCAGGCGCATGCCGAGGTTCTGGGTAATGCTCGCGTCGATGCTGACGGCGGCGCTGTCGCCGCCCTCGTCGGCATAGCGCGGCACCAATTGCATGTCCATAAAGGGCGACTTGCCCGGCTGGTCGAACTTGTGCTGCGGCAGCATGGGGTCGTACCAATACAGCACCTTGCGCTCATCTGCCGCAGCGGCTCCCGCCTGGGCGCTGGCCGGGTTATGCACGGCACTGGCCGACTGCTGGGCAAACCAGTAACCACCGGCTGCGCCTATCGCCAATACCAGCGTGGCCAACAACGTACTTTTTACCAGTCGAGCACTCATTGGCTCACCTCTTCATAAGCGAAATGCAGGCGGGCGCTGCTCTGCGCCCGCGCTTGGGCGAAGTCGATGTGTTTCAGGCGCGCCTCGACCCGTTCGCGGCGGGCAGCGATCACGCTGGTCAATTCATTCGCGCCAGCTCGATAGCCAGCCAGGGTCAGCGCGACCTTTTCCTCGGCCAGCGGCAGCAGGCTGTCCTCACTGCGGCGTAGCGCGCGGTCGAATCGCTGGTACTCGGCCAGGTCGTCAGCCAACTGCTGCGCCTGCTCGCGCTCGGCCGCCTGACGTTCGGCGTACAACTGGCTGAGCGTGGCCTGCTTGGCGGCGATCCTGGGGTTCTGCCGCGAGCCCGGGAACAGCGGCAGATCGAAGCTCAATTGCAACGAGAGCATGTCGCCGAAGACCGGGCCGCGTTTCTGATAGGCCAGCTCCCAACTCCAGTCGGCTTGCTTGTCCGCCACGGCCTGACGCACTTGGGCTTGCGCCTCATTCGTCATGGGCTCGAACAGCGCCAGCTCGGGATGACGTTGCAGACTCTGCCGATAGTGTTCGGCATCCACCGGCCAGTTCGGCAGGCGACCGGACAGGGGCTCATCGGCTTTGGCGCCGACCCAACGGCGCAACGCCGCCCGCTGCTGGCTGAGTTGCTGCAGCAGCTGGTCTTCCTGCTCGGCGAGCAACGCCGCTTCCAGTTTTGGCCCGACGCTGTCGGCCGCCTGGCCGCGCCCACCGGCAATGCTGGCGCGCACCGCTTTGGCCAGCAGCTCGTTTTCGCCGTAGAGGTCTTTGAACAGGCTCAGCTTCTGCTCGACGGCGCGGGCGGCAATCCAGGCCAACGCGGTTTGCCGGCGTACCCGCAGGCGCTCGACCTGCTGCTGCGCGGCCGCGCGTTCGACGCCGGCCTCAGCCACTGCGACGCGGGCGCGACGCTTGGCGCGGTTGGGCACCTCCTGCATCACGCCGATCATCTGCATGGTCATAAAGTCGTCGTCGAGGCTGCCGCGATCCGGCCCGCCGATAGGGAAGTTCTGCACACCCAGCAGCAACTTGGGGTCGGGCAGTTCGCCGGCGGGTATGGCCAAGCTGCGCGCGGCCTCGACCTCGGCGGCTTGGGCCAGCAGCGAGGGGGCTTCGCGTTCGGCCTGGCGCAGCGCTTCCTCGAGGGTCAGCGCCGCCGCTGGCAGGCTCAGCGCAAGCGCGCCCAATACAGCGGCCGCGAGGCGTGCGCAGATGGAGAGAAAATGGCACATGGCGATAATTCCTGTCGATATCGCGCACCCCAGCGGGACGCGCAACGGCCACCGCGCAGCCGGGGGCCGCACGACGGGGTTTGCAACGGGACGGGAATCAGCCGCGGGGGGGGCGCCAGGGGGCAAGGGAGGGGCGGGACAGGGGTTCGGCTTGGCTATACAACGGGGCGTTGCTGGCAGCCGGCAACAGCTTGAGTTTCAAGCCGTAGCCATCGGCCAAGGGCAGGCCGGCGCTGGGGCATTTGCTCATATCCGGGCACAGCTGACCGCTGACTTGCATCGCCGCCTCGTCGCAGCAGTCGCTCGCCTGCGGCGCGTCCTGGCTCATGGGGCAGGGTTCGCCGGTCGGCAGCACACTCGCCAGGCTCTGCAAGGGCAGAACCAGGGCCAGCAACAGCAGCAGACACAGGCGAGGGAAGGCGTTCATGGCTGGCAGTCTAGCTCCCTGCCTGGCGGATAACAATTGCTGGAAATCAGTTCCAGGGTTGGAAATACCGTGGTTAGCGCAACGCGCCTTGGCTGCGCCCGTTCGTTCACGGCTTACGTGGTGTCGCTGTCGTAGCCCGGATAAAATCCGCGGGCAGCGCTAACAGCCTTTAAACCGCTGCCGGATTGCATCCGGGCTACCAGAGCCAGGTCGCGTAGGGACATGCCCCCTGAAAAACACGGTGCCAAGCATTGTTACATCTACCCGCTTGCCCATCATGACCAAGAGTCATAGCATGACCAGCGGTCACACATCTGAAATCGAATCACCATGCGCCTACAGGATCAACTCTTCGGGCAGCGCGAGCACGCCATCCTCGCCGCCGCGCGCCAGCTGTTCAGTGAACAGCCCTGGGACCGGGTAACCATTGCCGAGGTGGCGATTGCCGCCGCTATCGGCAAGGGCACAGTGTACAAGCACTTCCCCAGTAAGGAGGCACTGTATGCGCGCCTGGTGCTGGATCGCTCCCGCGCCGACCTGACCGAACTGCGCGCCCTGCATGCCGCCAATGCACCACAGCAGGCCATGCGCCAGGTGATCCTGCGCGCCTTCGAGCAGATGCTGAGCAATCCGATCCAGGCGCAGCTGTGCCTGCACTGTGACCGGCCGGAATTCCAGGAACGCCTGGATGCCCACTCGCGCCAGCAGTTCCTCGACTTGGAGCGCGACTATCAGCGTTTCTTCGCCGAGATGCTCAACGAGACCCTGGGCACCCAAGCCCTCGAGCAAAGCGACTGCCAGAACCTGCTGTGGGGCGTCGAAGCCTGCGTCAACGGGGTAATGGCGCGCATCGCCTCCGGTGGCTTTGCCCACTGGGCCGAACCGATTGCCCTGGATGACTATTTCGCCCGCGTCACCGATTTCATCATTGCCGGCCTGCGTACCCAGGCCGCCGAACTGCTTGCTCAACCCATTCGCCACGAGTAGCCACCATGTTCAGTCAGTTGTCCAAACGTCCCTGGTTGATCGCCATCGCCATCAGTCTGCTGCTCGCGCTCTGGCTAATCAGCGGCTCGCTGTTCAAGGCTCAGGCAACCGCCACGGCCGATGCGCCGGCGGAAAAACCGGGCCTGACCAAGGTCGAAGTGCAGTGGCTGGAAGCCCGCCCGATGCAGCGCCAGCATGTGGTGCAGGGGCAGATCGAAGCCTGGCGCCGGGTCGAATTGCGCGCGCAGCTCAGCGCCACGGTGACGCGCCTGGATCAGGACAAAGGCAAGCCGGTCAAGCAAGGTCAGCTGCTACTCAGCCTGTCCACGGACAACCGCCCGGCCCAGGTGGCCAAGGGTGAGGCCGATGTACGCCAGCGCGCCGCCGATGCCAGCGCGGCCGAACGCCTGCGTGAACGCAACCTGGTCTCCAGCAACGAGCTGATTCGCCTGCAGAGCGAACTGGCCAAGGCCCGCGCCGAACTCGACCTGGCGCGCATCCAGCTGGGCAACACGCAGATCAACGCGCCCTTTGCCGGGGTGTATGACCAGCGCATGGTCGAGCTGGGCGATTTCGTCCAGCCCGGGCAGAGTCTGCTGACCCTGGTGGACATCAGCCAGCTCAAGGTCAGCGCGCAGATCGCCCAGCAGGAAGTCACCCAGCTCAAGCTGGGTCAGCCGGTTAAGGTTGAACTACTCGACGGCCGCGAGCTACAGGGCGAGCTGCACTTTATCGCCGCCGCCGCCGATCCCGGCTCACGCAGCTTCCGTATCGAGGTCAAGGTTGCCAACCCGCAGGCCCTGCGTCTGGCCGGTGCCAGCGCGACCCTGCATGTACAGACCGGCGAAGCCCTGGCCCATCGCCTGTCACCCGCCCTGCTGAGCCTGGATAAAGCCGGCCGGCATGGCGTCAAGTGGGTCAACGAGCAGCAACAGGTGGAGTTCACCCCGGTACAGCTGATCAGCGTCGACAACCAGGGCGCCTGGGTCAGCGGCCTGCCCAACCGGGTGGCCTTGATCACTCTCGGCCAGGGCTTTGTCGAGCCGGGCCAGCAGGTGATCAGCCAGCTGGCCAAAGGGGGGAGCTGATATGCATGGCCTGATCGCTGCGGCGCTGGATCGCAGCCGCACCAGCCTGTTGTTGCTGCTGTTTCTGATGCTCGGCGGCCTGGCGGCGTATGTCGCCATCCCCAAGGAAGCCAACCCGGATGTCAGCATCCCGATCATTTATGTTTCGGTGACCCTCGAAGGCATCAGCCCGGAGGACGCCGAGCGCCTGCTGGTAAGGCCCCTGGAGCAGGAGCTGCGCAGCCTCGAAGGGGTCAAGGAAATGCGCTCCATGGCCAGCGAGGGCCATGCCTCGGTAACCCTGGAATTCGATGCCGGCTTCAATGCCAAGCTGGCCCTGGCCGATGTGCGCGAGAAGGTCGATACCGCGCGCAGCAAACTGCCGGAAGAGGCCGAGGAACCCACGGTCAATGAAGTCAACGTGGCGCTGTTTCCGGTGCTGTCGATTGGCCTGTCCGGGCCGATTGCCGAAACCGAGCTGGTGTATATCGCCCGCCGCCTGAAAGAGAACGTCGAAGGCATCGCCGAGGTGCTCTCGGTGGAAATCGGCGGCGATCGCGAAGACCTGCTGGAAATCGTTGTCGACCCGCAGGTGCTCGACAGCTACGGCATCGATTACAACGAGCTGTTCAACCTGGTCAGCCGCAACAACCGCCTGGTCGCCGCCGGCAGCCTGGACACCGGCGCCGGGCGCATGAGCATGAAAGTGCCCGGGGTGATCGAAGACCTCGAAGACGTGCTGAGCTTGCCGATCAAGGTGGTGGCGGGCAGCGTGGTGACCTTCGGCGATGTCGCCACCATTCACCGCACCTTCAAGGATCCCACCGGCTACGCGCGGATCAACGGCCAGCCGGCCATCGTGCTGGAAGTGGCCAAGCGCAGCGGCGCCAACATCATCGACACCATTGAGCAGGTCAAGGCGCTGCTGCTCAAGGCCCAGCCGCTGCTGCCCGAAGGGCTGGAAGTCAGCTACATCATGGATCAGTCGCAGGAGGTCAAGAGCATGCTTGGCGACCTGCTCAACAACGTCATGACCGCCATCGTGCTGGTGCTGATTCTGGTGGTGGCGAGCATGGGCCTGCGCTCGGCGCTATTAGTCGGACTGACCATTCCGGGGGCCTTTCTGACCGGCATTCTGCTGATCTGGCTGCTCGGCTTCACCCTCAATATCGTCGTGCTGTTCAGCCTGATTCTGGTGGCCGGCATGCTGGTGGATGGTGCCATTGTGGTGTCTGAGCTGGCCGACCGTTACCTGCACCAGGGGCAAACGCCGCGCCAGGCCTGGGCCAATGCGGCCACGCGGATGGCCTGGCCGGTCATCGCCTCCACCGCCACCACCCTGGTGGTGTTTCTGCCGCTGCTGTTCTGGCCAGGGGTGGTCGGCCAGTTTATGAAATACCTGCCGGCCACGGTGATCGTCTGCCTGCTCGCCTCGCTGGCCATGGCCCTGGTGTTTCTGCCAGTACTGGGTGCAGTCACCGGTGGCCAGCCACTGCCGCAGTCGGCCCAGCCTGGCCGTGGCGCCGTCGCTTATCGCCGCCTGCTGAGCACGCTGCTGAAGCGCCCAGGACTGACCCTGCTGGGCCTGCTCGCGCTGATCGCGCTGATCTACACCGCCTATGGCCGCTTTAACCATGGCGTGGAGTTCTTCCCCGAAGTCGAACCGGAGAGCGCGCAAATCTGGCTGCGCGCCCGTGGCGATTTGTCGGTGCAGGAGAAGGACGCCCTGCTGCAGCAGGTGGAAAACCGCCTGCTCGGCATGAGCGAGGTCAAGGCACTGTATGCCCGCTCCCTGGCGCAGCCGGACGGCCAGCTCGGTGCGGATGTGATCGGCACCCTGCAGTTCCAGTTCGTCGAATGGCACGAGCGGCGTTCGGCCGGCAAGATTCTTGCGGACATGCGCACGCGTACTGCGGATATCCCGGGCATCGTCCTGGAGTTCCGCGAACAGGAGGATGGCCCGAGCAGCGGCAAGCCGGTGAAATTGCAGATCAGCTCACTGAGCCCGGCCAAGGCCGAACAGTCGGTCGAGCAGGTGCGCGCCCATATGCAGCGCCTGGGCGGCTTCAAGGATATCGAGGATGACCGCGCCCTGCCGGGTATCGAATGGCGGATCAAGGTCGACCGCGAGGCGGCGGCACGCTTCGGCGCGGACGTGCTGAGCGTGGGCAATGCCGTGCAGATGGTCACCAACGGCCTGAAACTGGCCACCTACCGCCCCGAAGACGCCACTGACGAGGTGGATATCCGCGTGCGCCTGCCGGCCAACTGGCGCTCCCTCGACCAGCTCGGCCGGCTGACCCTGAACACCCCGGCCGGGCAGATTCCCCTGAGCAACTTCGTCTCGCTGCAACAGGCGCCGAAGGTCGGCACCCTGCGCCGGGTCGACGGCAACCGCACCATCACCCTGCAGGCCGACCTGGCCGAAGGCGCACGCCTGGACGAACGGCTGCAAGCCCTGCGTGAGGCCATGGGCGAGGTGTCCAGCGATGTGCAGGTGAAGTTCGCCGGCGAGGATGCCGACCAGCGTGAAGCCGCGACCTTCCTCGGCAGCGCCTTTGCGGTGGCGATCTTCCTGATGTTTATCATCCTGGTGACCCAGTTCAACAGCATCTATCAATCGCTGCTGGTGCTCTCCGCCATCGTCCTGTCCACCGCCGGGGTACTGATGGGCCTGCTGATCAACGACCAGTCGTTCGGCATCGTCATGGTCGGCATGGGCCTGATCGCCCTGGCCGGCATCGTGGTGAACAACAACATCATCCTGATCGACACCTACAACCAACTGCGTCGCCAGGGTTTGGAACCGCGCGAAGCGGCGCTGGAAACCGGCAGCCTGCGCCTGCGCCCGGTACTGCTGACCGCCGTAACCACGGTGCTGGGCCTGGTACCGATGGTGATCGGGGTCAACGTCGACCTGCTCACCCCCAGCCTGGGCGTTGGCGCGCCGTCGACCCAGTGGTGGACCCAGCTGTCCAGTGCGATTGCCGGCGGCCTGAGCTTCGCCACGGTGCTGACCCTGTTATTGACGCCTTGCCTGCTGGTACTGGGCGCGCGCTTCGAGCGTCGCCCACCGCCGCTGGAGACCTTCGACGACGACCTGCTTGACCTGCCGGAACACCTGCTGGCCAGTGCCAGCAGAAAGGTCGAGTTGCAACGCACGCCATAGAATCTACTTACGATCAGCTGCGCGTCGGCCCTGCTGCGTTAAAAACAGGCTCGGCAAGCCACTTGTGGCTAACGCGCTTTAGCGCGGCCCGAAGGGCGAGTGAAGCGAGTAATGCTCATGTACAACAGTGCACTCCGCTTCCTCGCCTGTTTTTGCCTTGCAGGACTCTAGCTCGCAGGATCGTAAGCAGATTCTTAGTTGTACCGCCCCGGGTCAGCATTGCATTCTCCCCCAACGAAAGCCTGGACTGCCGGTTGCGACTGGGTAGTCAGGCCGCCAGCCCGTACACTCGGCAGATCATTGCTGAGGGTCCACTATGCGTACGCTTTATCAGTTCCCAATTTCCCACTACTGCGAAAAAACCCGCTGGCACCTGGATCACAAGGGCCTCGATTTTCAGGTAGACAATCTGTTCCCCGGCCTGCATCGGCTGAAGAGCAAGCGTATGGCGGGCATCGTCACCCTGCCGATCCTCAAGGATGGTGAGCGCGTAATCGGCGATTCCACGCAGATCGCCCTGTACCTGGAACAGCGCTATCCAGAGCGCCCACTGCTGCCGACCGACGCCGCACAACGCGCCGAGGTACTGGAGCTGGAAGAACAGTTCGACCGCCTCGGTGTACACGTACGCCGCTGGCTCTATGGCCAGATCAAGCAGTGGGACTCGGTGATGCACGCCATGCTCAAGGTCTACCGCCCACTGCTGGGCTTGCGCGACCTGATGAAGCCGGTGCTGATCAACGGTGTGCAGCGCCTGTATGGCGTGACCCCGCCGCGGGTGGCGAAGTCCCAGGCCGAATTGCTCGAAGGCCTGGCGCTGATCGAGTCGCGCATTCACGGCGATCCATCACGCTATCTGGTCGGTGAGCAACTGAGCCTGGCCGACATCAGCGCCGCCGCCCTGTTCGCTCCGTTGTTCACCCCGGCGGGCACGCCGTGGGAGCACATCGCCGGGCATGATGAGAAAACCCAGGCCTTCCTCGATGAGCTGCACGCCCACCCGGCCGGCCAATGGGTACTGCGCCGCTATGCCGAAGACCGTCAGCGCCGCGCCTAAGTCGTTTGGGCCCTGTGCTGGGCTGCCGAATTCAGTTGCGCTCGGAACTTAGCAACATCAGAAGCGACACCGGCTGTTCGCTCTCCGGGTGCAACGGTTCCTGCAGCCATTGCAGGCGCCAGCCGGTTTCGCTGAACAGCCCCAGCCAGGACTCCAGCGTGCGAAAGAACCAGGGCATCGGCTGGGCAAAGCCCTCGCCGAAGCCGGCAAAGGTTTCCACCCGCCAACCGTCGCGATAACCCGCGTTATTGCAGGCACGCCAAGGATGCAGAGTCTGGATCAGCAGCCGGCCATCTTCTGCCAGCAAGCCATGCAGAGCATCCAGGGTGGGCGCCAGCGGCTCTTCCAGCAGGGCGAAATTACCCACCAGCGTATCGAAACGCCCCAGCTGCGCAGCCTGGCTTTCCAGCTCGGCATAGCCGCATACCCGATACTGCGACGCGCCGCCGGCCGCCTGTTGCGCCATGGCGATCAGCGGGGCGGACGCATCCACACCGATAGCCTCAATGCCATACTCGAGCAGCCCACGGCACAACCAGCCCTCGCCACAGCCCAGATCCAGCACGCGCTTGGGCGCCAGGGCGAGAATCGCCTGGATGATCGCCGCATCGGTCACCAGCCGGCGACTCTCGATGCGTTGCTCGCGCACGGCCGCGGTCCAGGCGTCGGCATTGGCCTGCCAGCTGAGGTTAAGTTGCTCCCGATGGTCGCGCTGCATAGCTCACTCGTCGCCTGTTGCGTCACGGCACAATTCTAGCAATCTGTGGATGCACACAGCGCCAGGGGCAATCCTGCGCCAGTTAGCACGCATCCATATTGCCGCTGATCAGTTAATCCACGCGCCAACGCATAAAAATCTGCGAAAAATTCTCTGTCTGCCAAGCCTATCCCTGCCGGCCCCATGTCCCAGCGGCTAAACTGCAAACAGTGGCCGGCTGAGAGAAACTCAGTGTTCAAGCCCGCTGATGTTATTCAGCAACCTGTCAAACCTATGGATGAGTACATCAGGCTAAATGAATATGGGCGCACCTTGGCAACTCGACATCACCACCCTGCCGGCCGGCGAGCAACCCAGCCCGCGCAAACGCACCCGTAAACTGAAGGTCACTTTCTGGCTGTTGGTGTTGCTGCTGTGCATCGTCGCGGGCCTACTGCTTGTTGAGGAAGCGCGGACCTCGCGCTTTCAGGCCCAGGAACTCAGCCGCTACGCACAAACCCTCAGTTACCGGGTCAAGCCGGGGCCCAGCCCATCGATCATCTACCCCAAGGAAGGCCCCTTCGATAAGCGCCAGGGCTATACCTACCTGCCCTTGATGCTGGAACGCCTTAGCCAGCGCAGTTTTATCGTGCAGCAACAGGCGCAGTTCTCCCCCGCCCTGCTCGACTATGCCCAGCGCGGCCTGTTTGTGCCCTACCCGGAGAAAATCCAGAGCGGCCTGCGCATCAGTGACTGTAGCGGTACGCCCTTCTACGAGTTCCGCTATCCGCAGCAACGCTACCCAAGCTTCAAGGCTATCCCGCCATTGGTAGCCGGCAGCTTGCTGTTTATCGAGAACCGCAAGCTGCTCGACGCCGAGCAGCCGCTGGCCAACCCCGCGGTGGACTGGCCGCGCTTTGTCATGGCGGCCATCTCCCAGGTCGGCAAGCTGTTGGATATGCAGGATCAATCGGCGGGCGGCAGCACCCTGGCCACCCAGCTGGAGAAATATCGCCACTCCCCGGACGGCCTGACCTCGTCGGCCACGGAGAAACTGCGGCAGATGTTTTCCGCCAGTGTGCGCGCTTACCAGAGCGGCCCGCAGACACTGGCCGCGCGGGAAAATATCGTGCGTGACTACCTCAATAGCGTGCCGCTCTCTGCCGCCCCAGGGCATGGTGAGGTGCATGGTCTGGCCGATGGCTTGCGCATCTGGTTCGGTGCGGACTTTGCCCGGGTCAATCTGCTGCTCGACCCCACTCGCTCGCCGGATGCCAGCCTGGCCGAACGCGGACTGGCCCTGCGTCAGGTGCTGGCGCTGATGATTGCCCAGCGCCGCCCGTCCTATTACCTGGCTCAGGGCCGTAATGACCTGGCCGAGCTGACTGACAGCCATATCCGCCTGCTCGCGGGCGGCGGCCTGATTGACGCGGCGCTGCGCGATGCGGCCCTGCAGCAGACGCTCAGCTACCGCGACTGGGCCCTGGAGCCCAACCTGCAACCGGTGGACAGCAACAAGGGCATCAGCGTTTCGCGGGCGCGACTGTCCGCCATGCTCAACATGCCGCTGTATGACCTGGATCGCCTCGACCTAAGCGCCACCAGCACGCTGAACAACCAGTTACAGCAAGCCGCCAGCCACTACCTGCAGCAATTGGCCGACCCGGAATTTGCCGGGCAGATCGGCCTGTTTGGCGAGCGCTTGCTGTCCCCGGAAAAAACCGCAGACGTGCGTTACAGCTTCACCCTGTTCGAACGCACCAGTAACGGCAGCGTGGTGCGCGTGCAGACCGACAGCACCGACCAGCCGTTCGACATCAACGAAGGCAGCAAGCTGGAGCTGGGCTCCACCGCCAAGCTCAGGGTGCTGGCCACCTACCTGGAAATCATTGCCGAACTGCACCAGCGCCACGCGGGGCAGAGCGCCAGCGAATTGCGCGCGGTCAACGCCGAAGACAACATCACGCGCTGGGCCATCGCTTATTTGCAAAGCACCCCCAACGCCAGCCTGCCGGCCATGCTGGATGCCGCGCTGGAGCGCAAATACTCAGCCAGCCCAGGCGAGCGCTTCTTTACCGGCGGCGGCATTCACACCTTCGCCAACTTCCGCCGTGAGGATAACCAGCGCATCGCCAGCATGCGCGAAGCCCTGCGCGAGTCGCTCAACCTGCCGTTTATTCGCCTGATGCGTGACCTGGTGCGCTACAGCACCTATCAGGGCCCGAACAACAGCGCCGAACTGCTCAAGGACGACAAAGACCCGCGCCGCCAGGCCTATCTGCAAGACTTCGCTGACCGCGAAGGCACCACCTTCCTGCTGCGCTTCTGGCGTAAATACCAGGATCAACCTGAACAACAACGCCTCGATACCTTTCTCAATGGCCTGCGCCACAGCCCGGTACGCCTCGCCGCCGTGCACCGCTACCTGATGCCGCAGGCCGACGAAACCAGCTTCGCCGCCTTTTTGCGCAAGTACCTGCCACAGGAAAAACTCAGCGATAAACGCATCGCCGAGCTGTATAAAACCTACGGCCCCGGCGCCTACAGCCTGCCGGACCAGGGCTATATCGCCCGCGTCCACCCGCTTGAACTGTGGCTGTTGGGTTATCTGATCGAACAACCGCAAGCCAGCTTCAGCAACGCGGTGGCCGCCAGCCAGGACGAACGCCAGGAAGTTTACGGCTGGCTGTTCCGCAGCCGGCACAAGAGCGCGCGCGACAGCCGCATCCGCATCATGCTGGAGGTCGAAGCCTTCCTCGATATTCACCGGCGCTGGCAAAACCTCGGCTACCCCTTTGCCCATCTGGTGCCGTCGCTGGCCACCGCCATCGGCAGCTCCGGCGACCGCCCGGCGGCGCTGGCCGAACTGGTCGGAATTATCCAGAACGATGGTATTCGGCAACCCACCGCACGCATCGACAGCCTGCATTTTGCCGCCGATACGCCCTACGACACCCTGGTGGTACGCGACCATACCGAGGGCAAGCGCGTCATGGCCTCGGAGGTCGCGGCCGCACTGCGCAGCGCCCTCGCCGATGTGGTGGAAGCCGGCACCGCGCGGCGCCTACTCGGCAGCTTTACCCAGGCCGATGGCCAACCGCTCAAGGTTGGCGGCAAAACGGGCACTGGTGATAACCGCATCGAAACCGTCGGCGCGGGCGGCCGGGTGCTCAGCTCGCGGGCGATGAACCGCACCGCAACCTTTGTCTTCTACCTCGGCCCGCGCCACTACGGCACCCTCACCGCCTTCGTCCCCGGCCGCGCCGCAGAAAGCTTCCGCTTCACCTCCGCGCTGCCGGTGCAGGTACTCAAAGGCATGGCGCCAATTCTGCAACCCTACCTTGAGCCGGATACCTACAGCCAGTGCCTGCCGCCCATACCCGCAGCCCAGGCCAGCACCTTGTAGGGTCAGAATCAAAGCTGCCGACAATAAAAACGGGAGGCCGATGGCCTCCCGTTTTTTTCAACCCTGCGACTATTACTTCGCTTTGTAGATGATCCCAGGGCTGCACTGCACCATCTGGTAGTGGTTAGGCAGGCCGTTGAGCGCTTCAGAAGCCCCGAGAAACAGATAACCGCCAGGTTTTAACATGGCATGAATGCGCGTGAGGATGTCCTTCTTCACCTCGGCCGAGAAGTAGATCAGCACGTTGCGGCAGAACACCACGTCGAACTTGCCGAGGCTGGCGTAACTGTCCAATAGGTTCAGTGGACGAAACTCGATGCGGTTGCGGATGGCGGACTTGATCACCCAGCGCCCCGGCCCTTTGGGGTCGAAATAACGCTGCAGCCGCTCTTGAGAAAGGCCACGACCCATCGCCAGGCTGTCGTACTCACCGGACTTGCAGTTGGCCAACATGGTCGGCGAAAGGTCGGTGGCCACGATCTGCAAGCCACCCTTGAGCTGACCGATATTGGTCTTCTCGAACTCGTCGATGGTCATCGACAGCGAATAAGGCTCCTGACCCGAGGAACAGGCCGCCGACCAGATACGCAGGCGCTGACCGGGGCTGGCTTTGATCATTTCCGGCAGTACGCGGTTCTTCAGCACTTCAAACGGATAGGTATCACGAAACCACAGGGTTTCGTTGGTGGTCATGGCATCGACCACCTGCTCGCGCAAACCGCTGCGTGGCTGCGTCTGCATGCGCTGCACCAGCTCACCCAGGGTCTTGATGCTGTTCTGCTCCATCAACTTGTTAAGCCGACTGGAAACTAAATACTGCTTGTTGGTGCCAAGCAGGATGCCGCAAGCTTTTTCCAGGAAAGTCCGGAACTGTTCGAAATCCAAATTACCTGTAGACACTCGCGAGGCCTCGACAAACATACCTTTCACTGAGGGTTGCCCCTCAGTCCCCTGCCGCAATATTGATGCGTTCAGCTACCCGCGCAGCCAGGTCATCCGGGCGAAACTTGGCGAGAAAATCATCTGCCCCCACTTTCTTCACCATAGCCTGGTTGAACACGCCAGAAAGCGAAGTATGCAAGATGATATGCAGCTTTTGCATGCGCGGATCGGCACGAATCTCCGCCGTCAGCGTATAGCCATCCATTTCCGGCATTTCGATGTCGGAAATCAGCATCAAAAATTCTTCTGCAGGATTTTTGCCTTCTTCAACCATCGCCTTCAGATAATCCAGCGCCTGACGCCCGTCGTTCAGCGCCACCACCTCCACGCCAACAGTCTCCAGGCAACGGGTTACCTGCTTGCGCGCCACTGAGGAATCATCACAGGTCAGTACGCGTTTGCTTACCGCACGGGCCTGGGTGCGGGAGTCCAAGACGCCTGCGGAGATCACTTCCGATGTCGGCGCCACCTCAGCCAGGACTTTTTCGACATCGATGATTTCAACCATCTTGTCATCCAGTTGAGTCACCGCTGTCAGATAGTGATCACGCCCCGTGCCCTTGGGTGGCGGATGAATCGACTCCCAGTTCATGTTGACGATACGCTCGACCGAGTGCACCAGAAATCCCTGCACCTTGGTGTTGTACTCGGTAATGATCACAAAACTGTTCTCGATATTTTCCAGCGGTGCATTGCCCGTTGCCATGGCCAAATCGAGAATCGGGATGGTGCCGCCACGGATATTGGCCACACCGCGAACGACCCGACTGGATTTGGGCATGACGGTGAGTTTGGGGCACTGCAGCACTTCTTTAACCTTGAATACGTTGATGCCGTAAAGCTGGTTGCTGTTCAAACGAAACAGCAGCAATTCCAAACGATTCTGCCCAACCAACTGAGTTCTCTGGTTAACCGAATCCATCACACCGGCCATACCCAAACTCCTTATTTGAATAACAGATTGCTGTCAGCGTAGCAGGCGGCACGCGCCTTGCTATCCAACCCATATGAACACTGAAACGACAACTAACCGACACTCACTGGCAAAGTGCCGCTACTGGCTGGCAGTTGTACCCGCTTTGCTGGCACTCGGCTATAGCGCCTTGGCAACAGCGGACGCCACACGGCCTGAGCAGCTTATCGGCGCTGGCGAAGCTTTTCTTGAGCATGCGGTAAGCAATTACCTACAGCGTAGCAACATCGCCGGCCGTCATGAGGTTCAAATCAATCGGCTCGACCCACGCCTGCGCCTGCCGCTGTGCCCACAACCTTTGACCACTACCCTGGAAAGCCCTGCCGAGCCTATTGGCCGCGTGACCCTGCGCGTACGCTGTGACGGCGCTGCACCCTGGACAGTGTTCGTGCCTGGACAAGTGCGCCTGTACCGTGAAGTGGTGATCGCCAGTCGCCCGCTCAAGCGCGACAATCTGCTGACGGATATGGATGTGCTGTTAGCCGAGCGAGATGTGGGCCTACTCAACCAGGGCTATCTCACGACCCTCAAGCAGGCAATCGGCAAAAAATTGACGCGCCCACTGCTGCCAGACCAGGTGCTTGCGCCGATTCATGTGCAAATGGCTGAAGCCATACGCAAAGGTGATCAAGTAGTGATCAGCGCCCGCAGCGGCGGTATCAGTGTGCGGATGCCGGGCGAAGCCTTGTCAGATGGCACAATTGGCAAGCAAATCAGTGTGCGCAATCAACGTTCAAACCGGGTGATCAGGGCCCGTGTAGTTGGGCCTGGACAGGTAGAAGTAGCCATGTAGGCATGATTCTTGTTTTAACTTTGTGCACGCAGGAGCTGACGATTATTCGCACTGTGTTTAGACTGCTACTGACGCACATTTTTGCCCTAAAGTTTTTCAGGGTGATGCCGACAAACTAGGCAAGCGTCCAAACAGCTCGAGGTTTTGCATCATGGTCATTGATATCAACCGGCTCAACAATGCCGCATCGCCAGCCAATTCGGGGCGAACCGGTAGTGCACAGGCAGGCGGCCAGAACGAAGCCATCGGCGCGAAGCAACCTGGCAACGCACCCAGCCCCGTCGAGCAGGCGCAACAAGCCAGCAAGAGCGGCGAATCGGTACAGCTGAGCCGTGAGGCCCAGCAATTACAAAAAGTCAGCGAAAAGCTGCGCGATCAGCCGACCGTCAATAAAGAACGCGTCGCCCAGCTCAAGCAGGCGATCGATGACGGCAGCTACCAAGTCGACAGCCAGCGCGTCGCCAGCAAACTGCTTAATTTCGAATCCCAGCGCTAGTCACCGGGCTACGCTGGGGTAATTGGCCGCCCAATAGGCACTGCATGCCACGCGCTGAAGTGCCTATTACCCCGAAGAGCCCGCAATGCACGACACCAGCCTGCTTGAACTGTTCACCCACGATATCGGCACCGCCGAGCAGTTGCTTGAGTTGATCGACTCCGAATTCCAAGCCCTCAGCGACCGCGACCTCCCCCGCCTGCAGAGTATTCTGGCTGACAAGCTGCCGCTGCTTAGCCTGCTCGACCAGCACGGCAAGCAGCGCAGTCAACTGCTCGCCAGCCTCAACCTCAGCCCCGACCGCATTGGTTTGCAAGCGCTTGCCGCACAGTCCAGCCAGGGCGAACGGCTGCTGGAGCGCGGTGATCAGCTCAACGCCCTGCTCGAACGCTGCCAAGCGGCCAACCTGCGCAATGGCCGACTGATTCGCTCCAGCCAGGCCTCAGCCAACAGTATGCTCGGCATTCTGCGTGGCAACGAGACGCCCAGCCTCTATGACAGCCGTGGCAGTGCCGCTAGAATCAGCCAGCAGCGCCCGCTCAGCCAGGCCTGAAACCTATAAAAGGCACAGGGGACATACTGTCATATCGCCAGTATGCTAGTGCCATAGCATTTGCTCGGAGAGTTATGGACCGTGTCCAGTCCTTTTAGCCAGGAAGATGGCCCGCAGCCACCCAAGGTGCTCAAGGCACCGGTGGAAATAGTTGCCAACCTGCGCCAACTGCAACAACACCATGACCCACTGATCATCACCTTTCACGAACGGAACCAACGTTTCCAGAGTTACGTGATCGAGGTTGATCGCGAGAAAAATTTGCTGATCCTCGATGAACTGATGCCCAGCGACGGCGAACGCTACCTGACCAGTGGTGAAGCATTCAATGTCGAGGCCTTCCACGAAGGCGTGCGCGTGGCCTGGCAATGCCAGCAGAGCGTGCGCATCGCCGAGCATGAAGGTGCACGCTGCTACTTCAGCCCGATGCCGCTTGAGGTGACCTACCACCAACGGCGCAGCGCCTTTCGCGCACCACTCAAACAGACCGAACTGATCAAGATCGAGCTGGCTGGTGACAAACTACGTACGGTCCACGCTGGACACTTGCTGGATATCTCCGCAACCGGCTGCAAACTGCGCTTTCCCGGCAATATCAGCGGTAGCCTGCAAGCCGGCCAGGTATACGAAAGTTTCACCGCGCGCTTTCCTTTCGGCGCCATGACCACCGCCATTGAGATGCGGCATGTGCAGTACGAGGAGAAGGTCGACACCACCTTTATTGGTGCACGCTTTCACCGCATCAGCGGCCAGGAACAGCGCCTGGTCGAACGCTTCGTCTATCAATTACAACGTGAAGCGCGCCGCTTTGAAAGCGACGGGCTGTTCTAGATCAGGATATTTAACGCCGCCAGGCGCGACAGATCCTCAGGCCGATCCACATCCCATAACGCAGGCAGCAGCACCGGACGCCAGTCCAGCTGCTGCAAGCGCTGCAGCGTCAGATCGAAGACGCGCTCAGTACCCCACGGCATGTCGCTGAACAAGCTGGCAGCCATGCTACGCAGGCCCAGCAGCACGTAACCACCATCTTCTGCAGGGCCGATCACTACGGACTGTTCTTGCAGCGCGCCGCAAGCTGCTTCCAGGTAACCGCCATCAAGCGCGGGGCAGTCATTGCCGATCAGAATCACCGCATCGCTTTCCGCCAGCCCCAGGGTGGCAATACGGCGCATGCGCTCACCCAGATCGCCCGCCGGTTGTTCGACCAGTGTCCAGCCAAGGCGTTGCGCCATCTGCTGCAAATCAGTAGCGGGCAAATCGTCCAGCCACAGAAAGCGCTCGCTAAAACCATGAGCCGGTAACTGCAGTGCACGCTCCAGCAGCAGCTGCTGCAAATCACAAGCACCCTGAGCCCCCAACGCCGGGATCAGGCGAGTCTTCACCCGCCCGGCCACTGGGGCACGCGCGAGCATATGCAATGAGATCGACAGTTTCATAGCAGCGACCCTCGACGATACTGATGCGCCAGTTTTTCCGGGCTGACGCCACAGTAGTAGGCCAACCGCAAACACCACATCAACACCACAGTACGCCAGATTCCATGTTGCTCCCAGCGCCGACTGGAGGTCGATAAAGGCGGACGCAGACAACATGGCCGAGCCAGCGCCTTAAGCCGACGGCACAGCTGTACATCCTCCATTAACGGAATCGGCGCGTAACCACCCAAGGCCTCGAAATGCTGGCGAGCAACAAAAATACCCTGATCACCCGAGGCAATACCACTAAGGCGCGAACGCAGGCTGATCATCGCACCGATCACCCAAAACGCCAGTCCCGGCCCGGACAGTCGCACATCGAAACGCCCCCACAGTGGCCGTTCGCTCAACGCCTCCTGCAGACTTCTGAGGGCCTCGGCACTGATCCGCGTATCGGCGTGCACAAACCACAGGTATGCACCGCGGGCCGCCACTGCGCCGGTATTCATCTGCAGTGCGCGGCCAGGGGCCGTTCTCAGCAACTGATCAACCCGCCCCAGCGCCAGCTCGCAGGTGCCATCGCGGCTGCCACCATCGACCAGGATCAACTCGGCACCGCTAGCGCGCAGCTCTGCCAGATCATCCAGCAAGCCCGGCAGCGCCTGGGCCTCATTGCGCACCGGGATCACCACGCTAAGCAGCGGCATCACCCGCGCACCTCTGGCTGAACGGGTGACTCAGCTGCAGGTTCGGCGCTCGGTTCCTGCAGCGTGCTGTTATCGTGCATCTGCTCGTGCACCACCTGTTCATCGACACGCGGGTCGAGTGCCGCCGTCAGCGGCGAGCTGGTGGTGCTGTCCGGCATGGGAATGTGGTGCAGCGGCGCATCGTCGACCTGATGCAGATGGGTGACGCGCTCCGGGCGGATACGCAGCACCAGAATCAAGGCGCAGCCGCAGACAAAGGCATACAGCATGTTGGCACCGAGAAAGCGCATCAGCACGCCCGCCAGCAGCGGCCCGATACTGGCGCCAACACCGAAGGTCACCAGCAGCATGGCCGTCAGTGATACCCGCCGCTCGGCTTCGACATGGTCATTGGCCAGCGCCACCGCCAGCGGGTAGAGACTGAATTGCAAGACACACACCGCAAAGCCGCCGGCAAACAACAGCGGCAAACTGGCCTGCGGCAGAATCGCCAGGGGCAGCGCAGCCAGCGCCAGCAAAGCGGCGCAACCACGAATCAACTGCACGCGATCATATCGATCGGACAGCCAACCCAATGGCCACTGCACCACCAGGCCGGCGATGATGCAGCAGCCCATAAACAGACCGATCTGCTCGGTGGACAAGCCCATGCGCATGCCATACAGCGGCGCCAGGCCGTAGAACGAACCGATCAGCAGCCCTGACACGACAATGGTGGTCAGCGACAACGGCACACGCTCGATAAAAAAGCGCATTTCCAGCGGCGCCGGGTGCAAAGGTGCGGGGTGCAGCTTGCGGGTCAAGGCCACCGGCACCAGGCACAGGGCAAAACACAGCGCCACCAGCATCAACAGCTCAAGACCGAGCGCTGGGTGCACCACCAGCACCAGCTGACCGAGGATCAAGCCGAGGTAGGAAGCCCCCATATAGCCGGCAAACACCTGGCCACGCTGGCTGGTCTCGGCCTGCTCATTGAGCCAGCTTTCGATCACCATGTACTGACACATCATGCCCAGGCCGACCAGCATGCGCAGCAGCAGCCAACTGGGCAGCCAATCGCTTAAGCCATGCCCAAGCACCGCCGCCGTGACCACGCCAGCGCAGGCGACATAGGCGCGAATATGCCCGACCCGGGCAATCAAGCGATGGCCAATCTTGCCGCCCAGTACCAGCCCCAGGTAGTTGGCTGCCATCAGCGCGCCAACCCACAAGCCATCGGCCGTTTCCGCCAGCCGCAACGCCAGGTAAGTACTCAACAAACCCGAGCCCAACAGCATCAACAGGGTGGCGAAATACAGCGAACGGAATGACTTGAGGATCACAGACATGAGGTGGCACATGGCTCCATCAGGGCCGCCGAGACCATACCCGGCGAGCAGACTTTAGGCGTGGGCCGCCAGTACGCGGCGCTCCCACGGGGTAATTTCGTCGAAGAAGCTACTGAGCTCCAGCGTCTTGCTGGCAATGTAGCCTTCGATAAACTCTTTGCCGAACAGTTCCAGCGCCAAGCTGCTGCGCTTGAGCCGCTCGATCGCGGCATGCAGGGTACAGGGTAGCGCCAATTCATCCGGCACCTCGAACTCACCATGGATCGGCGCACTGGGCTGCAGCTGCAGCTCAATCCCATGCAGGCCTGCCGCCAGGCTGGCCGCCACCGCCAGATAAGGGTTGGCATCGGCGCCCGGCAAACGGTTCTCTACCCGCCGCGCCACCGGCGCACTGGCCGGAATCCGCAGGCCTGCGGCGCGATTATCCTCCGACCAGCAGGCGTTGTTCGGCGACGCATAAGGATGGCAAAGGCGCTGGTAGGAATTCACATGCGGGGCAAACAGCAGGGTGAAATCGCCCAGCGCCGCCTGTTGACCGGCAATAAAGTGATAGAACGCCGGCGTCGCCTGGCCATCGGCCGCGCTGAAGATATTCTGCCCATTGCCCTGCTCCACCACGCTCTGATGAATATGCATGGAACTGCCCGGGGTATGCGCCAATGGTTTGGCCATGCACACCACAGCAAGCCCATGCTTGAGCGCAACTTCCTTGAGCAGGTGCTTGAACAGAAAGGTCTGATCCGCCAGCAGCAGCGGATCGCCGTGCAGCAGGTTGATCTCGAACTGGCTGACGCCCATCTCATGCATAAAGGTATCGCGCGGCAAGCCCAGGGCCGCCATGCACTGATAGACCTCCTGGAAAAACGGGCGCAGGCCGTTGTTGGAACTCAGGCTAAAGGCCGAGCTGCCGTCTTCACGCCGACCATCCAGACCCAGCGGCGGCTGAAACGGCTGCAAAGGATCGGCATTGTGGGCAAATACAAAAAACTCCAGTTCGGTTGCCACCACCGGCTGCCAGCCGTGCGCAGCGTAACGCGCAATCACCTGCTTAAGGAGGCCGCGGGTGGACAGGCCAGAGCTGCGTCCATCCAGTTCGTCGGCATCGCAGATGGCCAACGCCCGCGGCGTTTCGCTCCAGGGCAGGCGATAAATCTGCGTCGGCTCGGCATTCAACGCCAGGTCACCGTCGTCGCTGCCGTAAAAACGCGGTGCCGGATAGCCGCCCATGATGCATTGCAGCAACACCCCGCGCGCCAACTGCAAGCGCCGCCCCTCGAGAAAACCCTCGGCCGTCATCACCTTGCCGCGCGGCACGCCGTTGAGATCCGGCGTCACGCAGTCGATTTCATCTACACCACGCAGCAGTTCAGCCAGGGCGGCGCGGTCGAGGGTAGTCATTTGCGGTTGTCCTTATGAATGCAAGCGGCCGTGGCAGAACGACGAGACGTACAAAATACGCACCAGTCGTTCGATATTTCAAGCAAAGCCCGGCTGACAGCCAAGGGTTAGCGCATGCCCGCAAAATATATCGAATAAATTGATCCTAATGATCATGCATAACCGTCCTTGAAACCGCTCTATATACGCCTAAACAATTAACTAAGCACTTGATTAATAAATAATTATCACCACTATCGATAGCATCGATGATTACCATGCCCCACCTGCACTTCTTCATCAAATTTTCATCCGTATCATTGGCTCCGTACTCACTTACACCCGCCCTTACGAGGAGCCTGAACATGAAAAAGCACATTCTTACCGCCGTGATCCTGAGCAGCCTGTCCATCAGCGCCTTCGCCCTGCCACAGCACAACCCGCAGCCACTGTTGGGTGAAATGCAGGACAGCAGCGTAAAAACCCTGATGGGCTTTGGGAGCAAGCTGCAAACCGAAGGTGGCGCTGATCGCACAGGCGCCAACCGCATCGCCGAAGGCGGTGCCGAGCGCCTGCAAGAGCGCCTGCGTGTAGCCGAAGACGGTGCCGACCGGACGGGAGCGAACCGCGTCGCCGAAGGCGGTGCCGAGCGCCTGCAAGAGCGCCTGCGCGTGGCCGAAGGCGGTGCAGAGCGGGCTGGTGCGAACCGCGTTGCTGAAGGTGGCGCAGAACACACACCAGGCCTGCGCGTTAGCTGATCACAGCTAACAGGCAACACAACCAAGGTGCTCAATCGAGCACCTTGGTTATTTATTGCGCCGGCGCTTCCAATTGCGCCAAGCGCTCCTCCAGTGCCGCGATGCGCGCCTCCAGAGCGTCCAGGCGCTCATCCTGCTGACCGCCCGTTGTCGCGCGCTGCGGCTCGCTGGCCCTGGTTGCCAACGCCGCCTGTAGGTCCGCCGGATCACCCAGCACATGCATATAACGGTCTTCACGCTGCCCAGGCTGGCGCGGCAGCAGGCAAGCCAGTTCACGGCTGACCAGGCGCTCCAGGTGATGCTGCACCTGCTCGGTATCATCAAAGTCATGCATGCGGCTGCTGCGCGTCAGCAGTTCGTTGAGGGTCTGTGGACCACGCAGCAGCAACAGCCCCAGTAGCACCACCTGCGCCGCCACCAGCTCCAGCGCCTTGTCGACGCGGTGCTCCCAGCGATCGGCTCGGCTGCCCATCACCAGACGCGCCATTTGCCGCCCTTCCAGGCTGCGCAGGGCCTGGCCAACCTGGCTGGCAGTCAGATTCAACACCGGCTCGCGGCTGGTTTTCTGGTTACAGGCCAGCACCAGGGCGTTCAGCGTCAGGGGATAGGCTTCCGGGGTGGTCAGTTGCTTTTCAATCAGGCAACCCAGCACCCGCGCCTCGACGGTCGTCAGGGTTTCAACCGCCGGTGCGCTCGTATCTTCGTTGGACATAACCACCTCATGGCCTCGCAAAGGCTCTAGCCTAGCCCGCCTGACTAGCGGTTGATAGGCATAAGCGCGACTGAGCCACACAGGTACGCCCACTGCGCGTAACACCTGAGCACTGTGATAGAGTCGCGCGCTATTTTTCAGCGTGGCCTTGTTTCAGCGCCCGCGAAAAGCCTCATAACGCGCACCGCAGCCATGCATCCAGCCCCGGCGCCCCGAGCCCGGTCGGCAATAGAAAGAGATCGCAGGCCTGCCCGCCAAGTAGAGATGCATGTCATGACCACTGCCCAACACCCGCTTCTGCAACTGCTCAACCGCACCAGCCTGGTGCTGCAAATTGCCATCGGCCTGCTTGCCGGTATCGCCCTGGCACTGTTCCTGCCTGAAGCTGCGGCGAGCGTCAGCTTCCTCGGCACGGTGTTCGTCTCGGCGCTGAAGGCCGTAGCTCCGGTGCTGGTATTCGTACTGGTGGCGGCGTCGATCGCCAACCATCAACAAGGCCAGCAGACCCATATCAAACCGATTCTGCTGCTGTACCTGATCGGCACCTTTAGCGCGGCGCTGATCGCGGTAGCCGCCAGCTTTGCCTTCCCCTCCAGCCTGACCCTGGTGAGCAACAGCGCCGAGTTGTCGCCACCCGGCGGCATCAGCGAAGTGCTGAAAACCCTGCTGCTGAACGTGGTGGACAACCCGATTAACGCCCTGCTGACAGGTAACTTTATCGGCATCCTGGCTTGGGCCATCGCCCTGGGCTTTGCCTTCCGGCACGCCAACCCGAGCAGCAAACAGATGCTCGCCGACCTTTCCCATGGTGTTACCAGCATCGTCAAACTGGTGATTCGCCTGGCGCCACTGGGGGTGTTTGGCCTGGTTGCCGCCACCCTGGCCGAGTCGGGCATGTCCGCCCTGCTCGATTACCTGCACCTGTTGCTGGTACTGGTCGGTTGCATGCTGTTTGTTGCACTGGTGAGCAACCCGGTGATTGTCTATTTCAAGACCCGTCGCAACCCCTATCCGCTGGTGCTGACCTGCTTGCGCGAAAGTGGCCTGACGGCGTTCTTCACCCGCAGTTCGGCGGCCAATATTCCGGTCAACCTGCAGCTCTGCCAGCGCCTGGGCCTGCATGAGGAAACCTACTCGGTGTCGATCCCCCTGGGCGCGACCATCAACATGGCCGGCGCGGCGATCACCATCACCGTCTTGACCATGGCCGCAGTGCACACCCTGGGCATCGCCGTCGATCTGCCGACAGCCTTGCTGCTCAGCCTGCTTGCCTCGATCAGCGCCTGCGGCGCGTCGGGCGTGGCCGGTGGTTCACTGCTGCTGATCCCGCTGGCCTGCAGCCTGTTCGGCATTCCCAATGAGGTGGCCATGCAGGTGGTAGCGGTCGGCTTTATCATCGGCATCGTCCAGGACTCTGCGGAAACCGCGCTGAACTCCTCCACCGATGTGCTGTTCACCGCAGCCGCCTGCCAGGCCGAGCAACAACGCAATTTCGGCAGAGCAGAGCTCAGGCAGGATTGGCCGACCACCCCTGCAACCGCACCACACTCTCGCGGTAAGGCTTAAGGCTCATGCTCAGCAGCACGATGGAGCTGAACACCGCGATGCTGGTGACGATCAGCAGTGAGTAGCGCAGCGCCATGTCATCGGCAAACACATAATCGGTCACCAAGGCCACCGCCGTCGGGCCGATGCCCAGGCCGATCAAGGTGATCACAAACAGGTAGATCGCCGACGCCTGGCCGCGCATCGAGTTAGGCATGATTTCCTGAATCGCCGCCGGCGCGACGCCAAACGGCATGCTCAGGAAAAATACCGCCGGTGCGGTGAGGATCGCCGCCCATAGCGCCGTTTCCATCAACGGGAAGGCCAGCACGCAAGGCACCGCGCCGATGGCGGCATACAGACCGACACGCATATTGGCGTCGCTGCTGCCGCGTTTGGCCATCCAGTCCGCCAGGCGGCCGCCGAAGACGATGCCCAGGCAACCGAACACCGCGACGATGCTGCCGTAGACGATGCCGACCTGGCCAGCGTCCCAGCCGTAGGTACGGATAAAGAAGGTCGGAATCCAGGCCGCGCTGCCGTAACCGGCGAATGCCAGGCCGGCAAAGCCGAAGTTATGGCACAGCACGGTACGCCGGTTGGCGCGGATATAACGCCCGACATCCGCCAGCGGCACCGCCACACCGGCGCCAACGCCGCGCCGCGCCGGCTCCTTGACCGCCAGCATCAACAGGGTAAACAGCACCCCGGCGGCGCCAAGAAGCAGGAAGATCAGCTGCCAGGGGCGCACTTCACCCAGTACCGGCAGCAGCACATCGCCCTGGGCCGAGGCGAACTGAATCACCAGGCCACCGAGCAGAAAAGCCAGACCGGAGCCCAGGTAAACCCCCATGGAATACACGCTGATGGCGGTGGCGCGGCGCTCGGCCGGGAAGCTGTCGGCAATCAGCGAATAGGCCGCCGGCGACAGCGCCGCCTCGCCGACACCCACACCGATGCGGCAGAGCAGAAATTGCCAGTACAGCTTGGCCATGCCACAGGCCGCAGTGGCCGCACTCCAGAACAGCACGCCGATGGCGATCAGCCCACGGCGGCTCTTGGTATCGGCCAGTCGGCCCAGGGGAATGCCGCAGACGGTATAGAACAGCGCAAACGACAGGCCCATCAGCAGGCTCATCTGCGTATCGTTGATCATCAGGTCGCGACGGATCGGCCCCACCAGCAGGTTGAGAATCTGCCGGTCGATAAACGACAGCACGTACGCCACCATCAGGATGGCGACAGTTACCCAGGCGCGGGTAGCAGAGGGATAGCCGTTATTGTTGTTGGGCACTGGCAGTCTCCTCGGCACCGTTGGTGCGGTGCACGACGGTTGAAAGAACTGCCAGCTTAGGCCGATATACAGGGCGATGAATATCGCCCTTAGGTGTTATCAGTGAGGCGAATGCGCGGCATCCCTTCGAGCGAATGACCGCCGCGTCGCACTCGGTTAAAGCATCAAGGGTGCACGCTCGCTCAGGGTTTTTAATGCGCCGACCCAGCTGGGGTGATCATTCAGGCAGGGCACCAACTGCAGGCTCTCGCCACCGGCTTCGACAAACTGCTCGCGGCCGCGGTCGCCGATTTCTTCCAGGGTTTCGATGCAGTCGGCGACAAAGGCCGGGCACATCACCAGCAACTTCTTCACGCCCTGTTTGGCCAGCTCATCCAGGCGCGCTTCGGTGTAGGGTTCGATCCACTTGGCACGGCCCAGGCGCGACTGGAACGCCACCGACCACTGCTCAGGCTTAAGCCCCATACGCTGGGCAAACAGCTCGGCGCTGCGCAGGCACTGGGCGCGGTAACAGCTGGCCAATACTTCGGGCGCGGCCGTGCGGCAGCAATCGGCGCCTTTCAGGCAATGGCCGCTGGGGTCGAGCTTGTGCAGATGGCGTTCCGGCAGACCGTGGAAACTCAGCAGCAGATGGTCGAAATCCTGTTCCAGATAGGGCTTGGCGCTGTCGACCAGGGCGTCCAGGTATTCCGGCTGATCATAAAACGGCGGCAGGATGGCAAAGCGTATGGGCAGCTGCTGCTCACGCACCACCCGTTTGGCTTCTTCGATCACCGTGGTGGTGGTGCTGTCGGCAAATTGCGGGTACAGCGGCGCCAGGGTGACCTGCTTGATGCCTTGATCAGCCAGGCGGGTCAGCACGGTCTGCAGCGATGGCTCGCCATAGCGCATGGCCAGCTCCACCGGACCGTGGTTCCAGGACGCCTGCATCGCCTGATGCAGACGCTTGCTCAGCACCACCAGTGGCGAGCCGTCTTCCCACCAGATCGAGGCATAAGCATGCGCCGAAGCCGCCGGGCGCTTGATCAGGATCAGCGAGACGATCAACCGGCGCAGCGGCCAGGGCACGTCGATAACATAGGGGTCCATCAGAAACTGGTTGAGGTAACGGCGCACATCGACCACCTCAGTGGAGGCCGGCGAGCCCAGGTTTACCAACAGCAAGGCGTGATCGGTCATGCAAAGTCCTAGTCCGGTTGACCCAGCAGATCTGCCAGGGCCACATCCAAATGAGTAAAACGAAAACTGAAACCAGCCGCTTGCAAGCGCGTCGGCAGCGCGCGCTGGCCACCGAGCAATAGCACCGACAACTCACCCAGCAGCACACGCAGAGCAAAGGCCGGGGCGGGCATAAAGGCCGGCCGATGCAGCTCGCGGCCCAGGGCCTGGCTGAAGGCGCGGTTACGCTCAGGCGTTGGCGCGCAGGCATTATAAGGACCGCTGGCTTGCTCCTGCTGCAGGAGAAAATCAATCAGGGCGATTTGATCCGCCAGGTGAATCCACGGCATCCACTGCCGACCATTGCCCAACGGGCCGCCCAACCCGAGCTTGAACGGCAGCAGCAGACGCTTGAGCAGGCCACCGTCGGCGGCCAGCACCAGCCCGGTGCGCAACAGCACCACGCGGATGCCCAGCTCTTCGGCGCGCTGCGCGGTTTCTTCCCAGGCGCCGCACAGCTGCGCAGCGAAATCCTCGCTGACCGGCGACGAGTCCTCATGCAGCTCGCGCTCGCCACCATCGCCGTACCAGCCCACCGCCGAACCGGATAGCAGCACCTGCGGCCTGTGCTCGCGGCTCTGCAGCCAGGCCAGCAGTTGTTCGGTCAGGCCAATCCGGCTGGCCCACAGCAGCGCCTTGCGCTTACGCGTCCAGGGCCGGTCGGCAATCGGCGCGCCGGCCAGGTTGACCACGGCATCCAGCGGCTCCTCGGCCAGCTCCTCAAGCCGGCCAATACCACGCACCGCGTCACCACAAAGGGCCGCAACCTGCTCGGGGCGACGGCTCCACACCGTCAGCTGGTGACCTTGCTGCAACCAGTACCGACACAGCGCCCGCCCAATCAAACCGGTGCCGCCTGTCAGGAGTATGTGCATTTGATTGCCCTCATGTGAGCGGTCTATAAATCGCAACCACTGGCTGATTTGTCGCTGTTTGTGGCTTCAATCTGGCTGCAGGTTGTCTTAACTATAGGAAGGTTGGATCGAATCCGGCATAGCTTATACACAAAAACCATATTGTATAGCTTTTGTCTAAAGCGTAGCCTAACGCTTGAAAACACGAGGTAGACCATGACCGCTCTTCACCCCATCGCCATCATCGGTACCGGCATTGCCGGGCTGTCTGCCGCACAGGCGCTGCATGCCGCTGGGCATCCAGTGCAACTGTTCGACAAGAGCCGCGGCAGTGGCGGCCGCATGGCCAGCAAGCGCAGCGATGCCGGCGCGCTGGATCTTGGCGCGCAGTACTTCACCGCCCGCGACCGCCGCTTTGTCGAGGTGGTGCAGCAGTGGCAGGCCCGTGGCTGGGTCGCCGAATGGACCCCCAGCCTCTACAACTTCACTAACGGCCAGCTCAGCGCCTCGCCGGATGAACAGGTGCGCTGGGTCGGCAGCCCACGCATGAGCGCGATCACCCGCGCCATGCTCGGCGCCTTGCCGGTGACCTTCTCCTGCCGTATCACCGAGGTATTTCGCGGCGAGCAGCACTGGCATCTGCAAGATGCCGAAGGCAATAACCACGGCCCGTTCAGCCATGTGATAGTCGCCACCCCGGCGCCACAGGCCACCACCCTGCTGTCCAGCGCACCGAAACTGGCCGGCGCCGCCGCCAGTGTGGCCATGGACGCAACCTGGGCGGTGGCACTGGCCTTTGCCAATCCGTTGGAGACCCGCGTCGAAGGCTGCTTCGTGCAGGACAGCCCGCTCGACTGGCTGGCGCGCAACCGCAGCAAACCCGGCCGCGATACCCACCTCGACACCTGGGTGCTACACGCCAGCAGCCAGTGGACCAAGCAGCACCTGGACATGCCCAAGGAAGCGGTGATCGAACAGCTGCATGGCGCCTTCGCCGAACTGATCGGCTGCGCCGTGCCCGCCCCGGCCTTCAGCTTGGCGCACCGCTGGCTTTACGCCCGCCCGGCCAGCGCGCACCAATGGGGGGTACTGGCTGATGCCGACCTGGGCATCTATGCCTGCGGCGACTGGTGCCTGTCCGGCCGGGTGGAAGGCGCCTGGCTCAGCGGCCAGGAAGCAGCGCGGCGCTTGCTCGAACATCTGCAATGAACGCTCAGCCCCACCCTGCACCAGCCCGGCACCGGCTCAACCCGCGCAAGCTGCTGCTGTCGAAATGGACAGCAACGCAGCCGCAGAACCGCGAGAAGCACTTTCTCGTCACCGAGCTGTTCTGCGACGAAGACGGCACGGTACTGCAGATTGAGCTGCAAGCCGTGCTTAACCAGCGCTGCCAACGCCTGGACTGGCGCGTGCTGGAAAACCCCGAGCACTGGCGCATGGGCTGGAAGTAACAGGTCCACACACAAAACCCTACAGTAGTTGTACAAATATATTGACTTGTACAATTACAAACCTATGATGAACTCAAGTTGTACATCCATCAGGATCTGTACAAGTCGTACATCAGAGGTTGCCCATGAGCCCACCCACAAACGTCAACGGCAAACCCAAACTGGGCATCAGCGCCTGCCTGCTGGGTTCCGAGGTGCGCTACAACGGCGGCCACAAGGAATCACGCCTGTGCAGCCGCACCCTCAGCGAGTATTTCGACTTCGCCCCGCTGTGCCCGGAAGTGGCCATCGGCATGGGCATCCCCCGTGAACCGATTCGCCTGGTCGGCGATCCATTGGCGCCGCACGCTGTAGGCACGGTCAACCGCCAGGTCGATGTCACCGCGCCGCTGGCCGCCTACGGCGAGCGCATGGCTGGCGAGCTGACGGATATCTGCGGCTACATTTTTATGCAACAGTCACCGTCCTGTGGCCTGCACCGGGTCAAGGTTTACCAAGACAATGGCCGGCCGAGTGAACCGGGCCGTGGCATCTTTGCCCAGGCCTTCTGCGCCCGCCACCCCAACCTGCCGGTGGAAGAGGATGGCCGCCTCAACGATCCGATCCTGCGCGAGAACTTTATCACCCGTGTGTTTGCCTATGCCGAATGGCAACAGTTGCTGCGTGATGGCCTGACCCGCAAGCGCCTGATCGACTTCCACTCGCGCTACAAATACCTGCTGATGGCCACCAATCCCATGCAGTACAAACTGCTCGGGCGCATGCTCGGCAACCTTGGCCAGCACGACCTGGATGAACTGGCCCCGCGCTATTTCAGTGAACTGATGAGCGCGCTGAAAAGCTGCGCCACCCGCCGCACCCACAGCAACGTGCTGCAGCACCTTAGCGGCTACCTCAAGCAAGCGCTAAGCAGCGAAGAGAAACAGGAAATGCAGCAGCTGATCGGCCAGTATCGCCATGGTGTGGTGCCGCTGGTGGTGCCCATGACCCTGCTCAAGCACCACTTCCGCCGCCATCCGGACCACTACATTGCGCAGCAGGTCTACCTGCAGCCGCACCCGGAAAATCTCAGCCTGCGTAATGCCCTATGAGCCTTGAACCAATCAGCGACGGCGCCGCCGACGATTACCAGGCAGCCATCGCCCAGGGCTTTATGCCGATTCGCGATGTGGCGCGCATCACCGGGGTCAACGCCGTAACCCTACGCGCCTGGGAACGCCGCTACGGCTTGATCGTGCCGCACCGCACGCCCAAGGGCCATCGGCTGTATGCCGATGAGCATGTGCTGCGCATTCAGGCGATTCTTACCTGGCTTAACCGCGGCGTTTCAGTCAGTCAGGTCAAGGGGCTGCTGCGTACAGGCCAGCCAGCGTTTGCCGAGACCAGCTCGCAGTGGGAAAGCAAGCGCCAGCAGTTGCAGGAAGCCATCTGCAACCTCAACGAACGGCGCCTGGATGACTGTTTCAACAGCGAACTGGCGCTCTACCCGCCGCATACCCTGTGCCAGCAGTTGCTCCTGCCGCTGCTCGAAGAGCTCGAGCTGCGCTGGCGTAACCAGTTCGGCGCCCAGGCCGAGCGGGTGTTCTTTTATTCCTGGCTGCGCAGCAAATTCGGTGCACGGCTGTACCACAACAACCGCCAGTACAACGGCGCGTCACTGCTACTGATCAACGTCTCCGACCTGCCGATGGCTCCCGGCCTGTGGCTCACCGCCTGGCTGGCGAGCAGCGCCGGCTGCCCGGTGGAGGTCTTCGACTGGCCGCTATCGCCGACCGAACTGGCCCTGGCGGTCGAGCATATTCAACCGCGCGCGGTACTGCTGTATTCCAGCCAGGCACTGAACAGCACCCATCTGCAGCGTCTACTCGGCGGTTATGACTGCCCCTGCCTGCTGGTCGGCCAGGTGGTACAGATCCACGCCGAAGAATTAGCCACCATCACCGCACAGAACGCCGAACTGAGCCTGGCCGCCGACCCGCTGGCCGCCTGGCACAGCCTTACCGACCTCAACCTGCTGCACAGCTGATGGGAAATACCATGCTGCAACTGATGTGGTTTCGTACCGACCTGCGCGTGCAGGACAATAGCGCTCTGGCCGCCGCCCTCAGCAGCGGCCCGACCGTGGCACTGTTCCTGCTCAGCCCCGGCCAGTGGCTGGCCCACGATGACGCGCCGAGCAAGGTCGACTTCTGGTTGCGCAACCTCAGGGCACTGGCCAGCGAGCTGGGCAAACTCAACGTGCCGCTGCTGGTGCGTGAAGCCGATAACTGGAGCGCCGCGCCGCAGGTGATCGGCGAACTGTGCCAGCAACTGCAGATCGGCACGGTGCAGGTCAACCAAGAGTACGGCGTGCATGAAAGCCGCCGGGACCAGGCCGTGGCCGAGGCACTGGACGGATTAGGGGTGAATTTTCGCAGCCATCTGGATCAGCTGTTCTTCAAACCCGGCAGCGTGCTGACCAAATCCGGCGGTTACTTTCAGGTCTACAGCCAGTTCCGCAAGGTCTGCTATCAGCGTCTGCATACGGCCCTGCCGGCGCTGATGGCCACACCCAAGGCCCAGGCGCCGCTGGCGATCCAAAGCGATGCCATTCCTGAACAGGTTGCAGGTTTTGCCCCACCGACTGCGGCCATTCGTGAACTCTGGCCGGCCGGTGAAGCGGAGGCCGCGCGGCGCCTGGAGGATTTCGCGGCACAGCAGATCGATTGCTACCAGAGCGCTCGCGACTTCCCCGCCCAGCCCGGCACCAGCCAACTGTCGGCCTACCTGGCCGCCGGGGTGATCTCGCCGCGCCAGTGCCTGCATGCGGCCTTGCAGGTCAACCAGGGCGAGTTCGACAGCGGCAATGTCGGGGTCATCACCTGGATCAACGAGCTGCTCTGGCGTGAGTTCTACAAACACATCCTGGTCGGCTACCCACGCGTGTCGATGCACCGCGCCTTCCGCGCGGAAACCGAGGCCGTGGCCTGGCGCACTGCGCCGCTGGAGCTGAAAGCCTGGCAGCAAGGCCGTACTGGTTTTCCGATTATCGATGCGGCCATGCGTCAGCTGCTGGCCACCGGCTGGATGCACAATCGCCTGCGCATGATCGTGGCGATGTTCCTGACCAAGAACCTGCTGAGCGACTTGCGTGAAGGCGAGCGCTTCTTTATGCGCCACCTGAGTGACGGCGACCTGGCGGCGACCACCGGTGGCTGGCAGTGGAGTTCCTCCACCGGCACCGATTCGGCGCCGTACTTCCGCATTTTCAACCCGCTGAGCCAGTCGCAGAAATTCGACCCGGACGGGCGCTTTATCCGCCAGTGGCTGCCCGAGCTGGTCGGCCTGAACAAAACCAATATTCATAACCCGGCGGCCATGGGCGGGCTGTTCGGTATCGCCGATTACCCGGCGCCGATTGTCGACTTGAGCAAGAGCCGTACGCGCGCGCTGGCGGCGTTCAAGAGCCTGCCGCAGTTTGCCGGCGAGGAGGTGCTATGAGCGACTTTCTACGCCAATTCGCCCAGGACTTTGCCGGCTTGAACAAAGATAATCTCGACCGCCTGGGCAGGCTCTACAGCGACGACGCAGTGTTCTGCGACCCACTGCATGAGGTGCGTGGGCTGGCCAATATGCAGCGCTACTTCGCCGAGATGTACGCCAACGTCAGCGAACTGCGCTTCGACTTCTACGGCTTTGATCAGGTGCGCGACGGCGAAGGCTACCTGCGCTGGACCATGAGCTACCGCCACCCGCGCCTGGCCGGCGGCCAGCTGATTCGTGTGGAAGGCTGCTCGCACCTGCTGTGGCAGGATAAGGTCTATCGCCACCGTGACTATTTCGACGCCGGCAGCCTGCTCTATGAGCACCTGCCCTTACTCGGCTCGGCAATTCGTTGGCTGAAACGGAGGTTGGCATGAACGCGAACGCACGGCGTATCTGGCTCACTGGTGCCAGCAGTGGCATCGGCGCGGCACTGGCTGAACAACTGCTCGAACAGGGTCACCGCCTGGCCCTTAGCGCCCGCAGCATCGAACCTTTGCAGGCGCTGGCCAAGCGCTATCCGCAGCAGGTGTTGGTGGTCGCCGGCGACCTCGGTGATGCCGCCCAGGTGCGGGCCATCGGCGAGCATATCGGCCAGGTCTGGGGCGCGCTGGATTGCGTCATCCTCAACGCTGGCACCTGTGAATATGTCGAGGTCAGCGCCTTCGAGGCGGACATGGTTGAGCGGGTCATGCGCGCCAACCTGCTCTCCGCCAGTTACTGCATCGAGGCCGCTCTGCCTTTGCTGCGCCTGGGCAACCGGCCGCATCTGGTCGGGGTCGGCAGCTCGGTAACCTTTATGCCGCTGCCGCGCGCCGAAGCCTATGGCGCCTCCAAAGCGGCCCTGCGCTACCTGCTGGAAGCCCTGCGCATCGACCTGTACGCCGAGAACATTGCCGTCACCCTGGTCAGCCCCGGCTTTGTCGACACCCCGCTGACGCAAAAAAACGACTTCCCCATGCCAATGCGCTGGCCGGTGGACAAAGCCGCCCGGCATATCGCCGAACGCCTGCATCAGCAGCCCTTTGAAATAACCTTCCCCGGCCCGTTTATCGCCATGCTCAAGCTGCTCGGCCATTTGCCCAAGCGCTTGCAGGTGGCCATCGGCGCCCGCATGGCCCGCACTGAAGCCAAGACCAAGGACAGCCCATGAAGATCGCCATTATCGGCAGCGGTATCGCCGGCCTGACCAGCGCCTACCTGCTTAACCGCAACCACGAGATCAGCGTGTTCGAGGCTGGCGACTGGATTGGCGGGCATACCCATACCGTGGATGTCGAAGTCGACGGCCGGAGCCATGCTGTGGACACCGGGTTTATTGTGTTCAATGACTGGACCTACCCCAACTTTATTCGCCTGCTGGGCCAGCTGGGGGTGGGTTTCAAGGACACCGAAATGAGCTTCTCGGTCAGCGATCCGCTGACCGGTGTGGAGTACAACGGGCACAGCCTCAACACTCTGTTTGCCCAGCGGCGCAACCTGATCTCGCCGAAATTTATCGGCATGGTGCGCGATATCCTGCGCTTTAACCGCGAGGCGCTGAACGACCTCAACCAGCAGCGCATCGCCAGCAGCATGACCCTGGGTGATTACCTCAAGGCCAATGGCTACAGCGAGCGCTTTATCCAGCATTACATCGTGCCGATGGGCGCGGCGATCTGGTCGATGTCGTTGAACGACATGCTCGGCTTTCCGCTGCAGTTCTTCGTGCGTTTCTTCAAGAACCACGGCCTGCTCTCGGTCAGTGATCGGCCGCAGTGGTGCGTGGTCGAGGGCGGCTCCAGCAGCTATGTGGCGCCGCTGACCGCATCCTTTAAACAGCATATTCGCCTTAACTGCGCGGTAACCCGCGTCGAGCGTGATGCCGATGGCGTGACCCTGCATAGCGCGGCTGGCAGTGAACGCTTCGATAAGGTGATCTTCGCCTGCCACAGCGACCAGGCCCTGGCCCTGCTGGCCGAACCCACTCGGGTCGAGCAGGAGATCCTCGGCGCCCTGCCCTACGCCGACAACGATGTGGTGCTGCACACCGACACCCGCCTGCTGCCAAAGCGCCCCCTGGCCTGGGCCAGCTGGAACTATCGCCTCGGCGGCCCGGGCAGACCGCTGCAGGGCGTAGCGAGCGAAGGACTGGCAAGGCGAGATCAGGCGAGGAAGCGCAGTTTACTGGGCGTAAATGAGCATTCCGAGCCTGATCTCAACGCCGCCAGGCCGAGCGCAGTAGCGCTGCAGGGGCCTGCCGATCAGCCGGCGGCTGTTACCTACAACATGAATATCCTGCAGGGTATTCAGAGTGACACCACCTTCTGCGTCAGCCTGAACCAGACCGCCGCCATCGACCCAAGCAAGATTCTCGCGCGCTACACCTACGCCCACCCGCAATACAGCCTGGCCGGCATGGCCGCGCAGGCGCGCTGGGAAGAGCTGCTCGGCGCCAACCACAGCTACTTCTGCGGTGCGTACTGGGCCAATGGCTTCCACGAGGATGGCGTAGTCAGCGCCCTGCGCGTGGCCCGTCAATTCGGTGAAGCACTGTGATGAATAGCGCCCTGTACAGCGGCTGGGTGCAGCACCGGCGCTTCGCCCCGCGCCTGCACAACTTCCGCTATCGCATGGGCCTGCTCTATCTCGACCTCAGCGAACAGGAGGCGGTGCTCGCGCTGTCGCCGCTGGCCGGGCGCGGGCGCTTTGCGCCCTTTGCCTTTCGCGAGACCGATTACCTGCCGCAGCTCACCGGCGCCGGCATCAAGTTGATCGACGCCGTGCGCCAGCGCGTTACTGAAGCGCTGGGCCGCACGCCGCTGGGCCATATCTGCCTGCTGACCCAGCCACGCAGCTGGGGCCTGGCCTTCAACCCGGCGAGTTTCTTCTATTGCCATGAGGCGGATGGGCAGTTGGCGGCGATTCTCTGTGAGGTGAGCAACACGCCTTTCCGTGAACGCTACCACTACGTGCTGCCGACCGAGGGCCCAGGCCACCAGCACGTCGCCGTGGCCAAGGCGTTCCATGTTTCGCCGTTTCTGCCGCGCGACCTGGAATACCGCATGAGCTTTAGCCCGACCGGCGAACGCCTGGGCATTTATATGGCCGACTGGACCGCGACCGAGAAAGTCTTCGACGCCAGCCTCAGTCTGCAACGTAGTGAACTGAACCGCGCCAGCCTGCATCGCTACCTGCTGCAGTTTCCCTGGATGACCGGCAAAACCCTTGCTGCCATCTATTGGCAGGCCCTGCGCCTGCTGCTCAAACGCATCCCCCTGTTCACCCATCGGGCCGCTGAAGGTGATTTGCGCGTCGCTCGCCCCGTATCAAAGGAAGTCCCCCATGAAAAGCTCTAGCCTGACCTCCGCCAAACATGTGGTGCGTGCCGGCAGCGGCATCGGTGCCAGCCTGCTACGCCGTGCAGTACTGCGCCAGCTGAAACAGCTGCGCCATGGCCAACTGGTGATAGTCGAAGGTGACGAACGCCTGGAGTTTGGCGATGCCCACTCCAGCCTCAGCGCCGAGATCCAGGTGCAGGATGGCGCAGTCTGGGGGCTGGTGGCGGGCAACGGTTCAATCGGGGCGGGCGAGGCCTATATCCACGGTTACTGGAGCACCCCGGACCTGACCGCGGTGGTCCGCGTATTCGTCAGCAACCTGGAGGTGCTCGACGCCATGGAAAGCGGCCTGGCCCAGCTGGGCCGTCCGCTGATTCAGGGTCTGCACTGGCTGAACCGCAACACCCGCAAGGGTTCGCGCAAGAACATCTCGGCGCATTACGACCTGGGTAATGAGCTGTTCGAGCAGTTCCTCGACCCGAGCATGATGTACTCGGCGGCGATGTTCCAAAGCGCCGACGACAGCCTGGAGCAGGCGCAGCTGAACAAGCTCGAGCGTATCTGCCAGAAGCTCGCGCTGAAACCCAGCGACCACCTGCTGGAAATCGGCACCGGCTGGGGCAGCATGGCGATCTACGCCGCCACTCATTACGGCTGCAAGGTCACCACCACCACCCTGTCGCGCGAACAGTTCGTCTACACCGAGCAGCGCATTGCCGAACTGGGCTTACAGGGGCAGATCACCCTGCTGCTGGAGGATTACCGCGACCTGGCCGGGCAGTACGACAAGCTGGTGTCGATCGAAATGATCGAAGCGGTGGGCCATCGCTTCCTACCCACCTATTTCGAACAATGCGCCAGCCTGCTCAAACCCGATGGTCTGATGCTGCTGCAAGCCATCACCATCCGCGACCAGCGCTATGAACAGGCGAAAAACGCCGTGGACTTTATTCAGCGCTATATCTTCCCCGGTGGCGCCCTGCCCTCGGTGAACAAGATGCTGGAAATCATCAGCGCCAAGACCGATATGAACCTGCACCATATGGAAGACTTCGGCCTGCACTACGCCCGCACCCTGCGCATCTGGCACGACAACCTGCGCCACGCGCGGCACAAGCTGGAGCAGCAGGGCTACGACGATTACTTCTTCCGCCTGTGGGAGTTCTACCTGTGCTATTGCGAGGGTGGCTTTATCGAGCGCACCATCGGCACCGCGCAATTGCTGCTGGCTAAGCCGGCGGCACGTCCTGCACCGTTACTGGGAAACCTGAATGCCTAAATTGATCGTCAACACCCTGCTGTTTCAGCTCGGCTGGTTCGCCTGCGTGTTCGGCGGCGACAGCCTGTGGCTGCTGATTGTCGCAGCGGTGCTGGCGGTGCATCTGCTGTGGACCAGCAGCTGGGCGGCGGAAGGCAAACTGCTGATCACAGTGTTTCTCGCCGGCAGCGCGCTGGACAGCTTTCTGCTCAACCTCGGCGTGTTCGACTTTGGCACGCCACGCACACTGATCCCGCTGTGGCTGGCCTGCCTGTGGCTGCTGCTGGCCAGCACACTCAACCACTGTCTGGCCTGGACCGCGCAACCCTGGTGGCGCGGCAGCCTGCTCGGCGCCATCGCCGCGCCGCTGTCCTATTACGGCGGCGCGCAGATCGCCGGCGTCGGCCTGCCCCATGGCACCTGGCAAAGCCTGCTGTTGATCGGCGCGATCTGGGCGCTGGTGATGCCCGTACTGCATGGCTTCGCCAAGCTCTATCGCAGCCAGTACGAACAGAGCCTGCGCACACGCCAGTCGGTGTAGGTGGATTGCCCCCGTACGGGTTTTCCACCAACCCAGCGCCTAACAGCCATGGTGGATGGGTAACGCACCATCCACCCTACGTCGGCCGCAAACGCCGGCACACCGCCTATGGCGTACACTGTGCGGCATGAGTCAGCACATCCCCCATACCCAACTTGCGGACGAACCCGCAGTCAGCTGCAGCAACTGCGCGGCCTGCTGCTGCCAGCTGGAAGTCATGCTGATCACCGACACCGGGGTGCCGCCGCGCTATATCGACACCGATGACTGGGGCGGCGAAGTCATGCTGCGTCTGGACGACGGCTGGTGCGCCGCGCTGGACCGCGACAGCATGCGCTGCACCATCTACGAAGTGCGCCCACTGATCTGCCGCGAATTCGAAACCGCCTCCCCCGAATGCCTGGACGAGCGCAAGGGTATGAGCAGCATCTACCGCTAAGCGCTAGAAACGCATGCGGTAATGCAGGCTATAGCTCTCCACCCCGTCGTTGGGCTGTTTAAGCCCGGCGTTGGAGTAATGCAGGGCACGCACGCCGACTTCCTGCCCGGCGAAACGCACCCCGAAGCCGATGCGGTCCTCAAACTGGAAAGACGAGCCCAGGTCGTTGTCTTCCAGCTCGGTGCCGCTAAAGGCCGCGATACCAATCCCGGCCTCGATATAGGGTTTGAAGCGCTCACCGGCAAACTCATAGACCAGCACCGGGCTGAGCGACAGGCTGTGGTTGCTCGCGGCCTCATCACCGTCCCAGTAGGTGTAGGCGGCGTCCCAGTAGCCGGTCAGGCGACCGACATCACTGACAAACCAGCTGCGGTTGAAATCGAACTGGGTGCCCAGGCGGTAGGTCATGGTCGAGTCGCCTGTCTGGCCGACCGCCACACTTAGATCCGCTGCCTGCAGCGCACTCACCGGGCCCAAGGCTAAGGCCGCACACGCGGCCAGGGTCACGATTTTTCTCATGGTAATCATCCTTATGCACTCAAATAGAAGCCTGCTGACGCTGCTTGAGAGTATAGAAGCCTTAAACCACTAAGAAAGCCGACTTATGGTTAAACCGCACCGGGTAGGCCACTGACCAGCGCCGCCTCACCCCACAGTAGCGGTAACACCCGCTGCATGGCCGCAGGATCACCACTCGACCAGAACTGCGCCGGCTGCGCCGCGCTGCGGGCCAGCAGATCATTGCTGGTCAGCAAACGCTGGACTTGCCGCGCCACCGCCGCACCGGTGTCGATCAGGCTGATCGAGTCCGGCACCAGGCTGCGCAGCAGCGGTTTGATAAAGGGGTAATGGGTGCAGCCGAGAATCAACGTGTCGCAGCCCTCGGCCAGCAGCGGTGCGACAAAACCCTGCAGCAACTCGCGAGTGGCGGCGCTATCCAGCTCACCGGCCTCGATACGCTCGACCAGTCCTGGACAGGGCTGGGTAATCACCCGTACATCGCTGGCAAAACGGTCGAGCAAGGCGGCGAACTTGGCGCTTTTCAGCGTGCCGGTGGTGGCCAGCACGCCAACCACGCCGGCTTTGGTCGCAGCAGCAGCGGGCTTTACCGCCGGCTCCATGCCGATAATCGGCAGTTGCGGGTACAGCTCACGCAACTCGGCCACCCCCGCCACCGTGGCGGTATTGCAGGCCAGCACCAGCGCCTTGGCCCCTTGGCTCAGGAGAAACTCGGCCAGCACCCGGCAGCGCTCGCGGATAAATTCCGGGCTTTTTTCACCATAGGGCACATGGCCGCTGTCGGCCACATAGAGCAGCGACTCATTCGGTAGCAGCGCGCGGATTTCACCCAACACCGACAAGCCACCGACGCCGGAGTCGAATACGCCAATCGGCGCGCCTTTTGATGTGTTAAGGGGCATGGCTGCCACAAACACTGCAGCCCGGATCGCGCTTGACCCGCAGCTCACGGAAACGGCTGCCCAGCGCATCGATCAGCAGCAAACGCCCAACCAGCGGCTCACCGAACTGCGCCAGCAGTTTCAAGGCTTCCAGCGCCTGCAAACTACCAACCAGGCCGACCAGCGGACCAACCACACCGGCTTCGCTGCAGGTCAGCTCGGCTTCGCTGCCGTGGCCGTAGATGCAGTGATAGCAGGGGCTGTCCTCGCGGCGCGGGTCGAACACCGACAGCTGGCCTTCCAGGCGAATCGCCGCGCCGCTGACCAGCGGCACCTTGGCCGCGACGCAGGCGGCGTTGACCGCCTCGCGGGTGCCAAAGTTATCCGAGCAATCCAGCACCAGGTCCACCGCCGCCACCGCGGCGGCCAGCGAATCGCTGTCCAGGCCCTGGCCATGGGCTTGCAGGCGCAGCTGCGGGTTGATCGCCAGCAGGCGCTTGCTCGCCGAGTCGACCTTGCTCAGGCCAATGCTGGTGGTGTCGTGGACGATCTGCCGTTGCAGGTTGGTCAGATCAACCGTATCGAAGTCCGCCAGATGCAACTCGCCGACCCCGGCTGCCGCCAGATACAGCGCCACCGGCGAACCCAGGCCACCCAGGCCGATGATCAGCGCACGGCTGTGTTTCAGCCGTAGCTGGCCGGCGATATCGATCTGTTGCAACAGGATCTGCCGGCTGTAGCGCAGCAGTTCCTGGTCATTCAGCATGTCATGCGGACTCATGGCGTCACTCATTATCGAAGCGTCCCAGACTGATGCGCTCATGGCCGCCGAGGTCACGCCGGCTTTGCACCGCGCTAAAACCGCGCGCGCTGAGCAGCTCGCGCACCGCTGCCGCCTGATCGAAGCCATGCTCCAGCAGCAGCCAGCCTCCCGCTTGAAGATAGTCCGGCGCCAGGGCAATGATCAGGCGGATATCGTCCAGCCCATCCGCGCCCGCCACCAGCGCGCTGCTCGGCTCGAAGCGCACATCGCCCTCGGCCAGGTGCCGGTCATCGCTAGCGATATACGGCGGGTTGCTGACGATCAGCCGATAGCGTTGTCCGGCCAGGGCGCTAAACCAGTGGCTGGTGACAAAGCGGGCATTGTTTAGTTTGAGCCGCACGCGATTGCGTTCGGCCAGGGCCACTGCATCGGGTACGCGATCGACGCCGGTCAGCCGCCAGGCCGGGCGCTCGCTCGCCAAGGCCAGGGCAATCGCTCCCGTGCCGGTGCCCAGATCGAGCAACGCGGCAGGTGTGGCCGGCAGCAGCGCAAGCACGTTTTCCACCAGCAGCTCGGTATCCGGACGGGGAATCAGGGTATGCGCCGCCACCTCCAGCTCCAGGCTCCAGAAGCCCTGCTGACCGAGGATATAGGCCACCGGCTCGCCAGCCTGCCGCCGCGCCAGGGCCTGCTGATAACGCTCAAGCTGCGCCGCTTCGAGTTCCCGCTCCGGCCAGGTGTGCAGATAACTGCGCGACTTGCCCAGGGCGTGGGCGAGCAATAGCTCGGCGTCCAGGCGCGGAGTGGGCGAGTCGGGTAGTGCGGCGGTGTTAAGCAGGAATTCGATGGTGGCCATGGGCTTTACCCTATCAATCGCCCAATGCCGCCAACTGATCGGCCTGATACTCGACCAGCAGCGGTTCGATAATCGCCTCGACGCCGCCGGCAATCACTTCATTGAGCGAATACAGGGTCAGGTTGATGCGGTGATCGGTGACCCGGCCTTGCGGGAAGTTGTAGGTGCGGATGCGCTCGGAGCGGTCACCGGAACCCACCAACAGTTTGCGCGAATCGGAAATTTCCTTGTGCGCGGCAGCTTCCTGCTGGTCTTTCAGTTTCGCCGCGAGCCAGGCCATGGCCTTGGCGCGGTTCTTGTGCTGCGAACGTTCTTCCTGACACTCGACCACGGTACCGGTGGGAATGTGGGTGATGCGGATCGCCGAGTCGGTGGTGTTGACGTGCTGGCCACCGGCACCGGAGCTGCGGTAAGTATCCACGCGCAAATCGGCTGGGTTGATATCGATAGCCATCTGCTCATCCGGCTCGGGCAACACCGCGACGGTGCAGGCCGAGGTGTGGATGCGGCCCTGGGATTCGGTTTCCGGCACGCGCTGTACGCGGTGCGCGCCAGACTCGAACTTGAGCTTGCCGTAGACGTTGTCGCCCTCGACCCGGGCAATCACTTCCTTATAACCGCCATGTTCGCCTTCGCTGGCCGACAGCACCTCGATGCGCCAGCCCTGCTTCTCGGCATAGCGCGAATACATGCGGAACAGATCGCCGGAGAAGATCGCCGCCTCATCGCCACCGGTACCGGCGCGCACTTCGAGGAACACGTTGCGGCCGTCATTCGGGTCCTTGGGCAGCAGCATGCGTTGCAGCGTCGCTTCCAGCTCGATCAGCTGCTGCTTGGCCTCGGCAACTTCTTCTTCGGCCATCGCGCGCATGTCCGGGTCGCTGTCTTTGAGCAGCGCCTGGGCGCCTTCGAGGTCGGCCTGGACTTTACGGAACGCGCCGAACGCCTGGTACACCGGTTCAAGCTCGGCGTATTCCTTGGAATAGGCGCGAAACTGCGGCTGATTGCCGATCACTTCAGCATCGCCGAGCAGCGCGGTCAGCTCTTCGAAACGATCCTGCAACAGGTCGAGTTTATTGATCAGTGACGCTTTCATTGCAGACCTTTAGTGATTGGCCGAGCCGCTATGGGTAGAAGCAGGCGGCGCGCCCTCGTCGAGAGCAAACAGTTCCTGCGCCACGCCCAGCGCATCGACGCGGCCGTCAGCAGAGAATTTTTTCAGCTGCACGCTGGGTGCATGCAACAGTTTGTTGGTCAGGCCGCGAGCCAGCAGCGCCAGCACATCCTCGGCCGAGCTGCCGTTATTGAGCAGACGCAGGGCCTTGTTCAGCTCCTCATCGCGCAGACGCTCGGCCTGCTGGCGGTAGGCCTTGAGCACATCCACCGCGGCCAGTTCGCGCAGGCGCTGCATAAAGTCCTGGGCGCCGACCGCCACCAGTTCCTCCGCAGCCTGGGCCGCACCCTGGCGGCTCTTGAGATTTTCCGCGATCACCTCGTGCAGGTCATCGACGGTATACAGGTAGACGTCGTCCAGTTCGCCAACTTCTGGCTCGATATCGCGCGGCACGGCGATGTCGACCATAAAGATCGGTTTGTGCTTGCGCTGCTTCAGCGCCCGCTCCACCGCGCCCTTGCCGAGAATCGGCAGCTGGCTGGCGGTGGAACTGATAACGATATCGCTATTGACCAGCTCGTCGGGAATTTCCGAAAGCAGCACAGCATGCGCACCGAACTGCTCGGCCAGGCTGCTGGCGCGCTCCAGGGTACGGTTGGCCACTACGATGCGCTTGATGCCCTGATCGTGCAGATGACGGGCGACCAGGCTGATGGTCTCGCCTGCACCGATCAGCAGCGCCTGGCTGCGGTGCAGGTTGGCGAAAATCTGCTTGGCCAGGCTGACGGCAGCGAAGGCTACGGACACCGGATTTTCGCCAATCGCAGTGTCGGTGCGCACGGTCTTGGCGGTGCTGAAGGTGGCCTGGAACAAGCGCCCGAGCAGCGGGCCGAGGGTGCCGGCCTCACGCGCCACGGCAAACGCCGATTTCATCTGACCGAGAATCTGCGGCTCGCCGAGCACCATGGAGTCCAGCCCCGAGGCCACGCGCATCATATGCCGCACGGCTTGGTCGTCGGCGTGGATATAAGCGCAGGCGCGCAACTCGTCGAGGCTCAACTGGTGATAATTGGCCAGCCAGGCCAACACTTCATCGGCGCTCAGGCTGTCCTGCTCGAGGTACAACTCGCTGCGGTTGCAAGTCGAGAGGATCGCCGCCTCCCGGCTGCTGGTGCGCTCGCACAGCTGCTGCAATGCCTCAACCAACTGCTCGGGAGTAAACGCCACGCGTTCGCGGACATCCACCGAGGCGGTCTTGTGGTTGATACCGAGGGCAATAAAGGCCATGCACGTCGCTGACAGGGAGTGGAAGCCGGCAATTGTCCTACTTCGGCAAAGCGAGAACAACCACTGCGGCCTATTGTCCCAATAGCCAGGTTTATCTCTTAATCCGCATTATTGCCGCCCATGGGCTTGCCCCAGTGCTTGTGTCATGATGCCCAAACCGCAGGTTGGCCACATACTCTTCCTATGAATAGATCCTTCGCCTTGCTGACTGCCGCTGCCTTATTAAGCGGCTGCCAGACCTTTGCCCCCTCTGCCCCGGATGGCACACCACCGGTGGAAGACCCCGCTGTCGTCGCCGCAAAAGCGCAGCCACCGGTCTACCGCGCCTTTAGCCAGGAAACCCTGCTGTCGCTGCTGATCGCGGAACTGGCCGGCCAACGCAACCGCTTCGATATTGCCCTGGAAAACTATGTAGAGCAGGCCAATGCCACCCAGGATGCTGGCGTCGCCGAGCGCGGCTTTCGCATAGCCGAATACCTGGGAGCCGAACAAGCCGCGCTGGAAACCAGCCTGCTGTGGGCCAAGAACGCCCCCGAAAATATCGACGCGCAGCGCGCCGCTGCCGTGCAACTGGCCCGCGCCGGCCGTTATGACGAATCCATGGCATTTATGGAGCAGGTGCTGCAGCGTCAGGGCGACACCCATTTCGACTTCCTCGCCCTGTCCGCCGCCGAAACCGACCCCGACACCCGCGCCGGCCTGCTGCAAAGCTTCAACCGCCTGCAGACGAAATACCCGGACAACAGCCAGCTGCAATTTGGCAAAGCCCTGCTGCTGCAACAGGACGGCCGCCCTCAGGAAGCCCTGGAGCTGCTGGAACAGCAACCCAGCCAAGACCGCCCCATCGCCTCGATCCTGCTGCACGCACGCCTGCTGCAAAGCCTTGAGCGCAACGACGAGGCCCTGCCGCTACTGGAAAAAGGCATCGCGCAACACCCGGACGACAAACGCCTGCGCCTGACCTACGCCCGCTTGCTGGTGGCCGAAGACCGCCTGGATGAAGCCAAGGGCGAGTTTGCCTCGCTGCTGCAGCAACACCCCAATGACGATGACCTGCGCTTTTCTCTGGCGCTGGTCTGCCTGGAAGCCAAGGCCTGGAAAGAGGCGATTGTCTACCTGGAAGAACTGATCGAACGCGGCAGCCACAGTGAAGCGGCGCACTACAACCTGGCCCGCGCCTATGAAGAGCTCGGCGATATCCCCAGTGCGCTGATCGAGTACGCCCTGGTCGGTCCCGGCAATGACTACCTGCCGGCCCAAGCTCGGCAGAGTGACCTGCTGTTCAACGCGCAACGCGCCGAGGAAGCCGCCCAGCGCTTGCGCCAGGCCCGCGAAAGCCAGCCCGACTACGCCATCCAGCTGTACCTGATCGAGGCCGAGGCCTGGTCCAAGCAGCAGGACACCGCGCGCGCCTGGCAGCTGATCCAGCAGGCCCTGGAGCAGTTCCCGGAAGACCTCAACCTGCTTTACACCCGCGCCATGCTCGCGGAAAAACGCGACAACCTGGCCCTATTGGAGCAGGACCTGCGCTTCATTCTCGAGCGCGAGCCGGACAATGCCATGGCCCTAAACGCCCTGGGCTACACCCTGGCCGACCGCACCACGCGCTACGCCGAAGCCAAACAGTTGATCGAGCAGGCCTACCAACTCAACCCAGAGGACCCGGCGATTCTCGACAGCCTGGGCTGGGTCAATTACCGCCTGGGCAATCTGGACGAGGCTGAACGCCTGCTGCGCCAAGCGCTGCAGGAATTCCCCGACCATGAAGTCGCCGCCCACCTGGGCGAGGTGCTGTGGGCGCAGGGCAAGCAGAAAGAAGCACGCAAACTCTGGCGTGACGCCCTGAAACAGCAACCCGACAGCACAATCCTGCGCAGCACCCTGCTGCGCCTGACCGGAGCAGAGACACTCTGATGTTTGCCCGCCACCTGATAGTTTTCAGCCTGATCACCTTACTGGCAGGCTGCGCCGGCCTGACCTCCCGCGAAGCCCTCGAAGGCCAGGGCGATGCGCAAAGCTGGCAAGCCCACAAGCAGCAGATCAGCAGCCTCGACGCCTGGCAGATCAATGGCAAGGTCGGCATCCGCGCGCCGCAAGACTCCGGCAGCGGCACCCTGTTCTGGCTGCAACGCCAGGACTACTACGACATCCGCCTGTCCGGCCCCCTGGGTCGCGGCGCAGCTAGGCTGACCGGCCGCCCCGGCGCCATCCAACTGGAAGTGGCCAACCAGGGCCGCTACCAGGCCGAGTCACCGGAACAACTGCTGCAAGATCAACTGGGCCTGAATCTGCCGGTTTCCCACCTGCTTTGGTGGATTCGTGGCCTGCCCTCGCCGGACAGCAAAAGCCGCCTGAACCTGGATGCCCAAAGCCACCTGGCGCAACTGAGCCAGGACGGCTGGTACGTCGAGTACCTGAGCTATGCCGAGCAGAACGGCTTCTGGCTGCCGGAGCGGATCAAGCTCAGCGGCTTTGATCTGCAAGTCACCCTGGTGATCAAGGACTGGCAACCACGCCAGCTCGGTCAATGAGCGCCCCGGCAATCCCCGCCGCTGCCGAACTGATTCTGCCGGCACCGGCCAAGCTCAACCTGATGCTGCATATCCTCGGCCGCCGCCCCGACGGTTATCACGAACTGCAAACGCTGTTTCAGTTTCTCGACTTCGGCGACGAGCTGGGCTTTGCCTTACGCGCCGACGGTGAAATTCGCCTGCATACGCCCATCGACGGCGTACCGCACGACAGCAACCTGATCGTGCGCGCCGCGCGCCTGCTGCAACAACACGCAAACTGCGCGCTGGGTGCCGATATCTGGCTGGACAAACGCCTGCCCATGGGCGGCGGCATCGGCGGCGGCAGCTCGGATGCCGCCACCACCCTGCTCGGTCTCAAGCATCTGTGGCAACTTGACTGCACTGAAGATCAACTGGCCAGCCTGGGCCTGAGCCTGGGTGCGGACGTGCCGGTGTTCGTGCGCGGCCACGCCGCCTTTGCCGAAGGCGTGGGGGAGAAGCTGCAACCGGTGACCCTGAGCGAACCCTGGTTTCTTGTCGCCATTCCGCAAGTACTTGTCAGCACAGCGGAAATTTTCTCCGACCCTGAGTTGACACGGGATACGCCGCCCATTAAAGTTCGCAGCCTTCTTGAGGGGGGTGGTCGTAATGACTGCCAGCCGGTGGTCACGAAGCGTTACCCAGAAGTTCGTAACGCTTTGATCTTGCTGAACAAATTTGTTCAGGCTCGATTAACCGGCACTGGAGCTTGTGTGTTTGGGAGCTTCCCAAACCAGGACGATGCTGATAAAGTCGCCCGCCAACTTCCGGCCACATTGCCAAGTTTTATAGCCCAAGGCCGTAACATCTCGATGTTGCACCGCAAGCTGGAAACATGGATCGGGAAGTGAGTGCACGTTGTACGTAGTAAAAGCATCGGGTTGTATGTAGGGGCGTCGCCAAGCGGTAAGGCACCAGGTTTTGATCCTGGCATGCGTTGGTTCGAATCCAGCCGCCCCTGCCATTCCGTCCTGGAGCGGATACACAACTCAACGCATTCGGTTACACAGATACAGGGGCGTCGCCAAGCGGTAAGGCACCAGGTTTTGATCCTGGCATGCGTTGGTTCGAATCCAGCCGCCCCTGCCATTTCTGTACTCATCCAGGTATACCCTCAGCCGGCAGGTACTGCGCGTGTCCAAGATGATGGTCTTTACGGGGAACGCTAACCCCGATCTGGCGCGACGTATCGTACGTCAGCTGCACATTCCCCTCGGTGATGCTTCTGTCGGTAAATTTTCCGACGGCGAGATCATGATTGAAATCAACGAAAACGTCCGCGGTAAAGACGTCTTCCTGATTCAACCGACGTGTGCGCCAACCAATGACAACCTGATGGAACTGGTAGTGATGGCCGACGCCTTCCGCCGCTCCTCAGCGACCCGAATTACTGCAGTTATCCCCTACTTTGGCTATGCCCGCCAGGATCGCCGTCCGCGTTCCGCTCGCGTGGCCATCAGCGCCAAAGTTGTGGCTGACATGCTCACCGTAGTAGGCATCGACCGGGTTCTGACCGTCGACCTGCACGCGGATCAGATCCAGGGCTTTTTCGATATCCCGGTAGACAACATCTACGGCTCCCCGGTACTGGTGGACGATATCGAAGACCAACGCTTTGAAAACCTGATGATCGTCTCCCCGGATATCGGTGGCGTGGTGCGTGCTCGCGCCGTGGCCAAGTCCTTGGGTGTTGACCTGGCGATCATCGACAAGCGCCGCGAAAAAGCCAACCACTCCGAGGTGATGCACATCATCGGTGATGTGGAAGGCCGTACCTGCATCCTGGTCGACGACATGGTGGATACCGCCGGCACCCTGTGCCACGCCGCCAAAGCGCTGAAAGAACATGGCGCCTCGAAAGTCTTCGCCTATGCCACGCACGCCGTACTGTCTGGCCGCGCCATCGAAAACATCGAAAAATCCGTACTCGACGAGCTGGTGGTGACCAACACCATCCCGCTGTCCGCCGCTGCGCAATCCTGTTCGCGTATTCGCCAGCTGGATATCGCCCCGGTAGTCGCTGAAGCGGTACGCCGCATCAGCAATGAAGAATCGATCAGCGCGATGTTCCGTTAATTCGGAATACGCCCTGAGCGCAAACGCCCTGCCCTGATGGCAAGGCCTTTCAACCAACTGTCCCGTCGCTGGTCGCAAGCGTAACGGACGGTTTGGTTATTTTGGAGAAGTGAAATGACTGAATTTGCCCTGAATGCCGAAGTGCGTTCCGACCTGGGGAAAGGTGCGAGCCGCCGCCTGCGTCGTAACGTTGCCATGGTTCCTGCCGTAATTTACGGTGGCGAAAAAGCCCCACAATCGATCAGCCTGCTGGCCAAAGAACTGGCCAAGCTGCTGGAAAACGATGCCGCCTACAGCCACGTGCTGAGCCTGAACGTTGCCGGCAGCAACGAAAGCGTGATCATCAAGGCCCTGCAGCGCCATCCAGCCAAAGGCTATGTGCTGCACGCTGACTTCGTTCGCGTAGTGGCTGGCCAGAAACTGACCGCTCACGTACCGCTGCACTTCATCAACCAGGAAACCTCGGTTGGCGTGAAGCAGCAAGGCGGCGAAGTCTCCCACGTGCTGGCTGAAGTAGAAGTGTCCTGCCTGCCGAAAGATCTGCCGGAATTCATCGAAGTCGACATGGCTGCCGTTGAAATCGGTCAGATCGTGCACCTGGCCGACCTGAAACTGCCGAAAGGCGTTGAGCTGGTTGCACTGGCTCACGGTAACGACCTGGCAGTGGCGAACATCCACGCCTCCCGCGTGGCTAAAGACGCAGAAGAAGGCGCTGGCGAGTAAACCTCGCAGCGTCGGAAACCAGCTCGGTATGCGATTCTGCCGAGCTATTTCCACAAAAGGGCTCCTGACATGACTGCCGTACAACTGATCGTTGGCCTGGGTAACCCCGGCCCCGAATACGACCAGACCCGGCATAATGCAGGGGCCCTTTTCGTTGAGCGCCTGGCCGACAGCCAGCGCATCAACCTGAGCCTCGACAAAAAGTATTTTGGCCTGGTGGGCAAGTTCAGCCATCAGGGCCGCGACGTTCGCCTATTGATCCCCACCACCTTTATGAATCGCAGCGGCCAGGCCGTCGCGGCACTGGCGAATTTCTTCCGCATCCCGCCGGAAGCCATTCTGGTGGCCCACGACGAACTCGACATGCCACCCGGCGTCGCCAAACTCAAACTGGGTGGCGGGCACGGCGGGCATAACGGACTGCGCGACATCATCGCCCAGCTCGGCAATCAGAATAATTTTTACCGCCTGCGGCTTGGCATCGGTCATCCCGGGCACAGCAGCATGGTCTCCAACTTCGTCCTCGGCCGCGCCCCCCGCAGCGAACAGGACCTGCTGGATACCAGCATCGACTTTGCCCTAGGCAGCCTGCCGGAAATACTCGCAGGCGACTGGAGCAAGGCCATGCACAAGCTGCACAGCCAGAAAGCCACCTCCTAACTCTTTACCGCCATTCGCGCGAGGGACAACACCATGGGATTCAACTGCGGCATCGTCGGCCTGCCCAACGTCGGCAAGTCCACCCTGTTCAACGCCCTCACCAAGTCCGGGATTGCGGCCGAGAACTTTCCGTTCTGCACCATCGAGCCCAACAGCGGCATCGTGCCGATGCCCGACCCACGCCTCGCGGCGCTGGCGGCCATCGTCAACCCCAAGCGCATCCTGCCGACCACCATGGAATTCGTCGACATCGCCGGCCTGGTGGAAGGCGCATCAAAGGGTGAAGGCCTGGGCAACAAGTTCCTCGCCAATATTCGCGAAACCGACGCCATCGCCCACGTGGTGCGCTGCTTCCAGGACGACAACGTGATTCACGTTGCCAACAGCGTCGACCCCAAGCGCGATATCGAGATCATCGACCTGGAACTGATCTTCGCCGACCTCGACAGCTGCGAAAAGCAACTGCAGAAGACCACCCGTAATGCCAAGGGCGGCGACAAAGAAGCCGTTGCGCAGAAAGCCCTGCTGGAAAAACTCATCCCCCACTTCAGCGAAGGCAAGCCAGCGCGCACCCTGATGAAGACCTTGGGAGACGACGAGAAGCAACTGGTACGCGGCTTCCACCTGCTCACCAGTAAGCCGGTGATGTACATCGCCAACGTCGCCGAAGACGGTTTTGAGAACAACCCACTGCTCGACATCGTCCAGGCCATTGCCGACGCCGAAGGCGCTCCCGTGGTACCGGTATGCAACAAGATCGAAGCAGAAATCGCCGAGCTCGACGACGGTGAAGAAAAAGACATGTTCCTCGAAGCCCTGGGGCTCGAAGAACCCGGCCTGAACCGCGTCATCCGCGCCGGCTACGAACTGCTCAACCTGCAGACCTACTTCACCGCCGGCGTCGAAGAAGTCCGCGCCTGGACCGTCCGCGTCGGCGCCACCGCCCCGCAGGCCGCCGGCGTGATCCACACCGACTTCGAAAAAGGCTTTATCCGCGCCGAAGTCATCGCCTACAACGACTTTATCCAATACAAGGGTGAAGCCGGTACCAAAGAAGCCGGTAAATGGCGCCTGGAAGGCAAGGACTACATCGTGAAAGACGGCGACGTCATGCATTTCCGCTTCAACGTCTAGACATTCAGATCCTAACGGATCTTGCAGGACGCCAAACCCCTTGAGTCTCGCCGCTTCAAGGGGTTTTTGCTATGTACCCGTTATGTGTTGCAGTCAGATGTTGCAGGGTGGGTGATGCGCCCCTGTGGCAATGGCTGCTGGGACTTACTCATCATTGCGATTGACCCTCACCTCTCTGAATGCCTGAGAGATGCTTTGCCTAAGTTGTTCGTCATCCCAAGGCTTGGTGAGAAACTTATAAATTGCCCCCTTGTTGATAGCGTCAGTGACCGACTTCAGATCGGTATAGCCCGACAGCACGATGCGGATAGTGTTTGGATACAGATCCTTGACCCGGCTGAGAAATTCAGTCCCGCTCATTTCCGGCATCCGTTGGTCGGAGATGATGACCTGCACATCGTGTTTGGCGAGCAGTTCAAAGGCATCTTGGGCGCGAGTGGCCATGAGGATTTTGTAACCATCACGGCGTAATAGACGGGCGAGCGCACGCAGGATGTTCTCTTCGTCGTCTAGTAAAAGTATGGTCTGCAGCTGCTCTTGGCTATTGTCGAGAGGCTGATCGGGTGCCCGGGTCAGCATCCGTTCGCGCAGGAAGGTCTGTAGCGCGTCAAAGGGCATGGGTTTGGCGAAATAGTAGCCCTGAAACTCGTCGCAGTGGCTCTTCTTTAAAAAGGCCACCTGCGGCTCGGTCTCCACACCTTCGGCGATCACCTTCAGGCCCAGATGATGGGCCATGGAAATAATGCCCTGGGTGATCGCGGCATCATGGCTATCGCTGATGATCTCCTGGACGAATGAACGATCGACTTTCACCTTGTCGATCGGCAGGCGCTTGAGGTAGTTGAGGCTGGAGAAGCCCGTACCGAAGTCGTCGATGGCGATCTTGACGCCAAGCTGTTTGAGCTGATGCAGCGTCTCGATGGCCCTATCGGCGTTGTGCAGCAGTACGCTTTCGGTGATTTCCAGCTCCAGCAAGCCGGCATCCAGCGCGTATTTACTCAGGATGGCACTGATACCCGCGACGAAGTTGCTGCGCTGAAAGTGCGTAGGCGAGATATTGACCGCGACGACGGGTCCGGTCATGCCCTGATCGCAAAGCTCTTTGAGCTGCCGGCAGGCCGTATCCAGCACCCACTCACTGAGCGGAATAATCTGTCCAGTGTCTTCGGCGATAGGCACAAACAGTGCGGGCGGGATAAAGCCTTTGCTGGCGTGTGGCCAGCGCAGCAGGGCTTCGAAGCCCACAACGCGCCCACTGAGGGCGTCGATCTGCGGCTGGTAGTAAAGGGTAAAGTCCTGGTTCTCGATGGCTTTCTGCAACTCGTTGCGCAGCTCCACCCGATCACCAATGCGCTGGTTGAGGTCGTTGGTAAACCACTGGTAGTTGTTACGGCCTTCTTGCTTGGCCTTGTACATGGCCAGGTCAGCTTGCTGGATCAGCTGCATGGGTTGATCCAGCTGGCCATCGCTAAGGGTGATGCCGATACTCGCGGTGAGGTGCAGATCGATACCTTCAACGCGGTAAGGGCGGGCGATATCGGCGAGCACGCGTTCGACGACCTGCAACACGTCCTCCTCGCGCGCCAGATCCGGCAGCAGGACGATAAACTCGTCGCCGCCCATGCGTGCCACGGTATCGCCGGGGCGCACCTGAGCCTCCAGGCGACGGGCGACTTCTATAAGAATTTGGTCGCCGAAATGATGCCCCATGGAGTCGTTGATCGGCTTGAACTCATCCAGGTCGATAAACATCACCGCCAGGCTGCGCTGGTAGCGCTGGGAAATCTGACAGCCCTGGCGCAGGCGGTCTTCCAATACGGCGCGGTTAGGCAAACCGGTGAGTACGTCATGGCTGGCACTGAAGCTCAGTTCGTCCTTGTAGCGCATCTCTTCGCTGATATCGTTCTGCACGCCGACGAAGTGGGTCAGCATGCCGCGCTCGTTGAGTACGGGTGAGATGTACAGATCGTTCCAGAAGATGCTGCCGTCCTTACGGTAGTTGCGCAGCACCACATGGGCCTCGTTCGAGTGGGCCAGGCCATGGCGAATAATATCCAGTGCAGCCTGGTCGCGCTCACCGCGCTGTAGCAGCCGACAGTTGCGCCCAAGCACCTCGTCTGGCGGGTAGCCGGTTATGCGTTCGAAGGCCGGGTTGACGTAGATGATCGGCTGGTCAAACGCCTGGGCATCGACAATCACCACCCCGTTGTAACTGGCCTCCAGGCTGCGCTTGAGCAGGCGTAGCTGCTTCTCCGACTCTTTACGCTCGCTGATATCGCGTAGTGACAGCAGCCGAACCGGCTGCCCCTCCCAGTCGGTTTCGGCGAGCATGATCTCCACCTGCAACTCGTCCCCGGCCGGGTTTAACAGGCTCCATTCAAAAAGATCCTCACTGATGTGCGGCAGATCGAAGTGCAGCTGTTTGAGCTGCACCTGGCTGGCACTGAACAGCTGTTCGGCCGCCGGGTTGGCGTAATGCAGAACGCCTGCTGCATCGATCACTAGCAGGGCGTCGCGGGTATCGTTGAGCAGTTTGCGGAACGATTGTTCGCGGCGTGCGGCCTGCTCGTGGGCCAGGCTCTTTTCCGTGACATCGATGGCCAACACCAGAAAGCAGGGCTGGTTGTCGAGTTCGAAGTCATGCACCAGCACGTCGGCGAGCACCTCATGCCCTTGCTTGTGCTGATAGCGCCATAGCCCGGCGTGCGGCTCGATTACGGGCTGGTTGCGCAATGTGGCGTTGTAATACGCAAGGAAACGCTCACCCTCTTCAACACTGCGGAAGTCCAGTAACGTCATGCTCAGGAGTTCTTCGCGCAAGTAACCGAGAAAGCGGCAGGCGGCTGGGTTGATGGTGATGAGCTGCAGCGTATCTTTCTGGAACACCCACATCGGTTCCGGGTTGGCCTCAAAGAGCAGGCGGTAACGCTGCTCGCTTGCAGTCATTAGCGCAGTGGCTTGGCTGCGGTCGATGGCGTAGCGGATGCTGCGCAGCAACTGGGCACTGTCGAAAGCGCCCTTGACCAGATAGTCTGCCGCGCCCAGCTCAATAGCACTGACATCCAAGCGCGCGTCGCCCTGCCCCGTCAGCAGGATGATCGGCCGCGTGACAGCGGCCTGGCGGGCCTGCCTGATCAGCTCCAGGCCCGACTCCGCGCCCAGGCGGTAGTCCACCAGATAGAGGTCATAACGCTGCTCAAGCAGACTGCTTAGACCTTGTTGGTAAGCGGGGCACCATTCCAGCTGTACTTGCTCGCTCGTCGCCTGACGCAATAGGTCGCGGGTGATAATAAAGTCATCTTCATCATCGTCGATCAGTAGTAAACGCCAGCAGGTTTCCGGTTGGGTCATATGCGCTTGCTATCCATGGGGAGTTCGACGATCTCCAGCCAGTAGTGCCCGAGGGTCTTCACCACTTCAAGCAGGCCGGTATAGGTCACGGGCTTGGTGATAAAGGAATTACCGCCCATGTCGTAGCTATACAGGATGTCTTCCTCAGCCGAGGAGGTGGTCAGGATCACCACCGGGATGGCGCGTAGCTGGGCGTCCGACTTGATGGCCTGGAGCGCTTCGCGACCATCCATGCGCGGCATATTGAGGTCCAGCAGGATCAAGCCAGGCAAGGGGTAGCGCGCCTCATCATCATAGGGTGGGCGGCGCTGCAGATAACCCAGCAGGGCCTCGCCATCGTGTACGAAGTGTAGCGGGTTGCTGACACGGCATTCGTTGAAAGCTTCCTGCATCATCAGGCAGTCGTCCTGGTCGTCATCGGCGATCAGGATTGGTATGGGTAGTGGTGCGTTCACGGGGTTTTCCTTGCCATGGCCGGGAAGGTGATGCGGAAAATGCTGCCGGCACCCGGTTCGCTGCTGGCAGTTATATAGGCGCCGTGGCGCTCGACAATTTTCTTGACGATGGCCAGGCCTATACCGGTGCCGGCATAGGCCTCACGGCCGTGAAGACGTTGGAAGGGGTTGAAGATGCGGTCCAGGTATTTTTCCTCGAAACCGATGCCGTTATCCGCGATACACAGCGTGCAGCGGGCGCCTGTCGAGTATTCGGCATAGATACTAATCTGTGGATGCTCGCCGGGTTTCTGGAACTTTAGCGCGTTGCTCAGCAGGTTCTGCAGTACCCGGCGCAACTGGCTCGCATCACCTAGCACCTGCGGCAAGGGCCCGCGCTGGATCACGGCATGGCTTTGCTCCAAGGCTGCTTCCAGGTCTTGCAGCACCTCATCAAGCAGTTTGTCGAGCTGCAGTTGCTGCAGCGGCAGGCCGCGGCTGTTGACGCGTGAGTAGTCGAGTAGATCGATGATCAGTGCCTGCATGCGCGCGGCGGCGGCGGTCATGCGTTGTAAATAGTCGCGACCATCGGCGTCAAGCCTGTCGCTGCGCGTGCCAAGGCGCTCGGAAAAGGCCTGAATCTTGCGCAAAGGCTCCTGCAGGTCGTGTGATGCGACAAAGGCGAACTCTTCCAGTTCGCGGTTGCTGCGCTCCAGTTCAAGCAGTGTTTGCTGCAGGCGCTCCTGGGTGTGGCGACGCTCGCTAACGTCCTGAAAGTACACGGCCAGGCCTTCTTCGGAGGGGTAGGCATGTATTTCGAACCACTTCTGGAAGGGTTTATAGAAGGTTTCGAAATGACAGGGTTGATTGTCTTGCAGGGCTTGTCGGTAACGCTGGCCGAACTCACTGTCGAAGGAGCCGGGGAAGACGGTCCACACACACTGCCCCAGGGTTGCTGCTGCACTGATATCCAGTTGTCGCTCGGCCTCGGGGTTGATGTAGGTGAAACACCACTCGCTATCGAGGGTGAAGAAGGCATCGCTGATGCTCGACAGGGTCGTGCTCAGGCGCTCAGCCAAACGCTGCACCTGCTGCAGCGCCTGCTCGCGCTCGCTGACGTCTTTGGCGATACCGAAGACGCCGGTAATCTTCCCCTCGACCATGATCGGCAGATGGGTCACATCCAGGGCCAACCGCTGACCATCCTGGGCAAGAATATTCGTCTCGTACCGTTGCGGTATACCGAGGCAGGCGTTGGCGAAGTGCTGCTCTGTGCGCTCGCGGTCCTCTGCAACGATCAAGTCGGCGAAGTACCGACCGAGAATATCCGGCTCGCTGATGCCGGTTAGCTGGATGCCGGCGCCGTTCATGCTTACGAATCGCCCCGCCAGGTCAATAGAAAACACCGGATCCGGATTGAAGGTAAACAATGAACGAAAGCGTTGCTCGCTCTCTTGCAAGCGCTGACGATCCTGGCTGCGGGCGATGGCGATGGCGGCGAGTTGGGCGGCGTTAGCCAGCTGATGAGTTTGTTCGCTACTCGGCCGGCCAGGCATATGCAGATAAATGGCCAAGGTGCCGAGCACATGCCCCTGCTGGGATAGCAGTGGAAATGACCAGCATGCTCTGAGACCGTGCGCCTGTGCCAGCTCGCGGTAATCCTGCCAGAGTGGGTCAAGCTGGATGTCTTCGGCCACCACCAGGGTCTGGCGGTAAGCCGCCGTGCCACAACTGCCGGCATGCGGGCCGATGGCAGTGCCATCGATAGCATGGTTGTAAGCCGCTGGCAGGCTGGGCGCGGCTTCGGTATGCAGGCATCGGCCATCGGCATCAAGCAGGAGTACTGAGCAGATGACCTTGGGTTGCTGAGCCTCCACCATTAGGCAGATGGCTTCGAGTATGTCGTGCAGCGGTTGCTCGGTGGCGATCATGCCGAGAATATCGCGCTGGGTTTGCGTATAGCGCTCGTTTTGCACCAGCGCGGTGATGTCATGCGCCACTGCGAACAGGGTCTGCTCTTCTTGCGACCAGTCGGCTGACCAGAGGATGTGCAGCACTTGCCCGTCGCGGTGGCGATAGCGGTTGCGGAACGAGTGAGTGGATTGCCCAGCCATGATGGCCGCGGCCTTAGCCTCGGTCAGCGCGTGATCCTCTGGGAGAACCAGCTCCATGTAGTGACGACCGATTAACTCCTCAGGCTTATAGCCCAATAGCTTCTCGCAGGACGGACTGACCTCGCGAAAACGCCCCTCAGCATCGATCGAGCACAGCATATCGAGGGTAAATTGCATGATGCGCCGATTGAGCCGCTGAACCCGCGCCTGGCCGGCCAGGCTGGACTGCAGTTGGTCGTTGATCGACGCCAGTTTATGCGAGCGCTCGTGAGCCAGCCAGGCCAGACGCTGGCTGAGCATCAGCAGGTAACTCAGGGTCAGGCCAAACAGCATGACCAGGGTTGGCAGATAGCCCGAGCGGTTGTAGATGCCGGGTCGATTCAGATAGGCCACTATTCGCCAGCCGTGGCTTTCGGCGATGGGAATCAGGCGTTCGCCCACCGGCGTATTGAAGCTGGCTTGCTGGTTCTGGTTAGAGTCGTACAGCGCGTGGTCGCGCTCATAAACCCGCACAATAAAGCCACTGAGCGTCATGCCCAGCACACTGGCCATGACGCTCTGCACATCGAGGCTGGCTACCAATAGGCGGATTGGTGCGCCCGGCAGTGACAGCGGCACGCCAATCAGCACCCTGGGCTTGGTCGCTGCCTCGTGCCGGTAGCTGTTGCTCAGGTGCACGTGGCCGTCTTCCAGCACGTGCTTTAACCAGGCCCGGTTGTCGCTGGCGGCAAGAAACTGACTTAGCCACATGCTCTCGCCTTCACCGCGCGACTTGAGCAAAAGTGGCTGCTGCGCGGGGTCGAGCAGGGCCAGCGACTCCAGGCCGGGGAAGTCGCGCAGGTAGCTGTCTGCTTCCTGCTGCCAAAGTCGTGGCGAGGGTAATGTGCCCATGGCTTGCCAGCGTTCTGCAAGGCGCTGGATCAACGCCATGTGCCCGTCCAGACTTCGGGTGGTCGCCGTTTGCACCTTGGACAAAAGCAGATCGCTCTCGCGGCTGATCGCCTCGATGGCCTGCACACTGAGCAGGTACCAACCGATGCAGGTCAGCAGTATGCCAAATAGCCCCGCACTTTGGCTCATACGGTCGAGTGTGCCGCGCTGGTCTATCGGCAAGCGGCTATGGAGGATCGCCGCCAACCCGAGCGACAGAATAAACAGGTTGGCGATATGCGAGGCGGAATATTTGAAGCCCAGGCTCAACAGGCTCGCGCCTGGCTGTTGACCGCCGAGGTGCGCGACCACTGCCAGCAGCATCACCGCCGCACCGATCAATTGCGCCAGCCAGCGTGCAGGTTTAGAGCCAAGACCGAGGCAGATGGCGGCGGCAACCGCCAAGAGGGTTACAGCCAAACTGCTGCGCACGCGCAAAAAACCACTGACCAGCGACTGGCCCTGATCAGCGCCAGCGGCCAGGTAGTTGTGCAGCAGGGTATAGACGATTAGTGCAATAAGCAGGGCGCCGCTGAGCAGCAGGCTGCGCCAGGCACGGCGACTCGCGGCGAGCAACAGTGCTCCGGTCAAAAGTGCCAGCAGTGCGCTGTCCGGCAGCAGCACCACGCTGTGCTGGGTGGGTTCATCGACCAGGAAAAACCCCACCAGGCTGACCGCGCCCATGCACAGTAAGGCAAAGGCCAGTACGTGCAGGTAGGCTTCGACAAGCAAGTGGCGCATTTTCATGATTTATTCCTGAAGGTCCTGGGGACCGAGCAGGCGTAACACCTCTTCCACGGTAGTGAGGCCCTGATTGATCTTTTCACGGGCGTCGTCGAGCAGGCTGGTCATGCCCTGCTGGCGGGCGATGGCCTGCAGTTGAGTAACACCTGCGCCCTGGGCGATGGCATCGCGCAACAGGTCACTCATGGTCAGCACTTCATGGATGCCGACCCGCCCCTTGTAGCCCTGGTTGCATTGGTTGCAGCCTGTGCCCTGAAAGAACTGCATGCCCGGCTCGAGAAACTCCGGGCCGAGGCTGCGCAGGCGCTCAAGGGGCGGCTGCACGGGCGCGCGGCATAAGGCGCAAATCCGCCGCACCAGGCGCTGGGCGATGATGGCCTCCAGCGCCGAGGCCAATACATAGGGCTTTAGTCCTAGGTCGAAAAGCCGTGCGATGGTCGCCGAGGCTGAATTGGTGTGTAACGTGGAGAACACCAAATGGCCTGTCAGAGCGGCATGAAAGGCCACATCGGCGGTTTCCTCGTCGCGGATTTCACCGAGCAAGATGACGTCAGGGTCCTGGCGCAGGATGGCGCGCAGGATGTTGGCGAAGCTCAGGCCGATACGATCGCGCACCGGTACCTGGCCGGCCAGGTCTACGTGAATCTCCACCGGGTCTTCGATGGTGACGTAGTTCTTCTCCGGCGAAGCCCCATGCTGCAGCAGGGCAAACAGGGTCGTGGTTTTGCCACTGCCAGTAGGCCCTGTGGCGAGGATGATGCCCTGCGGCTTGCTCACCACGTGCAGCAGGCGACGCAAGTTGTTGGCTGACAGCCCTAGCTCCTCTAGCGACTGGGCTGCTGATTGGCGCTCCAGCACGCGCATCACCACTTTCTCGCCGTTGATGGTCGGTAAGGTAGAAATGCGTAAGTCGACAATGCGCATCGGAGTCTTGACGGTGATCCGCCCATCCTGAGGGCGGCGCCGCTCAGTGATGTCCATTTCAGCCATGATCTTGATACGCGAGACCAACGACATCAACAGGGTGCTGGGAATCTGGATCGTGTCGCGCAATACCCCATCGATACGATAGCGCACGACAACGTGCTTGGTACGCGGATGGATATGGATGTCACTGGCCCCCAGGCGCAGGGCTTCGAGAATCACCGCATTGACCAGGCGAATCGCCGGCGGCTCCTCCGAGCTGCCCAGCAACTGCTCCAGGCTTTCACCACTGCCATCATCCTCAAGGACGATCTCGATACCCTCGTAGGGGTCGCTGCTGCCCACCACGGTGGCAAGATCTTCCAGCCGTTCCGAGTCGCCGAATATTTCGCCCAGCTTGGCTTGCAACTGCGGCAAATCGCACAGAATGGGATGAATGCTGAGCCCGGTAATGAAGCCCAACTCGTCGATCAGGCCTTGATCGAGCGGATCAGCCATAGCCAGGCGCATACGTTTATCCAGCACGCGCAAGGGTAAAACCAACTGCCGTACACACACGGCCTGAGGTACCAGGGCGAGCAGTGATGGGTCCGCCTCGAACTCGCGAAGGTCGATCTCCTCAAACATCAAATCTTTACGCAACAGCTCATGAATCTTGGCGCTGTCGATCCAGTCGTGCTGCATCAACTGACGCAGTACTGGCGTCTTATGGGTTTGCATTTCCTTGTGCAGCTGCTGGATCTGCTGAGCGTTAAGCAGGCCCTTTTTGTGCAACAGAATGGCCAATTGGCTGCGGTTGGTCACACTCAGTTTGGCCAGCGTTTCCAGATCCCGATGTTGCTTCTGGTTCTGCTGCTGCAGGGCGCGGTTACGTTGTTGCAATGCATATTGCTCAAGAGCCAGGGCGATGGTCAGGCGCAGATCATCGTCGTTCCAGGGTTTGAGGATAAAGCGATAGACCGCCCCATCTCTGATCGAGCCCATCACCGCGTCCGTGTTGGCATGCCCGGTGAGCATGATGCGAATAGTCGCCGGCCAACGCTCGCGCACCTGGGCCAGCAGTTCGCTGCCGTTCATTTCCGGCATCATGAAATCGCTGATGATTAGATGAATATCCTGGCTGGCGAGAATTTTTATGGCTTCGACGCCATTGCGGGCGAAGTGCAGCTGATAATTCTCGCGCTGGAAGACTCGACGCAGTGCCGCCAGGATGCTGGGCTCGTCGTCCACCAATAGCAGCTGGTATGGCGTAGTAGGCACTGCATCAAGCATGTCGCTCATGGGCGCCTTGCCAACGAAGAGTGACGCGTATTGTTTGGCCACTACAGCTCCTTACTGACTCAGAAAGCGCAGGGTCACCCGCGTGCCAGCACCCAGCTTGCTGCGCACGAGGATCTCCCCACGATGGGCGGTCATAATGTCGCGGGCTACGCTCAAGCCCAGCCCGGTGCCTGAGCCTACCGGGCGGGTGGTGAAAAAAGGATCGAATAGGCAGTCAAGATGCTCGGTGGCAATGCCACAGCCGTTGTCCTCGATCAGCACTTCACTGCAGCCGCTTTCGGCCACTCGACTGGCTATACGCACCCGCCCCCCAGGGCCAGAAATTGCCTTTATGGCATTGTCGAGTACGTTGTAGAGCGCCTGAGATATCTTCGCCGGATAGCCCGCCAACTGCGGCAGTGGCTCCAGCCGCTGCGCAATGGTTAAGCCATGGCTGCACTCGGCCTCAATCAGATGGCAGGTGGTGGCGATTAGCCGGTTAAGGTCGCAGGGCACAAAATCCTGCTGATCAATATTGGAGAAGGTTTTCAGGTCGGTAACGATGGCCGCGATACGCTGAGCCCCACTGATCGATTCCTGCAGCAGAGCGCGAAAATCGTCTAATACGGCCCCGGTGTCCTGTTCGTCTGGCAGCTTGCAACTCAGCTCGTCAAGATACTCGCCGGCCGCCCTCAGGTTGCTGGAGATAAAGCCAATGGGGTTGTTAATTTCGTGGGCCACACCGGCAGCCAGCTGGCCGATGGCGCGCAGGCGAGCGCTCTCGTAGAGCTGCTGCTGCGCCCCCTCGATAACTTTGACCTGCTCATCCACGCGCGACTGCAGGTGCTCGGACAACGCCTTGTAGAGGGCCTGCGACTCCTGCAGCGCAGCATGCTGGCGTTGCAGTTCGGCGAAACTGGCCTCGGTAGTGTCGTGGTGCAAGCTGGCGGCCAGGCGGTACTTGGCAACGTAGTAGAGGATGAATTCCAGCAGGCGTGCCGCCGGGGCTTGCCGAAGGGGTGACGTGGCGCAACTCAACCAGGCGAGGGTGTCCAGGTTGAACTCAACCGGCTCTGCGCCGCTCTGTCGCTCAGTGTCTAGGCGGAAACTCTCGCCACACAGTGACTGCAATAGCTCGAGCAAGCGCGCACGACGCTCGCGATCAAGTAGATCGTCGAGACACGGATCATCATCGAACTTACGCATGGGAGGCCCCATCCAGGCTGCTCAACTGCCGGACGAACTCGTCCAGCGGTAGCCCTTCGCGCTCAGCCAGATGGAACTCGGCATCCAGCTGTGGATAGAGGCGATGCAGCAATTGGCGAAAGCTTTCCACCACCCCCAGGCCATTCAAGGCGGACGCCATGCTCAACGGCGCCCAGGGTGTAGCGCCCCAGCGCTCCTGCAGTTCGTCTTCAGCCACTGCTCCGGGGATGTCGCGCTTATTGAATTGCACCACCAGCGGCAGGCGCTCGATATCCATGCCCAGCTTCTGCAGGTTATCGGCCAGGTTATCGAATGCGTTGGCATTGTTGTCCTGCTGGGCCGGTTGTGAGTCGGCAACAAAAATCACTCCGTCGGCACGCGACAATACCGCCTTGCGCGTACTGTCATGCTGCACCTGACCGGGCACGGTGTAGAGTTTCAGGCGCAGATCCAGGCCGGTTTGGCTGTGCAGGCCGATGGGCAGCACATCGAAAAACAGAGTACGGTCATCACGGGTTTCGAGCACCATCAGCTCACCTTTGCGCTGCGGCTGCAATAAGGTATGCAGCTGCATCAGGTTGGTGGTTTTGCCACTCAAGGCCGGCCCGTAATACACCACCTTGAGCATGAGCTTGCGCTCAAGCGCCAAGTACTCAGCCATGCGTACTCTCGTCGACGTCGTCATCCAAGACCAGTGCGCCCTCGGCATCACGCAGCACCCGGGTGATGCCAGGATGCTCTGCTTCCAAACGCAACAATTCCTGCCGCTGGCGCTCCAGTGCGTTCTTTTGATTACGCACTTGGGTAACCAGACGTTGGTTTTCTGAGCGCAACAAATAAAGGTCGATGGCCGCTTTTAGGGCGGTCTCGATTTCATAGTCCTCCCAGGGCTTGGACAGGAAGCGATAAATTTCCGCCTGGTTGATCGCTTTCATCATCGACTGGCGGTCACCATGGCCACTGAGCACCATCCGCATAGCGTGCGGTTGGCGCTGTTTGGCGAACTGCAGGTAGGTGATGCCATCGAGGTTGGGCATCTTGTAGTCCGAAATGATCACCGCGTACTCATGCTCAGTGAGCGCGAGCAACGCCTCCTGGGCATCAGTAAAGGCATGCAACTCCCAGTGATAGGGACGCAGCAGCCGTTGCAGCGCGGCAAGGATGTTCGGCTCATCATCCACCAGCTGAATTTTGACCATTCAGGACACTCCTGTGAGAACGCCGCTATCGGCCTCGGACTTACGCACGAAGAGGGTGTAACGCGCGCCCTCAGAAGCTTCGAAAGCGGCTAACTTGTCTATCAATGGGCGGGTCAGTGGCTTGCCTTCGTTCAGCAGCAACATGCCGTTCTCTGCATAGAGGTTGCGTGCCAGTACCATACCCGGCTCCAGGCGGCGGATATCCAAAGCAATGATGCTGTTGTCAGCGAGAACCAGATCGGGCGCGAGCGTGGTACACAACTCGATAAAGCATTCACAGATCTGTGGATCGTACAAACGTCCGGCATATTTCTTGATCAGCAGCAGCGCCTCGTCACGATTGAGCTTGCGCTCAAGGATCATGCCGCGCTGCAGCTCGATGAAATCCACAGCTAATCTAAGAATACGTGCGCCGACAGGGATATCTTCGCCCGTGAGCCGGTCAGGATACCCTTGGCCATCCCAGCGCTCCTGATGACTACGGATGATGAGCCCTGCATCCTGGATAGGCTCAAGGGTCATCAGCAGGCTCTCACCGATTTCTGGATACTTGCGGTAACGCGCCCTTTCCTCTTTGTACAGCAGATCGGAGGGCCGGGTGAGTAGCTGATCGTCCCAGGCGAGTTTGCCAATGTTGTATAGCGCGGCCGCCATGGCCAGATCGTTGCTCAGCCGCGCGGCCAGGCCATAGTGCTCGGCATAGGCTTTGACCAACGCAATGACCTGGGTATTGGTCTGCCGCTCCTTGCTCAGACGCTGAGCCACCAGATTGGCAAACACCTCGGTTGCGGTGACGTAGCTATTGCGTAACTCCTCATAGGCGAGGTCGAGCATATCGGCGGTTTGTTGTAGCTCTGCGGTACGCGCGACAACACGCTGTTCCAAGGAGGCATTAAGCTCCTGCAGCTGTATATTCTGCTCCTGAGTCAGTGCCTCTAGACGCTTACGCTCACGCTCGGAGTGCTGAAAGGCAAGCGCCTGACGAATGATCAGGCGCAGCTCGTCATCGTCCCACGGCTTGCTGATGTAGCGGTAAATTTGCCCCTCGTTGATTGCCTTAACCGTGGTGGTTAAATCGGCGTACCCGGTCAACAGGATACGCACACAGCCAGGCCAGCGCCGTTGCACCTCAGCCAACAGAGTGGCGCCATCCATGCCCGGCATCCGCGCATCGGAAATCACCAGATCGACATGCACCGATTGCAATTGCTCCAATGCGGCCTCGCCACTTGCAGCGGTCAGCAGCTTGTAAGACTCCCCACGCAAGACCCGCCGCAGGCTATTAAGGATATTTTCCTCATCATCCACCAGCAGCAGGGTCAGTGACTCGCGCCCCACATCACTCACGGTGAGATCTCCGGCTGTGGACGCTCAACAGGTTGCTTTATGGGTAAATAGACCCGGAAGCGCGTGCCAGTACCAACCTCGCTCTTCACTTCAATGCGGCCGTTATGCCTCTGCACTATGGTGTAGGACAGTGCCAACCCCAGCCCCGTCCCTTTGCCAACCGGTTTGGTGGTGAAGAAGGGCTCAAAAATGCGGTTGAGGACTTTCGGCTCTATGCCCTTGCCCGTGTCCTCTACCTCCAGCCACACCTCGTCATACTCAAGACCGGTGCGCAGGGTGATTCGACCGAACTTCTCGATAGCATGGGCGGCATTCACCAGCAGGTTCATGGCCACCTGATTGATCTGCGACGCAATACACTCAACCTCAGGCAGGTCCGCGTACTCTTTGACCACTTCGGCTTTGTATTTAAGTTCGTTGTTGACCACGTTAAGCGTGGTATCGAGGCCACGATGCAGGTCCGCAGGGCGGAACTCTTCCTCTTCAATATGGGAAAAGTCCTTAAGCGCGCTGATGATGCGCTTGACCCGGTCGATGCCATCCTCAGACTCATCGATCAGAGCCCCTACATCGCCGCGAATATAGTCGTACTCCAGACCACGCTTGAGCTGGCGCAACTCATCCAGGTCAGCCACAGCGTCCACTGCATCGATGATCTTCAGCAGATCCTGCACATAACCACTGAGGGTCTTCAGGTTGGAGAACACAAAGCCGATGGGGTTGTTGATTTCATGGGCAACGCCAGCCGCCAACTGGCCAATCGCCGCCAGCTTCTCCGACTGCAGCAGCTGGTTGTTGGCTGCTTCCAGTTTGCGCAGCAGGTTATTCTGCTCCACCTGCTTCGAGCGAAGAGCCTTGAGGGCAGACTCCAGGTGGGCGCTGGACTTGGCGATGGAGCCGGTGTCAAACAGCACCAGACCAAAATAGAGCTCACCGCCCGGCCCCTCAAACGGGAAAAACAAGCTGCTCTGCAGGTGCAGGCCTGCATCATCAACTGCTTCGCCAGCTGCCTCAGCGCGCAGCTGAACCAGGGGGGCCTGTTCAAGCCAGTGATTGTAGACATGAATACCCCGATCTCGCGCCAACTCAACAATCTTGGCGAACGACTGCGTATCTGCATCTGGAAAGACTTCAAGGAAGGGTCGACCGCTAGCCAGTGACTGATTCTTTCCGCTACGCTGGCTAATGAAGCCATTCCAGCGAAGGATGCACAGGTCGGAGTCCAGAACGATGACCCCTAGGTCGATCCGCTCGACCAGGGAACTGAAAAGCTCTGGGGAAAAATTGTCCATCGCATACTCCCGAAGCATTCGTCAGGTTCGCCAAAATGGCCGACGAACACTAAATCCGTTTACCAGAGTATGACGTCAAAATTCGGGCGCCACAATTATAACGCAATAGCATTTGGCCATATTCTGCAGAGCCAAATGCTAAGGTCAGGTTAGCTGATGACGCAAAATCTGAATGAAAGTTTCATTGTCTACCGCCTCCTCTTTGCCGATGGCCAGTCAGCCGAACACACCATAGCCCTGACTGAAACGCCACCGGCAACCGAGCATGCCGAGTGGACTCGATTAGGCTTCCACCAATGCCCGAACTGCCCTCTTTCCGTCGACGCAGTAAGCCACTGCCCGTTCGCCACAGCACTCGAGGCACCCGTACGTTTTTTGGGAGAACGGCTTTCTCATACCGAAGTTGATGTCCAGGTGACTCATCGAGGCCGCGAGATCCACCAGCACACAACACTGCAACGCGCTGTCGGCTCCATGCTGGGAGCTATCGGGGCAACGAGTGGCTGTCCACACACGGCGTTTCTCAGGGCGATGGCCTGGTTCCACCAGCCATTCAGCGATAACGATGAGACATTATTCCGCGCGATTGGCACCTACCTGCTCGGCCAGCACCTAAGGGCCATCCAGGGACTGCCTGCTGACTGGTCCCTGACTGGCCTTCGAGAAGGGTATAAAAACCTTCGCGTGATCAACCAAGGAATTGCCAAGCGCCTGCGCTCGGCCGCTCAAGAAGACTCCAGCGTAAATGGGCTGATCCTCCTGGATCTGCTTGCATCCTCCGCTCTAAGTTCCCTTGATCAGTATGAAGGCGAGCTCGACAGGTACTTTTCGGACTACCTGCCTACTCAACAACAGGGGTAATTCACAGCGACTGTAGAGCGCCTGGCTGATGGGTTGCGCCCCCAGACTTGAGACCGGAACGGCATCTGTTACCGCCCCCTTAGCGAGTAGGCAGCCCTGCTACCATTGCCGACAATGGCTCGAACAAGCCCACTGATCGGGCCCAGTGTGAAATTGGTTTTCCACTGCCGAGCCATAAGCGTTCCGCTTCGATGGCGGCAACGCATCACCATGCTCGGCATGAATGGCACGGAGCCAAACCCGGGAATAAAAACAACGAAACCCGGGCCACTGCCTCAATAACTTACCTTTAGCACTGAACTTCCCGCCTAACACCTAAGCGCTTGATCACGCGCAGAAATTTTCACTCAACAGGCTTGACACCCACCCCCAAGACGCGAATAATGCGCGCCACTTGGCTACGTAGCTCAGCTGGTTAGAGCATAGCATTCATAATGCTGGGGTCCGGGGTTCAAGTCCCTGCGTAGCCACCAAACAAAACAAGGGTTTAGCGAAAGCTAAGCCCTTTTTTGTGCGCGCGAGTGACAACTACAGCGTGCCCACTCCCTCAAAAGGCAGGATGCCAATGAAACTCCTAAAACCGATCTTCGTTATAGTCGTGTTGTGTGGCGTCGCAAAACTCCTCTACCCCGCACTTCCTCTGCATTACCAGCACGCAATTTACGACTGGTATGCTCGCCTGGGCACACCCACTTATTCAGAATCGCCGGATTATTATTCCATGCGAGATCAAGCCGCAGTCATTAGCGAGAATCAGGCTCGCGGTCACAAGTTGAAGTGCTATGGCAACCTGGGCCCTGCGGAACGTATTAACGCGCAAAATGACTACCTTTGCTCAGCAAACATCAGCAATGCCTACGACAACATTCCGGCTCGCCTGGTAACTTTTTTCTTCTCCAAGAATAAGCTAACCAACGTACGCATCGAGTTTGCGGCCGGAAGTTTTGAGCGTCTAGATGACTACCTATTGCGAAAGCTTGCCGACTATCCGCGTCTAGACCAGATGCCAGGTGCCAAATTTGGCACTGATCCATTCGGCAAGAAACTAGTCGTATGGCGAGTAAAGGAAGGGCTAATCACCGCTGCCGCAGCAGATACCCCAGGGCAGAACCCCATAATATTGTGGAGCGGGTATCAGTTACGCCGCTAGTAAGAATCAAACTGAATCACCTTGCAGCCGCAGCGGCTCATAGGTTTTTAGTTATGTGTTGAGTCGTCCCGAACGACTATACGATGCATAAAGCGCGGTAATACCTAGGGGTAGATAGGCCGCGCCCGCTCCCGGCGGGTTTGCGGCATTTACCCCACCCATGGGGATTGCGCAAACCGGAATCAGCAAAGCCCCAGCGACGCTCAACGCGCCGTAACCCACCATGGCGGTCTACCGACAAACCGCAATGGTGGATGACTGACGAAGGGATGACGCGCGCTACTGAGTCGCTTGCCGACTTTTCGCCCACCCCTGCGTACCCAGCAGCAAGCCCGCAAAGATCAATGCGGCGCCGAGCCAGTGATAACTCTGCAAGCCCTCCCCCAGCAACAGCCAACCCAATATGGCGGTAAACACCGGCATCAGGTAGTTGGAGAGCGCTGCCTTGGCGGCGCCGAGTACGCGGATGGCGTGGTTCCAGGCGAGGTAGGCAAGCAGTGAGGCGAAGATCGCGGTGTAGCCGATGGCGGCCAAGTTCTCTGCGGTCAGGTTGAAGTGTGCGCCCCGGGACAGCTCGTACAGGTAGAACGGCAGAATCAGCGGCACCCCTAACAGCATCAGCACGCCCAGCAGGGCCAGCGCTGGAATCGGCAGCAGGTAGCTGGCCCAGCGCCGCAGCAGCAATGAGTAGAGCGCCCAGTCGGCCACCGCCAGCAGCATGATCAGATCGCCCTGATTGAATGCCAGGCCACTGAGGCTGGCCCAGCTGCCTTTGCTGATCAGCACCAGCAGTCCGCCTGCGGCCACTGTCATACCCCACCAGGCGCGGCGCTGCGGCCACTCGCCGAGTAGCAGGCCGGCGCCAATAAAGGTCATCAGCGGCAGGCAGGTATTGACCAGGGTGATATTGATCGCTGCGGTGGTTTGCGCGGCGGCGTACAGCAGGCTGTTGTAGCCCGCAATGCCGATGCTGGCGAGCACCAGCAAGCGCCAGCCGGCCGCACGCAATGCCGCGCGGTGTTGCCACAGCGGCTTGGCCACAAAGGGCAACAGCAGAACCAGGGCCAGGCTCCAGCGCCAGAATGACAAGGCGAACGGCGGGATATCACCGGCAAAGGCCCGAGCCACCAGGGCATTGCCGGACCAGCACAGCGTTGCCAGCAGCAGCCCGGCCAGCGCGACACGTACGGAGGAATGCATACCTCAGCTCTGCCCGAGCGGGCGCAGGCGGTATTGCGGCGGCAGCTGCTCCATACCGCTGACGGTGACGTTGAGGTTCTTCCAGCGGCCGTCCTTGATGCCGTAGATACAGCCATGCACCGCCAGTGGCTGACCGCGATGCCAGGCGTTCTGCACGATGGTAGTGTGGCTGACGTTGGCCACCTGCTGGATCACGTTGAGTTCACAGAGGCGGTCAACCTGCTCTTCCTCGCTGGGCAGTTGCCCCAGATGCTCGCGGTGCTCGTAGTAGAGGTCACGGATGCTGCGCAGCCAGCCGTCGATCAGGCCGAACTGGGTGTCCTGCATGGAGGCGCGTACACCGCCGCAGCCATAGTGGCCGGTGACCAGGATATGTTTGACCTTGAGCACATCGACCGCGTACTGAATTACCGACAGGCAGTTGAGGTCGGTGTGCAGCACCACGTTGGCGACATTGCGATGGACGAACAGATCGCCCGGCAGCAGACCGACAATCTCGTTGGCCGGCACCCGCGCATCGGAACAGCCGATCCACAGGTACTCCGGCACCTGCTGCTGGGCCAGCTTGGCGAAGAACTCGGGATCTTCCTCTTTGATTGCCTCGGCCCAGCGTGCGTTGTTATCGAAGAGGTGTTGTAGATCGCTCATGCGTCACTCCCAGGTTCGTCGATGCGCACCATAGGAGCGCTGCGGGCTTTTGACAAGCACGCGCGGCGCTCAAGCACGGCAGCCTGTTCAGGCGCGGCGGCGGCGCCACAACCAGAGAATCAGCAGCAGGCCTGCCAACAGCACCAGGCTTACGCCCCACTGCAGCGGCCCGGCGTAGCGATACAGCTCAGCAGGCTGCAGGCTGGGCGCACGCAGCATGCGCTGCTCGGCTGCCGCGCCCTGGGTCGGGATATCGGCCAGACCGTCGCCGTCCAGGTCCGGCAGGCCGCGAATATGGTCGAGCAGGCCCTGCCACTCTTTATATTCCTGCACGCCGGGCTGCTGCGGGTCGGCGTCAATGATTGCGTCCGTGATCGCCGCCAGCGGCTGACCCTGAGCATCCTTGGGCTGCACGCTGAGCAGGCCCTTGGTCAGGTCACTGACCAGCCAGGTAAAGCTGCCGACATAGCTGGTGGTACCGATGCTGTAGAGCCGCGTATCGGCCAGGTCCAGCGGCGTATAGCCGTTGATCGGGTCGCCCAGCTCAATCCGGCTGACCCGGTCGAACGGCACGCGCCAGGGGTTGTAGCTGAAGCGCAGGCCCGACACGCGCGGGTAGTAGCTTTGGCTTTCACGCATCTGATAGGCCAGCAGCAGCACTTCGAGCAGGCTCTTCAGCTCCTGGCCGCTGACATACACCTTGATCAGCGGATAACCCGGCGCATCATCCAGCTCGCCAACACCCAGCGGAGCGATGCGGAACAGGTCGGACACCGCCTGCACACCATGCCGACCCATGATCAGGTTGTCGCGGATGGTGCCGTTGCCGGTGAACGACACATCACTGCCCGTGGCGTGGCGCAGGGCGTCGGTGACCAGGTTGCCGAGAATCGGGTCGGCATACGCGCGGGTCAGGGTCTTGTCGACCCTGGCCAGCGGCTGATCGAAAGCGTAGCCCTTGGGCGCCAGCATCTGCGCGCTGACCACCTGTTTGAAGTCCTCGACCTGGGCGGTGATCGCGGCGCTGCCGGCAATCTGGTCATTGATCGGGTGCAATTGGTAGTCGACCACCTGCGGCTTGCCATCCGCCGGCAGGCGCATGCGCAGCTCGCCCAGGTGCTGGATCTCGGAGCCGGCCTGCATCACCGGCGTGCGCCCACCCACCAGCACAGGCTGCGCCAACGCCGTGTGCGAGTGACCACCGACGACGATATCGATGCCCGGCACCTGCTCGACCAGCTCGACTTCCTCGCCGCGCCAGCTGCCGTCTTCCTGCTGCACCACACCCATGTGCGAAAGCAGAATGATCACCTCGGCGCCCTCCTCGCGCAGCTTGGCAACCATGGCTTTGGCGGTCACCAGCGGATCGGCAAACAGCACCGGCGTGATCATCGGGCTGACCGCCACGGCGTTGTTGCCGAGCAGGCCGAACAGGCCAAAACGAATGCCGCCCTTGTCGATCAGCTTGTACGGCGCAATGCGCCCGGCCTCATAGTGGGCCTGCAGGCTGTCATCTTCCGTGCGCGCGGGGTCGAAGCCGAGGTTGCTCGACAGCAGCGGCATCAGCGCATCGCCCTTGATCCTGTGCGCCGCACTGAGCATCGCGGCCAAGCCGGCCGGACGAAAATCAAACTCGTGGTTGCCCAGGGTCGCCGCGTCATAACCCAGCTCGCTCATCAGGCGCAGCTCGCCGCCGGTTTCGCGGGTCACGCTATGAAACAGCGTGCCCATGCTGAAATCGCCGCCGTCGAGCAGCAGCACCGGTTGCTCGCCCGCCGCAGCGCGGCGCTGTTCAAGCAAGGTGGCCAGGCGCGCGACACCGCCGACTGTGTCGTCATCACCCGTCGTGGCGGGGGAATATTCGTTGTTCGGGCCAAAGCCGAGCAGACGTGATTGCCAGTCGTTGGTGTGCAGAATGGTAAAGCTGCGTTCGGCGCTGAAGGCCTGAGCGGCGCTGAATAGGCAAAACACCGCAAGCAACCAGGCAGACAGGCGCATGACAAATCCTTAGGGCAATGGGCCGAACACCACTGCCGCGGGGCAGCGCACGCCAGTATGCGACACGCCCTGCGTCAGGTCAGCGGCGAATAGCGCCGTGGGCGGTAGCCAATCGGGTCAGCACGCAGCTGGGCAAGAATCTAATCGAACAGCGGGCAGACCATCACCAGCGCATCCTCGCGGCCACCCACAGCCGGGTAGTAATCGCGACGCCGACCGACTTCGTTAAAGCCGTAGCGCTCATACAGGCGGTAGGCCACCTGATTGCTGGCGCGCACTTCCAGAAAACAGTCATTGGCGCCCTGCTTCTTGGCCTCCTGCATCAGGTGTTCGAGCAGTTTCAAACCCAGGCCGCGGCCCTGGCTTTGCGCCTTGACGGTGATATTCAGCAGGTGCGCTTCATCCATGATGATCTGGATCACGCCGTGGCCGACCTGCTGCTCGCCTTCGAACATCACCCAGCAGTTGTAGGCGGTCAGGCTGTCGGTAAAGATGCCGCGCGTCCAGGGATGGCTGAACGCGGCGTATTCGATTTTCAGCACGGTATCGATATCCGCCGCCGTCATCGGGCGGAAGCTGATGGCATCACTCATTCAGACACACTCATCCAGCGCTGCCGCACCCGGCGCATGGCCTGCCACAGCTCGCGCTTGCGCTCGGGCTCATCCATCAGTAACTCCAGGCCGGGCAGCGCCCAGGCCGCGCCCAGCCCCTCAACCTGCAACTCACGGTTATAGGCTTCGGCAGTGGCCTCACCGGCAAAGCGAATAGCCGGCAAACCCACCAGCCACAGGCAACTGCAGGGTTCCTGCTCTTCCAGGCGTGCGCCGACAAAACTCTGTACATATTCCAGCGCCGCGTGCGGGCCCTGGTCGATCTGCCCGCGCACCAGCAGCGGCCAGCGCACCGGCTCGCCGATCAGTTGCGGGCTGTCTGGCAGGCCGGCGGCGCGCAGCAGGTCCTTGAGCAGCAGATAGGCCGGGTCACGGCCTTGCAGCGGCTCGCCGGTGGGCAGCTCGACCAGCACCGCACAGGCGCCGGCGCGCAGCAATTGCAGGGCAAAACGTGGTGGGGCGACGGAGGCTGGCTGGGGCGCTACCTGCGCTTCGGCATCGGCGACAACCGGCTCAACCTTGGCCATGCGCCCCTGGGGCGCCGGGCGTGGGACCTCGATCTTGGGTCGAGTGATTGGCGCGACAATCGGTGTGTCGGCAAGCGGTGATTTATCGGCCGGGGCCGCCTCAGCCACCGCCCGCGGTATCGCTGCGGCTACTTCAGGCTCAGGCTCAGCGGGCGGTTGCAGCAGCTCCGGGCGTGAGGGCGCGGCAAACGGCAGCTCCACACGCGGCAGCCAACTGGCCACCTGCATGGCGCTCAGGTAAGCACGCCGGCGCAGTTCTGCAATCAAACGTCAGCCGCCTGTGGGTGAGCCTTCTGCCCGGCCTGCATCAGGTTCAACGCATTGATATAGGCCTTGGCCGATGCCACCAGAATGTCGGTGTCGGCACCATTGCCATTGACGATACGCCCGGCCTTCTCCAGGCGCACGGTGACCTCGCCCTGGGAATCGGTGCCCTCGGTGATGGCGTTGACCGAGTACAGCTGCAGGCTAGAAGCTGAGCCGGCAATCGATTCGATGGCCTTGAAGGTGGCGTCCACCGGGCCGGAGCCCTGGGCCTCGGCATGCTGTTCAACACCGTCGACACTGACCACCAGCTTGGCCTGCGGCACTTCGCCGGTCTTGCTCGCCACTTCCAGGGTGACCAGCTTGAAGTGTTCCGGCGCCTCTTCGGCCAGGCTGTCGGAGACCAGGGCCTGCAGGTCTTCGTCGAAGATTTCGTGTTTCTTGTCGGCCAGGTCCTTGAAGCGGGCGAAGGCGGCGTTCAGCTCCGTCTCACCGGCCAGGACGATACCCAGTTCGTCCAGGCGCGAGCGGAACGCGGCGCGCCCGGAGTGCTTGCCCATGACCATCTTGTTGGCGTTCCAGCCGACCGACTGGGCGGACATGATCTCGTAGGTTTCGCGGTGCTTGAGCACGCCGTCCTGGTGAATACCGGATTCGTGGGCGAAGGCGTTGGCGCCGACTATGGCCTTGTTCGGCTGCACCGGGAAACCGGTGATACCGGAGACCATGCGCGAGGTGCTGAGGATATGCGGGGTGTCGATACGGGTGTGCACGCCGAGCAGGTCTTCACGGGTCTTGATCGCCATGACGATCTCTTCCAGCGCGGCGTTGCCGGCGCGCTCACCGAGGCCGTTGATGGTGCACTCGACCTGACGGGCGCCCGCCACCACGGCGGCCAGGGAGTTGGCCACGGCCAGACCCAGGTCGTTGTGGCAATGCACGGAGAACACCGCCTTGTCGGCGTTGGGTACGCGGTTGAGCAGCTGGCGAATGGTCTCGGCGTACTGGTGCGGAATGGCGTAGCCGACCGTGTCGGGGATATTGATGGTGCGCGCGCCGGCATCGATGGCTGCTTCGATAATGCGGCAAAGGAAATCCAGCTCGGAACGACCGGCGTCCTCGCAGGAGAACTCGACATCGCTGCACAGGTTGCGCGCGCGCTTGACCGCGTGCACGGCCTGCTCGACCACCTGATCCGGCTGCATGCGCAGCTTGTACTGCATATGAATCGGGCTGGTGGCGATAAAGGTGTGAATGCGCCCGGAGTTGGCGCCCTTGAGCGCCTCGGCGGCGCGGTCGATATCCGCATCCAGGGCGCGCGACAGGCTGCACACGGTGCTGTCCTTGATGCTGTCGGCAATCGCCTTGACCGCGGCGAAATCGCCGGGGCTGGCGATGGCGAAACCGGCCTCGATCACGTCGACACGCAAACGCTCCAGGGCCTTGGCGATGCGCAGCTTTTCTTCACCGGTCATGGAGGCGCCGGGGCTCTGCTCGCCGTCACGCAGGGTGGTATCGAAAATAATGACGCGATCGTTGCTGCTCATGCTGGTTTCCTCACGGAGTCGCCGTAGCACGCACCCGACGTTGGGGCGCGTGTCGATAAGGGTTGATTGTCGCGTGAAATGCCACGGGCGGGAAGCGTGGCGCACATCACGGCTAAAGCCCCGTCCACGGGCCAGAAAGCACAACGCCCGCCAAAGTGGCGGGCGTTTGCTTAGCACAGCTGATGGGTATCGCTTCGCTCAACCCATCCTACGGCCTGATTCAGCGGGCTAGGCTAGGCGCAGCCAATCAGAGGGCCTGATCCCAGGGGCGGTCGCCATTGGCGTCCTTGATCCGGGTGGGCAGGCCCATCTGATCCAGCAGCTTGAGGAACGGTTCGGCCGGCAACTGTTCAACGTTGGCCATGCGTGCCACATCCCAGCCGCCACGGGCGACCAGCAAGGCAGCCGCGACCGGCGGTACGCCGGCGGTATAGGAAATGCCCTGGCTGTCGGTTTCGACATAGGCGTCCTTGTGGTCGGCAACGTTGTAGATAAACAGCTCGGCCGGTTTGCCGTCCTTGCTGCCTTTGACCAGGTCGCCAATGCAGGTCTTGCCGCTATAGCCCGGCGCCAGCGAGGCTGGATCGGGCAGTACGGCCTTGACCACTTTCAACGGCACCACGTCGAGACCTTCGGCGGTTTTTACCGGCTGCTCGGAGAGCAGGCCGAGGCTGTTGAGCACGGTAAACACATTGATGTAGTGCTCACCGAAGCTCATCCAGAAACGCACATTGGGTACGTCCAGGTGCTTGGACAGGGAATGCACTTCGTCATGCCCGGTCAGGTACAGATTCTGTTCGCCGACCACCGGCAGGTCGTCGGTGCGCTTGACCTCGAACATGCTGTTGCTGGTCCACTGGCTGTTCTGCCAGCTCCAGACTTGACCGGTGAATTCGCGGAAGTTGATTTCCGGGTCGAAATTGGTGGCGAAGTACTTGCCGTGGGAACCGGCGTTGACGTCGAGGATGTCGATCGACTCGATCCTGTCGAAGTACTGCTGTTGCGCCAATGCGGCGTAAGCATTGACCACGCCCGGGTCGAAACCGACGCCGAGGATGGCGGTCACGCCCTGCTCCTGGCATTCGGCCAGGTGCTTCCACTCGTAGTTGCCGTACCAGGGCGGCGTTTCGCAGACCTTGCCCGGTTCTTCGTGGATGGCGGTGTCGAGGTAGGCGGCGCCGGTATCGATGCAGGCGCGCAGCACCGACATATTGAGGAAGGCCGAGCCGACATTGATGACGATCTGCGCTTCGGTTTCGCGGATCAGTGCCTTGGTTGCTTCAATATCCAGCGCATTCAGGGCATAGGCCTGGATTTCAGCCGGCTGCTTCAAGCTGCCTTTGGCCTTTACGCTATCGATGATGGCCTGGCATTTGGAGATGTTGCGCGACGCGATGGCAATTCGACCGAGTTCGTCGTTGTGCTGCGCGCACTTGTGGGCCACCACCTTGGCGACACCTCCTGCACCAATGATCAGAACGTTCTTCTTCAATTGTTTCACCTCCTGGGTGCTGCGGTTTAGAGACAGGTGTTACGGGTTTACAACACGTAGGGTGGATGACGCTGTTTTCATCCACCTGACCAATTACCCGGTGGTGGACGGAAAAAGCGCCGTCCACCCTACGGAGTTACGAGAGGCTTGACAGGTAATCGTCAAAACCAAATTCGCGCACCACCTCGACGCTGCCGTCGAGCTGCTTCACCACGATGGACGGCATTTTCAGGCCGTTGAACCAGTTTTTCTTGACCATGGTGTAACCCGCAGCGTCGATAAACGACAGACGATCACCGATGGCCAGTGGCTTGTCGAATTGGTACTCACCGAAAATGTCACCCGCCAGGCAGGACTTGCCGCACACCATGTAGGTATGTTCGCCGCTGCTGGGTTCCATCTTGGCGTTGAGCCGGTAGATCAACAGATCGAGCATATGCGCCTCGATCGAGCTGTCGACCACGGCCAGATGCTTGCCGTTGTAGAGGGTGTCGAGCACCGTGACTTCCAGCGAGGAACTCAGGGTGATCGCCGCCTCGCCCGGCTCCAGGTACACCTGCACGCCGTAGCGCTCGGAGAAGGCCTTGAGCCGCGCGCAGAACTGATCCAGCGGGTAGTCGTCGCCGGTGAAGTGAATGCCGCCGCCCAGACTGACCCACTCGACCTGCTCCAGCAGGTGGCCGAAGCGCTCCTCGATGGTGCTCAGCATCTGCTCGAACAGCTCGAAGCTGGCGTTCTCGCAGTTGTTGTGGAACATAAAGCCGCTGACCTTATCCATCACCGCGGATATCTTCTCCGGGTCCCACTCACCGAGGCGGCTGAATGGGCGAGCCGGGTCGGCCAGCAGGTAATCGGAACTGCTCACCTGCGGGTTAACGCGCAGGCCGCGCACCTTGCCGGCGGAGGCTTCGGCGAAGCGCTCGAGCTGGCCAATGGAGTTGAAGATGATCTTGTCGCAGTTGGCGAGCATCTCGGGGATTTCATCATCCGCCCAGGCCACGCTGTAGGCGTGGGTTTCGCCGGCGAACTTCTGCCGACCGAGCTTGAGCTCGTACAGCGAGCTGGACGTGGTGCCGTCCATATACTGCTGCATCAGGTCGAACACCGACCAGGTGGCAAAGCACTTGAGCGCCAGCAGCGCCTTGGCGCCGGAGTGCTCGCGTACATAAGCGATCTTCTCCAGGTTAACCAAGAGCTTCTGTTTGTCGATGAGGTAGTACGGCGTCTTGATCATCTGCGTGTCTATGCCCCGAGTGCTATGCAAGGTCGGCCGGCAGGAAATCAGCAGTGCCGACCCCCTCCCCAAAAAAGTGGAGGCGAATTGTGCCGATAACCGGCGCATATCGAAAGAGCAATGGGGATATTTCCTCGAATCAGCGACCACTGGTGACTGTAGTCGCGCAGTCCACCGAACATCGCCGCCGCCGCGCAGAGGCGACTATGCCTGCCAGGATGGACGACAAAAATGGCAGCGCAATGACCACCAGATGACAGGAAGCTAGATCAGACTCGCCACGTAGCCGACGGGACCTCTCAGGGCGCGGCGAACAGGTAGAGATTGCCGCTCAAGCGCACATCGCCATTGACCCGATAGGTCAGCAGGTCGGTCTGCTGGAAGCCCGCGCCACCGGAGGCGGCGCTGTTGGAGCCAGCCAGGGTAACGCGGGCATTGCTAAAGCTCGCATTGGCGAGGCCCAGGCGCATGGCCGAGGCATTGAAGGCCGCACCATCGCCGGCGTAACCGCTGTCGATGGTGACGATATCGACACTCAGCCCCTCGAAGCTGAAGGCCCCCTGGATATTGTCCAGCACGATAAAACCGCTGCTGTTGGCCGGCTGTATCGCCACCCGCGTGCCGCAACCACCCGGGCAACGGGTCTGCGCGGGGTTGGCGGCAAAGTTCAGGCTGGCGCTGATACTCAGCCCTGCCTGCCCGCTTATCCCCTGCAACTCATCCTCGGCCAGCGGTCGCAACTCAGCCAACACGGGCCACGCCATAAACAGCAGGGCCAACCCTAGGGATGTACTGCGCATGCTGACTCTCCTCATCGCGGCAGGTTCACGGTGCGCATTTCAAGATAATCCACACGCATGCCACGCACGACTTGCGAACCCAGATCGACACCGCCGAGATTCAGGTTACCGATGCTGATATTGCTCTTCGGCACCTGCTGGTAGAAGGCCTGGTGGTTGCTCCAGGTCACGCTGGGCAGGGACAGCCGCAGCTCACCGTCGGACAATACTGAAAAACTAAGCGGCTGCAGGCTGGCCTGGCCGAGGTTGATATCGAAATACAGGTTCTTGGCCACGGCGCGATTGGCATCGGTACAGTTGCGGCAGGTCCCTATGACCAGCTTGTCGGCATACATCTGCAGGCTCGCCTCGCCCTGCAGCCCGGCGCTGTCGCCCCACAGATGAAGGTAAGCCCCATTGAGGGTGAAGCCTTCCAGATTGATAGAAAAGAAATCGCTGCGGGTGGTGGTGGCACCTTTGATGATATTGCCGTTGCCATCCACGCTATAGGCGGTGCTGGGCAGGCTGAAGGTGGCCTCGACACCAACATCCAACCCCTTGAAGCGGGTGCCGCCGTTTTGCAGGGTGGTCGCCACCAGGACCACCGAGGTGCGGTTGTCCTTGGTCTTCTGGATACGCCCGACCACGCAGGTCGGCGACTCCGCGGTGGGTACACCGCACAGGCTGGAAAACTCGTCGTAATCGGTGGCTCGCTGGTTAAGGCTGTAGCCGTCACGCTCCGCACTCCAGGCCTCGCCCAGGGCCTTCTGCGCGGCAGCCAGTTCATCCAGCTGGGTCTGATAGCTATCGACCGAGGTGTTATAGGCGCGCGCCGCCGAGTTGATACAGATATCGCCACAGCCGTATTTCTCGCCAAACGCTGGCTTCGAATAGAACAGGTCGGCGGTTGCCGGGGCCGCGGCATAGCGGGTTTCCATGGTGCTGTAGGCACCCTGAACATCGTTGGTTTCCACCGTCACTTCGGCGCGGCGCTGTTCGACCACCAGCATATCCTGGTCGATGCCGCTCTTCAGGGTAAGGAAGCCAACACTCTGATAACGCGCCAATAGCGCATCACGGGTCGTTTCCAGGCCGCCCAATTCAGTGTCGATAGCCCCCTGGGCCAGGGTTGGGTCGGTACAGCCAGCCTCGCCGTACAGACAGCCTTGATAGAAAGACCACATACCGTACTGATGAGTATCGTTGAGCGGGTCGTCCCAGGTTGGCGTGGTCAACTGCAGAGCCTGAGTGCCGCTCGGCAGGGTCGGCGCGGCAGCCCCGCTGACCACTTTCAGGGTAAAGGGGTGGAGCGGCGTCCCCACTTGTGCTGGGCTGTCCACTGCACCGCGCTGGCTGCCCTCACCCTTGATATAGGCCCGTTCGAGGTCGATGGTCAGGGCATTGCCCTGACTGTCCTTAAGCCCGCTTACCTGCGCGCTGGCACTGCCCTGGTCGTAGTAGAAGTTGTCCAGAAAGAAACCGACCCCGGCCCCACTGACCTCGCCCAGTTCGCGGTCATCCAGTGCCTCCATGGCCGTACTCAGCCCCGGCAGAGCCAGCAAGGCTGGCAATACAGCCCACAGATAACGGTTCATGATCAGCAGCCCTTGGCTAGATCGCCGATACAGGTCGGTACGCGCGCGGCGCCATTAAGGGCCTCGTACAAGGACACGATAAAGGGATAGATGGTATTGGCGCCCTCGCCCGTCTTGGCGAAGTTGGCAAAGGCCCCGGCCTGGGTCGCGACAAACTGATTATTCGCCGAGGCCAGGTCCTGCCAGGGTACATTCTGGTTTTGCAGGGAAAAGAACACCCCCTGGGCTCCGCCGACACTGAGGTCGGCCTGGGTGCGGTCGCCAACGAAAATGCTCTTGTAGTTGAGCAGGGAAAAGCAGGCAGGCAGGCCCGACGCGGTGCAGTCGCCATTGTTGCTGGCTATCGCCGGCAGCAGAGGCTCGAGCAGGGCATTGTCGGTATGGAATGACTCGCCATTGGGCACGCCGATATGGGTCGCCCGGTTGATCGGCTGGCCATTGATCATGGTGTCACCGGTGCCGCTCTTGACCAGCTCGACCTGGCTGAATATCTCGGAGTTTCCGGCCAGGCTGAGCGCCAGGCAGTTGAAGTCGAAGGTGCAGGTAAAGCCATTCAGGCCATTCTGCTGCATGTAGTACTCGCGGGCGGTCGCCGCCGAGCCAGTTACCAACCCCTGCATATTGCCGGTCAGCGCGTGAATATCGCCAGACAGGTCGCCCCGGGCGCGACCGAATCCCAGGCGGATGCCGGCCACCTCGCGGATGCCCTGGCCGTTGACCTTGAAGGCAAACTCCAGATAGGGATCGCGCACCTGAAACGGCACCACGGCGGCGCTGCTGGAATTGGCGTTATCCACTCGGCCCAGGGCGAAATTGTTGATGAGAATATCTGACGGTTGATCGGATACGGTATTGGGATCATTGCGCGAATAATTGCCCAGGCGTAGCTCATCGATATTGGTCAGCAGGTCGATCTCGGCCCCCAGGTTGACCCGGGTGTACTCGAAACCGCCGTAAGTCAGGCCGTCGAGGGTCACCAGTGCCTGGCCGGTAATCTCGGCCAGTTCGCTATCCGCCATGGGTTTCAACTCGGCCTGGGCCACACAGACGAACAGACTGCCGCAGAGCAGGGTCAGTAAGGACTTGAGCGGATGGCAGGTCGGGCGCATGACGAGTTCCTTATTCTTATGGTGGCGGCGTCCTGCGGACACCAGCCCTTGATAGCCACTATAAAAAGCCCAGGTACAGAGCGGGCCGACCCATAGTCGAGAAAATCCGAAGAAATCATTCTGCGGCCAGCCCTGGCCTGTTACCCATCGTCACACCGACGGTTACAGGCGACGTAGCAACGCAACAGACGATAACTGACACTCAAGCCTTGGCCGCACCATGCAGTACAATCGGCATTTTTGCAAAATGCTCGCAAAGCGGATGCCCCGATGATTGATCCCAAGCGCGTACTGCGCGCCCTTGCCGAACACTGGACGTTGCTGGAGCCACTGTGCGAGCGCTTCGATGCGGGCACCCTGAGCCTGGTGGAGCTACGCAACCAGCTCGCCGCGCAGTTGCCCGAAGGCACGCCCACCGATGTCACTGCCTTGCTCGACCAGTGGATTCGCCTGGATATCCTGGTGCCGGTGGCCAAGAGCCCCAATCGCTTCGAGCTGAACGCGCAGATTCACGACTTCCTCGCCTACCTGCGCCGCGAACACCGCCTGGGCCTGTGCCTGGAGATCGAAGCCTATTTGCGCCATCTGGAGCGCCTGGCCGGCTATATCAAGGACGCCTTCGAGGTACGCGACGCCGCCGATCTGGCGCGGCAGCTGCGTTTGCTCGATATGCGCGTGCGCGATGTATTGAAGAAGCTGGCCAACGACGAGCAGGCGCTGGTCGCCGTGGCCGATCGGGCCAAGACCAGCGATAGGCAGATTCCGCTGCGTCAGCGCTACGCCGAAGTACTGGCCACCTGGGACGAATACGTCGAGCCGATGATCCAGCTGGTGGCCGCCGACGGTGCCTTCGAGCAAGGCGTCTACCGCGTCGAACACGTGCTGCTGCGCCTGCTAGGCGAACAGCAGCGCCTCGGCCAACTGGTGGACGATGACTTGCTGCTACGCACCCATGCGCGCATTCTGGAAATGCAGACCACCGCCCAGCTGACCCTGCGCCGCGCCCGCGAGCTGCTGTTGCCGCTGCGCGAGGAAGCCCGCAGGCACAACGCCGTGACCCGTGGTGCGGCCCTGGCCCTCGCGGCAATCCGTAAAAAGGGCCTGGACGCCGTACCGCAGGCATCGCTGCCGCTGTTCAGTCGCCCGCAAAGCACCTTCCTCGGCACCGCTTCGCAGGTCGAGGCCTATGTATATGCCCTGGCCCGTTTCGAGCCCAAGCCGGCGCAGTTCCCCAAGGCGCATGCCAGCCGCAAAGGCGAAGCCCCGCGCGCGCCACGCACAGCGCGGGAGATGATCGAACGCTGCGAACAGGCCCTGCCGCTGCCGGACCTGATGGTCTGGCTGCTGGAACAGGAGCCAGAAGGCGCCACCGACGAATTGCTCTACTGGTTCTCGCGCCTGTCCCGCGATGGCCGCTTTCAGCGTGAGCGCCTGGAGCGCCGCGACTACCTCACCCGCGAGCATCAGGTCAGCCTGAGCTCCTTTGCCCTGATCAAGCCGGCCGGGACTACCATATGAATATCGACCTAAAAGAACTGACCCAGCTCGCGCCGATCTTCCGCGAGCTGTTCAAGGGCTACCACATCAGCCGTAGCAACCCGGAGCTCTACAGCCAACTGGCCGGCCAGCAGGATCAGTACCGCGGCCTGTTCAAGGCCCTGGGCTATGAGCTGACCTGCGACAGCCGCGGCTTCTACTATTTCGTCCCCGAGCAGATGGGCGCCCAGGTCAACAAGACCGCCCAGCGCCTGGCGCTGTTCACCTTTATTCTGGTCGAGCACCTCGCCGATCAGGGCCGCGACCCGCTTGCCGTGCTGGATGGCGGCAGCCTGGGCCGCGACGAGCTGCCGGCGCTGCTGGAGAAATACCGCGACCTGTTCCTCCAGGCCGAAGTCACCAGCGTTGAGGAGTTGGAAGAGAAAGTCATGCGCCGCCTGACGCAGCTCGGTTTTGCCAGTGAAGACAACGGCATCTACCGCTTTCTCGCGCCGATGCACCGCTTCCTCGACGTGTGCCTCTCCGTGCAGCAAGACCGTGACCTGGCCGCCACCCTGCACAGCGCCCTGCCGCTGCCAACGCCGGTGCTGCTGGATGAGGAGGCCGAAGACGAGATCATCAGCCTCGCCGAGACAGACACCGACGAATCCGCAGAAGACGCCCTGGCCCGTGCCATGGCCGAAGAACGTGACGCCCAGGAGACCCTCGCATGAGCCAGGAACGCTACGGCATCCGCCGCTTCGCCCTACTGAATACCGCCGGCTACAGCCTCGGCCTGTTCCCGCTGGAAAACCCGCTGTCGGTCTACGGGGCCAACAACCTGGGTAAGTCCGCCTCGATCAACGCCCTGCAGTTCCCGATCCTGGCGCGCATGTCGGACATGAGCTTCGGCAAGTACAGCCTGGAGCAGTCGCGCAAGTTCTACTTCGCCAGCGACACCAGCTATATCCTCGTCGAAGTCGCCCTGCCCCATGGCCCGCACGTAATAGGCGTGGCCGGGCGCGGCCCGGGCGGCGGCTTCGGCCACCAGTTCTTTGCCTACCAGGGCACCCTGGATTTGGAGCACTACCAGAAGAACGGCACCTGCCTGCGCCAGCGCGAACTGTTCAACGCCCTGGAACGCGACGGCATCAAGGCCTACGAGCTAAAACCGGAAGAACTGCGCCGCCTGCTGGTCGGTGGGCACACCTCGATTCCGCTGGACCTCACCCTGATCCCGCTGCGTTCGACCAGCGAGCAGAGCCTGAAGACCTTCCGCGCGCTGTTTATCAACCTGCTGCATATGCGCGAGATTACCGCCGCCAAGCTTAAGCAGCTGTTTCTCGATGCCTTCGAGCACAGCCTGCGCTCGGGCAGCGTCGACTATATCGCCGCCACCGAAGAAGCCTTCCGCGATGTGCGGCGCATGGAGCAGGACTACCAGGCCCTGGTGACCGCCGGCCCCTTGATTGAGGCACTGGCCGCCGGTGTGGCCCAGCGCGAACTGCTGCGCGGCAAGCTGCATCGCCTCTCGCCGCTGCTCGACTCCCTGCTCGGCACCTGGCAGGACTACGCCGGCGCGCGCCGCGAGGAACTGGTGATCCAGGCCGAACACTACCGCGGCGAGCAGGACGGCCTGCAGCAGGAGCAACGCGGCGGCACCCAGGAACTGATGCGCATGGAGCGCGAGATCAGCGAAATCCAGCGCTGGCTCGGCGAGCTGTCGGTACTGAAAAACCGCTTCGCCCTGGTCAACGACGCCAAGGTGCTGGAAGAGCAGCTGCTGGCCGCCAAGGATGCCCACGACGAACTGGCCGGCGCCCTGGCGCAGTCGCGGCAGTTCTCCGCCGAGGATCTGGATGAGCGCCTGCGTGATCTGGATAAACGTCTGAAATCGGTGAAACAGCAGCTCGAACACGCCGACAACAACAGCTATTCACGCCTGCGCGAAGAATTCAGCCAGCAGGATGTTGATAGGTTAATGCGCCTGTTTAACGGCCAGTTGTTCAGCCTGCCGCTGGGAGAAAAAGGCATACAAGTGGCCGACGGCGATGCCTGGGTCAAATCCCTGGAAACCATTCTCGGCGGTTTTAAAGGCGAGCACTTCGAGGTGCCGGGCCTGTCCATCGACCTCAGTCATATCGAGCCTCCCGCCCTGCAGGCCCTGGCTGACCGCGCGGCCCTGCGCGACCAGAAGGACCGCCTCGACCGCGAATACAAGCAACTGAAAACTCAGCAGGCGGTAGCCTCCGACCGCGCCGCGAGCAAGGCCCAGGCCGAGCAGTTCTACCAGGCCGTGCTGGATGCGCAGAAAGCTCTGGAAGACTTCCGCAAGAGCCAGACCCTGGCCGTGGAAGAGCCGCAGAAATTGGAGCAGCTGGCCCAGCTGGAAGCCGCCCAGGATGAACTCAAACGCGCATCGGACGCCTTTACCGAACGCGTGCAGCAGCTCTCCGCCAAGCTGCAACTGGTGGGCCGTCAGCTCGCCGATCTGGAAGCCAAGGAACGCACCCTGGAAGACGCCCTGCGCCGTCGCCAACTGCTGCCGGCCAACCTGCCGTTCGGCACGCCCTTTACCGACCCGGTGGACGACTCGCTGGACAACCTGCTGCCGCTGCTTAACGACTACCAGGACGCCTGGCAGAGTCTGCAGCGTATCGACGGGCAGATCGAGGCGCTGTACGCCCAGGTGCGCTTGAAAGGCGTGGCCAAGTTCGACAGCGAAGACGACGTCGAGCGCCGCCTGCACCTGCTGGTCAACGCCTACGCCCACCGCCAGGACGAAGCCATCACCCTGGCCAAGGCGCGCCGCGCCGCGGTTACCGATATCGCCCGCACCCTGCGCAATATCCGCAGCGACTACGACAACCTGGAACACCAGCTGGCGCTGTTCAACCGCGAGATCAACAAGCGCCAGGTGTCCAACCTGGAGAGCTTCCGCATCGTCCTCGCTCCGAACAAGGACGCGCTCAAGCATATCGACCAGATCATCCACAGCGCCGGCCAGTACGAAGAAGGCGAAACCCTCTCGGTGTTCGACCTGCAGCAGAGCAGCGAGCAGGACAGCAAGAACGAGGAAGCCAAGGACTACCTGTCGCGCCTGGTTGCCGCCAACCACAACCAGCTGGGCTTGAAGGACCTGTTTGAACTGGCCTTCGAGATCACCAAGGTGCATGGCCAGCCGGTGATCCACACCGATATCGATGGTGCCGCCTCCAACGGCACCACCATGACCATCAAGGCGCTGACCAACATGTACCTGTTGCTGCACCTGATGGACCGCGACCAGGCCGGCAAGGTGCGTTTGCCTTACTACCTGGACGAGGCCGCGGATATCGACGAGAAGAATCAGCAGGCGCTGATCGAAACCAGCCTGCAGCTCGGCTTCGTGCCGATCCTGGCGTCTGTGAAACCGCAGGTCTCGGCCCATGTGGCCATCGATCTGGAGGGCGGCAGCGGGCCGAACGGCATCTATATCGATGAAGCGGATTGGAAATATATCCAACGCCGCGACAGCGCCAAGGCCAAAGTCGAGCAGGCAACCGCAACAGCCGAACCGGCCTAAAGCGTAGGGTGGGTTAGCGGCACGCGTATCGTCGATACAACGAAGAGTCCCACCGCCGCGTAACCCACCAAGCGAACGCTAAGCCAACTGCCAGAAATGCTAAGGGCCGCTAATGCGGCCCTTATCGTTATTGCTTCAGCGCTATCTTCGGCGCCCAAGCCAGCCACTCAGGCAGAACCTCGTCATGCAGCGCGAAGGTCTGTCCTGGCTGCGCCGGCCCACCCATCTGCGGGTTATCCGGTGAGGCGAAGGCGATCCCGCCTTCCAGCAAAGCCTCCAGCGACTCGGTGCGCACCTTCACCCCGCTAAATAGGCCGGCGTCTACGCCTATGCCACTGGCATTCCAGAAGCGGCTGCCGCTGCGCACCAAAGGCGCATAACGCGGCTCGATCAAGATATGGATCAGCACCCGATCCGAGGTCGGCCCCAGCTCGAAATCAGTCACCTTACCCACCGGCACTTCACGGTAGCTGACCAGCACACCGGGCTTGATCGAACCACGCCGCGCCGCACTCAGCACCAAGCGCAGCCCCTGCTCACGGGCGTTCTGCGTAGGGGCCGATTCGGCCGCCGTAAAATTCACTTGCGCCGCGCCAGGCTTGCTCGCTGGCCGAACCTCCAGGTACTGCCCGCTAACCAGGGTTTCCAGATTGGCCGCACGGGTCAGACTGACCTCGGGCTTGACCACCCAGAACTGCGTGCCTACGCGGGCGATCTGCTGCGTCGCCTGGGTAATCCGCGCATACAGAATCACCGCCTGCAGATCATCCGTCAGTTCGATGCGCTCCACCTTACCCACATCCAACCCCTTGTAGCGAATCGCCGTACCTGGGCTCAGACCATCGCCACTGGGTAGGCGAATAGTCAGCTCTACGCCTTTCTGCAGGGCCACTTCCTGGCTGCTGTGCAGGCTAAAGCGATCGCCCTGCTTACTGCCTCTGGGTGCGTTAGGGTTTGGTGTTTCAAAGGCAATGCCACCGGACAGTAAGGTTTGCAATGACTCGCTTTTGACCTCAACGCCGGACAGCCCGCCCTTCAGCGTAATACCGCTGGCATTCCAGAAGCGCGAACTGCTGTTTACTAAATGTGCATGCTCAGGCTCGATGTGCACGCCAAACGCCACCTGTTTGTCATCACGCGACAGCTGGAAACTCTGCACCGTGCCGACCTTGACCTGCTTGAACAGTATCGGGCTGCCAACCTCCAGAGAGCCTCGGGTGTCGCTGAACAACACCAGGTGCAAACCCGGCGCGGACAAATCGAGTGGAGGGGCTTTGGCTTTGACGACAAAATCACGCAGCGGAGGGTTACCGGCCTCACCGGGCCGGATGGCGATGTAATTGCCCTTAACCAGCGCCTCCAGCCCGGTTATACCAGCCAGGGAAATCGATGGTTTGACCACCCAGAAGTCGGTGCCTTCAACCAGATAGTCCTCGGTACGTGGGTCCAGCATCAACTCCACCCACGCACCGCTGAGATCCTGATCAACCTTAAAGGCCTTCATATGACCGACCTGGATGCCCTTGTACATCACCGGTGTACGACCCGGCTCCAACCCCTCGAACTCATGCAGCTTGAGCGATACGCGAATGCCGGCCTGGGCGCTGTCGAAGTCTTCATACAGACGAAATGGCAGGTTCGGATCAGTCGGCGGACTGTCAATACGGTGCTCTGGCGTGGCAAAGGCAATCCCGCCCGCAACAATGCTCGCCAATGATTCGGTGCGCACCGTCACACCTGACAACCCCGCATCGATGGAGACGCCGCTGGCGTTCCAGAAACGCGTGTGTTTGCGCACCAGGGAGGCAAACTGCGGCTCGATGAATACCTTTACCTCGATCAGGTTCTGCTTCTCAACCAAGGCATAGCTCTTCACCCGACCCACCTGGATCTGCTTGTAGAACACCGGACTGTCACGGTTGAGCGAACCCAGACGCTCAGCCTTGAGGGTCAGATGCAAACCAGGCTCGGTATCGGCTAATGGTGGCGGCTCGCTCAGCGCCGTGAATTTACGTGTAGGCTCGCCATCACCAGGGCTCGCCGTGATGTAGTTACCCGACACCAGAGTTTCCAGCCCCGTGATGCCGGCCAGCGAAACGCTCGGTTTGACCAGCCAGAAGCGGGTATTGCTACGCAAGTGATGCTCAACCCGCTTATCCATCTCCAGGGTCGCGCGCACGCCACGCTGTTCACCACTGTCATCCAGTTCCAGAGCCGTGACCTTGCCAATCGGCATGCCTTTGAAGATCACCTCAGTCTTGCCCGGCTGAATGCCATCGCCGTTGGCAAACATCACCTGAATCTCGATACCGGCTTCGTTATAAGCACGCCAACCCAGCCACCCACCGATAAGTAGCGCAATCAACGGCAATACCCAGATAGCCGACCAGTTCGAAGCAGGGCGCGCTTTAGCCAACGGCAGGTCATTCATGGTGGTCATCCGAGTCCGTGTTATCCCAAATCAAGCGGGGGTCAAAAGTTAAAGCGGCCAGCATGGTCAACACCACCACACTGGCAAACGCGGTAGCGCCATAGCCGGGAACAATGCTCGCCAAACTGCCAAAATTGACCACGGCCACCAATATCGCGATGACGAAAATATCCAGCATCGACCAGCGCCCGATCCATTCAATAAAGCGGTACATCAACACACGCTGACGCGCCGACATCGGTTGATGGCGCTGCACCGAGTAAAGTAGCAAGGCGATGCCCACCAACTTGAACGTTGGCACCACGATACTGGCGATAAACACCACCGCAGCAATCGGCAGCATGCCGTAGTTCACCAACTCGATAACCCCCGACATGATGGTGTCGGACTGACCCCTACCCAGCGAGTTGACCGTCATGATCGGCAGCAGATTGGCCGGGATATACAGCACCGCAGCCGTCAGCAACAACGCCCAGGTTCGCACCAAACTATTGGGGCGACGCGCATGCAGGTGCCCACCACAGCGCGTGCAGAACTGCTTGTTGCTGCCCTGCTGCGCATTGAGCTGGTGACATTCATGGCAAATCAACAAGCCGGCATCAATCGCCCGCATGCGTATCCTCTCCCGACAAGGCTTCCCAGATCTGATGCGGCGACATCGTCACCTCCAACCAGACCTGCACCAGTAACAGCGCAACAAAGCACAACAGCCCCAGACCAAGGCTCAGGTCGGCCAAATCGAGCAACTTCACAATCGCCACCAAGATGCCCATCAGGTAGACCTCAAGCATGCCCCACTCGCGCATTTGGTGATAAATGCGATAAAGCAGCAGGCCATAACTACGACCAATATCCAGGCGGATAGTCAGCAGCACAGCGAACTGGCACAACAACTTGAGCAACGGCACCGCCATGCTGCAGAGAAATACCACCACGGCCACGCTCTGCATACCGCTGTTATACAGCCCGAGCACGCCCGTCCAGACCGTGTCCTCGGTCGCCTGCCCGAGAAGGTTGAGCTGCATGATCGGTAAGAAGTTGGCCGGCACGTACAACAATAACGCAGCCATCACCAATGCCATGCTGCGCCGCACGACCTGCGCGCGATGGGTGTACAGTTCATAGCCGCAACGTGGGCACTCAACCCGCTCACCTGCGGCAGCTTCGGGTTTGCGCAACAACAGATCGCATTCATGGCAGGCAATCAGTTGCTTAAGCTCATGCTCGGAAAATGGTTCAGAGAGTGCCGGACCGGCCATAGAAGAACCCTGATAAAAGTACGCCTAGGCATCATAGCCACGCGCTGTTTAGTTGCCTATCAAAGGCTCATCCCAGGCCGGCTTGTTTTTCGCGATACAAAGTAAAACCCCCGACCGTTTTCACGATCGGGGGTTTTGGTATAGGTGCTTGACGATGACCTACTCTCACATGGGGAAACCCCACACTACCATCGGCGATGCATCGTTTCACTACTGAGTTCGGGATGGGATCAGGTGGTTCCAATGCTCTATGGTCGTCAAGCGATTCAGCAGAGATGTCGTGCTGCTTGCGCGGCTCGCTACCTCGAATTGGGTATGTGATGTGTTGGCTTGTAGTTGTGCAAATTTTCGGCTGTTGCAGTCTTCATAGAGACACGCAAACATCAAATTGTTTGGGTGTTATATGGTCAAGCCTCACGGGCAATTAGTATTGGTTAGCTCAACGCCTCACAGCGCTTACACACCCAACCTATCAACGTCGTAGTCTTCGACGGCCCTTTAGGGAACTCAAGGTTCCAG
>NZ_JBAQLP010000029.1:0-17424 GCF_049301935.1 Pseudomonas sp. | reverse complement strand
ACTTCTTCCAGGGTTTCTTCCAGATAGCCCTGTTCGTTGATGCAGTCGATCAGGGTGACGCCGATCAGGCGATCCTTGTCCGACATCGGCGCCAGGTTGAGCTGCCACAGCAGGTGGCTTTGCAGGCTTTCGCCGTTGGAAGTACGGGTGGTGAAATCCCACTCGTCGTCATCGTTGCTGCTACTCGGCAGGCTGCTGGCGCTGGTCTGGTAAATGTCTTCCCAGGCGGTATCGACGGGCAGCTCGTTAGGAATGCGCTCGCCCCACTCGCCTTCTTCCAGGTTGTCCACGGTCTGCGTGGCTTCCTGGTAGTTGGTTTCCTGATAGGGCGCTTCGGGCTGTTCGCTGGGGCTGGCGCTTTCTGCGCCATCGGCCATGGGATCCGAATTATCGAAGTCATCGCCATCTTCCTGGCGTTCGAGCATCGGGTTGGACTCCAAGGCCTCCTGGATCTCTTGTTGTAGATCCAGGGTAGACAGTTGGAGCAGGCGGATGGCCTGTTGCAGCTGCGGTGTCATCGTCAGCTGCTGGCCCATTCTCAGGACTAGCGATGGTTTCATTGCAGACCTTATTTACCGGCGTCTGTGCGCAATCCACTACAGGGCGTTTTCAAAAATCGCCACTTGGAAGCAAATTATATGCCCGATTCTAAGGGGTTTGCCTAGCTCTACCTGTCGCCGGCTTGAGAAAAGCCGCGACTACAGGCGGAACTCATGCCCCAGGTAAACTTCTTTGACTGTCTGGTTGGCCAGAATCGCCTCGGCATCACCTTCGGCAATCAGTTGACCATCGCTGACGATATAGGCCGTTTCGCAGATATCCAGGGTCTCGCGCACGTTGTGGTCGGTGATCAGTACACCGATGCCCTTGGCCTTGAGGTGATGGATGATCTGCTTGATGTCGCCCACGGAAATCGGGTCGACACCGGCGAACGGCTCGTCGAGCAGGATGAACTTGGGGTTGGTTGCCAGGGCGCGGGCAATTTCCACACGACGGCGTTCACCACCGGACAGGCTCATGCCCAGGTTGTCGCGGATATGGCTGATATGGAACTCCTGCAGCAGTCCCTCAAGCTCCTTGCGGCGTGCGGCGCCGTCGAGATCCTTGCGGGTTTCCAGGATGGCCATGATGTTGTCGGCCACGCTGAGCTTGCGGAAGATCGAGGCTTCCTGCGGCAGGTAGCCGATGCCGGCGCGGGCGCGGCCATGCATGGGCTGATGGCTGACGTCGAGATCATCGATCATCACGCGACCCTGATCGGCCTGTACCAGGCCAACAATCATGTAGAAGCAGGTGGTCTTGCCGGCCCCGTTGGGGCCAAGCAGGCCGACGATCTGCCCGCTGTCGATGCTCAGGCTGACGTCGCGCACAACCTGGCGGCCTTTGTAACTCTTGGCCAGGTGTTGGGCTTTCAATGTGGCCATTATTACTGCGCCTGCTGGTCGGCTGGTTTGTTCTTCGGCTGGATCACCATGTCGATACGCGGACGTGGCGCAGTGACATTGGTGCCCGTGGCGCGGCCGGCGTTGACGATCTGGCGCTGGGTGTCATAGACGATTTTCTCGCCCTCGAAGGTGTTGCCTTCCTGAATCACCTTGGCCTGGTCGATCAGTACCACACGCTCGTTGGCCATAAAGTACTGGATGGTCAGACCATAGGCCTTGACGATCTGCTTGTCGGCTGACGGCAGTTGTTCGTAGTAGGCCGGCTTGCCGACCGAGGTAAATACCTCGACATCGCCCTGGGCATTCTGGGTGATGGTCACGGTGTCGCCGGTGACCTTCATGCTGCCTTGGGTGATCACGACGTCGCCGCGATAAACGGCAACGCCTTGCTTGTCATCGAGTTCCGCGCTGTCCGCCTGAATGCGGATCGGCTGTTCGCGGTCGGACGGCAATGCCCAGGCGCTGGCACTTCCGAGTGCGGCGCTGAGGCTAAGTAGTAGGGGGAGGGTGTTAACGAGCCTCATGCTGACCTCTTACGTTGGACAGCAGGAGCATCCGGCCGTCATTCATGTACGCTTTCATTCCTTTTGCCGTGGTCACCCCATTGGCCGCGTCGATTCTAACGGCTTGCTGGGTCTGCGCATATTCCTTCTCGGGGATTACGGTCAGGCGGCTGGTGGTGAGGATGGTCGGGCGGCCTTTGGCGTCGGTACGCTCGACGCGCACCTTGTCGATCAATTCGACCTCAACGCCGCCGGGTGACACTTCGCCGCGCTCGCTGCGGATTTTCCAGGGCAGCTCGGTGCCGCGGAACAGGTTCATGTTCGGGCTGGTCATCAGGGTGATGTCGCTGGCCTTGATGTGCTCGACCTTGTCGGCCGTCAGCTCGTAGTGCAGCTTGCCGTCGGCCTGGTACTGCACGGTGTAGGTGTTGGTGGCGTAAAAGTCGATGGCGTTGTCCGTCTCGTTCTTGCCGGTTTGCTGATCAAAGCTGTCCGGGTTGAGATTCCAATAGCCGAGCGCCGCGACCAGCAGGGCGGCAAAGGCAAACAGGGCGATGTTGAATAGCTTGCGGGGCATGGTTGGCCTATAGATAAGCGGCTTGAGCGGCTTCGAGGCTGCCTTGGGCGTGCATGATCAGTTCGCAGAACTCGCGTGCAGCGCCTTCGCCACCGCGCGCGCGGGTCACGCCGTGGGCATGCTGGCGGACAAAGCCATCGGCGCTGGCGACTGCCATGCCCAGACCGACGCGGCGGATCACCGGCAGGTCGGGCAGATCGTCACCGAGGTAGGCGACCTGTGCATAGTCTAGGCCCAGTTCGCCGAGCAGTTCATCGAGTACCACCAGCTTGTCTTCGCGGCCCTGGTACAGGTGCTGAATCCCCAGGTTCTGCGCGCGACGCTCAACCACAGGAGTTTTGCGGCCGCTGATAATCGCGGTGCGCACCCCGGAGTTGATCAGCATCTTGATGCCATGGCCGTCGAGGGTGTTGAAGGTCTTGAACTCGCTACCATCGACGAGAAAATACAGCTTGCCGTCGGTCAGTACGCCGTCGACGTCAAAGATTGCCAGTTTTATGGCCTGGGCGCGTTGCAGCAGATCAGGATTGATCGGGTCAGTGCTCATTACATCACTCCGGCGCGGAGCAGGTCGTGCATGTTCAATGCGCCGATTGGCTGCTCGTTATCGTTGATCACCACCAGTGAACTGATCTTGTGGTCTTCCATGATTTTCAAGGCCTCTGCCGCGAGCATTTCCGCGCGGGCGGTCTTGCCGTGGACGGTCATTACGTCATCGATAATGGTCTGGCGTACGTCAATGTTGCGATCCAGGGTGCGGCGCAGGTCGCCGTCGGTGAAGATCCCGGCCAGGCGGCCATCGTCTTCGGTCACCACGGTCATGCCCAGGCCTTTCTGGGTCATTTCCAGCAACGCATCACGCAGCGAGGTGCCGCGCTTGACGCGTGGCAGGCTGTCGCCGGCGTGCATGACGTTCTCCACCTTGAGCAGCAGGCGTCGGCCCAGTGCGCCGCCTGGGTGGGAGAAGGCGAAATCTTCAGCGGTAAACCCGCGGGCTTCCAGCAGGGCAATGGCCAGGGCGTCACCGAGTACCAGCGATACGGTGGTGGACGAGGTTGGCGCCAGGTTCAGCGGACAGGCTTCCTGGGATACACGGGCGTCCAGATTGACTTCGGCAGCTTTGGCCAGCGGTGATTCCGGGTTGCCGGTCATGCTGATCAGGCGGATGCCGAGGCGTTTGATCAGCGGTAGCAGGGTGACGATTTCTGCGGTGGAGCCGGAGTTGGACAGGGCCAGCACCACGTCGTCGCGGGTGATCATGCCCATATCGCCGTGGCTGGCCTCGGCCGGATGGACAAAGAACGCGGTGGTGCCGGTACTGGCCAGGGTCGCGGCAATCTTGTTGCCGACGTGGCCGGACTTGCCCATGCCGACCACCACCACACGGCCCTTGCTGGCGAGAATCAGTTCGCAGGCACGCACGAAATCACCGTTGATACGCGCCAGCAGATCCTCGATGGCTTCGAGTTCCAGGCGGATGGTGCGCTGCGCTGATTGGATCAGATCGGTGGACTGGCTCATGACTTCTCTGCGGCGTACGGGCTAAAAGCTGCCGATTATAACGGTAAAGGGGCGCCTGCCCAGTGTTTCCAGTTCTCAGTTGCTGGTTGGAACTGTGCGGCGCTTATCTTCGGCAACACCTTCAGTCTTGGGCGGGCAATGCCACGATGGTATAGTTCGCGGCCATTTTCGGTAGGTTCAATGACCCGCGGTGCCCTTTGTTGAGGGTGGTGCGTCAGTCAGGCACGCGTTGAGCAAGGAGTCCAGATGAGCGCCGAGAACCCGTATGCAGTTGAGCTGAAGAACCTCAGCTTTAAACGCGGCGAGCGGGATATTTTCAAAAACATCGATATCCAGATTCCCCGTGGCAAGGTCACCGGGATCATGGGGCCGTCTGGCTGTGGCAAAACCACACTGCTGCGCCTGATCGCGGCCGAGCTCAAACCGAGCCAGGGCGAAGTTTGGGTCAATGGCCTGAACTTGCCGACGCTGTCGCGCGGCGAACTGTTCGATATGCGCAAGCAGATGGGCGTGCTGTTCCAGAGCGGTGCACTGTTTACCGATCTGGATGTGTTCGAGAACGTCGCCTTTCCGTTGCGGGTGCATACCCAGCTGCCAGAGGAAATGATTCGCGACATCGTGCTGATGAAGTTGCAGGCCGTGGGGCTGCGCGGCGCTCTGGACTTGATGCCCGATGAGTTGTCGGGCGGCATGAAGCGTCGCGTGGCGCTGGCTCGGGCGATTGCCCTGGACCCGCAAATCCTCATGTATGACGAGCCGTTTGTCGGCCAGGACCCGATTGCCATGGGCGTTCTGGTGCGTCTGATTCGTCTGCTCAGCGATGCGCTGGGGATCACCAGCATCGTGGTGTCCCATGACCTGGCGGAAACCGCGAGCATTGCCGACTACATCTATGTCGTCGGCGACACCCAGGTACTGGGGCAGGGCACGCCGGCCGAATTGATGGCGTCGGACAACCCGCGCGTGCGTCAGTTTATGCAGGGCATCCCCGATGGCCCGGTGCCGTTCCACTTTCCTGCGGCCAATTACCGCGACGATCTTCTGGGGGAGCGCTGATGCGCAAGACATCTGTGCTCGAACGGGTGCGCCTGTTTGGCCGCGCCGGTATTGATGTGGTGGCCACGCTGGGCCGCTCGGGGGTGTTTTTGCTGCGCGCGCTGTTTGGCCGTGGCTCGACCGGCAACAGCTTTCAGCTGTTGATCAAGCAGCTGTATTCGGTTGGCGTGATGTCCCTGGCCATCATCGTCGTCTCCGGCATCTTTATCGGCATGGTGCTGTCGCTGCAGGGCTTTAGCATTCTGGCCAAATACGGTTCCGAACAGGCGGTGGGGCAGATGGTCGCCTTGACCTTGCTGCGTGAGCTGGGGCCGGTGGTTACTGCCTTGTTGTTCGCCGGGCGCGCCGGTTCGGCGCTGACTGCGGAAATCGGCAATATGAAATCCACCGAGCAGCTGTCGAGCCTGGCGATGATTGGCGTTGACCCGCTCAAATATATTGTCGCGCCGCGCTTGTGGGCCGGTTTTATCTCGATGCCGCTGCTGGCGATGATCTTCAGCGTGGTCGGCATCTGGGGCGGTGCGATGGTCGCCGTCGACTGGCTGGGGGTTTATGAGGGCTCGTTCTGGGCCAATATGCAAAGCAGTGTCTCGTTTCGCGAAGATGTGCTCAATGGTGTGATCAAGAGCGTGGTCTTTGCGTTTGTGGTGACCTGGATCGCCGTGTTTCAGGGCTATGACTGTGAGCCGACGTCGGAAGGGATTAGTCGTGCCACCACGAAAACCGTGGTGTACGCCTCGCTCGCCGTATTGGGGCTGGACTTTATTCTGACCGCTTTGATGTTTGGAGATTTCTGATGCAGAACCGCACGCTGGAAATTGGTGTCGGCTTGTTCCTCTTGGCCGGGTTGTTGGCCTTGTTGCTGCTGGCCCTGCGCGTCAGCGGCCTGACCGTCGGCAGCAGCGATAATACCTACAAGGTGTATGCGCACTTTGAGAATATCGCCGGTTTGACGGTCAGATCGAAAGTGACCATGGCCGGTGTGACGATCGGCAAGGTCACCGCCATCGATCTGGATCGCGACAGCTATATGGGGCGCGTCACCATGGTGTTGGATGATGCCGTGGATAACCTGCCGGCAGACTCCACCGCCTCGATTCTGACGGCGGGCCTGCTGGGCGAGAAATACATTGGGCTCAGCGTGGGCGGCGAAGAAGAAGTGCTGCGCGATGGCGGCACCATTCACGACACGCAGTCGTCATTGGTATTGGAAGACCTGATTGGCAAATTCCTGCTCAATTCGGTCAATAAAGACCAGGCTAATTAATAGAGGAACTGACTATGTTCAAAGCACTGCGTAACGGCCTGTTTATCTGCCTGGCCGTCATGTCCTTGCCGCTGCTGGCGGCTCCGGCGGCCCATGAGGTGGTGCAGCAGACCACCACCACACTGCTGGCCGACCTCAAGGCCAACAAGGAGCAGTACCGCACCGATCCGGGCGCGTTTTACGACGCGCTAAACAGCATTCTCGGCCCGGTGGTGGATGTTGACGGGATTTCCCGTGGCGTGATGACTGTGCGCTACTCGCGTCAGGCCTCGCCGGAACAGATGCAGCGCTTTCAGGAAAACTTCAAGCGCAGCCTGATGCAGTTCTATGGCAATGCCCTGCTCGAATACAACAACCAGGACATCCGCGTGCTGCCGGTCAGTGGCCAGCAGGACCCTGAGCGCACCTCGGTGAACATGGAAATCAAGGATGGCAAGGGCGCGGTCTATCCGCTGTCCTACACCATGGTCAGCCTGGATGGCAGCTGGAAGATGCGCAACGTGATCATCAATGGCATCAACGTCGGCAAACTGTTCCGTGACCAGTTCGCCCAGGCCATGCAGGACAATCGCAATGACCTGGACAAGGTCATCGATAACTGGACCGAGACCGTCGCCAAAGCCCGCCAAGGGGCGAATGCGTCGTGAGTCAGGCCAGCATCAGCGAGGCATCGCCGGGTGTTTTCAGCCTGGTCGGTGTACTCGACTACCTGAGCGCGCCGGCGCTGCGCGAGCAAGGCGCGCGTCTGCTCAAGGTCAGCCCAGCTGCTGCTTGTGTGCTTGATTGCAGCGGCGTGGAGAAATCCAGCAGCGTCGGCCTGTCGCTGCTGCTGGCGTTTATGCGCGACGCCAGTGCGGCTGGCAAGACCTTGAGCGTGAGCAATCTGCCCAAGGACATGCGCGAAATCGCCGGTGTCTGCGGGTTGCTGGAAATTCTGCCGCTGCAGGCCTGATCAGGGCTTCGGTCGGCTGGAAATAATGCGGGGTTCGCAGGCGGGGGGCTTTTTTGTATGATGCCAGGCCCGCGAGCGTCTGCTCGGCAGTCGTTAATTCATGCAGTGATCGAGGTTGAGCATGCAGGCCTTAGAAGTAAAGAGTCTCCTTGAGGCTAAATTGCCGGATACCCAGGTGGAAGTCGAAGGCGAAGGCTGCAACTTTCAGCTGAACCTGATCAGTGACGAACTGGCCGCTCTTGGCCCAGTCAAGCGTCAGCAGCAGATCTACGCTCACCTCAATGCCTGGATCGCCGATGGCAGCATCCACGCCGTGAGTATGAAATTCTTTAGCCGTGCCGATTGGGCCGCGCGTTCCTAAGCCTGCGGGCGACGAGAGAACTATGGACAAACTGATTATTACCGGTGGCGTGCGCCTCGATGGCGAAATCCGCATTTCTGGGGCGAAGAACTCTGCCCTGCCGATTCTCGCTGCCACCCTGCTCGGTGACGCCCCCGTCACCATCTGTAACCTGCCGCACCTGCACGACATCACCACCATGATCGAGCTGTTCGGGCGCATGGGTATCGAGCCGATTATCGACGAGAAGCTCAGCGTGGAAGTCGATGCGCGGGCGATCAAGACCCTGATCGCACCCTATGAACTGGTGAAAACCATGCGCGCCTCGATCCTGGTGCTCGGCCCGATGGTCGCGCGCTTCGGTTATGCCGAAGTAGCCCTGCCGGGCGGTTGCGCCATCGGTTCGCGTCCGGTTGATCTGCATATCCGTGGCCTGGAAGCCATGGGCGCGATCATCGACGTCGAGGCCGGCTATATCAAGGCCAAGGCCCCGGAAGGCGGTCTGCGTGGAGCACACTTCTTCTTCGATACCGTCAGCGTCACCGGTACTGAAAACATCATGATGGCCGCCACCCTGGCCAAAGGTCGCAGCGTGCTGGAAAACGCCGCGCGCGAACCGGAAGTGGTCGACCTGGCCAACTGCCTGATCGCCATGGGTGCGAAAATCAGCGGCGCGGGCACCGACACCATCACCATCGATGGTGTTGAGCGTCTGCACGGCGCGCGTTTCAGCGTGATGCCTGACCGTATCGAAACCGGCACCTACCTGGTGGCCGCTGCGGTCACCGGCGGCCGGGTCAAGGTCAAGGACACCGATCCGACCGCCCTTGAAGCGGTGCTGTCCAAACTGCAGGAAGCCGGTGCGCAAATCACCTGTGGCAACGACTGGATCGAGCTGAACATGCACGGCAAGCGGCCGAAAGCCGTCAACCTGCGTACCGCACCCTATCCGGCGTTCCCCACCGACATGCAGGCGCAGTTCGTGGCCCTCAACGCAATTGCCGAAGGCACCGGCACGGTGATCGAAACCGTGTTCGAAAACCGCTTTATGCACGTGCATGAAATGATCCGCATGGGCGCGCAGATCCAGGTCGAAGGCAACACCGCCATCGTCACTGGCGTCGAAGCCCTTAAGGGCGCGCCTGTGATGGCCACCGACCTGCGTGCATCGGCCAGTCTGGTGATCTCGGCATTGGTGGCCGAGGGCGATACGCTGATCGACCGTATCTACCACATCGACCGTGGTTACGAGTGCATCGAAGAGAAGCTGCAGCTGCTCGGTGCCAAGATTCGCCGCGTGCCGGGTTGATGCCATGCTGACCATTGCCCTTTCCAAAGGCCGGATTCTCGATGACACCCTGCCGCTGCTGGCGGCGGCGGGTATCGAGCCGACCGAGAATCCGGATAAAAGCCGCAAGCTGATCATCCCGACCACGCTGGACGATGTGCGCCTGTTGATCGTGCGTGCCACCGACGTGCCGACCTATGTCGAACATGGCGCCGCTGACCTCGGCGTGGCTGGCAAGGACGTACTGATGGAGTACGGCGGCCAGGGTTTGTATGAACCGCTGGATCTGCGCATTGCCCAGTGCAAGCTGATGACCGCCGGTGCTGTCGGCGCGCCCGAGCCGAAAGGCCGCCTGCGGGTGGCCACCAAGTTTGTCAATGTGGCCAAGCGTTATTACGCCGAGCAGGGCCGTCAGGTCGACATCATCAAGCTGTATGGCTCGATGGAGCTGGCGCCGCTGGTGGGGTTGGCCGACAAGATCATTGACGTGGTCGACACCGGCAACACCCTGCGTGCCAACGGTCTGGAGGCTCAGGAACTGATCGCCATGATCAGCTCGCGGCTGGTGGTCAACAAGGCGTCGATGAAGATGCAGCATGCGCGCATTCAGGCGTTGATCGACACCCTGCGCGATGCGGTCGAAGCGCGACATCCACGCTGAGTCTGATGGCCGCCCAGTGCGGCCTAGCCTATCCGCGTTATAGCCAAAATTCTCAGGTGCCCGCGCGGAGTGGTTGTTACTCTACGGGCGCTTGAGCATTTGCCAATCTAAGAGGCCCGCTATGACCGCTGCTATCGCTATCCGCCGACTCAATGCCGCTGACCAGGACTTTGCCCAGCATCTGGATCATCTGCTGAGCTGGGAAAGTGTCTCGGATGATGCGGTCAACCAGCGCGTGCTGGATATCATCAAGGCCGTGCGTGAGCGTGGCGATGCGGCGCTGGTCGAGTTCACCAAACAGTTCGATGGTCTGGATGTCGCCTCCATGGCCGATCTGATCCTGCCGCGCGAGCGTCTGGAGCTGGCCCTGAGCCGCATCACCCCGGAGCAGCGCAGCGCCCTGGAAAAAGCTGCCGAGCGCGTGCGCAGCTACCACGAGCGGCAGAAACAGGACTCCTGGACCTATCGTGAGGCCGACGGCACGGTGCTGGGGCAGAAGGTTACCCCGCTCGATCGCGCCGGCCTCTATGTGCCGGGCGGCAAGGCCTCCTATCCCTCTTCGGTGCTGATGAACGCCATCCCGGCCAAGGTCGCCGGCGTGCCGGAAGTGGTGATGGTGGTGCCGACCCCGCGTGGTGAAATCAACGAACTGGTACTGGCTGCCGCCTGCATCGCCGGGGTCGACCGGGTGTTTACCATCGGTGGTGCCCAGGCCGTGGCCGCATTGGCCTATGGCACCGAGAGCGTGCCGCCGGTGGACAAGATCGTCGGCCCCGGCAATATCTATGTCGCCACGGCCAAGCGTCATGTATTCGGCAAGGTTGGCATCGACATGATCGCCGGCCCTTCGGAGATTCTCGTGGTGTGTGACGGCCAGACCGATCCGGATTGGATCGCCATGGACTTGTTCTCCCAGGCCGAGCACGACGAAGACGCTCAGTCGATCCTGGTCAGCCCGGATGCCGCCTTCCTCGATCGCGTCGCCGAGAGCATCGCCAAGTTGCTGCCGACTCTGGAACGCGAAACCATTGCCCGCACTTCGCTGGAAGGCCGTGGCGCGCTTATTCAGGTGGCCGATATGGCCCAGGCCATCGAGGTGGCCAACCGTATCGCGCCGGAGCATTTGGAGTTGTCGGTAGAAAACCCGGAAGAGTATCTGCCGCTGATCCGTCACGCCGGGGCGATCTTTATGGGGCGCTACACCGCTGAGGCCCTGGGCGATTACTGCGCCGGGCCCAACCATGTGCTGCCGACCTCTGGCACCGCGCGCTATTCCTCGCCGCTGGGCGTATATGACTTCCAGAAGCGCTCGTCGATCATCCATTGCTCGGCCGAGGGGGCGTCGGAGTTGGGCAAGGTCGCCAGCGTGCTGGCCCGTGGCGAGTCGCTGACCGCCCACGCCCGCAGCGCCGAGTACCGTATCAAACCGTAGGACGGGTTGAACGCAGCGATACCCATCAAAAATGCAACGAATTCGAGGAGAGAAGGGCAGATGAGCAAATTCTGGAGCCCCTTCGTTAAACACCTGGTGCCTTACGTGCCGGGCGAGCAGCCGAAACTGGCCAAGCTGGTCAAGCTCAACACCAATGAAAATCCTTACGGCCCGTCGCCCAAGGCCATCGCCGCCATGCAGGCCGAGCTGAATGACAACCTGCGCCTGTACCCGGACCCCAATAGCGACCGTTTGAAGCAGGCAGTGGCCGATTATTACGGCGTGCAGACCACTCAGGTATTTGTCGGCAACGGCTCCGATGAGGTGCTGGCGCATGCCTTCCATGGTCTGTTCCAGCATGGCCAGCCGCTGCTGTTTCCGGATATCAGCTACAGCTTTTATCCGGTCTACTGCGGGCTGTACGGCATCGCCAACGAGCAGATTCCTCTGGACGAGCAGTTCCAGATTCGCGTGGAAGATTACGCGCGGCCCAATGGCGGCATCATCTTCCCCAACCCCAATGCGCCAACCGGCTGCCCCCTGGCGCTCGAGGCCATCGAGCGTCTGCTCAAAGCCAACCCGGATAGCGTGGTGCTGGTGGACGAAGCCTATATCGATTTCGGCGGCGAGACGGCAATCAGCCTGGTGGACAAGTACCCCAACCTGCTGGTGACCCAGACCCTGTCCAAGTCGCGCTCGCTGGCCGGGCTGCGGGTCGGTATCGCGGTTGGTCATCCTGATTTGATCGAGGCCCTGGAACGGATCAAGAACAGCTTCAACTCCTATCCGCTGGACCGCATGGCGATTGCCGGTGCGGCGGCGGCGTTCGAGGACAAGGCCTACTTCGAGCAGACCTGCCAGCGCGTGATCGACAGCCGCGAAGCGCTAGTGGCAGGGCTGCAGAAGCTGGGCTTTGCAGTGCTGCCCTCCGCAGCAAACTTCGTCTTTGCCCGCCATCCAGGCAAGGATGCGGCAACCCTGGCCGCCGGGCTGCGTGAGCAGGGCGTGATCGTGCGCCACTTCAAGCAGCAGCGCATCGCCCAGTTTCTGCGTATCACCATCGGCACGCCGGAGCAGAACCAGGCGCTGCTGGATGCGCTGCAAGATCTGTAGGGGCAGTCGTAAAGCCGGAGCCGCTGCAGCGCTCTGGCTTTATTGCGTGCTATGCGCAGTGTTTCTGTTCACTGGCGTTAATTTTGAGGTTGATTCGCCCTGGCGTGCCGCCGGCTAGAAGCCATCAGATCAGCTGCCGTTGACGGGCGGTCTTACGCCGATTTCTGCGCTCAGCTGCAGCGGTTTGCCATTGCGCAGGATATCAATGCGGATCTTCTCGCCGGGCTTGGCGCGTGCCACCTGGTTCATCGAGCGGCGACCATCACCGGCCGGTTCGCCGTCGATGCTGAGGATCAGATCGCCCGGTTGCAGGCCGGCTTTCTGCGCCGGGCCCTCGCGGTAAATGCCGGCCACGACGATGCCGGGGCGTCCGTCCATGCCGAAGGACTCCGCCAGCTCAGGGGTCAGTGGTTGCACTTCAATACCCAGCCAGCCGCGAATTACCTTGCCGTGCTCGATAATCGCCTGCATCACCTCTATCGCCAGCTTCACCGGAATGGCAAAGCCAATGCCCTGCGAGCCGCCGGATTTGGAGAAGATCGCCGTATTGATGCCCACCAGGTTGCCATAGGCATCCACCAGCGCGCCGCCTGAGTTGCCGGGGTTGATCGCCGCATCGGTCTGGATAAAGTCTTCGTAGGTGTTGAGGCCCAGCTGGTTGCGCCCGGTGGCGCTGATAATGCCCATGGTCACGGTCTGGCCGACGCCGAACGGGTTGCCGATGGCCAGGGCCACGTCGCCAATACGGATATTGTCCGAGCGGCCGAGGATGATAAACGGCAGGTTCGGAAGGTCGATTTTCAGCACCGCCAGGTCAGTTTCCGGATCGCTGCCGATCATCCGCGCCAGGGTTTCGCGGCCGTCTTTCAGCGCCACGACGATCTGATCGGCCCCGGCAACCACGTGGTTATTGGTCAGCAGGTAGCCTTCCGGGCTCATGATCACCGCCGAGCCCAGGCTCGACTCCATGCGCCGCTGCTTGGGCAGGTTGTCGCCGAAGAACTTGCGGAATTGCGGGTCTTCGAACAGCGGGTGCGCGGGTTTGTTGACGAGTTTGGTGGTGTACAGGTTGGCCACGGCGGGCGATGCGGTGGTTACCGCTTCGGCATAGGACACTGGCCCATCCTGCATGCGGCTGTAGAACGGTGCCTGGCGCACGTGCACGTCCTGCCCAGGCAAACCAACCCATTGCGGGAAATATTGCATGATCAGCATTGCCGACAGCACACCGGCCAGCAGGGGCCAGCCGAGGAAACGCAGGGCCTTGAACATCGATCCAATCCTGAGGGTTGCCGGGGGCGGGTGCGCCCCTTAAGGTGCGTCATTATAGAGAAGCCGCCGGCAATAAAGCAGCGTCTCACAACTGTGATAAGGAAACCCTATGGCCATTGCCCTGGCGACCCTGGTGGACGAAGCCGACCGCTACCTGAATGCCGCGCGCATCAGTGATTACTGCCCCAATGGCCTGCAGGTCGAGGGGCGGCCGCAGGTGCGGCGTATCGTCAGTGGTGTCACCGCCAGCCAGGCGCTGGTTGATGCGGCCGTCGAGGCCGAAGCCGATGTGCTGCTGGTGCACCACGGCTATTTCTGGAAGGGCGAGAACCCCTGTATCACCGGGATGAAGCGTCGCCGCCTGCAGACTCTGCTGGCCAACGATATCAGCCTGCTGGCCTATCACCTGCCGCTGGATGTGCATGCCGAGGTGGGCAATAACGTGCAATTGGCCGCGCAGTTGGGTATCACGGTGGAAGGTCCGCTGGAGCCGGAAAATCCGCGCACCGTCGGGCTGCTCGGCTCACTGGCCGAGGCCATGAGCCCGCGTGATTTCGCCCGCCATGTGCAGCAGGTGCTCGGCCGTGAGCCGCTGCTGGTCGAAGGTGAGGCGATGATTCGCCGAGTCGGGTGGTGTACCGGCGGCGGCCAGGGCTATATCGAGCAGGCGATTGCCGCCGGGGTTGACCTGTACCTGACCGGCGAAGCCTCCGAGCAGACCTTCCACAGCGCCCGCGAGAATGGCATCAGCTTTATCGCCGCCGGCCATCACGCCACCGAACGTTACGGCGTGCAGGCGTTGGGCGAGTACCTGGCGCGGCGTTTTGCCATCGAACATCTGTTTATCGATTGCCCCAATCCCATCTGATATGCCGCGAGCGGCCAAGTCGACGGGTATAAAGCTAGACCTTTTCGATCTAAACAGCCCCCTGATTAGAAGATGGTGCTGTGCTAGAGTGCGCCTTCCTCCGCGGCCGCCGGCCCAAACACACTGCAATGCGTGAGTAGCCATGCTCGATAAATTGACCCACCTGAAACAGCTGGAGGCGGAAAGCATCCACATCATTCGTGAAGTGGCCGCCGAATTCGACAACCCGGTGATGCTCTATTCCATCGGTAAAGACTCCGCCGTGATGCTGCACCTGGCGCGCAAGGCGTTCTTTCCCGGCAAGCTGCCGTTCCCGGTGATGCACGTCGATACGCGCTGGAAGTTTCAAGAGATGTACGCCTTCCGCGAGAAGATAGTCAAAGAGTACGGCCTGGACCTGATCACCCATATCAACCCGGATGGCGTGGCGCAGGACATGAACCCCTTCACCTACGGCAGTGCCAAACACACCGACGTGATGAAAACCGAGGGTCTCAAGCAGGCCCTGGACAAGTACGGTTTCGACGCCGCCTTCGGTGGCGCGCGCCGCGACGAAGAGAAATCCCGCGCCAAGGAGCGCGTGTACTCGTTCCGCGACAGCAAGCACCGCTGGGATCCGAAGAACCAGCGTCCCGAGCTGTGGAATGTGTACAACGGCAACGTCAAGAAGGGCGAGTCGATCCGCGTATTCCCTCTGTCCAACTGGACCGAGCTGGACATCTGGCAATACATCTACCTGGAACAAATTCCGATCGTGCCGCTGTACTTCGCCGCCGAGCGCGAAGTGATCGAGAAGAATGGCACGTTGATCATGATCGACGACGAGCGCATCCTCGAGCACCTCTCGGATGAAGAAAAAGCCCGTATTACCAAGAAGATGGTGCGTTTCCGTACCCTCGGCTGCTACCCGCTGACCGGCGCGGTGGAGTCCACGGCCACCACCCTGACCGATATCATTCAGGAAATGCTGCTGACTCGAACGTCCGAGCGTCAGGGCCGGGTGATCGACCACGATGCTGCGGGTTCGATGGAAGAGAAAAAACGTCAGGGGTATTTTTAAGATGTCGCACCAATCCGATCTGATCAGCGAAGACATCCTCGCTTACCTGGCTCAGCACGAGCGTAAAGAGCTGCTGCGTTTCCTCACCTGCGGCAACGTCGACGACGGCAAGAGCACCCTGATTGGCCGCCTGCTGCATGACTCCAAGATGATCTACGAAGACCATCTGGATGCCATCACCCGCGACTCGAAGAAGTCCGGCACCACCGGCGAAGAAGTCGACCTGGCGCTGCTGGTCGACGGCCTGCAGGCCGAGCGCGAGCAGGGCATCACCATCGACGTGGCGTACCGCTATTTCAGCACCACCAAGCGCAAGTTCATCATTGCCGATACCCCAGGCCATGAGCAGTACACCCGTAACATGGCGACCGGCGCCTCCAACTGCGATCTGGCGATTATTCTGATTGACGCGCGTTATGGCGTGCAGACCCAGACCAAGCGCCACAGTTTTATCGCCAGCCTGCTGGGCATCAAGCACATCGTCGTGGCCATCAACAAGATGGACCTCAAGGGCTTCGATCAAGGCGTATTCGAGCAGATCAAGGCCGATTACCTGAAGTTCGCCGAAGGTATCGCGCTCAAACCAAACTCGCTGCACTTCGTGCCGATGTCGGCGCTCAAGGGCGACAACGTGGTCAACAAGAGCGAGCAATCGCCTTGGTACACCGGCCAGTCGCTGATGGAAATCCTCGAAACCGTGGAAGTCGCTGGCGACCGCAACTTCGACGATCTGCGTTTCCCGGTGCAGTACGTCAATCGTCCGAACCTGAACTTCCGCGGTTTCGCCGGCACCCTGGCCAGCGGCATCGTGCGCAAGGGCGACGAAGTCATCGCGTTGCCATCGGGCAAGGGCAGCAAGGTCAAGTCCATCGTCACCTTCGAGGGTGAGCTGGAACAAGCCGGCCCAGGCCAGGCGATTACCCTGACCCTGGAAGACGAAATCGACGTGTCGCGCGGCGACATGCTGGTGCACGCCGACAACCGTCCGCAGGTGGTCGACAGCTTCGACGCCATGCTGGTGTGGATGAGCGAGGAGCCGATGCTGCCGGGCAAGAAATACGACATCAAACGCGCCACCAGCTACGTGCCGGGCTCGATTGCCAGCATCACTCACCGGGTCGATGTAAACACCCTGGAGCACGGCGCGGCGAGCAGCCTGCAACTCAACGAAATCGGCCAGGTGCGTATTGCCCTGGATGCACCGATCGCCCTGGACGGTTACGCACATAACCGCACCACTGGCTCGTTTATCGTGATTGATCGCCTGACCAACGGCACCGTCGGTGCCGGCATGATCATCGCCGAACCGGTCGACGCGGGGGCGGGCGGCCATCACGGCAAGCTGGCGCATGTGTCCACCGAAGAGCGTGCTGCACGCTTCGGCCAGCAGCCGGCTACCGTGCTGTTCAGCGGCCTGTCCGGCGCTGGCAAAAGCACCCTGGCCTACGCTGTGGAGCGCAAGCTGTTCGACATGGGCCGTGCGGTCTATGTGCTGGACGGGCAGAACCTGCGCCACGACCTCAACAAGGGCCTGCCGCAGGACCGTGCCGGGCGTACCGAGAACTGGCGGCGTGCCGCTCAGGTGGCGCGTCAGTTCAACGAAGCCGGCCTGCTGACCCTGGCGGCCTTTGTTGCCCCGGATGCCGAAGGTCGCGAACAGGCCAAGGCGCTGATCGGTGCCGAGCGTCTGCTTACCGTGTATGTGCAGGCGTCCCCGCAAGTCTGCGCCGAGCGTGATCCGCAGGGCTTGTACGCGGCGGGTGGCGACAATATCCCGGGCGAGTCCTTCCCCTATGACGTGCCGCTGAATGCCGATCTGCTGATCGACACGCAGGCGGTGTCGGTGGAAGAGGGCGTCAAGCAGGTGTTGGCGCTGCTGCGCGAGCGCGGCGCGATTTAACTCTGCCGCCCATTAAAAAGCCCCGCCTGGTGCGGGGCTTTTTAGGGATGGTCTGAAGTAGTCATGTATTTCTGGCGAACTTCAGACCCAGCCGATTTTGAAAGCGGCAAATCGATCAAAAACGATCAGTTCACCCGCTCATTTCTGTGTTCTTAGCCGCTGCGATAGC
>NZ_JBAQLP010000028.1:0-19366 GCF_049301935.1 Pseudomonas sp. | reverse complement strand
GGAGGAAACCAACAGGCAGGACAGCAGGCTGAACAGGGGACCGCGCATGACACTTCCAGGCAAATAGTGCGTATGGCTCTAGCTTAGTCGTTTGCCTATGGGCGGTGAAGGCGCAAAGCGTTTCAACGCGTAATTGTCGGCATTCATCGCCGCCCTAGCGTGGATAAGCTGCGCTAGAGCGCTTGCCGGCCGAATAGCGGATAGCTGGGGCAGAATTTACCGCCTGTGCGGCTGAAATTGCCTGCTCGGCCTGTGCGCTTCTCGGTTAGAATGCGCGCCCTGTTTTGCGGGTGCCTTGGGCAGCTGCAGATGATTTTCTGGGTGTTTCAGGTTGCCGCTTTGCCCTGGATGCAACGAAGCCTGTTGCTCGGCTGCGGTTTTACCAGCTTCCACCCGTCGTTTTTTGTTGAGGCGTACCATGACCCTGCTCAAGTTCACCGATATTTCCCTGGCCTACGGCGCAATGCCGCTATTGGACAAGGTGTCTTGGCAGATCGCCCGTGGCGAGCGGGTGTGCATCATCGGCCGCAACGGTACCGGCAAGTCGAGCATGATGAAGCTGGTCAAGGGCGACCAGAAGGCCGATGACGGCGCCGTCTGGCGCGCACCAGGCCTGAAGATCGGCGAATTGCCGCAGGAATTGCCGCTGGCCGACGAGCGCACTGTGTTCGATGTGGTCGCCCAAGGCCTGGACGGTGTGGGTGAGCTGCTCGCGCAGTACCATCACTTGGCGCAGAACTGCGTCACCGAGGCCGATCTGGACAAGCTCATGCATGTCCAGCAGGACCTCGAAGCCCGTGACGGCTGGCGCTTGCAGCAACTGGTCGACAGCACCCTGAGCCGCCTGCAACTGCCGGCCGACAAGACCCTGGCCGAGCTCTCCGGCGGCTGGCGCCGCCGCGTGCTGCTGGCCCAGGCGCTGGTGTCCGAGCCGGATCTGCTGTTGCTCGACGAACCGACCAACCACCTGGATATCGGCGCAATTGCCTGGCTGGAAGAAGCTTTGACCGATTTTCAGGGAGCGGTGCTGTTTATCACCCACGACCGTTCCTTCCTGCAGAACCTGGCCACACGCATCCTCGAACTGGACCGTGGCGGTCTGATCGACTGGAACGGCGACTACGCCAGCTTTCTGGTGCACAAGGAAGCCACCCTGGCGGCCGAAGAGACGGCCAACGCGCTGTTCGACAAGCGTCTGGCCCAGGAAGAAGTGTGGATTCGCCAGGGCATCAAAGCCCGCCGCACCCGTAACGAAGGCCGCGTGCGTGCCCTCAAGGCCCTGCGCGTAGAGCGCAGCGAGCGCCGTGAGCGCACCGGCAAGGCCAATATTCAGCTGGAAACCGCAGAGAAATCCGGCAAGCAGGTGATGGTGCTGGAAAACGTCAGCTTTGCGCATCCAGGTGGGCCGTTCCTGATCAAGGACTTCTCCATGGTGCTGCAGCGCGGCGACCGCATCGGCCTGCTTGGCGCCAACGGCACCGGCAAAACCACGCTGCTCAAGCTGATGCTCGGCGGTTTGCAACCCACCAGCGGTGAAGTGGCCGAAGGCACGCGCATCGATGTGGCTTATTTTGACCAGTTGCGTCACCAGCTCGATCTGGAAAAGACCGTGATCGACAACGTCGCCGAAGGCCGCGACTTTATCGAGATCGACGGGCAGAACCGCCATGTACTCAGCTACCTCGGCGACTTCCTGTTTAGCCCGCAGCGTGCGCGCACACCGGTCAAGGCGTTGTCTGGCGGTGAACGGGCACGGCTCTTGCTGGCCAAGCTGTTCAGCAAACCGGCCAACCTGCTGGTGCTGGACGAACCGACCAACGACCTCGACGTAGAAACCCTGGAATTGCTGGAAGAAGTGCTGCTGACCTTCCCGGGCACCGTGCTGATGGTCAGCCACGACCGTGCCTTCCTCGACAACGTGGTCACCAGCACCCTGGTGTTCGAGGGCGAAGGGCGCGTGCGTGAATATGTCGGTGGTTATCAGGACTGGCTGCGTCAGGGCGGTTCGCCGCGCCTGCTCGGCGTTGGTGAAAGCAAAGCCGGCAAGCCTGAACTAGCCTCGGCAGTGGTCCCCGCACCGGTTGCTGCGGACCCTGTGGTGGCCGAGGCCAGCAAGAAAAAGCTCAGTTACAAGCTGCAGCGTGAGTTGGAAGCCATTCCAGGACAGATCGATGCGCTGGAGGCGCAGGTGGCCAACTTGCAGCAGCAGATCGGTGCGCCGAGTTTCTATCAGCAGTCGGCGGAAAACACCGCCGAGGTGCTGGCGAAATTGCAGGCCGTACAGCATGAGCTGGAACAGTTGGTCGAGCGTTGGGCCGAGCTGGAAGGCTAGGTCCGAAGGGCTGATCAGGTAACACGCTCAAACAGGATTTTGAGACCTTAGGCGGAGACAGTCATGACCATCGAATACCGCATCACTCTCGACGACAATCACCAGTTCAGCTACAGGATCGAGCTGGACCGGGTGTATCAGGCAGAGGCTGCGCAAAGCGCACCGGCCTGGACGCGTCTTGAATACCAGCAGTGCAGCAACTGCCCGTTGAGCAAGGATAACTTCAGCCATTGCCCGGCGGCTGTTGATTTGCACCGGGTGATCGAAGATTTCCATGGTCTGCCAGCGTTCAAGAAGGTGGCAGTGTGGGTGCATACGCCTGAGCGTGAATACAACAAGCAGGTGGGGCTGGAAGAGGGCCTGCGCGCGCTGCTCGGGGTGATCATGGCCACCAGTGCCTGTCCGCTGCTGGGTAAGCTCAAACCGATGGCGCAGCACCATCTACCGTTTGCCAATAGCCAGGAGTTTATTCTGCGCACGGTGTCGTTATACCTGACGCAGCAATACTTCAATTTGCGCGAGGGGCGTACTCCTGACTGGGAGCTGAAGGGGCTGGTGCGCATGTTTCAGCAGCTGCAGCTGGTCAATCAGGCGTTCTGGCAGCGCATTCACGCCACCTGCGAGGGGGATTCCAACCTCAAGGCGTTCCTGACCTTCTTCTCCATGGCATCGAGCATGACCTATTCGCTGGAAACCCAGCTGCAGAAGATACGCCCACTGGTCATGAGCTCACCCGATAGCGGTGAATAACACGGCGACGTTATTCACCCGCGTTTTGCGTTACTCGGCTTTTTTCAGGCGCACGGCCAGCACATCGCAGGGTGCGCCGTGCAGCACGTCGTTGGCCGTCGAGCCCAGCAACAGCGCCAGGCCGTGACGGCCGTGGCTGCCGACGACGATCAGGTCGCACTGCTGTTCTTCGGCCAGGCGATGAATTTCCTGACGCGGTTGGCCGTAGGCCAGGTGGCGATGCTCGGCGCTGAGATCAGGGTATTTGCCGGAAAACTTGTCGAGGCGCTCGCGAGCCTGGTCGAACTGCTGCTGCTGCAGCATCGACAGGTCCATCGGTACGTCGCCGCCAAAGGCCATGGCCATGGGCTCGACGATATGCACCACAGACAACTTGGCCCCGCTGCTGGCGGCCAGTTTCTGCGCACGATGCATAACCGGGTCGCATTCCTCGGTAAGGTCGACGGCGACCAGAATGTGCTGGTAGGGCATGGGGTAACTCTCCTTGCAAGTGGATCAATGCTTTTAGTATGGCCGTCCTGAGCGCTGATGACAGGCTTTTGCTGGTGAGATAACGATATGAGTCCCTGGTTTCTGCTTTTGCTCCTGGCTTTTTTGCTCAGCCCGCTGGCCTGGCTGGTGCCCTCGCGCCATCAGCGCGGGCAGATGGATGTACGTCTGCAGGCGCGGCGTATGGGCGTGGCCATGCAGTTGTCGCGCCAGGAGTGGCCGCATTGGCTGTTGCGGCAGCCGCCGCACGCCTGCCCGCAATACCACTGTGCACGCCGCCGCGGCGAGGTCGATAGCTGGTGCTACTGGCAGCTGGAGCCGGGGCAGTGGGTAAATAAATGGCGCGAGCCCTGCGCCGACCAGGCCTTGTTGGTGCAATTGCAGACGCTGCCGGCGGATGCATTCAAGGTCGAGGCGACCGATCAGATGCTCTCGGTATGCTGGGGCGAGCGGGGCGCTGGCGAGGCGCTGGAGAAAGTTGTTGCGTTTCTCCAGGCCAAAGCCTGAATAAAAGAAAGCCCAGTGCAAGCACTGGGCCTGAGTAGGGCCAGGCAGGCCGGTAAAACCAATGCGGATGGCGGTGGTCGCGATCAGAGGTTGGTGGCCGCGTATTGGCCGGAAATCTGTTCAATGCCCTGGATGATGGTGTTGGAGTACTTGTTCACCAGAAATGGCACGCTGTTTTCGTTGTAGTTGATCAGTGACTTTTCAATATAGCGCCATTTGCTGGCGATCCCTTCCCAGGATTGCTTAAGCTGCGATGTGTTCTTCGGGTCTTTTTTCCAGCGCCGCCATCTTGCTGGCGAATTCACTGACCAGCTCCTCAATCGGTCGCGCATCGCCGCCGCACGAGGCGCTGCGCGACGCGTAATCCACGGCAATGCCTTGCATCAGCATGCTCCGCTCGCGGTTGCACTGGGGCAGTGCCGGTACGCTGTAGCTGCCTTCCGGCTGAATCTTGCCATACAGCTCCTGGCTCAGGGTCATCAACTGCTGGTTGCGTACAGCAAGGTCGGTCACCGGTTGCAGGTCGGTATAACCCTGGTTCATTAATGTGCTGATCAGGTTGTTGAGGTCGATTGCAAATCCCTTCCATTGCTGATCAAGCTGCGAGCGCATGGCTTTCGTGCCTTCGCCGGGCATGTCCGTTAGCGCCGTCAGGTGGCTATTCACCTTGCTTAGCGAGTCGCTGATCATCCGCGTGTAGCATTGGTCACCTTCCATGCCGTTGAACATATGGAAGTCGCCAAGGGATTTCTGTGCAGCCAGGCGCAGCTGGTGCAGCTTCAGCAGGCTGCTGGCGGCATCTGCAGCCTGGGTCGCGGCGCTGAACAGGGGGAGGGTGATTGCGAGCAGGGTGTTTTAAACAATGCCAAGCATGCGGCTCGCCATGGGCGAAACTTCGTTCGCCCTTGATTGGCCTCTAAATTTTTTTGGCTGCGAGCCCTCTAAAACGGTCGTATTGAGGCGACTGTGCCTGCAGCTCAATCATTTTGCTAGGCGTGCGCTGGATCACGCTTTTCTTTGCGGAGTTAGCGATGTGGCCGTATATCGCTGCGGATGGCTGCCTGTTCGCTGCAGGATAATTCGCAGGCCGGCGTAAGCCTGAGCGTAATTTTTTGTACGCCTTTGCAGTCGCTACAGGCCAATTGACAAGTAGGGGCTTTTCCTTGAAGGTGTGCACACCCAAATCAAACGGGCGTATGAATTGAGCGTTTGCCTGTTAAGGCGGCGCCTATACAGTCCGATTATCGCGTCGGTGGGTGTGCCAGGCTAATTGGGGCTACTCTGAAACGGCTATGCCGTGGAGTAGCTTGCTGGTTGGCTCCGATGTGTACCGTTCAGCTTCCATACCGTGGAGATCAGTTGATGATTTACGAAGGTAAAGCCATCACGGTTAAGGCTCTTGAGAGTGGCATCGTCGAATTGAAATTCGACCTCAAGGGTGAATCCGTCAACAAATTCAACCGTCTTACCCTCAATGAACTGCGTCAATCCGTTGATGCGATCAAGGCCGATGGTTCGATCAAGGGCGTGATTGTCACCAGTGGCAAAGACGTATTTATCGTCGGTGCCGACATCACCGAGTTCGTCGACAACTTCAAGTTGCCGGACGAAGAACTGGTGGCTGGCAACCTCGAAGCCAACAAGATCTTCAGTGATTTTGAAGACCTCACTGTTCCGACTGTTGTCGCGATCAACGGCATCGCCCTGGGCGGTGGTTTTGAGATGTGCCTGGCCGCGGATTACCGCGTCATGGCCGAAAGCGCCAAAGTTGGCCTGCCGGAAGTTAAACTGGGCATCTACCCAGGCTTCGGCGGCACCGTGCGTCTGCCACGGGTTATCGGTACCGATAACGCCGTTGAGTGGATTGCCGGTGGTAAGGAAAACAAAGCTGCTGACGCCCTGAAAATGGGTGCAGTGGATGCCGTGGTTGCCGCTGACAAGCTGCAAGCCGCTGCCCTGGATCTGATCAAGCGCGCCATCTCCGGCGAGCTGGACTACAAGGCCAAGCGTCAGCCGAAGCTGGAAAAGCTCAAGCTCAACGCTATCGAACAAATGATGTGCTTCGAAACTGCCAAAGGTTTCGTCGCAGGTCAGGCTGGCCCGAACTACCCGGCGCCGGTTGAAGCGATCAAAACCATTCAGAAAGCCGCCAACTTCGGTCGCGACAAAGCGCTGGAAGTGGAAGCTGCTGGCTTCGTCAAACTGGCTAAAACCCCGGTTGCTGCCAGCCTGATCGGCCTGTTCCTGAACGATCAGGACCTGAAGAAGAAAGCCAAGCAGTACGACGAAATCGCCAAAGACGTGAAACTGGCTGCCGTACTCGGCGCTGGCATCATGGGTGGCGGTATCGCCTACCAGTCCGCTTCCAAGGGCACCCCGATCCTGATGAAGGATATCCGTGAAGAGGGTATCCAGATGGGTCTGGCCGAGGCGTCCAAGCTGCTCGGCGGTCGCGTTGCCAAAGGTCGTATGACTGCGGCGAAGATGGCTGAAGCCCTCACTGCGATTCGCCCGACCATGTCCTACGGCGACTTCGGCGCGGTCGACATCGTTGTCGAAGCCGTGGTTGAGAACCCGAAGGTCAAGCAGATTGTGCTGGCTGAAGTGGAAGGCGTGGTTAAAGAAGACGCAATCCTCGCGTCGAACACCTCGACCATTTCCATTAACTTGCTGGCCAAGGCCCTCAAGCGTCCGGAAAACTTCGTTGGCATGCACTTCTTCAACCCTGTGCACATGATGCCGCTGGTTGAAGTGATTCGTGGCGAGAAGTCCAGCGACGTAGCCGTGGCTACCACCGTTGCTTACGCCAAGAAAATGGGCAAGACCCCGGTTGTGGTCAACGACTGCCCAGGCTTCCTGGTCAACCGCGTGCTGTTCCCGTACTTCGGTGGCTTCTCCAAGCTGCTGGCATTCGGTGTGGACTTCGTGCGTATCGACAAGGTCATGGAGAAGTTCGGCTGGCCAATGGGCCCGGCGTACCTGTCCGACGTGGTCGGTATCGACACTGGTCACCACGGCCGTGACGTCATGGCTGAAGGCTTCCCGGATCGCATGGCGGTTGAAGGCCGTACCGCGGTTGACGTGATGTATGAAGCAGATCGCCTGGGCCAGAAGAACGGCAAAGGCTTCTACTCCTACGAAATGGACAAGCGCGGCAAGCCGAAGAAGGTTTCTGATCCGGTTGCCTACGACCTGCTCAAGTCCATCGTGACCGAGCAGCGTGAAGTGACTGATGAAGACATCATCAACTTCATGATGATTCCTCTGTGCATGGAAACCGTGCGTTGTCTGGAAGACGGCATCGTTGATACCGCAGCTGAGGCCGATATGGGTCTGATCTACGGCATCGGCTTCCCGCCGTTCCGCGGTGGTGCGCTGCGTTACATCGATACCGTCGGTGTAGCTGAGTTCGTTGCCCTGGCCGACAAATACGCCGAGCTGGGCGCGCTGTACACCCCGACTGCCAAGCTTCGCGAAATGGCCGCTAACGGCCAGAAGTTTTTCGGTTAATCGCGGTCAGACTAGAGCGAGAGTGAATTTATGAGCCTGAATCCTAGAGATGCAGTCATCGTCGACTTCGGTCGTACCCCGATGGGTCGTTCCAAGGGCGGCATGCATCGCAACACCCGTGCCGAAACCATGTCGGCCAACCTGATCAGCGGCGTGCTGGCACGTAACACCAAGCTGGATCCAGCTGAAGTGGAAGACGTGATCTGGGGCTGCGTTAACCAGACCCTGGAGCAGGGCTGGAACATCGCGCGCATGGCGTCGCTGATGACCCAGATCCCGCACACAGCTGCTGGCCAGACTGTAAGCCGCCTGTGCGGTTCGTCCATGAGCGCCCTGCACACTGCCGTGCAGGCGATCCAGACCGGCAACGGTGACGTGTTCGTCATCGGCGGTGTGGAGCACATGGGCCACGTTGGCATGATGCACGGCGTCGATCCAAACCCGCACCTGTCGCTGTACGCGGCCAAGGCCTCGGGCATGATGGGTCTGACCGCTGAAATGCTCGGCAAGATGCACGGCATCAGCCGTGAGCAGCAGGACGCATTCGGTGAGCGTTCGCACCGTCTGGCCCACAAAGCTACCGTCGAAGGCAAGTTCAAGGATGAAATCATCCCGATGCAAGGCTACGACGAGAACGGCTTCCTCAAGGTGTTCGACTACGACGAAACCATTCGTCCGGAAACTACCTTGGCAAGCCTGGCTGCGCTGAAGCCTGCGTTCAACCCGAAAGGCGGCACCGTGACTGCGGGTACGTCCTCGCAGATCACTGACGGCGCTTCCTGCATGATCGTCATGAGCGCCCAGCGCGCCCAAGACCTCGGCATTCAGCCAATGGCAGTGGTTCGCGCCATGGCCGTGGCTGGTGTTGATCCAGCGATCATGGGTTACGGTCCAGTACCGTCGACTCAGAAAGCCCTCAAGCGTGCTGGCCTGACCATCAACGACATCGACTTCTTCGAGCTCAACGAAGCCTTCGCGGCCCAGGCCCTGCCTGTGCTGAAGGATCTGAAAGTGCTCGATAAGATGGAAGAGAAGGTCAACCTGCACGGCGGCGCGATCGCTCTGGGTCACCCGTTCGGTTGTTCCGGCGCGCGTATCTCCGGTACCCTGCTGAACGTGATGAAGCAGAATGGCGGCACCTTCGGTGTTTCGACCATGTGTGTAGGTCTCGGCCAAGGTATCACCACCGTCTTCGAACGCCTGTAAGCTTCACCGGTGTAAGAGATGGAAAAACCGGGGCCAAGGGCCCCGGTTTTTGTTTATCAGCAGAAAATCTTCAAGGAATTCACCCATGCAGCTACAGCCTGGCCTCTACCGTCACTACAAAGGTCCTGAGTACCGTGTGTTTGGCGTAGCCCAGCATTCCGAAACGCAGCAGGCGATGGTGGTCTATCAGGCGCTGTACGGCGAGTTTGGCCTGTGGGTGCGACCGTTGGAGATGTTCTGCGAAAGTGTTGAGGTGGACGGCGAAACGGTTCCACGCTTTGCTTTGATTCAGGCTGAAACCGCACTGTTTACTCGGCCTTGAGCTGACATCGGGCCACTGCTGCGCTTGACCTCGGCCAGACCACCACTATATATAGCGGTGCCGCGCTAGCAGGCAGTACAGCGCCTCCCGCATTTATTTACCGAATTTCAGGAATTTTCCAATCCATGGGCAAATCGCTGGTCATCGTGGAATCCCCGGCCAAGGCCAAGACCATCAACAAGTACTTGGGCAACGAGTACGTGGTGAAGTCGAGCATCGGCCACATCCGTGACCTACCCACCAGTGGTTCGGCGAGTACCGCCAAAGAGCCGGTCAAGCGTGGCAAGGCCGCTGCAGGTGAAGTGCCGGCGCTGTCGCCCAAGGAAAAAGCCAAGCGTCAGCTGTTTGCCCGCATGGGGGTTGATCCCGAACACGGCTGGAAAGCCAAGTACGAGATCCTCCCAGGCAAGGAGAAGGTGGTCGAAGAGTTGCGCCGTTTGGCCAAGGATGCCGACACCATCTATCTCGCAACCGACTTGGACCGCGAGGGGGAAGCCATTGCCTGGCACCTGCGCGAATCCATCGGTGGTGACGACAGCCGCTACAAGCGTGTGGTGTTCAACGAAATCACCAAGAAGGCCATCCAGGAAGCGTTTTCCAAGCCTGGCGAGCTGGATATCAACCGGGTCAACGCCCAGCAGGCGCGGCGCTTCCTCGACCGCGTGGTGGGCTACATGGTCTCGCCGCTGCTGTGGGCCAAGATCGCCCGTGGTTTGTCGGCTGGCCGTGTGCAGTCGGTGGCGGTGAAGCTGGTGGTCGAGCGCGAGAAAGAAATCCGCGCCTTTGTCCCCGAAGAGTATTGGGAAGTCCACGCCGATCTGGGCACCGCCAAGGACGCCACCGTGCGTTTCGAAGTGGCCCGTGAGAACGGCACAGCCTTCAAGCCGCTGAATGAAGCCCAGGCCATGGCGGCCCTGGCTACGCTGAAAGCCTCTAGCTACAGCATCAGCAAGCGTGAAGACAAACCGACCAGCAGCAAGCCTTCGGCGCCGTTTATCACTTCCACCCTGCAGCAGGCCGCGAGCAACCGCCTGGGCTTCGGGGTGAAGAAGACCATGATGATGGCCCAGCGTCTGTATGAAGCGGGTTACATCACCTATATGCGTACTGACTCGACCAACCTCTCGGCAGACGCCGTGAGCATGGTACGTGGCTTTATTGAAAGTGAGTTCGGCAAGAAGTACCTGCCAGCCAACCCGATTGCCTACAGCAGCAAAGAGGGTGCCCAGGAAGCGCACGAAGCCATTCGCCCTTCCGACGTTAACCTCAAGCCGACCCAGCTGTCGGGCATGGAGCGCGATGCCGAGCGTCTGTATGAGCTGATCTGGCGCCAGTTCGTCGCCTGCCAGATGCCGCCGGCCGAGTACCTGTCGACCACCGTAACTGTCACCGCGGCGCAGTTCGAACTGCGCGCCAAGGGCCGTATCCTCAAGTTCGACGGTTACACCCGGGCATTGCCGCAGCTGAGCAAGCCGGGCGACGACGATGTACTGCCGGAAATGAATCAGGGCGAAGCACTCAAGCTGATCAAGCTTGATCCCAGCCAACACTTCACCAAACCACCGGCGCGCTACTCCGAAGCCAGCCTGGTCAAGGAGATGGAAAAACGTGGTATCGGTCGTCCGTCGACCTATGCGGCGATTATTGGCACCATCCAGGATCGCGGCTACGTGGCGCTGCACAACCGCCGTTTCTACTCGGAGAAGATGGGTGACATCGTCACCGAACGTCTGTCCGAGAGCTTCTCCAACCTGATGGACTATGGTTTTACCGCCGGTATGGAAGAACATCTGGATGACGTGGCCCAGGGCGAGCGCGAGTGGAAGCATGTGCTCGACGAGTTCTACGGTGACTTCAAGAAGAAGCTTGAGGTGGCAGGCGACAGCGATGGCGGCATGCGCGCCAACCTGCCGACCCTGACCGACATCCCTTGCCGGGATTGCAGCCGACCGATGACCATCCGTACCGCCTCAACCGGTGTGTTCCTCGGTTGCTCCGGTTATGCCCTGCCGCCGAAAGAGCGCTGCAAGGCCACCGTCAACCTAGTGCCGGGCGACGAGATTGCTGCGGACGACGAGGGTGAGTCCGAATCGCTGGTGTTGCTGGGTAAGCACCGTTGCCCGATCTGCGCCACCGCCATGGACGCCTACCTGCTGGATGAAACCCGTAAGTTGCATATCTGCGGCAACAACCCCGATTGCGCGGGTTATGAGGTGGAGCAGGGTCAGTATCGGATCAAGGGCTATGAAGGCCCGAGCCTGGACTGCGACAAGTGCGGCAGCCAGATGCAGCTGAAAACTGGTCGCTTCGGCAAGTTCTTCGGTTGCACCAACAGCGAGTGCAAGAACACCCGCAAACTGCTGAAAAGCGGTGAAGCGGCCCCACCGAAGATGGACCCGGTGAAGATGCCCGAGCTTAAATGCGAGAAGGTCAACGACACCTACATCCTGCGCGATGGCGCCTCGGGGCTGTTCCTGGCGGCTAGCCAGTTCCCGAAAAACCGCGAAACCCGTGCACCGCTGGTATTGGAATTGATTCCGCACAAGGATGAGATCGATCCCAAGTACCACTTCCTCTGTGATGCACCGAAAAAAGACCCGCAAGGTCGCGCCGCAGTGATCCGCTACAGCCGCAAGACCAAGGAGCAGTACGTGCAGACCGAAGTCGACGGTAAGCCGACTGGCTGGCGGGCGTTCTTTGATGGCGGCAAGTGGAAGGTCGAAGACAAGAGCTGATCAACAGCTGATGTAGTTCAACGCGCGCCTGCCGCTGGCTGGCGCGCGTATGCTTATCCAATCCGTTATGGAGGGCGCCGCAATGGCCAATGAACTCTATACCCGCACCAATCAGAAAATTTTCTATGCCGGCCTGGCACTGGAGTCCTGGCGCAAGGCTGAACAAGGCCAGAGCATGAATGCCTTGGCTTTGATTCAGGCTGAGCGCGAGGCTGCGTTGTTTCATTTGTACGGTGCATTGCTGGGCCTGTGTCATGAGATTGCCGGTTACTACCGTTTGCCGGACAGTGCCGCACCGCGTGCCGAGCGCTTTTTCACCGAGGAGGTGTTGCAGGCGGCGCCGAGCCAGGAGTTGGGTGAGCTGGTCGAGTTGGCAAAGTCGGCCGACAGCTGGGTTGCGCAACTGCTCAAGGCCTATGCCGAGCTGTTTCAGCCGCCGCAGGCCGGCAAGAAGGCCAAGCTCGATCCTGCTACGCCGTTGATTACCGCGGTCAGCCTGGATGAAGACGCCGCGCCCTTGGCGCAGGAGACGCTTGAGGCCTGGCGTCAGCAGTTGAAGGCTCTGGCACAGCGCTTTCGGCAAACCCTGAGCGAGTGGTAAGCGGTTGATTGGATCGGTGGGCTAGGGCGAGCCCGGGTCGGCTGTTACACTGTCGGCCTTTCGTGGAGAGCTAAGCCAATGCCTACATCATTCCTGGAAATTGTTGAATTGCCCGACGGGCGCATTGCCCTGCGTCGTGCAGAGGATGAAGAGTCACTGGTGGTGCTGGATTTCTCGGCCGATGCTAAGGCGTTTCTGCAGGGGCAGCATGTTGAGGTGGCCAAGGCCATGCTCAATGTCGGTGTGCAGATGGCGGGGCGCCTGGCGGAAAATAATTTCCAGCAGGAAGAAGGGTCGCGGGTTCTGCATTGATTGCGGAATTCTTTCAGATGTTGAGCTAGAGCGTTCTACTCGCCTTAGCTGTTTCTCGTATCAGCGTTCCACTGGCAGATACGCACATTCCTTGTGCGTGACCTCTGGCCAACTACCCCAGGCTGATATTCAGGCTTTGTGCCTTGCCTTGCCGTGCGGCACGCTCAAGTTGTTGTCGCGCCTGGCGTTCAAGTGGGTGCAGCCAGCTAACAACGGTGTGACTACGGCCCAGCGTCAAGGCCTGCTGCGCTAACTCCAGCGCACTCTGCTGGCCGCGTGGGTGCAGCAGCAGGATGCGTTCGCGGTTCAGGCCTGCCTCGCGTAGCCAGGTTTGGGTCAGGCTCGATGGCGGGGCGATCAGGGTCAGCCAGCGTGCGTCGAGCTTGTCGCTAAGCTCACGCAGGATCGGCGCGAGAAGATTCAGGCAGTGCCCGGCTGCACCGCGCAGCGACAGTTCACTGAATGCCTCTGTCTCATCATCCTGCCGGGGCAGCTCAGCGCAATCGGCAAGTAATGGCGTCACCGTCGATGCCAGAAACGCATCGAACAAAGGCAGTTGTGTACGGTTCACTGATTGCGGGAACTGCATAAATCCTCCACTAGCGGCGGATAACGCCGACGCTCAAACCTTCAATAATCAGGTCCTGTTCTTCCAGGTTTACTTCGATCGGTGCGAACTCCGGATTTTCCGCAATCAGCCAGACCTTGTTGCCTTCGCGCTTGAAGCGTTTGACGGTCACTTCATCGTCCAGGCGCGCCACCACCACTTGTCCGTTCCGTGCTTCGCGGGTGGTGTGCACGGCCAGCAGATCGCCATCGAAGATACCGATGTCTTTCATGCTCATGCCGCGTACGCGCAGTAAATAGTCGGCCTTGGGGTGGAAGAAGTCTGGATTGATCTTGCAGGACTCCTCGACATGCTGCTGCGCGAGAATCGGCGCACCTGCGGCGACGCGACCAATCACCGGCAAGCCTTCGTCTTCCTCGGCATTGGGCTCGAAGCCTGGAATGCGGATGCCGCGTGAAGCCCCCGGAGTCATTTCGATTGCACCTTTGCGGGCCAGGGCTTTGAGGTGCTCTTCCGCGGCGTTGGGGGATTTGAAGCCCAGTTTCAAGGCGATTTCCGCTCGGGTAGGCGGGTAGCCGTTGTCTTCAAGGCACTGCTTGATGAAGGCGAGAATTTCAGCTTGGCGCGGCGTCAGTTTTAGCATGGTCGGCTCTGTTTTTTTGTACAGTGACTGGGATTATATACAGTGATTGGCGATTGGCAATCCTTGGGTTCTGATCTCTACTCAATTGACCGCCCTATCTGCTATTGCAGCGCACTGTTACTCAGGCTGTTCACGGAGCGTCTAGCTAGGGTTAGCCTGTACCTTTAGCGGATGCTTGTGACCACCCGGCCACAAGATGGTTTGCCCGACTTGACAAGGCGGGCGGCTGAAACGTATGTTTCAAACAAGTGTTTGTTCAGATGAAAAGAGTCATGGCCCAGTCGGAAACCGTTGAACGCATTCTCGATGCGGCAGAGCAGCTTTTTGCGGAGAAAGGTTTCGCAGAAACTTCTCTGCGTTTGATCACCAGTAAGGCAGGAGTGAACTTGGCTGCGGTGAATTATCACTTCGGCTCGAAGAAGGCCCTGATTCAGGCGGTATTCTCGCGCTTTCTCGGGCCGTTCTGTGTAAGCCTGGAGCGTGAACTGGATCGCCGTCAGGCCAAGTCGGAAACCAAAGTCAGTCTCGAAGAGCTGCTTGAATTGCTGGTCGAGCAGGCGCTGGCAGTTAAGCCGCGCAGTGGTAACGATCTTTCCATCTTTATGCGTCTGCTGGGCCTGGCCTTCAGCCAGAGCCAGGGACACCTGCGCAAGTACCTCGAAGAGGTGTACGGCAAGGTGTTCCGCCGCTATATGCAGCTGGTGCATGAGGCCGCTCCGCGCATCCCGCCGCTGGAACTGTTCTGGCGCGTGCACTTTATGCTCGGCGCTGCGGCGTTCAGCATGTCCGGGATCAAGGCCCTACGGGCCATGGCGGAAACCGATTTCGGGGTAAATACCTCGATTGAGCAGGTGATGCGTCTGATGGTGCCGTTTCTGGCTGCAGGCATGCGTTCGGAAACCGGTCTGAGCGATGAAGCCCTGGCCAGCGCCCAGCTCAAACCGCGCACCAAGACTCCCGCTATGCCCAGCAAAGTTTGACCGCTGCGGGTGGGCTTGGTGGAGGCTATCCGCTAAGCTAGCCGCCATGATTGCTCTCGATTTTCTGCATATCTCCCTGGCTGATCAGTGTCTGTACGGCTTTGCCGACGGGCAGCTGTTGGTGCGTCTGCAGGTTTCCACCGCGCTGAATGGCGCGGGTGAACGCAATGGTTCCGGCTGTACGCCGCGCGGCCTGCACCAGGTGCGGGCGAAGATTGGCGAGGGTTTGCCGCTGGGTGCCGTGCTGCGCGGGCGGCGCTGGACCGGCGAGATCTGGTCGCCGGAGTTGCATGCGCAATTTCCCGGACGTGACTGGATCCTCACGCGCATTCTCTGGCTCAGTGGCTGTGAGCCCGGGCGCAATCGTCTGGGCGCTGTCGATACCTTTCGCCGCTATATCTACCTACACGGTACGCCGGACAGCGAGCCCATGGGCGTGGCGCTGTCGCATGGCTGCGTGCGTCTGCGCAACAGCGATTTGCTGGAGCTCTTTGCGCGTGTCCCGGTTCACTGTCCGGTACAGATTGACGAGGCCGCCTGCCCCGAGTGGTCGGTTGTGCCTCTTATTTAAGGACGAGTTGTGAGTTCACCCATGCAAGGTTCATTGATGCTGGATATAGCCGGCACCTGGCTGACGGCGGAGGATCGCCAGATTCTGCGCCAACCGCAGGTGGCAGGGTTGATTCTGTTTGCGCGCAATATCGAAGACCCGCGCCAGGTGCGCGAGCTGTCTGCGGCCATTCGCGCGGTGCGCCCGGATCTGTTGTTGGCGGTGGATCAAGAGGGCGGTCGCGTGCAGCGTCTGCGCCAGGGTTTTGTACGGTTGCCGGCGATGCGTGCGTTGGCCGATAACGCCGATGCCGAACACTTGGCCGAGCAGTGCGGCTGGATCATGGCTACCGAAGTGCTGGCCACAGGCTTGGACCTGAGTTTTGCCCCGGTGCTGGATTTGGATCATCAGCGCAGTGCCGTGGTTGGCAGCCGTTCTTTTGAGTCTGATGCGCAGCGTGCGACCTTGCTCGCAGGTGCTTTTATCCGTGGGATGAACGCTGCGGGTATGGCCGCCACCGGTAAGCATTTTCCTGGCCACGGCTGGGCTGAGGCAGATTCCCATGTGGCCATCCCGGTGGATGAGCGCAGCCTGGAGCAGATTCGCGCAGTCGATTTGCAACCCTTTGCCCAGTTGAGTCGGCAGTTGGCTGCGGTGATGCCCGCCCATGTGATCTACCCTCAGGTGGACAGCCAGCCAGCGGGGTTTTCCCGGCGCTGGTTGCAGGACATCCTGCGCGGCGAGCTGGCCTTTGCTGGGGTGATTTTTAGCGACGATCTGTCCATGGCCGGCGCCCATGTGGTGGGTGATGCGGCCTGCCGTATCGAGGCAGCACTGGCAGCGGGTTGTGACATGGGCCTGGTGTGTAATGATCGCGCAGCCGCCGAGCTGGCCTTGAGCGCTTTGCAGCGTCTCAAGGTGGAACCGCCGCAAGGACTGGCGCGGATGCGCCGGCAGGCCTTCCCGGGTATTGAGTATCGGCAGAGCCCGCGTTGGTTGGCAGCACTTGCCAGCCTGCGCGATGCGCAATTAATCGACTAGGAGTAAGGGATGACGGTTTACGCGATTATCGGTGGTACCGGCCTGACCAAGCTGGACGGGCTGACCATCCAGGCGGCGCTGCATATCGATACACCCTATGGCGCGCCCTCTGCGGCGGTACTCAAGGGCGACTATGCCGGCCGAGAAGTGCTGTTTCTCGCCCGTCATGGCCATCCGCACCGCATTCCACCGCATCAGGTCAACTACCGCGCCAACCTCTGGGCGCTGCGTGAGGCCGGGGCCAAAGCGATCATCGCCGTAAATGCGGTGGGCGGGATTCACCCGGCCATGGGCACCGGGCACTTCTGCCTGCCGCACCAGATCATCGATTACACCTATGGGCGCGAGCACACCTATTTCGAGGGTGAGCTGGAGCATGTTACCCATGTGGATTTCAGTCATCCCTATGACGCCGGGTTGCGCACCAAGCTGGCCAACGCCCTGGCTGCCGAACATTGTGCGTTCAGCAATCACGGCCTGTATGGCTGTACCCAGGGGCCGCGGCTGGAAACCGTCGCCGAGATCGCGCGAATGGAGCGCGATGGTTGCGACATCGTCGGCATGACCGGTATGCCGGAAGCGGTGTTGGCCCGTGAGTTGGCCTTGCCCTATGCCTGCCTGGCGCTGGTGGTAAACCCGGCCGCGGGCAAGTCCCGCGCGCTGATCACCATGGCGGAAATCGAGCGTGCTTTGGAAGAGGGAATGGGCACGGTCAAGGCCGTGTTGGCACGGGTGCTGGCTAGCTGACTAGGCCGTGCTGCTGTATGTGTTGGGTGCCGATGGCATTGCTTGACGAACGCCCATACTGCGGAAAATCGAGCCGAATTGGTTTCCCTCAAGGCCGTATGCTTCAACCTCGCCTATGGCTTGCCCCATCGACGTGGTGAGCGGTTCTATCCCCGTGGCATAAGGTTCAAATCAGTAAAATTTCCAATCAAAAATAAAAATGCCAGTCAGCTTAACTGACTGGCATTAATTTATTGGATAGGTTTTCTCAGGAGAGAAAGCCACCGTCCACATTCAGCGCCACACCGGTGGTGTAGCTGGAGGCATCGCTGGCCAGGTACAGCACGGTGCCGGCCATTTCGCTTGGGGCTGCTACGCGCTTGAGCGGGATACGCTGCAGGGCGAGGTTGAGGATGGCGTCATTCTTCACCAGCGCCGAGGCGAACTTGGTGTCGGTCAGACCCGGCAACAGGGCGTTGCAGCGAATACCGAACTGCGCGCATTCCTTGGCGAAGACCTTGGTCATGCTGATCACGGCAGCCTTGGTCACCGAGTAGATACCCTGGAACTCGCCCGGCGAGACCCCGTTGATCGAGGCGACGTTGATGATGCTGCCACCACCGCCTGCCTTCATCAGCTTGCCGCCTTCGATGGACATAAAGTAGTAGCCGCGGATGTTCACATCGACGGTCTTCTGGAATGCGCCCAGGTCGGTGTCCAGCACGTTGCAGAACTGCGGGTTGGTGGCGGCGTTGTTGACCAGGATGTCGAGGCGGCCGAACTGTTCCTTGATCTGCGCGAAGACATTGCTGATCTGCTCCATTTCACCAATGTGGCAGGCAATGGCTGTGGCTTGGCCACCGTCGGCGATGATCGCGTCGGCGACTTTCTGGCAATCGTCGATCTTGCGGCTCGAGACGATCACGTGAGCGCCTTGCTGGGCCAGCAGTTTGGCAATGGCTTCACCGATGCCACGGCTGGCGCCGGAGACGAAAGCGATCTTGCCGTCGAGGTCGAACAGTTGGGTCTTGGACATGCGGTTCCCCTTATCTGAAGGCGTTAGGCCGGATTACAGCTGCGATTTATTGATAACTTGCAGGCTCATCTGCTCCAGCAGCTTGTTCATGTGAATGAACTGCGCGAAGCGTTTGTCCTGGGTCTGACCATGGAAGTAGCGGTAGTAGATCTGCTGCACGATGCCGGCCAGGCGGAATAGGCCGTAGGTGTAATAGAAGTCGATGCTCTTGATTTCGATGCCCGAGCGTTCGGCGTAGTAGTCGGCGAACTCCTGGCGCGTCAGCATGCCCGGCGCATTGCTCGGCTGGCGGCGCATCAGCTGGACCGGTGCCGAGTCGCCGGCTTCGATCCAGTAGGCGAGGGTGTTGCCCAAGTCCATCAGCGGGTCGCCGATGGTGGTCAGCTCCCAGTCCAGCACGCCGATGATCTGGCTGGGGTTCTGCGGGTTGAGGATCACGTTATCGAAGCGGTAATCGTTATGCACGATGCCGGGCTTGTGGTGGTCGGCGGGCATCTTGTCCTTGAGCCAGGCCTTGACCGGTTCCCACAGCGGCGCGTCGGGGGTCAGGGCCTTGTCGTAGCGATCGCTCCAGCCGCTGATCTGGCGTTTTACATAGCCTTCCGGCTTGCCCAAATCGCCCAGGCCGCAGGCCTGATAGTCGACGTTGTGCAGTTCGACCATCTTGTCGATAAAGCTCTTGCACAGCTCGCGAGTCTGCTCGGCGCTGAAGTTCAGCTCGGCCGGCATGTCCGAACGCAGGATGATGCCGTTGACCCGCTCCATCACATAGAACTCGGCGCCGATCACCGACTCATCGATGCAGTGCGCAGAGGCTTTCGGGCAGTAGGGGAAGCCGGCGTGGAGCTGGTTGAGGATGCGGTACTCGCGGCCCATGTCGTGGGCGGATTTGGCCTTGTGGCCAAAGGGTGGGCGGCGCAGGACGAATTCATGGTTGGGGTATTCCAGCAGGTAGGTCAGGTTCGAGGCGCCGCCAGGAAACTGGCTGATGCGCGGCGCGCCCGCCAAACCGGGGATATGCGCCTTGAGGTACTGGTCGATGACCGCGGCGTCGAGTT
>NZ_JBAQLP010000027.1:0-17383 GCF_049301935.1 Pseudomonas sp. | reverse complement strand
GGGCAAAGCTGTCCTCGGGCTTTTTCGGGTCGGGGGCGTGGCAGTAGGCGCAGTTTTCGCTAAACAGCGCGCGGCCACGGCTGGCCAGGGGTAGATCGACTTTGCCGAATACCTCCTCCGGCCAGGTGGGCGGTTGCAGTCGTTTGAGGGTTTCTTCCAGGGTGAACAGGTCACGCAAACGCACGCTGGAGGCATAGCGCTCGGTTTCGGCCACCGGGTGGCCGTCGGTATTCAGCAAACGCAGGGTTGCGCCAACCCCCAGGGCTTCGCCGACGTTGCGGGCCATAGGCTGCATGGCCGAACCGTTCCACTGCACCCAGTCGAATTTCCAGATATCCCAGACCTGCGGGTAACTCACCGGGGCATTGGCGACTCGGTAATTGCTCGGGTCGATGGCATCACCGAATACACTGTTGGCAATCCGGCCGAAGGCATCGGTACGGCCAAAGCCTTCCTCCGTTGGGTAGAGGCCGCGGTGCCAGTCATTGAACGCGGTGCCCAGCAGGCGGTCGAGTACCACCTTGAAGTCGCGGCGCAGTTGCGCTTTTTGGCTGCTGTATTCATCACCGAGCACCTGTTTGGCGAAGCGGCGGAATTTCAGTGGGTTGTAATAGGTGAAGGCCATGCTCATGCCGAGCGCCTGGCCAAAGCTGCCGCCGCGTACGGTGGGTACGGTGGACGCCAGCGAATGCAGCGCCGCGCCGCCGTCAATGCGCACGGCCTGGCCCTTATAGCGCAGCTCGCCGGTGTGGCAGGCGGCGCAGCTGATATCCAGGTAATGTTCGCCGCTTTGCGCATCGGCATGTCGGGCAAAACCGACTGGCAGGTTGCCGGGGTTCAGCGGCGTGGGCTGTTGCGCGGGATCGACGAGGAAGCCGAAACGCGCCAGATAATCCGGGGTGGCGAACTTACTGCTGCTGAACGGCAGCTCCAGAGCGCCGAACCACTCATAACGCAGGCCTTTCACCTGGGTACCCTGAGGGGTGTAGTAGTAGGTCTGGCGTTCTTCTGCCGACCACTGATCGAGGTAGTGCAGCGTGTCGGGCTGTTGGTAGACCGGCAGGTTGGGGTTGGCGATGAAATACAGGGCGATTAGCAGCCCGACAACCAGCAATAACAGAAGCCCATACAGGGCCCGGCGGAGGATGCGCATGGAGACTTCCTTGTGGCGTTTTTTATTTGTTGTTTTTATGCCTATTGCAGTAGCCGATGGCAAGCAGCCATTACTGCGAAAACCAGGAAATAGTCTTCATTTAGGTCAGAAGATGGCTTTACAGTGCGGTTTATGACGGATTAATCAACAGGAGTGAATGCATGCATCCATTTGACGCGCCGCAGCCGCCGAAATTGGCAGTTTTACTGGGCTACGCTGGTCTGGTGCCTTTCGTGACGGGGGCATTGGGCATCTGGGTGACCCCAGAGGGTTGGCGAGTGTGGGTTCTGGCGGCCCTGCTTGACTATGCAGCAGTCATCCTGGCCTTTATGGGGGCGATTCACTGGGGCCTGGCCATGCGTGCGGAAGATGCCAGCGAGCCTGCGCAGATACAGTTGGGGCTGTCGGTGGTGCCGCCATTGTTGGGCTGGCTGGCAATCAGCAGTGGCATGCCGACCAGCTTGGCCTTGCCCATGTGTTTGCTGGCGTTTGGCGGCTTGTATGCGGCCGATCTACGGGCGGTGAAACTGGGCTTGGCCCCGCAGTGGTATCCCAGCCTGCGTCGGCCGCTGACGATTATCGTCTGCCTGAGCCTGCTACTGGCCTGGGCCAGTGTGCTGCTGCGTTGAGTTGAGCCAGTGCGCCACGGTTGCCAGCGTCTGCTCACGGCGCTGCGTCCAGACGCCCTGAATGCACTGCAGCGGCTGTTGGTGAAGCCGTAGCCAGTGTTCGCATTGTTGGTAAAACGCCAGGCGCTGGGTCAGCTCAGGTTGGCAGCGTTGACCATCATCGACCCAGGGTACATCGACCGGGTCGAGCAGCAGGTGCAGGTGGTAGTCGCGTTCGAGTAGGGCTTGCTCGATCCAGGCAGGGCAGTCGCCAAACAGTTCGCGGCTCCAGAGCATATTGCTCAGTAAATGCGTGTCGAGGATCAGCAACGCGGGGCGCGCTGCCCGGGCCTGGTCTTCCCAGGCCAGCTGGCCCTTGGCGATGGCGCTGATATCGGCGTAGCAGGTGTCACGCTGCTCACGTTCAATAAAGTGCCGCACATATTCGCCAACCAGCATCCCACCGAAGTTCGCCTGGATATGCCCGGCCAGCCAGCTTTTGCCGCTGGATTCCGGGCCGGTGAGCACCAGTACCTTCATGCCCGGGCCTTCATGCATTGACCAGCGCGCGATCACGCCGCCAGGTCAGCCAGCCGTTGACCGCCAGCAGGGTAAACAGTCCATAGAGTGCCGCCGTCGGGTACAGGCCCTGCTGCACAAACAGGCCAACAAACAGCAGATCGAGGACAATCCACAGCGGCCAGCACTCAACCCGTTTCTGCGCCATCCACACCTGGGCCACCAGGCTGAACGCGCTCAGCGTCGCATCCTGCCAGGGCGCGGCAGCGTCGGTGAAGGTGGCCATCAGATAACCGAGCGCCAGTGCCCCCACTGCACCTATGGCTAGGCTGATCACTATGCCTTGCTGGCTAAGCCGGCTGACCTGCACGCCGCTATGGCTGCTGCCGCCGCGCGTCCATTGCCACCAGCCGTAGCCTTGCAGCACGGCATACACGCCTTGCAGCAGCATGTTCGAGTACAGCTTGCCGTCATAGAAGATCCAGGCGTACATCAGCACCATCAGCAAACCCAGCGGCCAGCACCAACGGTTTTGCCGCACGGTCAGCCAAACGGCCCAGACGCCAAGGGCGGAAGCGATGATTTCCAGGGGCGACATAAAATACCGATGAGCGAGGGCGGGAATGGCTGGCGATTGTAGCGATTGTGCCGTGCGCCGTCTTGGTTGCCCGGCCACGCAGGTCGGGCTGGTATTGGTCGCACGTGGCGTTGTGTACCAACCGCAGATCAAGGATTACCGGTTTGCCATCCAGGCCCTGCTGCAGTCAGTCAGACGCCTGCCAGGTGCAGTACCAGCTTGACGATGCCGAAGATCACCAGCACAAACACGGCCGTGAACAGCACACCAAGAATGATGAAGTGGCTGGGCTTGCCACGGGAAAAGTCCCGCGCGCGGTTCTTGCCGCTTTGCACACCGAGCGCTGCGCTCAACACGCTTTGCAGCATTTCCCATAGGGTCAGTGGTTTGTTTTCTTCGTCGCTCATCGGGTCGCTCTCCTGTCTACCGGGATGGCTCGCAATGTCTGGTCTCAGGACTTGTTGACGCGCTCAGTGGAGGCCGGGTACTGCAACAGTTTGGCTGCCGGACGGCGCGGCCGCTGCAGCAACTCTCCAGCACAGTTCGGGCAGGTGCCCTGCAGCGTGGCTTGCGCGCACTCGCGGCAGAAGGTGCACTCAAATGAGCAGATCACTGCGTCAAGCGTGTCAGCCGGCAGATCACGGTCACAGCATTCGCAGTTAGGACGTAGTTGCAGCATGGCAGGCGTCTCGTAGCGGGTTGTCTACTGAGCATAAGCGCTAATGCGCAGGCACAGCAAAGCACTGCTGTCAGCGCAGCTGCAACGGCTATAAATGCCGTGTGGCGAGGTAATACATAAAAAAGGTGGCGGATGAAGGGCTCTGATGGAGGGGCCGATTGGCAGCTCAGAGCCCTTGTTGCAGCAGCCGATTACTCCGGCATGCTCCATGGCTCCAGGGCGAAACCTTGCTGACTGAGCTGCTCACGGGACTGCTTGAGCACATCGGCCAGTAGCGCCGGGTCGCTGTAGATGCTGCTGGACAGTTGTGTGCGGCCGAGCAGGCGGGTGCTGGTCCGGTCGATCACACTCAGGCTGAGGTTGCCAGTGCCATCTTGCGGGGCCCAGGCGACGCATTGGAACGGTTGAAAGGCGCGGTCGGCAATCAGCAGGGCTTCGTTAAAACGCAGCGGTGCGTTCATGGGGTCGGTTTCTCCGGGGTGATCCCAAATACACAAGGGCAAACGGTGGACTCACGCTTGCCAGTCATAGCTGTTGATGACCGAAGCTGACCGTTAAGTCACATGTCGGCGAAAAAATGCAAGGAAATGTCCGATTAATCACAGTTTTAATCGGGTAAGCCGAGAAACAGGGCGAGGCAGAGAGGTTATTCCCTCTCAGAGCCTGTGCAGACCGCCAGCAACTGCTGCAGATAGCGGGCGATATAGCGCTGAAAACCACGGTCATCCCAATAGCCCAGGTGGCTCAGCGGGGTATAGCGCTTGTACCAGGGACCCACTGGCATGGCGCGGTCTTCGGCGACCACCGCAGCGTATTCGGGCAGGGGGCGCAGCGGATAGCCCAGCGGGTCGGCGGGTGCATAGAGGTTGAGCCAGCGCGCCTGCTCGGTCACCGCATCGGTCAGGCAGTGACCGGGGAAGCGGATCGGCACGACCGGATCATAGGCAAAGGTGAACAGCGGGATATTGCAGCCGAAGGTGATCAGCCCACTGAGGGTTTCCAGGGCCAGAAAGGGATCCAGCGGGCACTCCTCAGCCTGGTTGATGCGCTGCTGATCCCAGACGAAGTTGGAGAAGATATGCCCGCCCAGTGAGTGCGCCAGCACCACCAGCGGCGTATCGGCATCGACCTTGGCGCGCAAGGCATTGAGGCCGCTGCGCAGGCACTGATGGACTTCTTCGTAGGTGGTGTCGTAGGCCTGGCTGACTTTGCGATAACCGCTGGCATCACCGAGAAACAGCGTGACGATGCGCCGCAACCAGCGCCAGCGCACTGGCTGGTCACGCAATTTGTCGAGAAAGGCTAGTTGCCGCTTATCCAGCACGCTGGCCCAGTACAGCGTCTGAAAGGCCACCTGGTCGGCGTCAGCGCCGAGGCGTTGGCGCAACCCGGCGATCAGGCTCTGGGCAAAGGCGTGCTGGCCCTCATCGTCACGCAGGTCGGGTTGCGTGCCGATGCCGTGGATAATGGCGACTGCGAGTTTCATCCTGCCGATCCTTGGTCATGCTGTCTGGGGTATTCCGCCGGCGTCAGTCGTTACAGTGGCTGCAGGCGCTCGCCGAGGCGGCCACTGTCGACCAGTTCGAGAAACTCATCACCAAGCCGCTGGCTCTCGCTCATGGCTGTGCGCCAATAGCGTTCGCGGCCGGCATCATCGCCCAGGTAACGACTGAAGTCCTTGCGGTCGGGGAGTTTGCCATGGGGCAGGCGCGCCAGGTAGTCACGTGAGGGCGCCAGCAGCAACACATCCTGCAGGCGTCCGCCATCACCGCGACGCCAGGGCATGCCCTTGTCGAACCAGCCGGGGATGACCTTATCGGTGAAGTGCGGGTAGAGCACGATATCTTCGCCGCTGTAGGGCAGGTCGAGGTGATAGTCGAGCAGGCCGCCATCGCGATAGGTGCCGGGCCCGGCGCCGGGAATATCGCGTACACCCTGCATGATCATCGGGATGGAGCCGGAGGCCAGCAATGCATGGCGCAGATTGCCGCTGTCGAGCTGCAGGTAGCGCGAGGGGAAGTCGCTGAGCGCACCCAGCGGCGGCGCCAGGCGGGCATCATGCAGGATCACCCGCTCAAAGTGCTTGGCCAGGCGTGGGCGACCGAGCAGGTTGCTGCCAATCACCGAAGACAAGCCCAGGCCGAGTGCGCCGCGATGATCGTGCTGGAGCAGGCCGTGGCTTTTCACCACGACAATGTTCAGGCGGTAATGCGGGTTGCTGAGGATGCTATCGCTGTCATTGCCCAGCAGCTGGTCGAGCATCAGGCTGCAGCTGTTCGACACCTGCGCCATGCTTACGCCTTTGGCAAAGCGCTGCGAGGTATACAGCTCCCCGAGGCGACGCAGGCCGGCTGCCGCATCCGGCAAACAGGCGCTGGCGAAGCGCCAGGAACCGATGGACGCGCCGATCAGCGAACGCTCGCGAGGCGCGCGCTGCAGCCAATCGCCGAACAACGCCAGATCCAGCCCCTGAATCCCCAACGCCTTCGGGCCGCCTGCAGCACCCGGCAGTATGCCGACATCCGCCGGTTGCAGACCGTGCTCGCGAATCCGCGCGAGGGCGCGTTTGCCGGCTTTAATGGTCAAGGCAGGGGACTTGATTAATATCGCACTCATGCTGGTCTCCATCGCGCAAGGCGGCGATTATAGAGCGCTAAGCGGCCAAACAAAGCGACTTCAGCACGTGAATGATGGGGGTTTGGCCCCGGCCTTACCCACATTCAGTTTGAGTTAAGTCGTGTGCAGTAACTTGGACTCCATCGAAAGCCACCGCCACAAGGAACTTGAAGATGAACATACTGACTGCCGGTTTGGCCGCTGTTGCCCTGGCCCTGACGGCCGGTTTGGCTCAAGCCCGTGACCTGGGCCCGGATGAAGCCCTGCAACTGCGCGACGCCGGTACCATCCTGTCCTTCGAACAGCTCAACGCCGCAGCCTTGGCGCTGCACCCCGGCAGCAAGACCGAAGATACCGAGTTGGAAGAAGAGTACGGCCGCTATATCTACCAGGTTGAAGTGCGCGACGCCCAGGGTATGCAATGGGACGTCGAGCTGGATGCCACTAATGCGCAAATCCTGAAGAACCAACGGGACGATTGATGAACACCACCGCTTGGCTTGCCCGCGCACTCCTGGCCGGCCTGCTGCTGACGCTGACATTCAGCAGCAGCGCGCGCGACCTGGATCAGGATGAAGCATTACGTCTGCGCCGCGAGGGGCTGATCATGCCCCTTGAGCAGTTGTTGCAGATGGCCTTGCAGCCTCATCCCGGAGCGGTGTTGCTGGAAGTCGAGCTGGAGGAAGAGGATGGCGTACTGGTCTACGAAGTCGAACTGGTGACTGAACAGGGCATCGTGCGCGAGCTGGAATTGCACGCCAGCACCGGCGAAGTGCTCAAGGACGAGGTGGAAGACTGAATGCGCCTACTGCTGGTTGAAGACCATGTGCCCCTGGCCGATGAGCTGCTGGCCGGCCTGACTCGCCAGGGCTATGCGCTGGACTGGTTGGCCGATGGCCGGGATGCTGCCTACCAGGGGGCGAGTGAACCCTATGACCTGATCATTCTCGACCTCGGCTTGCCTGGCAAATCGGGGCTTGAGGTGTTGCAGGAATGGCGTAGCGGTGGTCTGACCACGCCGGTGTTGATCCTTACCGCACGCGGCTCCTGGGCCGAACGTATTGAGGGGCTCAAGGCGGGTGCGGATGATTACCTGAGTAAACCCTTTCACCCGGAAGAGCTGCAACTGCGCATCCAGTCACTGCTGCGCCGCGCCCATGGCTTGGCCAACCAGCCACAACTGGAAGCCGCGGGTCTGCAGCTGGATGAAAGCCGGCAATCGGTGCAGCGCAATGGCGCAGAGGTGCAACTGACTGCCGCCGAGTTCCGCCTGCTGCGTTATTTCATGCTGCATGCCGGGCAGTTGCTGTCGAAGAGCCACCTGGCTGAGCACCTGTATGACGGCGAGAGTGAACGCGACTCGAATGTGATCGAGGTGCACGTCAACCACCTGCGGCGCAAGCTGGGCCGCGAGATTATCGAAACCCGCCGCGGCCAGGGTTATCGCTTTAGCGGGGATGCTGCTTGAGGTCGATTCAGCGGCGTTTGAGCCTGGGCCTGATCAGCGTATTGCTGACTATCGGCCTGCTGCTGGCGCAAAGCAGCCTCTGGTTGTTCGACCGCAGCCTGCGCAGTTACCTGCAGACAACCCTGCAGGATGAAACCCAGACCCTGCTCGGTGCGATTGTGCGTGGTCCCAATGGCTTGCAACTGGATGAGCGGCGCCTGAGTGCCGCGTTCAAACGGCCTTATTCGGGCTTGTATTTCCGTATTGACCTAGGCGAACAGAGCTGGCGCTCGCGTTCACTCTGGGACCGTGAGCTGAGTCCGGCAGCAGACGCTGGCCTGCAGGATGCACTGGGCGACGGACCACAAGGCCAGCAGTGGCTGGTGTACCGCGCCGACTATCAGCGCTACGGCCAGCCCATCGTGATTCATGTGGCGCGTGACTACACGCCGATACTCAGGAGTTTCACTCAGGTGCAGCAAGTTGTTCTGGGCCTGGGTGGTGGCGCCCTGGTGCTGATTCTGTTGTTGCAGCGGTTACTCGTCACGCGTGCGTTGCGCCCGCTGGAGCAGGCCCGCCGGCAGCTGATGCAGTTGCAGCAAGGCCAGCGCAGCCAACTGGACCAACAAGTGCCGCTGGAGCTGGAACCGCTGGTAGCGCAGATCAACCACCTGTTGGCGCATACCGCAGATACCCTCAAGCGCTCACGCAATGCCCTGGGCAACCTCGGCCATGCGTTGAAAACGCCGCTGGCGGTGCTGGTCAGCCTGGCCAGCCGGGAAGAACTCAAGCAGTTGCCGCAGCTGCGCGAGAGCCTGAATGGTCAGCTGCAACAGATCGAGCAGCGTATTGCCCGCGAACTGGGCCGCGCCCGTTTAGCCGGCGAAGCCTTGCCGGGCGCGCATTTCGACTGCGCCAGTGAACTGCCGCAGCTGTTCTCGACCCTGGCGATGATCCATGGCCACCACCTGCAGCTGGATTGGCAGGCTGAGCCTGGTTTGCGCTTGCCCTGGGACCGCGAAGACCTGCTGGAGCTGCTCGGCAACCTGCTGGATAACGCCTGCAAGTGGGCCGACAGCCAGGTGCAGCTGCAAATTTGCAAGGCGGCAGAGGCCTATCAACTAAGCATTGATGACGATGGTCCAGGCATCGACGCCGCGCAGCGCGACGAGGTGCTCAGCCGTGGCAGCCGCCTGGACGAACAGGTGGCCGGGCATGGCCTGGGCCTGGGCATCGTGCGCGATATCGTCGATGCCTGGGCAGGGCGTTTGCAGCTGGCGGATAGCCCCCTGGGTGGCTTGCGTGTCATGGTCAGCTTGCCGCTGCAGCGCAGCTGAGTTCATCAGGTAGGTCCACCGCAAGGCTTACATGCCGTTGGCAAATGCCGGATGACTCATGTCGATACTGGCGCGCACCGGGCGCAGGGCTTCGGCGTACTTGTGCAGAATATCCAGCGCATAGTCGATGCGTGCATGCAGGCGCTGATCGTCTTCGCTGCTCGGCTCTGGGGTGTTTAGCACCTTCTCGACGCCGCGCACGATCAGGTGCTCAGGCAGGTAGCAGAGCCGGCAGTTCTTGTAGCTGGAGGCGCGCAACTCGCTGATCGGGTAAGCCCCGCCAACCCCCGCCGATACCCCCACCAGCAGCCCCGGCTTGTGCGCCAGCTCGGCCTTGCTGGCGTAGATAAAGAAGTTTTTGATCGCCGGGCAGGCCATGCCATTCCACTCCGGGGCGATGATCAGCACCGCATCGGCGGCCGCCAGTTGTTTGCTGTACAGCCCCCAGGGGCCGGTGTCGTCGGCGGGCCACAGCGGCAGCGGGGCGAGGCCCAGGTCAATCACATTGCTTTGCGCATTATCGGTGTGGCCCAACTGAATCAGACGCTGGCGCAAGAAGCGGGCAACCTTGCCCGATTGGCTGTTACTGCGGCTGGAACCGGCCACCAGAGCGATATTGAGCATCGTGCACCTCGTTTATTGATAAGTCGTAAATGAAAAAACGCAGGCTAACGATTGCTAGCCTGCGTCACAAGGAAGCAGCCGCCAGAGTGGCGGTCCGATGGTGCCATGTTCGTTAGACGCGGAACTGGTCCATCAGGCTCTGCTGGTGGTTGGCCAATTTGTTCAGGCCTTGGCTGATTTTGGCCGACTCATCGGCCTGGGCGGAAATCGATTCGGTGACATCGCGGATCGAGGCCACGTTGCGGTTGATCTCCTCGGCCACCGAGCTCTGCTCTTCGGCGGCGCTGGCGATCTGCAGGTTCATGTCGGTGATCACGCTGACCGCCTGACTGATGCGTTGCAGCACGGCCACCGCCTGCTCCACCTGCTCGACGCTGCCCTGGGCCTGACGATGGCTGCTGTGCATGGTGCTGACCACTTCCTTGGTGCCGTTTTGCAGACCTTCGATCACTTGGCGGATTTCCTCCACCGAATCCTGGGTACGCTTGGCCAGGTTGCGCACCTCATCGGCCACCACGGCAAAGCCACGCCCGGCTTCCCCGGCGCGGGCCGCTTCGATGGCGGCGTTGAGGGCCAGCAGGTTGGTCTGCTCGGCAATTGAGCGGATCACCTCCAGCACCGAGCCGATCTTCTCGCTGCTGTTGGCCAGGCCTTCGACTTCCTGCATGGCCACGTTCATTTCCTTGGCCAGCAGTTCGATGGTCGAGGTGGTCTTGCCGATCACGCTCAGGCCTTCGCGGCTGGCCTGGTCGGCGGTGCGCGCGGCTTCCGCAGCCTGAGCGGCGTTGTGCGCAACATCCTGGGCGGTGGCGCTCATCTCCTGGAACGCGGTGGCCACCTGATCGACTTCGCGGAACTGTTGCTGCATGCCGCTGCTGGTCTGGCTGGCGATCAGCGCGGACTGGTCGGCGGTGCTGCGGGCATCCTGCACGCTGCGTTTCACGTCGGCAATGACCGGTTGCAGCTTGTCGAGGAAACGGTTGAACCAGCTGGCCAACTCGCCGAGTTCATCCTGTTTGGCGTATTCCAGGCGGCGGGTCAGATCGCCTTCACCGCTGGCAATATTCTTCAGCATGGCTGCGACACCGAGAATCGGCCGGGTCACGCCCAAGGCCGTCAGCCAGATCAGCAGAATACCCACTACCCCGGCCGCCAGGCCGAGGCCCAGGGACACCGCCGTGCTGCGCGTACCCATTGCATCCATTTGCGCTTCCAGGCGGGTGGCTGGTTCCAGCAGGACTTTCTCCGGCACCTCCATCAACACGCCCCAGGGTTGCGATTCGGGAATCGGCAGCAGCGGTTGCAGCACCTGTAACGCTCCGTCGTGTTGCAGGGTTTCCGGGCGTCTGCTCGCTACCAGGGTGAGTATCTCGCGGTGTTGGTTGGTAAAGGCTTTTTCCAGTTTGCCGCCCAACAGGCTGCTGTCGCGGCTATGGCCGGCGAGCAGGCCAGCGGGGCTGATGATGCTGACATGCCCGGCGCCGTCGAACAGGCCCTGGTGTGCGCTGTTGCTGAGTTCCTGCAGGCTGGCCAGGCTGAGATCCACGCCCAGCACACCAATTACCTTGTCGTTCTGGATCAAGGGGAAGGCGATGCTGGTCATCAGGGTTTTCACCCCGTCAGCCTCGTCGATATAGGGGTCGAGCAGGCAGACCTTTTTCTGCTGTAGCGGGCAGCTGTACCAGGCGTTATAGGGTGCTCCGCTGAGGCCGGGGGTGGTGTCATTGAGATTTTCTTCGGTCATGGACTCGGAGCTGAGTTCGCCGTCTTGACCCTGTGCCCAGTAGATCGAATAGCGGCCCTTGTCATTGCTACCCAGGTTGGCCTGGTCGGTAAACAACTCGTCCTTGCCATCCAGGGCGTTGGGCTCGAACGCTACATAGATACCCAACAGGCTGCGATTGGCCTCCAGTGCGCTGCGCACCTGGCGGGTCAGGTCTTCGCGCAGGTCGAAGGCATCAAGAAAGCGTTTTTCCGCCTGTTCGCGGATAAACAGCACCTGGCTGGCCGCGCCCCGCCCGTATTGGTGGGCGTCCATAAAGTAGCGTTGGATCTGCAGGGCCTGAGACTCGCCGCGTGCCGACATGCGCAGCTGTGCGGACTCCTGCAGCATGGCCGAGCTGGCCTGCTTGACCAGACTGGCGCTGCGCGAGGCCTGAATGACCGAGGCGCAAACCAGCACGGCAACAATGGCCAGCAAGCACAGGCCTGCCAGTAGGGTGATCTTCAACTGGATGGAGAGTCGGCTGAACAGCATTTTCAGGACCTTTTTATGGCGGAGGCTTAGAGCGCCTATCGGCGCTTAGGCGCTTTTCTTTAAGTTTCAGGTTAAGTAAAGCAGAGCAAATTGCAGGCCAGCGGCGCCTTGGAATGGCAGGGTAAGCGAAATTAGCAACGCCTTGTACAGAATAATTTACGGGCATTTTGACAGGTCAGTCAGCATTGTGCAGAGTACGCGCCCTTCGCCGAGCCGGCGCAGCATCCAGAGAAGGTCGAAACCTTCGCGGACTTACTTAAATTGCGGGAGTAATTCGATGAACGCAGTCGTTGCGGCAGTGGGGATCATGCTGATTCTCAGCCTGTGCCGTGTACATGTGGTGGTCGCCCTGATCGTCGGCGCCTTGGCTGGCGGCCTGCTCGGTGGCCTGGGGATTGAAGGTTCGCTGGCGGCCTTTAACAAGGGCCTGGGCGGCGGGGCGACAGTGGCGTTGTCCTATGCCTTGCTCGGCGCGTTTGCCGTGGCGATTGCCAAATCCGGCCTGGCTCACGCGTTGGCAGACAAGGCCCTGGCCATGGTGGGCAAGCAGGACGCCAAGGGTGCCGGCCTGCTCAAGTGGTTGCTGATCGGTTTGCTGCTGGTGGTGGCGATTGCCTCGCAGAATATCCTGCCGATTCACATCGCTTTTATCCCGCTGCTGGTGCCGCCGCTGCTGTATGTATTGAGCAAGCTGCAGCTCGACCGCCGCTTGATTGCCTGCGTGCTGACCTTCGGCCTGATTACCCCCTATATGTTTCTGCCGGTGGGTTTTGGTGGAATCTTCTTGAATGACATTCTGCTGGCCAATGTTGCCAGCGGCGGCGTCGACACCCGCGGCCTGGACGTGACCCAGGCCATGGCGATTCCGGCACTGGGCATGCTGTTCGGCTTGCTGGTGGCAGTGCTGTTCAGCTACCGCAAAAAGCGTGTGTACGACCTGAGCAAGATCGAACAGGTCGAGCGCGTGGATGTTGCCTACAACCCACTGAGCCTGCTGGTGGCGGGCGTGGCGATTGTCGCGGCGTTTGTTGTGCAGCTGTGGCTGGACTCGATGATCGTCGGCGCCCTGGTCGGCTTTATCATCTTCTCGGTGTCTGGCGTGGTGCGCTGGAAAGAGGCCGATGGCCTGTTTACCGAAGGCATGAAGATGATGGCGATGATCGGCTTTATCATGATTGCCGCCGCCGGGTTTGCCGAAGTGATGAAGGCCACCGGCGAGGTGAAAAGCCTGGTCGACAGTTCCGCCGCATTGATCGGCCACGACAAGGCCCTCGGTGCGCTGCTGATGCTGCTGGTCGGCCTGCTGGTGACCATGGGCATCGGTTCGTCGTTCTCCACCGTACCGATTATCGCGGCGATCTTCGTACCGCTGGGGCTGCAACTGGGCTTCAGCCCGCTGGCCATTCTGTGCATCGTCGGCACCGCCGGCGCGCTGGGTGATGCCGGCTCGCCGGCCTCCGATTCGACTCTTGGTCCAACCGCCGGGCTCAACGTCGACGGCCAGCACAACCATATCTGGGACAGCGTGGTGCCGACTTTCCTGCACTACAACCTGCCGTTGCTGGTATTCGGTTGGGCAGCCGCCATGCTGATTTGACCGGGGCGCTCGGGGCCTTGCAGGCCCCTATTGGCGTCGATTCATCGACAAGCGGCGCGTTCACTTAGCAAAACAATGCAGCGCGCGCAGCAGATCCTAGGCCGGTTATCAGCGCTTCTTACTCACCCAGGCCCAAAGCATTTCGCACTGAATCGGCTGGATGCCGGCTTCATCGGTCACGGTCACGGCAACCAGCACTTCGCCTTTTTCCTCGGTATGAATGGCCTGAATCTGCTCGGGCGTCAGGCTTGCCACGGCGCGCAGGCTGCCGCTGGCGCGCTTGAGGTAGTCGACCTTGAGGCTTTTGATCAGCGGCAGCTTGTCATCGGGCACGTTCATGCCGACCAGAAAACCCGTGGCGGATTCGGCTAGCAGCGCCATGGCGGCGGCATGCACGCCTTTGATGTGGTTCTGCACCTTGCGCGTGTTGGCGATGCTCATCACCGCCTGCTGCTGGGTCAGCGTATGCACGCGCACCTTGGCGGTGCCGGCAAACTTTACCTGGGAGCCAAACAGCAGCGACAGCGCCGGGCTTTGCAGGGCGCTGGGCAGTTGCTGGATTTTGCCGACGATACGACTCAAGCGGTTGCTGGACATGCAGATGCTCTTTGCGCAGAGGGAAGGGCATGAGTCTGTCACAGCGAAATGTGACCGGCCAGGGCTGGCCGGTCAGGTTATTGCCCGTGGGTTACAGCAGCCGGCGGCCGTCTTCGCGGGTGATGATCACCGTGGCCGAGCGTGGACGCTGACCAGAGCCGTCGGGCCAGGTGCTGAGCAGGTTAGTCGCCGTTGAGCCTTCACCCGGGTGCTGGATATTGACGAACAGGGTGCGGAAGTCCGGGGTGGCGCTAATGCCGGTCACCTCGGCGCCCACAGGCCCCACCAGGAAACGCTTCAGCTCACCGGTCCGCGGCTCGGCCACCAGCATCTGGTTGTTGCCGAACGGGCCGCTGTTCAATTGGCTGCCGCTCATGTCGGTCTGAATCCACAGGCGGCCTTCTTCGTCGAACCACAGCCCGTCGGGGCTGGCCAGGCGATTATCGGCGGTCAGCGGTTGGCCATTCGGGCCGACGCTGTCGGTCTCCGGTCCGGCCAGCATAAACAGGCTCCAGGCAAACTGCCGTCCGGCGTAATCCTTGCTCAATTCGCGCCAGCGAATGATATGGCCGAAGGCGTTGGCTGGACGTGGGTTGGCGGCATCGGCGCTGGTCCGGGCGCTGTTGTTGGTCAGGGTGAAGTACACCTCGCCGTTGTCCGGATTGACTGCGCCCCATTCCGGCCGGTCCATCTTGGTGGCGCCGACCACGTCAGCGGCCAGGCGGGTATTGATCAACACCTCGCCCTGGTCGGCAAAACTTACTCCAGCGGCCTTGCAGGCTTTCTGGAACGTCTTGTCGTGGATATCCAGCGCCAGCCATTCACCTTTGCCGCTGGCATCGAAGCGCGCAACGAAGAGGGTGCCTTCATCCAGCAATCGGCCATTGCTGCGCCCTGGGCGGTACTTGTCGCGGCTGACGTATTTGTAGATGTACTCGTTCTGCGAATCGTCGCCGGAGTAGCACACTACCGGGCGGCCTGATTTCACCGGTGCGAATACCAGGCCCTCATGGGCGAAACGGCCGAGCGCCGTGCGTTTGATGGGCACGGATTCCGGCGCGAACGGGTCGATTTCGACAATCCAGCCAAAGTGATTCGGCTCGTTGCGATAGTCCGCGCTGGCGGTGGTGGTAAGGCGCGTGGCATCGAAACGCTCGAACTCATCCCCCTTGAGGTGATCCCAGCCGTAGCGGCTGCTGCTGCGCAGGCCATAGCGGCTCAGCTCGCGTGGCAGATCACTGTCGCGGCTGGCAAAGTAGCCGGCCCAGTTCTCTTCGCAGGTCAGGTAGGTGCCCCAGGGCGTAAAACCGTGTGAACAATTGTTCAGGGTGCCGCGCGTTGCCGTGCCTTGTGGGCTGTAACGGGTTTTCAGCAGCACATGGCCGCGCGCCGGGCCGCTGATCTGCATCGGCGTGGCCCCGGTAATCCGGCGGTTTCGGGCGCTCGGCAGTACTGCCCATTCGCCATTCAGACCACGGCGTATTTCCACCACGGAAACGCCGTGGGCGTTGATTTCCTTGCGCACTTCTTCGGCGCTGCTGCGTTTACCGGCCACCAGCGTCGGGCCACTGGGGTGCAGCAACGGCGCGTCGACGTATTCGTGGTTGAGCACCAGCAGACCGTGATCGCTTTTCTTGCCGCCGCGCTGCGCGTCGATCGGGAAGAAGTGCATGCCGTCGTGATGCATGCCCAGTTGCTCGGCCTGATCCTGGGCGCTGTTGCTGCCATCGCTCAGGTAAGCCGGATAGTTACCGGTGATCGGCGTACCCCAGGGGATAAAGGTTGTGGCGCGGTAACCGGACGGCACGCTGATGCCATCAAGACGGCTGGTGGCGACTGCAGTGAACGGCAGTTTGCTGCGTGGCTTAAAACGCAGTTTCTCCAGACCTTGGGCCGCCGGCTCTGCCGCCACAGCAGCGCCAGGCAGGGCGCTGCCGAGAAACGCCAGGGTGCCGAGCGCGGCGCCGGCGGCCAGCACTTGCCGACGGCCGATGCCGTCGATCAGCTGATGGATATGCGGGTTATCGGACGCGTTACTGGGCAATTCATCGCCATTGCCGAACAGCACGGGTTGGTCATTATCGAGGCTCATACAGGCTCCTTGGGTTAATCGACGGATGCCTGACGCTATCCAAGGAAATTGACGTAATCATGACAGCGCTTGTGCGAAAGCGCACAAAACCAGAAAAGGCCGAATTTCGGGCAAAAAAATGGCCGGGAGCCATTTTTAACGTCGCACAGCGACGGCCAGAAGGGTGGCCGCCATGGATGGCAGGCCATAAAAAAATCCCAGCATTTCTGCTGGGATTTTCTTAACACCCTCAACCTTGATCGTGGCCTCGGTTGAGTGAGCCGGTTCTTAGCTGAACTGGTTCATGGTGTTGTCTTTGCCGCCGGCTTTCAGGGCCGCTTCACCAGCGAAGTACTCTTTGTGAGCGTCGCCGATGTCGGAACCGGACATGTTCTGGTGCTTGACGCAGGCGATACCTTGACGGATCTCCTGGCGCTGAACGCCTTTCACGTAGGCCAGCATGCCTTGCTCTGCGAAGTACCCTTTGGCCAGGTTGTCGGTGGACAGCGCGGCGGTGTGGTAAGTCGGCAGAGTGATCAGGTGGTGGAAGATACCAGCCTGAGCAGAACCGTCACGCTGGAAGGTACGGATCTTCTCGTCAGCAACCTGAGCCAGTTCGGTTTCGTCGTAGTCGACGCTCATCAGCTTGGTGCGGTCGTAGGCGGAAACGTCCTTACCTTCGGCTACGAAGGCATCGTAGACCTGCTGGCGGAAGTTCAGGGTCCAGTTGAACGATGGGCTGTTGTTGTAAACCAGCTTGGCGTTCGGGATGGTTTTACGGATTTCGTTAACCATTTCTGCGATCTGGCCGACGTGTGGCTTCTCGGTTTCGATCCACAGCATGTCAGCGCCGTTCTGCAGCGAGGTGATGCTGTCCAGTACGCAGCGCGCTTCACCGGTGCCAGCACGGAACTGGAACAGGTTGGACGGCAGACGCTTAGGACGCAGCAGCTTGCCTTCGCGGTTGAGAACCACGTCGCCGTTCTTCAGGTCGGCTGGGGAAACTTCTTCGCAATCGAGGAAGGAGTTGTACTGGTCGCCCAGGTCGCCCGGGGTGTTGGTTACAGCGATCTGCTTGGTCAGGCCGGCACCCAGGGAGTCGGTACGAGCAACGATCACGCCGTTGTCGATGCCCAGCTCGAGGAATGCGTAGCGAACAGCGTTGATCTTGGCGAGGAAGTCGGCGTGAGGAACGGTCACTTTACCGTCCTGGTGGCCGCACTGCTTCTCGTCGGAAACCTGGTTTTCGATCTGGATGCAGCAAGCACCCGCTTCGATCATCTTCTTGGCCAGCAGGTAGG
>NZ_JBAQLP010000026.1:0-11780 GCF_049301935.1 Pseudomonas sp. | reverse complement strand
GCAGAATAAAGCCTTGGGCCCATTCTTCACGCTTGGCTTGGGACGCACCGTCTTGACGGAAATCACGGTTGAAGTAGAAGTTGCGTGCTTCAAGGGTCGCTTTGCTGTCCTTGATAAACTCGGCATGGGCCAGCGATGGCAGGGTGAGGCAGGTACCCAGTGTGGCGAGTGCCACAGCGCGGGCAAGGGGAGATTGAATCATTATTGTTAGCTCCTCGTGTGTGCGGATCGGTTTGAGGCCGATTTGTTACAGCGAAGCGCAATAAAGCATGGACGTTGGTACTTGGCCTTTAGACTTTGGTATGCCCAGGTGCGGCCTGTTACGGCTCGGTGCGCAGCGTGTGTTATCGCAATCGCTCTAGAATGCCTAGCACGCCGCTGATCGGTTTATCCGCAGTCAGGCTAAAGTTTCATGCTGTATAGCCGTCAACTAGTCAGATACACCGCCTAGGTACTTTGCCATGAACCCTCTGGCTGCAAATTTATCCTCTGCATCACGTCCTACCTCCGCTACGACTCAGCCGGTTGTGCGCAATGCTGATGACGCCCAGGCGGTACTGGCCAATCGCTTGGCTGAACGCCTTGGACTTGAGCCCGGCGCGCTGGCGGGCAAGGCCAACGACTACACCCCGGAAAAAGTCGCCGGACGCATTCTTGGTTTTATCGAGCAGCGCCTGCAAAGCGAGCAAGCCGCTGGTGCCGATACCGGCAAACTGCAGAAGCTCCTCGGTCAGGCACGCAGCGGCGTGGAAAAAGGTTTTGCCGAAGCGCGCAAGATTCTCGACGGCATGGGCGTGCTGCAAGGCAAGGTGGCGAGCGATATCGACGACACCTACCAGAAGATCCAGGACGGTTTCAGCGACCTGGACAAGCGCTTTAATGCCGATACGGCAGTGGTTGAGGGTTCAGCCAATATCGCGGCCTACAGCGAGCGCTTTGCCGCTCAGGCGGAAACCTTCGAGATGTCGGTGACCACCCGTGATGGTGATCGCCTGCGTATTTCCATCGCCCAGGCCTCGGCCAACTGGTCGCAGAGTGGCGTTGTCGCCAGCAGCAACGGTAACGGCAGCTCGGTGGTTGCCAGTAGCCAAGCGGGCAGCCTGCAAATCGGCGCCTGGCAGGTCAGCGTCGAAGGCGAACTGGATGACGAAGAGCGCGCCGCACTGGAAAAACTCTTCGGCCAGGTGCAAGAGCTGTCCGACAAGTTCTATGCCGGCGATCTGTCCGGCGCCTTCGACCGTGCCATGGCCCTGGAAATGGATGGCGAGCAGTTGGCGTCGATGTCCCTGCGCCTAACCCAAGCCAGCGTGCGTCAGGCAACCGATGCCTACAGCGCGGTGGCGCAAGAGGGCGGTCAGGCAGCCAGTGCGGTCAATAGTTCGCTGATCGACTACGCCAAAGGCCTGCTCGAAGCACTGCGCAGCGCCAATCAGGTGGTTGAAGAAGGCACAGGCAAAACCAGCCTGCTGGAGCTGCTCAAAGGCGGCTTCTCGCTGGATGAGCGTTTCGACAGCGGTCGTCTGGACAAGGCCGAGCAACTCAACAGCCGTTTGCTCGATGGCCTGCAGAGCCTGCTCAACCCCGCCCTGGCCAGCAGCAAGTCCACCGACGCCTGAGTCAGGCGCAGTGCTAAACTGCATCTGCAGTGGTCAGTGGAGGTGCGCGGATGCTCCCGGAATGTCAGTTATTCGGTACGCTTGGCTGCCACCTTTGTGAGGTGGCTGAAGCCGTGCTGATGCCGTTTGTCGAGCACGGCCTGCTGGTCGAGTTGATTGATATCGCCGAGCAGGAACACTGGGTCGAGGACTATGCTCTGCGTATCCCGGTGCTGCGCCGCAGCGATACCGGGGCCGAGTTGAATTGGCCATTCGAAGCCGAACAGATTGTCGAATTCCTGCGTAGCGCCTGATGCTTGATGGGCGCGCGGCGGTCAATGATTGAGTGAAGGAAGAAGAACGATGAGTTTGGTGCTTGGAGACGCCTTGTCGCTGCTGTTGTTTCGTTTGCACAGTGGTCGCTTGCTGGGGATCAACCTGCTCAAGGTTCAGGAAATCATTCCGTGCCCGACGCTGACTAAACTGCCTAGTCGCCATCCCCATGTGCGTGGTGTGGCCACCTTGCGCGGTTCGGCGCTGACCGTGATCGATCTGGCCAAGGCCATCGGTGAGCGAGGGGTTCCCGACAACAATGACGGTTGCCTGATAGTCACCGAACTCAGCCGCTCGCGGCAGGGGCTGCATGTGCAAAGCGTCGAGCGCATTGTGCAGTGCTACACCCGTGATGTGCGCCCGCCCCCCCTAGGCTCCGGCAGCAAAGCCTTTATTACCGGGGTGACGCAGATCGACGGCAAGATCGTGCAGATTCTCGATATCGAAAAAGTGCTGCACGAACTCGCGCCCGCGATTATCGAGGAGCTGGATGAACAGCAGCTGTCAGAAAGTGAACGCAACCTGCTTAGAGGCCGACGCGTTCTGGTGGTGGATGACTCGCACGTCGCGTTGCACCAAACCATGATCACCCTGCGCAAGCTGGAGCTGGACTGTCAGATGGTACGCAGTGCTGCCGCCGCGCTCGAGTTACTGCAGGCGCAATGCGATGCCGGGCAGCCGATTGAGGTACTGGTGTCAGATATCGAAATGCCGGAAATGGACGGCTATGACCTGGTGCGCACGCTGCGCAAGAAAGTGGATATCGGCCAGATCTATGTGCTGCTGCACACCTCGCTCGACAGCACCATGAACACCGAAAAAGCCAAGGCAGTCGGCGCCAATGACGTGCTGACCAAGTTCTCCACCGTGGACCTGAGCAAGGCCTTGGTGCATGCGTTCGAGAGCTTGCAATAGCTTTGCTGACAAGCATAAAAAAGCCCGCGATTAAGCGGGCTTTTTTGTGGGGTTTGGTCGGAGAGACAGGATTCGAACCTGCGACCTTCTCGTCCCGAACGAGACGCGCTACCAAGCTGCGCTACACTCCGAATGCATCGAGATTTTACTGAGAAAGTTTTGCCGCACAAGCGCTCAGGGTTTAATTTTTTCTATCGGCCAAGTGCTTTGGATGTATCGCTCAGAGCCCAGGCGTCGGGCAAAAAGTACCTGGCAGCGCCTGGGCATCTTCTTAAAGCTCTTTCACGGTACGTACTTGATCCTTATTGACCTTGGCGCGTTTGCCATCGAGTTGTTCGAACTCGTAGAAGCCCGAATCCTCGTCAAAATTCGGCTCGTCGATGGTCTGAATTTCACGGCCATCATTGAGGGTGATGACGGTTGGGGACGCGCAACCTGTCAGCGCGGCCAGGCCCAAGGTAAGCAGCATTGCTGGAATAATCCGCTGAGTCATGGGTTTCTCCTTGATTGATAGAGGTTTTTACCCTGCTTGTGACGCAGCTTTGCCGGCCAAGTTCCTTTGTCGGTGTTTATCCGCGTGTCGCCAGCAAGTCCGGGGTGTTGAAGTTGGCCAGGCGAGGGTCACCAAGCGGGCACTCGACTGTCAATGGATCAAGGCTGCGCAACCAGCGCTGTGGGCTGCGTTCGCCAGCTTGCCAGGCCTTTTCCAGGTCGGCTTGCAGGGCGCGGGGAATAACGCTGAACAGCGGATCGAGAAACTCGCCTTGGCGCACCACGACTGCGCGCGTGCCTGCCCGGCTCAATAGAGCATCCAGCAGTGGTCTGTCGAGTTGCGGCGCATCGCACGGCAAGATCAATAGATTCGCCTGCCGCGCGATGCGCAGGCCGGCGCGAATGCCCGCCAGCGGGCCTTGGAAATCCTCATCATCATCGCTAACCAGGCGATCGGCGAAGGGCGCATAGCGCTCAGCGTTGCGGTTGCAGGAGATGATCAGGTCGTCGGTCAGCGGTCGCACCAACTCGTGCAGCCAGGCAATCAGCGGGCGCCCTTGCCAGTCGAGCAGGCCCTTGTCGGCGCCGCCCATGCGTTGCCCGCGACCGCCCGACAAGAGCAACACGGAGCAGCTGGGTAGGGCAGGGTTAGCGGGCATGCGGAGCCTCCGGGGATGGGCCTGTGATATAACGGCGGGCATTATCGCCCATAACTGGAAGCCTGCCATGAGCCACAAGGCCGACGCACCCTTTGTGCCCCTGAATATTGCCGTTCTCACCGTCAGTGACACCCGCAGCCTGGACACCGACACCTCCGGTCAGCTGTTTGTCGACCGCTTGCAGGCCGCCGGCCACCAGCTCGCCGCACGGGTGTTGCTCAAGGACGATCTGTACAAGATCCGCGCCCAAGTCGCCAGCTGGATTGCCGAAGATCAGGTGCAGGTGGTGCTGATCACCGGCGGCACCGGCTTCACCGGCCGTGACAGCACGCCGGAAGCCGTGGCCTGTTTGTTGGATAAGCAAGTGGATGGTTTCGGTGAGCTGTTCCGGCAGATTTCCGTGCCTGATATCGGCACCTCGACCATTCAATCCCGCGCCCTGGCGGGGCTATCGAACGGCACCCTGGTGTGCTGCCTGCCGGGCTCGACCAACGCCTGTCGCACCGCCTGGGATGGCATCCTCGGCGAGCAGCTGGATAACCGTCACCGCCCGTGCAATTTCGTCCCGCATCTCAAGTCGGTGGCTGCCTGCGAGAGCCGTGGATGAGCGGCTGTGACCAGCCTGGGTTGATGCCGGTCGAGGCCGCGCTGGCGCGTTTGTTGGCGCAGGCCGAGGCCAGCGCCATTGTCGAAACCGAGCGGGTCAGCCTGAGTGAGGCGGCCGGCCGGGTGCTGGCTGAACCGCTGCTGGCCGAGCTGGATCTGCCGCCCTGGGACAACAGCGCCATGGACGGCTACGCCTTGCGCCTGGCCGACTGGACGGGCGAGCCGCTAGTCGTCAGCCAGCGTATCCAGGCAGGCAGCGCTCCGCAGCCTTTGCAGCCTGGCACCTGCGCGCGGATCTTTACCGGTGCGCCTCTGCCGGCCGGTGCCGACACGGTGGAAATGCAGGAAAACGCCGTGCTCAGCGAGGATGGCCGCGTCGCCTTTGACCAGCCGTTGAAGCGGGGGCAGAACGTGCGTGCCCAGGGCCAGGAAACCCGTATCGGCGATAGCGTGCTGCCGGCGGGCACTCGTCTGGGGCCGATCGAACTGGGTCTGGCCGCGTCCCTGGGTTGCGCGGAATTGACGGTACGCCGGCGGCCGCGCGTGGCGGTGCTGTCCACTGGCGATGAGCTGGTCGAGCCGGGCCAGCCCCTAGGACCCGGGCAGATCTACAACAGTAACCGACAGTTGCTGATCGCCTGGTTAGAGCGCCTGGGCTGCGCGGTGGTGGACGGCGGCATCCTGCTCGATGACCTGGAGTTGACCCGGGCGGCGCTGGCGGCACTGAGCGACGTCGACCTGATTCTCTCCACCGGCGGCGTATCGGTGGGCGAGGCGGATTTTCTCGGCATGGCCCTGCGCGAAGAAGGTGAGCTGGCGCTGTGGAAACTGGCGATCAAACCGGGCAAACCACTGACCTGCGGGCAGTTTCGCGGCGTGCCGGTGATCGGCCTGCCGGGCAATCCGGCCTCGACCCTGGTGACCTTTGGCCTGCTGGCCAGGCCTTATTTGCTGCGCCGTCTGGGTGTGCCGCGGGTCGAGCCGTTGGGCTTTCCGATGCCGGCCGGTTTCGCTTGGAGTAAAGCTGGCAAGCGCCGCGAATACCTGCGTGCGCGCCTGGAAAACGGCCGGGTGGTGCCTTACCCGAACCAGAGTTCCGGGGTGCTGCGCAGCGCCGCCTGGGCTGAGGGCTTGGCCGAGGTGCTGGAAAACACCACCCTGGTCGAAGGCGACAGCCTGCTGTTTATCCCGCTCAGCGAAATCCTCTCGTAGGATGGGTTGAGCGCAGCGATACCCATGCGGCCCATGATGGGTTACGCCACTGCGTGGCCCATCCTACGGTCTGCGCCGACTTTCGCGAAACTCCCCCGGCGTCTGCCCGGTCCAGCTCTTGAAGCTGCGGTGGAAGGAGCGCGATTCGGTAAAACCCAGGTAGCTGGCGATATCCTGAATCGCCAGGTCGCTGCGCAGCAGGTAATGCTCGGCCAGCTCCTGGCGCAGCTCATCGAGAATCTGCTGGTAGCTGGTGCCGGCCAGTTGCAGATGACGCTGCAGGGTGCGCACCGTCAGATTGAATTTCTCCGCCACCCGTTCCTTGCGCGGCAAGCCGTCCTTGAGCAGCAGGCGCAGGGCGTTCTTCACCCGTTGCGGCAGCGGCTCATTGTCGTCCAGCCCGGCCATCAGGGTCAGGGCGTGTTCTTCCAGGGTGCGCAGCAGGTTGGCATCGGCCTGGCGCAGCGGCACCGCCAGGTATTCCAGCGGCACGATCAGCGCGTTGCAGTTCTGCTCGAAGCGGATCGGGCAGGCGAAGATGGCTTCGTACTCGCCGATCGCTACCCCTTGCGGCAGGGCATGCTCGAACCACACCTCCCGCGGCGAACTGTCCGAATCGGAGATCCAACGCGCATATAGCAGCCAGGAGGCCAGCACGTTTTCCACCATATGCCTGCGGATCGGTTCGGCCTGATGGCGGCAGGTCCAGATCAGGCGAACGTGGTCGTTGGCCGCTTCGACCCGGCTGACGCCCATATCGCCGACCAGTTTTTCATAGGGCACGATGCGGCTCATGGCCTCACCGAGGGTGGCGCAGTTCATGGTGATATAGCCCAGCACGCTCCAGGAGCCGGGCTGCACGAAACGCGCGCAATGCAGGCCGAACAGCGGGTCGCCGGATACGCGCAGCAGGTGGGCGAGCAGGCGCTCATGGGTTTCGCTGGGGATGCGCTTGCTGTTGTCGGTCAGCTCCTCGGCCTTGATGCCGGCTGCCGTCAGCGCCTGGTCGATATCCAGACCCAGCTGCTCGGCATGGCGCAGGTATTTGAGCAGGGCAGGAACAGAGGTGTAGCCGAGGTTTTCCATGATGTTGTTCTTATTTTGAATGTCTTGATTGGCGATAACGCCTGGCTCGATACGACAGTGACGCTTTTGCGCGGCCAGCTAGTATAGGCAGCCATCGAGGGTGACTGAAATATCCGGGAGATGCAGATGCGACGTTGGAACGGCTGGGGCGATGAAGCAACAGTGGTAGAACTGCCGGCCCATGGCGAGGCGTTTCTCGCCGAACTGGTCGGGCCGGGCCAGGTGCTGGCCGATGCCAGCCTGGAGCAGGTGCTGGCGCAGGTGCCGGCCTCGCGTCTGCAGGCCCATCCGCTGATCTGCCTGAATGCCGAAGACCGCGTGCGCCACGCCCGTGGCCAGAGCCTGCCGGATTGGCTGGCGATGCGCTCCGGCGATTTCGGCGTATTTCCCGACGGCGTGGCCTACCCGGAAAGCCCCGCGCAGATCCGCGAGCTGCTGGCCTGGGCCAGCCAGCAGGACCTGAGCGTGATTCCCTACGGTGGCGGCACTTCGGTGGCCGGGCATATCAACCCGCAGGCCGGCAGCAAGCCGGTGCTGACCCTGTCGCTGGCACGCATGGGCAAGCTGATCGAGATCGACCACGACAGCCTGATCGCCACCTTCGGCCCCGGCGCCAATGGCCCGCAGGTGGAAAGCCAGCTGCGCGCCCAGGGCTACACCCTCGGCCATTTTCCGCAGTCCTGGGAGCTGTCGACCCTCGGCGGCTGGGTCGCCAGCCGCTCCAGCGGCCAGCAGTCACTGCGTTACGGGCGCATCGAGCAGCTGTTTGCCGGCGGCAAGGTCGAGACCTTTGCCGGTACCCTGGAAATTCCGACCTTTCCGGCTTCCGCCGCCGGCCCCGATCTGCGCGAAATCCTCATGGGCTCGGAAGGGCGCTTCGGCATCATTTCCGAGGTCAAGGTGCGCATCACTCGCCTGGCCGATCAGGAAAATTTCTATGCGGTGTTCCTGCCCAACTGGCAGCAGGCGCTGAGCGCCATTCGCAGCCTGGCCCAGGCGCGGGTGCCGCTGTCGATGCTGCGCCTGTCCAATGCCATCGAAACCAAGACCCAGCTGGCCCTGGCCGGCCATCCGCAGCAGATCGCCTGGCTGGAGAAATACCTGGCCCTGCGCGGTGCCCGTGATGGCAAGTGCATGCTGACCTTCGGCGTGACCGGCAGCCGCACGCAGAACGCCGCGTCCTTGAAGCAGGCGAAGAAGCTGCTGAAAAGCTTTGGCGGCGTGTTTACCGGCACCCTGCTGGGCAAGAAGTGGGCAGAAAACCGTTTCCGTTTCCCCTACCTGCGCCATGGCCTGTGGGCGGCCGGTTATGCGGTGGACACCCTGGAAACCGCCACCGACTGGAGCAATGTCGACAGCCTGCTGAACAAGGTCGAGACCAGCCTGCGCAACGGCCTGAGCGAGGAGGGCGAGCAGGTGCATGTGTTTACCCACCTGTCCCACGTCTACAACCAAGGCTCGAGTATCTACACCACCTACGTGTTCCGCCCGGGCGCGAGCTACGCCGAGGCCATGGCGCGCTGGCAGAAGCTCAAGCACGCCGCCAGCCTGACCATCACCGAGAACCGCGGCACCATCAGCCATCAACACGGCGTCGGGCGCGATCACGCACCTTACCTGCCGGTGGAGAAGGGCGAGCTGGGCATGGCCACGCTCAAGGTATTGGCGGGGCATTTCGACCCCGAGCAGCGCCTGGCTCCTGGCGTGTTGCTGCAGGATTGATGATGACGCAGTGGAACGCCGCCTGGCGTGAACAGGCCCTGCCCGAACTGGCCGCCCGTGACTGGGACCTGATAGTCGTCGGCGGCGGTATCAGCGGTGCCGGTATCCTGCGTGAGGCGGCGCGGCGCGGCTGGAAGTGCCTGCTGCTGGAGCAGCGCGATTTCGCCTGGGGCACCTCCAGTCGCTCCTCGAAGATGGTCCATGGTGGCCTGCGTTATATCGCCAAGGGCCAGCTGGCGCTGACCCGCGATTCGGTGCGCGAGCGCCAGCGCCTGCTGCAGGAAGCGCCGGGGTTGGTCGATCCCTTGAGTTTTCTTATGGCCCATTACCGGGGTAGCTTTCCCGGCCCTCGGGTTTTCAGCGGGCTGCTGGCGCTGTACGACGCCCTGGCCGGCAAGCGCAATCATCTGTTCTACCCGCTGCAACAGCTGCGTTATCTGGCGCCTGGCCTGAAGGAAGACGGGCTGCTCGGCGGCACGCGGTTTTTCGATGCGGTGACCGATGACGCACGCCTGGTGCAGCGGGTGCTGGGTGAGGCCCGTGCCGAAGGCGCTGAAGCGCTGAATGGCATGCGCGTGGTCGAGCTGCTGCGCGAGGGTGGGCGGGTCACTGGCTTGCTCGCCGAGGATAGCGAGACTGGCCTGCGCTACGGCTTCAAAACCCGCGCCGTGGCCCAGGCCACTGGGGCCTGGGCCGATCAGCTGCGGCGCAAAACCGGCCTGGAACATATCCGCCCGCTGCGCGGCAGCCATCTGTTGCTGCCCGCCTGGCGTCTGCCGGTGGCCCATGCCTTTAGCTTTATGCACGCCGCCGACAAGCGCCCGGTATTTGTCTTCCCCTGGGAAGGCGCGACCGTGATCGGCACCACCGATCTGGATCACCCGGCGCCACTGGCCGAGGAAGCGCGAATTAGCCCGGATGAGGTGACTTATCTGTTGGATGCCTGTGCTCAACAGTTTCCGGCTGCCGGCATTCAGGCGGCGGATGTGCTGTCGAGCTGGGCCGGGGTGCGCCCGGTGGTTAGCGATGGCGCGCCGGGGCGCAAGCCTTCGGATGAAAAGCGCGAGCATGCCATCTGGGTCGAGCCCGGCTGCGTGACCCTGGCCGGCGGCAAACTGACAACCTTCCGCCTGTTGGCGCTGGAAGTGCTGCAGGCCTGCGCGCCGATGCTCGGCCGTAGTGTGGCTGATCATGGCGCGCCGACCTTCGCCTCGCTGCCCAGCCAACCAATGCCACAGCTAAGCCCCGCCCAGCAGAAGCGCCTGCTCGGCCGTTATGGCCGGGCGCTGCCGCAGCTGTTGGTGCTGGTCGAGCAGCTTGGCCATGAACAGGTGGCGGGCACCGATACCCTCTGGGCCGAACTGGCCTGGGCCGCCGAGCAGGAGCTGGTGCTGCATCTGGATGACCTGCTGCTGCGCCGCACCCGCCTGGGCCTGCTGCTGGCGCACGGCGCGGCTGCCGAGCTGCCGCGTATCCGTGCGCTGTGCCAGGCCCGCCTGGGTTGGGATGACGCGCGCTGGCAGCAGGAAGAAGGGCAATACCTGGCGTTGTGGCAGCAGTGCTACAGCTTGCCGGCATCGAAATGATGGGTATCGCCTTGCTCCACCCATCCTACAAAGCCAGCGTTCGACCGTAGGATGGGTGGAGCGTAGCGATACCCATCAGCCAGTAGCCCGGATGCAATCCGGGAGCGACCATCCCGGATTGCATCCGGCTACAACAAGAAGGACGGCGTCTTGAGCGAGAAAAGTTACCTGCTGGCCATCGACAACGGCACCCAGAGCATTCGGGCGCTGCTGTTCGATCTTCAGGGCAACCTGCTCGGCAAGGGTAAGGTTGCGCTTGAGGCCTATTACTCCACGCAGCCCGGCTGGGCCGAGCAGGATCCCGAGTATTACTGGGCCAGCCTGGGCCAGGCCTGCGCGCAACTATGGCAGCAGGTGGATATCGACCGCAGTCTGATCAAAGGCGTTTCCTTGACCACTCAGCGCGGCAGCCTGATCAATGTTGACGCCCAGGGCCAGCCGCTGCGCCCGGCCATGCTCTGGCTCGATCAGCGCCAGGCCCGGGTCGAAGGGCGAATCAGCGGCCCCTGGGGCTGGTTATTCAAACTGGCGGGTTTGCAGGCTACGGTGGATCATTTCCGCGCCCAGGCCGAGGTCAACTGGATCGCGCAGAACCAGCCAGATATCTGGGCCAGGACGCACAAGGTGCTGCTGCTCTCGGGCTTTCTTACCCATCGGCTGTGCGGCCAGTTTGTCGATTCCCTGACCAGTTGCGTGGCCTACCTGCCGTTCGACTACAAGCGCCTGCAGTGGGCCAAGGACAGCGACTGGAAATGGCAGGCCATGCCGGTGCGCCGCGAGCAGCTGTCGGAGTTGCGTAAACCGGGCGAATTGCTCGGCCATATCACGGCGGCTGCCAGCCGCCATACCGGCATTCCCGAAGGCCTGCCGCTGATTGCCGCCGGTGCCGACAAGGCCTGCGAGGTGCTCGGTGCCGGCGGCGTGGAGCCGACGACGGCTTGCCTGTCCTATGGCACCACGGCGACCATCAACACCACGCGCAGCCAGTACCTGGAAACCATCCCGCTGATTCCACCGTACCCCTCGGCGATTCCCGATCACTTCAACACCGAGGTGATGATCTATCGCGGTTTCTGGATGGTTAGCTGGTTCAAGCAGGAATTTGGCCTGGGTGAGATGCAGCGGGCCAAGGCGCTGGGCGTCGAGCCCGAGGCGCTGTTCGATGAGTTGGTCAACAGCGTGCCGGCCGGCTCCATGGGGCTGATGCTGCAACCCTACTGGTCGCCGGGCATCCGCGAGCCGGGGCTGGAGGCCAAGGGTTCGATCATCGGTTTTGGCGACGTGCACACCCGTGCGCATATCTACCGCGCGATTCTCGAGGGGCTGGCCTATGCCCTGCGTCAGGGCAAGGAGCAGATCGAGAAACGTTCCGGCACGCGCATTACCCGCCTGCGCGTTTCCGGCGGCGGCTCGCAGAGCGATGCGGCGATGCAGCTGACCGCCGATATCTTCGGCCTGCCTGCCGAACGCCCGCATCTGTATGAAACCAGCGGCCTGGGCGCGGCGATCAACTGTGCGGTGGGCTTGGGACTGCACCCCGATTACCCGACAGCGATCCAAGCCATGACTCGGGT
>NZ_JBAQLP010000025.1:0-14563 GCF_049301935.1 Pseudomonas sp. | reverse complement strand
TGGTTGAATTAGAAAGTAATTGCCTTGTGATAGGCCGTCTGGTGAGAGTCCCTATGAAAGCAGGTTTGTACCGTCCTGATGAGTTCAAGGATAACTGCGGCTTCGGCCTTATCGCCCATATGCAGGGTGAGGCTAGCCATCACCTGCTGCAGACCGCGATTGAAGCCCTGACATGCATGACCCACCGTGGCGGGATCAACGCCGACGGTAAAACCGGTGACGGTTGCGGTCTGCTGATCCAGAAGCCTGATGCTTTCCTGAGGGCCATGGCCCAGCAGCACTTTGCCGTCGAGCTGCCCAAGCAGTACGCCGTGGGCATGGTGTTCTTCAACCAGGACCCGGTTAAAGCCGAAGCGGCCCGCGAAAACATGAATCGCGAGATTCTCGCGGCCGGCCTGAGCCTGGTCGGCTGGCGCAAGGTGCCAATCGACACCAGCGTGCTCGGCCGTCTGGCGCTTGAGCGTCTGCCACAGATCGAGCAGGTGTTTATCGGCGGCGAAGGCCTGTCCGATCAGGAATTCGCGATCAAGCTGTTCAGCGCCCGTCGCCGCTCCTCGGTGGCCAACGCCGCTGACAGCGATCACTACATCTGCAGCTTTTCGCACAAGACCATCATCTACAAAGGCCTGATGATGCCGGCCGACCTGCAGCAGTTCTACCCGGACCTGGGTGACGAGCGCCTGCAGACCGCCATTTGCGTGTTCCACCAGCGCTTCTCCACCAATACCCTGCCGAAGTGGCCGCTGGCTCAGCCGTTCCGCTTCCTGGCGCACAACGGTGAAATCAACACCATCACCGGCAACCGCAACTGGGCCCAGGCGCGTCGCCTGAAGTTCGCCAACGACCAGATATTCGACCTGGAAGAGCTCGGCCCGCTGGTCAACCGCGTGGGTTCCGACTCCTCAAGCATGGATAACATGCTTGAGCTGATGGTCACCGGCGGCATCGACCTGTTCCGTGGCGTGCGCATGATCATTCCGCCTGCGTGGCAGAACGTCGAAACCATGGACGCCGACCTGCGCGCGTTCTACGAATACAACTCCATGCATATGGAACCCTGGGATGGTCCGGCCGGTGTGGTACTCACCGATGGCCGCCATGCCGTGTGCCTGCTCGACCGTAACGGTCTGCGTCCGGCGCGCTGGGTTACCACCAAGAATGGTTACATCACCCTGGCCTCGGAAATCGGCGTGTGGAACTACGCACCCGAGGACGTATTGGCCAAGGGCCGCGTCGGCCCGGGGCAGATTCTTGCGGTAGACACCGAAACCGGGCAGATCCTCGGCAGCGATGACATCGACAACCGTCTGAAGTCGCGTCACCCCTACAAGCAGTGGATGCGCAAGAGTGCCCAGCGCATTCAGGCGACCCTGGAAGACCGCGACCATGGTTCGGCGTTCTACGACGTCGACCAGCTCAAGCAATACATGAAGATGTACCAGGTCACCTTCGAAGAGCGTGATCAGGTGCTGCGTCCGCTGGGCGAACAAGGCCAGGAAGCGGTCGGCTCCATGGGCGATGACACGCCGATGGCCGTGCTCAGCCAGCGTGTGCGCTCGCCGTACGACTATTTCCGTCAGCAGTTCGCCCAGGTTACCAACCCGCCGATCGACCCGCTGCGTGAAGCCATCGTCATGTCGCTGGAGATTTGCCTCGGTGCCGAGCGCAATATCTTCGAAGAGTCGCCCGAGCACGCCGCACGGGTGATCCTCAGCAGCCCGGTGATCTCGCCGGCCAAGTGGCGCGCACTGATGAACCTGGATCGCCCAGGCTTCGAGCGTCAGCTGATCGACATGAACTACGACGAGTCGCTTGGCCTGGAAGCGGCCGTGCGCAATATGGCCGATCAGGCTGAAGAAGCGGTGCGCGCCGGTAAGGTGCTGCTGGTTCTGTCTGACCGTCATATCGCTCCGGGCAAGCTGCCGGCCCACGCCTCGCTGGTGACCGGTGCGATCCACCACCGCCTGACCGAAAAAGGCTTGCGCTGCGACTGCAACATCCTGGTCGAAACCGCGACGGCCCGCGATCCGCACCACTATGCCGTGCTGCTCGGCTTCGGCGCGTCGGCGGTTTATCCGTTCCTCGCCTACGAAGTGCTGGGCGACCTGATCCGCACCGGCGAAGTGCTCGGCGATCTGTACGAAGTGTTCAAGCACTACCGCAAAGGCATCTCCAAAGGCCTGCTGAAGATCCTCTCGAAGATGGGTATCTCCACCGTTGCCTCCTACCGTGGTGCGCAGCTGTTCGAAGCGGTCGGCCTGGCCGATGACGTCACCGAGCTGTGCTTCCGTGGCGTGGCCAGCCGCATCAAGGGCGCGCGCTTCGTCGATATCGAAAACGAGCAGAAGCTGCTCGCGGCCGAAGCCTGGAACGCGCGCAAGTCGATCCAGCAAGGCGGCCTGCTCAAGTTCGTCTACGGCGGCGAGTACCACGCCTACAACCCGGATGTGGTCAACACCCTGCAGGCGGCCGTGCAGCAGGGCAGCTACGAGAAATTCAAGGAATACACCACCCTGGTCGACACCCGCCCGGTGTCGATGCTGCGCGACCTGTTGCAACTGAAACTGGCCGATCAGCCATTGGCGCTGGATCAGGTCGAGCCGCTGGGCGAGATTCTCAAGCGCTTTGACTCGGCAGGTATCTCGCTGGGTGCATTGTCACCTGAGGCGCACGAAGCCATTGCCGAGGCGATGAACCGTCTGGGCGCGCGCTCCAACTCCGGTGAGGGCGGCGAAGACCCGGCCCGCTACGGCACCGTGCGCAGCTCGAAGATCAAGCAGGTGGCCACCGGCCGTTTCGGCGTGACCCCGGAATACCTGGTCAACGCCGAAGTGCTGCAGATCAAGGTGGCCCAGGGCGCCAAGCCCGGTGAGGGCGGCCAGCTGCCGGGCGGTAAGGTCAACGGTCTGATCGCCAAGCTGCGTTATGCAGTGCCGGGCGTGACCCTGATTTCGCCACCGCCGCACCACGACATCTATTCCATCGAAGACCTGGCGCAGCTGATCTATGACCTCAAGCAGGTCAACCCGGCTGCCCTGGTGTCGGTCAAGCTGGTGGCGGAAGCCGGTGTCGGCACCATCGCCGCCGGTGTGGCCAAAGCCTACGCTGACCTGATCACCATCTCCGGTTACGACGGTGGCACCGGCGCTTCGCCGCTGACCTCGATCAAGTATGCCGGCGCACCATGGGAACTCGGCCTGGCCGAAACCCACCAGACCCTGCGCGGCAACGACCTGCGCGGCAAGGTACGGGTACAGACCGACGGCGGCCTGAAGACCGGCCTCGACGTGATCAAGGCCGCCATCCTCGGTGCCGAGAGCTTCGGCTTCGGTACTGCGCCGATGATCGCCCTGGGCTGCAAATACCTGCGCATCTGCCACCTGAACAACTGCGCCACCGGCGTGGCCACGCAGAACGACAAGCTGCGCAAGGATCACTTCATCGGCACCGTTGAAATGGTGATGAACTTCTTCACCTATGTCGCCGAAGAAACCCGCGAGTGGCTGGCCAAGCTGGGCGTGCGCAGCCTGGAAGAGCTGATCGGGCGTACCGATCTGCTGGAAATGCTCCCGGGCGAAACCGCCAAGCAGGGTCATCTGGACCTGACGCCGCTGCTCGGCAGCGAGCACATTCCGGCCGACAAGCCGCAGTTCTGCCTGGTCGATCGCAACCCGCCGTTCGACCAAGGCCTGCTGGCCGAGAAGATGGTCGAGCTGGCCAAGTCGGCGATCGATGCTGCTAGCGGTGCCGAGTTCGAGCTGGACATCTGCAACTGCGACCGTTCCATTGGTGCCCGCGTGTCCGGCGAAATCGCCCGCAAGCATGGCAACCAGGGTATGGCCAAGGCGCCGATCACCTTCCGCTTCAAGGGCACTGCGGGGCAGAGCTTCGGTGTGTGGAACGCCGGTGGTCTGAACCTGTACCTGCAAGGCGACGCCAACGACTACGTCGGCAAGGGCATGACCGGCGGCAAGCTGGTGATCACCCCGCCGCAAGGCAGCCCGTTCAAGACCCAGGACAGCGCCATCATCGGCAACACCTGCCTGTACGGCGCCACTGGCGGCAAGCTGTTCGCCGCCGGTACCGCGGGCGAGCGTTTCGCCGTGCGTAACTCCGGTGCCCACACCGTAGTGGAAGGCACGGGCGACCACTGCTGCGAATACATGACCGGCGGCTTTGTCTGCGTGCTGGGCAAGACCGGCTACAACTTCGGTTCCGGCATGACTGGCGGTTTCGCTTACGTGCTGGATCTGGATAACAGCTTCTACGACCGCGTTAACCACGAGCTGGTGGAAATTCAGCGGATCAATAATGAGTCGATGGAGGCTTACCGTAGCCACCTGGAGCGCGTGCTCGCCGAGTACGTCCAGGAAACATCGAGTGAGTGGGGCGCTACCCTGCTGGAAAACCTCGACGACTACCTGCGCAAGTTCTGGCTGGTCAAACCGAAGGCGGCAAGCCTGAAGTCGTTGCTCTCCAGCACCCGTGCCAACCCGCAATAAGAATGCGCCTGAAGTGGTTTGATGAGGTATTGCAATGACTGAACGTCTGAATAACGACTTCCAGTTCATCGAAGTCGGGCGCAAAGACCCGAAGAAGAAACTGTTGCGTCAGCGTAAGAAAGAGTTCGTCGAGATCTACGACAACTTCAAGCCTGCGCAAGCGGCCGACCAGGCGCATCGTTGCCTGGGCTGCGGTAACCCCTATTGCGAATGGAAGTGCCCGGTGCACAACTTCATTCCCAACTGGCTCAAGCTGGTGTCCGAGGGCAACATCCTCGCCGCCGCCGAACTGAGCCACCAGACCAACACCCTGCCGGAAGTCTGCGGCCGCGTGTGTCCGCAGGACCGTCTGTGCGAGGGTGCGTGCACCCTGAACGACGGCTTCGGCGCGGTGACCATCGGTTCGGTGGAGAAGTACATCACCGACACGGCGTTTGCCATGGGCTGGCGTCCAGACATGTCGCGTGTGGTGCCGACCGGCAAGCGCGTCGCGGTCATCGGTGCCGGGCCTGCTGGTCTGGGCTGCGCCGACGTACTGGTGCGTAACGGCGTAACCCCGGTGGTGTTCGACAAGAACCCGGAAATCGGTGGTCTGCTGACCTTCGGCATCCCCGAGTTCAAGCTGGAGAAGAGCGTGCTGAGCAATCGCCGCGAAGTCTTCACCGGCATGGGCGTCGAGTTCCGCCTAAATACCGAGATCGGCAAAGACGTGAGCATGGATGACCTGCTCGCCGAATACGATGCGGTGTTTATGGGCATGGGCACCTACACCTATATGAAGGGCGGCTTCCCCGGTGAAGACCTGCCGGGCGTCACCGATGCGCTGGATTTCCTGATCGCCAACGTCAACCGCAACCTCGGGTTCGAGAAGAACGCGGAAGACTTTATCGACATGAAAGGCAAGCGCATCGTCGTCCTCGGTGGCGGCGACACCGCGATGGACTGCAACCGCACCTCGATTCGCCAGGGCGCCAAGTCGGTGACCTGCGCCTATCGCCGCGACGAAGAAAACATGCCGGGCTCGCGCAAGGAAGTGAAGAACGCCAAGGAAGAAGGGGTGAAATTCCTCTTTAACCGTCAGCCCATCGCCATCGTTGGTGAAGACAAGGTTGAAGGCGTGAAAGTGGTTGAGACCCGTCTCGGCGAGCCGGATGCCCGTGGCCGTCGCAGCCCTGAGCCGATTCCGGGTTCCGAGGAAATCATCCCGGCGGAAGCGGTGCTGATCGCCTTCGGTTTCCGTCCAAGCCCGGCTGCCTGGTTCAGCGATTTCAAGATCGATACCGACAGCCAGGGCCGTGTGGTGGCGCCGGAGCAGAGCCAGTTCAAGCACCAGACCAGCAACCCGAAGATCTTCGCCGGTGGCGATATGGTGCGCGGTTCCGATCTGGTGGTGACGGCGATCTTCGAAGGCAGGAACGCCGCCGAAGGCATCCTGGATTACCTCGGGGTCTGATCTGCTCATGCCGGCGTAGGATGGGTTGAGCGCAGCGATACCCATCATGCTTTTGATGGGTAACGCCTTCGGCTAACCCATCCTACGGCTTAGCTTGCGTCGCCATCATGGTTGACGGGTGCGCCTTGATCGCGAGCAAGTTCGCTCCTACAGGATCAGGCCGCGACAAATTGACCCTATAGATAAAAGGCACGGCACTCGCCGTGCCTTTTGTTTTGCGCTCTGCGAAAATGCCCGCACTTTTTTCTAGGACTCTGCCATGACCGCCCTGAAGAACGACCGCTTCCTTCGTGCTCTGCTCAAGCAACCTGTCGACGTCACCCCGGTGTGGATGATGCGTCAGGCGGGTCGTTACCTGCCGGAATACCGCGCCACCCGCGCCAAGGCAGGTGACTTCGTCAAGCTGATGAAGAACCCGGAACTGGCCTGCGAGGTCACCATTCAGCCGCTCGACCGCTACCCGCAACTCGATGCGGCGATTCTGTTCTCCGACATCCTGACCATCCCCGATGCCATGGGCCAGGGCCTGTATTTCGAAACCGGCGAAGGTCCGCGCTTCAACAAGGTCATCAGTTCGATGGCCGATATCGAGGCGCTGCCGATTCCCGATCCGGAGCAGGACCTGGGCTATGTGATGGAGGCCGTACGTACCATTCGCCGCGAGCTGAATGGCCGCGTGCCGCTGATCGGCTTCACCGGCAGCCCCTGGACCCTGGCTACCTATATGGTCGAAGGCGGCTCAAGCAAGGACTTCCGCAAGTCCAAGGCCATGCTCTACGACAACCCGCAGGCTATGCACGCGCTACTCGACAAGCTGGCGCAGTCGGTCACCGCCTACCTCAACGGGCAGATCAAGGCGGGCGCGCAGGCGGTGCAGATTTTCGACTCCTGGGGCGGTTCGTTGTCGGCGGCGGCCTACCAGGAGTTCTCCCTGGCCTATATGCAGAAAATCATCGACGGCCTGATCCGCGAGCACGATGGTCGCCGCGTGCCGGTGATCCTGTTTACCAAGGGCGGTGGCTTGTGGCTGGAGTCCATGGCTGAGACCGGTGCCGAGGCCCTGGGCCTGGACTGGACCTGCGATATCGGCAGCGCCCGCGCCCGTGTCGGTAACAAGGTGGCGCTGCAGGGCAATATGGACCCCAGCGTGCTGTACGCCAACCCGGCGGCGATTCGCGCCGAAGTGGGGCGTATTCTCGCCGCTTACGGTCATGGCAGCGGCCAGGTGTTTAACCTCGGCCACGGCATCACCCCGGAAGTCGACCCGGAACACGCGCGGGCCTTCTTTGAAGCGGTGCATGAGCTGTCTGGGCAGTACCATCAATAAACACTGCATAAAACCAAGGCTATGTACTCATTACCTGTTGCTCCGTGCTGTAGGCCTTTGTAGGAGCGGGCGTGCCCGCGAAAGCCGGCCACGCACAAGCATCGCGGGCAAGCCCGCTCCTACAGGTTCGGCGCTCTTTCTTAAGATTTCCGGCAACAGCTAACGCAGACATAGCCTAAAACCAAGGCCGCTAATGCGGCCTTGGTTTTATCTGGGTATTGCTCAGGGCTTGCGCAAATCGCGCACGGCCTTTACCAGCGCCAGTTGTTGGGCTTCGCTGAGCTTGTCGGCGAAGCTGGGCATGGCGCCGGGGCCCTCCTGAATGGCGTCGAGGATGTCGTTGTCGCTGTTGTTGTCCTGCCACTTGGCCTTGCTCAGGTTCTGCGCAAAGTACAGCCAGCCGCGCAGGGTGTTGGCGCGGCCGTCTGCGGCGTGGCATTTGGCGCAGTGCTGACGGTACAGCTGCTGGCCGTCCGGATCTGCCAGTGCGGGCAGGCTGACTGAGAAGGTCAGCGCGCCCAGCAGGCCAAGCAGCGCTGGCTTATTTAACATTGGCCAGGTTCCCCTTGAGGGCGACGCCCGCCATGATCGCACCGGCGTGGCATTCGTACTTCTGGCTGTCCTTGTATTCGATGTTCTTGTAGTTGCTGGCCAGGTCGACCACGGCGTTGGCGCCGGCGGCCTTGGCGGCGTTCTGCAAGCGGATCAGTGCGGACTGCAGGACCCAGCTGCAGGCGGCTTCATCGCTTTTGTTGAAGGCGTTGGTCTTCTGGCTGGTGGTGACGCCGGATTTGACCACGCTGACCGCGCCGGCCGGTTTGTTGCCCGCCAGATAGAACTTCACGCTGCCGTCGAGGCGGCCGGCATTCAGGGCTTCCTGCACCACGGCGTCGAACGGCAGGAAGTGGGTGGTGTCGCGGGCCTGGCTGAGCGCTGGCAACAGGCTCAGGCAGGCGGCAGCAAGGATCCAGTTCTTGGCTTTCATCGGGTGACTCCTTTCTTGTGGGTTTCTGGTCAGGGTGTTGCGCAAAAATCAGTGTAATCCAGCTCGCGTTCAAGCCCAGCGCTTGAAGATCAGCGAAGTATTCACCCCGCCAAAGGCGAAGTTGTTGTTCATTACATACTGGTGGCTCATCTGGCGGAACTCGCCGCGCAGGTAGTCCAGCTCGCCACAGGCCGGGTCGACAGTGTCCAGGTTCAGGGTCGGCACATAGCTGTCGGCGTTCATCATTTCGATGCTGAACCAGGACTCCAGCGCGCCACAAGCCCCGAGGGTGTGGCCGAAGTAGCTCTTCTGCGAGCTGATCGGCATCCGGCTGCCGAACAGTTCCTGGGTGGCCAGGGTCTCGGCCACGTCGCCCTGGTCGGTGGCGGTGCCGTGGCCGTTGACGTAGCCGATGGCCGCAGGTGCTAAGCCGGCATCCTGCAACGCCAACTCCATCGCCCCGCGCATGGTCGCTTGCACCGGTTTGGTGGCGTGCTGGCCGTCGGCGTTGCAGCCAAAGCCGACGATTTCGGCATAAATGGTCGCGCCTCTAGCCTGCGCGTGTTCCAGCTCTTCGAGAACCAGAATGCCGGCCCCTTCACCAATCACCAGGCCGTCACGCTCGCTGTCGTAGGGCCGCGGTGAACTGTGCGGCGCATCGTTTTTCAGGCTGGTGGCGTACAGCGCATCAAACACCATGGCCTCGGTGGGGCACAGTTCCTCGGCACCCCCGGCGAGCATCATCGGCAGGCGGCCGAACTTGATCGCTTCATAGGCGTAGCCGATGCCCTGACTGCCGCTGGTGCAGGCGCTGGAGGTGGGGATCAGGCGGCCCTTGAGGCCGAAGAAGATGCTGATATTGGCCGCCGTGGTGTGCGGCATCATGCGGATATAGGAGTTGGCATTGAGGCCATCGGCCACCGAGTTGAGCAGCATATTGCCGAACGCCTTGATCTCGTCGGTGCTGCCGGTGGACGAGCCGCAGGCCACGCCCATGCGGCCATCTTGGATGCACGGGTCGCCGAGCAGCCCGGCATGTTCCAGCGCGCGCTCGGCGGCGTACACCACCAGCTTGGAGACGCGGCCCATGCTGCGGGTCTGCTTGCGGTTCCAGTGCTTGGGCTGGACGAAATCATCCACCGGACCGCCGAGGCGCGTGTTCAGCTCGCTGAACCTGTCCCACTCGTGCATATAGCGGATACCGCTCTTGCCGGCCTTGAAGGCCGCCTCAATGGTCGGCCAGTCATTGCCCAGCGAGGTCACCCCGGCCATGCCGGTGACTACCACCCGTTTGCATCCGTTCATCAGCACAACCCGCCGTTTACCGCGAGGACCTGGCGGGTAATGTAGGCCGCCTCCTCGGACATCAGAAAATTCACCGCGCCGGCCACTTCTTCCGGGGTGCCCATGCGACTTGCCGGGACCATCTTGAGGATTTCCTCGATGGGCACATCGGCATCGAGGATCTCGGTATCGATCAGCCCCGGCGCCACGCAGTTGACCGTGATCTTGCGCTTGCCCAATTCGATCGCCAAGGCCTTGGCCGCGCCGATAATGCCGGCCTTGGAGGCGCTGTAGTTGACCTGGCCGCGGTTGCCGATCAGCCCGGATACCGAGGTGATGCAGACGATGCGTCCGGCCTTGCGCCGCCGGATCATCGGCATGCACAGCGGATGCAGGACGTTATAGAAACCGTCCAGATTGGTGCGCATAACGATATCCCAGTCGTCCTCGGAGAGCGCCGGGAAGGCGCCGTCGCGGGTCAGCCCGGCATTGCACACCACCCCGTAATAGGCGCCGTGTTGCTCGACATCGGCTTCCAGCGCTGCGCGGCAGGCGGCGCGGTCGGACACATCGAATTGCAGGATGCGCGCCTGCTGGCCCAGCTCGATGATCTGCGCCTGCACCGCCTCGGCTTCATCACGACGGGCGCGGCAGTGCAGCACGATGTCATAGCCGCCCTTGGCTAGGCGCAGGGCAATCGCCCGGCCGATGCCACGACTGGAACCGGTGACCAGAATGGTTTCGCTTATGACTGAGTTCTCGCTCACGGCTGCTTGTTTGCTCATGGCTGCGTTCCTTGAAACTCTTCCTGAAGATAGCTGGCCACCTGGGGTGGACAGAATACGTTAAGGCGGGCCAGGGCTTCGATGCCGGGACCGCGTAGCTGGCATTCGAACACGCCCATGCCGTTGTCATCCTGCAGCGAGCGGCTGGCATGGATATGCAGCAGGCTGCCTGCCGGGAAGCGTTCGACATTGCACTGGTACTTGCGTGTGCCGAGTAGAAAGCCCAGCTCCACCGGCTCGCCGCGCAGGCGCGCCTGGCAGCCAGCGTAGGCGGCGACACTCTGGGCCATCAGCTCGATGCCGACCCAGGCCGGCAGGCTGCCGTCTTCCAGGCTAAACAGGCCGCCGTCGCGTACGCACAGCTGGGTTTCGATGTCCTCGTCGCCAACGCGCAGCACCTGATCGATCAGGATCATGTCGCCGGCGTGGGGGATCAGTTCGGCGATTGGCCATTGCTTCATGGCTGTTCTCCTGGCGTTTCGCCGCGCTCTTCACCCGGCTCTTCGCCAAGAATCAGGCTGATATTGTTGCCGCCAAAGGCGAAGGAGTTGCTCATCAGCCGGCGCGGGTGCTGGCGGCTCAGGCGGGTTCCGGGCTGTACCAGATTGAGCGCTGGCAGGGCCGGGTCGGCCTGGCCATCCCACAGGTGCGGAGGCAGCAACTGCTCTGGGTTGTAGTCGCTCAAGGTCAGCCAGCAGAAGGCTGCTTCCAGCGCACCGGCGGCGCCGAGGGTGTGGCCGACCATGGGTTTGCTGGATGAGCAGGGCACGCCATGGGGGAAGATCGCCTGCACCGCCTGGCTTTCCATGGCGTCATTGTGGCTGGTGGCGGTGCCGTGCAGGTTCAGGTAATCCACCTGAGCCGCGCTGATCCCGGCCGCCGCCAGGGCTTTGCGCATCGCCGCCTGGGCACCGAGGCCATCGGGCTGTGGTGCGGAAATATGGTGGGCGTCTGAGCAGGCACCGGCGCCCAGCAGGGTGATGGCGGCGACACTTCGGGCTGCGCCACTGAGCGGCTCTTTGGACATAAGAAAGAGCGCCGCCGCCTCGCCGATATTGATGCCGTGACGATTGACCGAGAATGGATTGCAACGCTCGGCCGAGACCGCTTCCAGGGCGGTAAAACCATTCAGGGTCAGCCGGCACAGGCTGTCCACGCCGCCGCAGATCACTGCATCGCATACGCCCAGGTTAAGCAGGCGCTGTGCGCTAAGCAGTGCCCGCGCGCCGGAGGTACAGGCGGTGGAGATGCTGAAGCACGGCCCGCTCAGCCCCAGCCAGTCACTGAGAAAGTTCGCCGGTTCAGCCAGTTCCTGCTGGGCGTAGCCATAGTGCGCCGGCAGCGCGCCCTGCTTGAGGTAAGTGGCGATGTTCTGGCTGGCCTCTTCGATGCCCGAGGTGCTGGTGCCGAGCACTACGGCAATGCGCTCGGTACCAAAGCGGGTAATCGCCGCGCGCAGCTCGGCTTCAATCTCCACAACGGCAGCCAGCAGCAACTGGTTATTGCGGCTCGGCGGATGGCCCGGCAGATCGGGTAAATCCGGCAGGCTGCCGGGTACAGCGCCGACGGTCAGTGCGCGCTCGGTCACCCAGCCGCTTTGCGCCTGCATGCCGCTGCTGTCGCCGGCAAACAGCGCCGTCGCCACCGCCTGCTTGCCTTGGCCGAGGGCGCAGTTAAGGCCCAGCGCGTTAAGGTAAATCGGCATTAGGGAATCTCGTGGTCGGCAAGGGCATAAACCCGGTAGCTCAGCAGCTGACCCTGACTCAGGGTGAAATCCAGCGGCGCGTGGTAGTCGATCAGCCAGTGCGGATTCAGTCGGCGCTGACCGTCGGCCAGTTGCTGCCAGGCGTCGGGGGCATAGCTGGCGGGCAGCTGGTCGCTAGGGGTGAGGGCGAATAGCAGGGCGGCGAACAGCTCCTGGGCTTCGCTGTTGGGCGGCAGCAGGCCATCGGCGCGCCACTGGCCATTCTCCAGCAGTTGCCGCGCCAGGGGCACGCCGAGGGGGTCGAACAGCGACCAGCGCAGTGCCGATTGCTCAGCCTGCACCACCAGCCACCAGGTCTGTTGATCCGCGCCTTGCTGGCGTTCGACGCGCAGCGCCGCCGGCAGGGGGGCGCCGAAGGTGGGTGCAGTCAGCGGCAGCGGCGTGCGCGCGGCGCAGGCGCTGAGCAGCAGGACGAGGCCAAATAGGGCGAGGCGTTTCATAACGGAGTCGCCTCCAGCGGCTTGTGTGCCACCACGTTGATCAGGGTTTCGTCACGCTGGCCGACCGGCTTGGGCTTTAGCAGCCCCCAGCGTTCCAGCAGGCCGAAGTCCTTGGCGCGGCTCCACCACAGGTAGGGGTAGGAGACATTCTGGGTTGCGAACTGAAAGCCCTGACCGCGCAACATCTGCAGATAGCCTGCGGCGCTTTTCTGCACCTGCATGGGGTGGCGGAACAGCCAGCGGATTACCCAGGTATCGATATAGAACTGCGTCGATTCGGCGAACAGCAAGCGGCCGCCCGGTTTAAGTACGCGCCAGAACTCGGCCAGGGCCTGTTCCTGCTCGACCAGGTGATGGAAGGTCTGGTGGCAGAACAGCAGGTCGACACTGGCATCGGGCAGGTCGATGGCGGCGCAGTCGCTGGCGATCAGTTGCACCTCCAGGCCCAGGCGCTCGGCCTCGGCGCGCGAGCAGTCGAGGCTGTGCGGGTCGGCATCCAGACCAATGATCCGCGCCGGTTTGAACGCATCATTGAGCAGGCCGAACGACTTACCCTGGCCGCAGCCGACATCCAGCAGCACCGGCGACTCTGGCAGCGGCCCGGCGAACAGGCCGCGCAGGTCATTGATCGCCACGCGCAGCACATGCTGCTGCCAGACGTGGCTCTGCAAGAACCAGAAGCCGAAGCGGGTTTCCTCGACGTAGCTGGCGGCCGGGTTGCTCATAAATATCCTTATCAGTTATTGGCGCAGAGTTCGGCAAGCACCCGCAGGCGCCGCTTGGGTTCGGCGACATAGGGGTTTTTCTCATCCCAGGCGTAGCCGGCGAGGATCGAGCTGATCATGCGGCGGATTTCCGGCTGGGCCTTATCGAAGTAGATCACGTCCTGGAAGCTGCCGTCGTACCAGCCCTCGACATAGGCGCGGAAGGTGTCGACGCCGCGTTTCAGCGGGATGGCGAAGTCCTGCTCCCAGTCCACCGCCTCGCCGCTCAGCTGGCGGTGCAGCAGGCCGGCGGCCATGCTCGCCGAGCGCATGGCGATGGTCACCCCGGAGCTGAACACCGGGTCGAGGAACTCGGCGGCGTTGCCGAGCAGGGCGAAGCCCGGGCCGTGCAAGGTCTTGACGTTGGCCGAGTAGCCTTTCAGCTCGCGCACCGGGGTGTCCCACAGGGCGTTCTGCAGGACGTTGCCGAGCGACGGCGTTTCCGCGACGAACTGGCGCAGGCAGGCCTCCATGTCCTCGGGGTAACCGGCGTAGCGCCCGGCTTCGGCGACCACGCCCAGCGAGCAGCGGCCGTTGCTGAACGGGATGGTCCAGAACCACACGTCGCGCAGAGTCGGGTGGGTGGTGATGAGGATCTTCTCGCGGTCGAAGCCGGCATCCGCAGCGATGCGGTCCTCGACATGGGTGAACAGCGCGCGGCGCATCGGCATGTTGGACGGGGTGTCCAGATCGAGCAGGCGCGGCAGCACGCGGCCGTAGCCGCTGCCATCGAGGACGAAGGCGCACTCGACCTGATACTCGACGCCATCGGCCAGGCGGCGCACGGTCAGGCGCGGACAGGCGCCGCTGAAGTCGACGGCAGTGATCTCTTCCTCGTAGCGGATCTCCACGCCCTGGCGCTCGGCGTCATCGGCCAGCACCTTGTCGAAGCTGGCGCGCAGCACCTGGTAGGTGGAGCCTTTGCCGGGGGTGAACTTGTCGCGGAAGTCGAACTCGGTGTAGCGCTCGCCCCAGGCGAAGGCCGCGCCGTGCTTGGTCTGGAAACCGGCGGCCTGCACCGCGTCGAGCATCCCGGCTTCCTCGACGAAATCCAGACAATGCGACAGCAGGCTCTCGCCGATGGAGAAGCGCGGGAAGCGCTGGCGCTCCAGCACCAGCACGTCATGGCCGTTGCGTTTGAGCAGCGCGCTGGCAATCGCCCCGGACGGGCCGGCACCTATGACTACGACCTGGCGTTGTTCGACTTCAAGGGATTTCATAACGGCTTCTGGCCTCGTTATTGGCGGTGACAGAGGGG
>NZ_JBAQLP010000024.1:0-17362 GCF_049301935.1 Pseudomonas sp. | reverse complement strand
ACGCAAACAACAAAACCCGTCGTCGTTTCCTGCCGAACCTGCAGCATCACCGCTTCTGGGTCGAGTCTGAGAACCGTTTCGTGCGTCTGCGCGTTTCTGCCAAAGGCATGCGTTGCATCGACAAGCGTGGTATTGACGTCGTTCTGTCCGAGCTGCGCGCTCGCGGCGAAAAGGTTTAAGGAGAAAGTCATGCGTGAATTGATCCGTTTGATCTCGAGTGCCGGTACTGGTCACTTCTACACTACCGACAAAAACAAGCGCACCACTCCGGACAAAATCGAAATTAAAAAATTCGATCCGGTTGTGCGTAAGCACGTGATGTACAAGGAAGGCAAGATCAAGTAATTGATCTGGCTGCCTGTCGAAAAAGCCCGCCTTTATGGCGGGCTTTTTCTTGTCTGCGATTTGGCCCCATTAAGCGCAGGCGATAAAAATGGCCGGGAGCCATTTTTAACGTTGCGTAGCAACGGCCCGCAGGGTGGCCGCCAGGGATGGCAGGCGATAAAAAGCCCGCCATAAAGGCGGGCAAAGGGTGACGCATGAAGAGTGGCCTGATTAGTTGCTGGCTTGTTCAAAGATCACATAGACCTTGCGGCAGGGCTCCAGCACTTCCCAGGTGCCGGAGAAACCGGCCGGGATGACGAAGCGGTCGCCGGCGCGCAGGGTCTTGCCGTTGCCGTCCTTGTCGCGCAGTACCGAGACGCCTTGCAGGATTTCGCAGTACTCGTGTTCGGTGTAGTTGATGGTCCAGTGGCCGACGGCGCCTTCCCAGATCCCCGTATTGAACTGCCCACACGGGCTGCTGTAGTGGTTGCGCACACTTTGCTCGGGGTCACCCTTGAGTACTTTCTCCGTTGCCGGACGGTAGTGCTCGGGCGTAGTGGTGGCGGTGGCGAAGTCGACGATTTTTTCAATGTTCATAAGCATGTCCGGTCGGGATTGAGCGCCTGTTAAGGCCAGGCTTGTTGTCGATTGGGGTGGCGATTTCGGCAGTCTATGTTTAATAAAGCACACATAACAAGGCGGCTTTGCCGGTTTTTGTAAAAAATATTGGAAGTGTGCAGGCCTCTGGTTTAGTGTTGCCGGCAGGATTGGGCTTGCGTAAAGCCTGGCGAAATTTTTGACAGCGCGGGCTGCCAACCTGCCGCGCTCTACTAGCGATAGAGGATGTACGAATGACTAGCCTGACTCGTGCCGACTGGGAGCAGCGCGCCAAGAACCTGAAGATCGAAGGCCGTGCCTTTGTGCATGGCGAGTACCGCGCTGCTGTATCCGGGGCCACGTTCGAGTGCATCAGCCCGGTCGACGGTCGCTTGCTCGGCCTGGTGGCCAGCTGTGATCTGGCCGATGCCGAGCTGGCCGTGAGTGACGCCCGCGCCACCTTCGAATCCGGCGTCTGGTCACGCATGGCCCCGGCGCAGCGCAAGCGCGTGATGATCCGTTTCGCCGACCTGATGGATCAGCACGCCGAAGAGCTGGCGCTGCTGGAAACCCTGGACATGGGCAAGCCGATCAGCGACGCCCTGGGTGTCGATGTACCGGGTGCTTCGCGGGCGATTCGCTGGAGTGGCGAAGCGGTCGACAAGATCTACGACGAAGTGGCGGCTACCCCGCACGATGAGCTGGGTCTGGTGACCCGTGAGCCGGTCGGCGTGGTGGCGGCCATCGTGCCGTGGAACTTCCCGATGATCATGACCGCCTGGAAGCTCGGTCCGGCCCTGGCCACCGGCAACTCGGTGATCGTCAAACCGTCGGAAAAATCTCCGCTGACTGCCCTGCGCATGGCGCAGCTGGCGCTGGAGGCCGGTATCCCGGCGGGCGTGCTCAATGTGCTGCCGGGTTACGGCCATACCGTCGGCAAGGCGCTGGCGTTGCATATGGATGTCGACACCCTGGTGTTCACCGGTTCGACCAAGATCGCTAAGCAGCTGATGATCTACGCCGGTGAATCGAACATGAAGCGTGTCTGGCTGGAAGCTGGCGGCAAGAGCGCCAATATCGTCTTCGCCGATGCGCCGGACCTCAAGGCGGCGGCCGAAGCGGCTGCGGCGGCGATCTGCTTCAACCAGGGTGAGATGTGCACCGCCGGCTCACGCTTGCTGGTGGAACGTTCGATCAAGGACACCTTTATGCCCATGGTGCTGGAAGCCATGCAGGGCTGGAAAGCCGGTCACGCCCTGGACCCGGACACCAAGGTCGGCGCGCTGGTCGATGCCGGTCACCTGAATGCGGTGCTCGGCTATATCGACGCCGGCCATAAGGATCAGGCCAAACTGCTCTGCGGCGGCAAGCGCACCCTGATCGATACCGGCGGCCAGTACGTTGAACCGACCATCTTCGATGACGCGCACAACGCCATGCGCATCGCCCAGGAAGAAATCTTCGGCCCGGTGCTGACGGTGATTGCCTTTGACAGCACCGAAGAAGCCATCCAGATCGCCAACGACAGCATCTACGGCCTGGCGGCCGCCATCTGGACCAGCAACCTGTCCAAGGCGCACCTGGCGGCCAAGGCCCTGCGCGTCGGCAGCATGTGGGTCAACCAATATGACGGCGGCGACATGACCGCGCCGTTCGGCGGCTTCAAGCAGTCGGGCAACGGCCGTGACAAGTCGCTGCATGCCTTCGACAAGTACACCGAGATTAAGGCGACCTGGATCAAGCTGTAACGCTTCCGGCCGACCTCCGGGCCGTCGGCCATGCTGCGTTGCGCCCTCGCTTTTAATGCTCACGTACTGCAGTACGCTGCGCTTAAAGCTGCGGGGCGCCTGATTCGCTGGCGCTCACCCTGCGGGCCAGCCTGCGGCTGTTACTCCCGTTGGTCCTGGTCTTAGTCCCGAAGCTCTGGATTGGCGGTGGGCCCGGGCGAGTAGAGGCTGGGTTTACCGTGATTAAGGTCCGCCCTTCGGGGCCGGCTCTGGCGAGCCACACCTGCGGCCGGGTTTCCTAGGAAATCCGGCCGTTTGCTTTTGACGGCCATATAGATGGAAGGACATGGCTATGAAGTGGGCAACCTATTTCGCCGTTAGCGCGGCGGTGGTGATAGTCGGACTGTCGCTCGGGGTGACGCTGCCGCTGGTGTCGTTTCGCCTTGAGTCCTGGGGTTACGGCCCCTTTGCCATAGGTGTGATGGCCGGTATGCCGGCCATTGGCGTGTTGCTCGGCGCACGGCTTACCGGGCATCTGGCCGGCTGGTTCGGCACGCCGCAGACCTTGCGCCTGTGCCTGCTGGCCAGTGCCGCGTCGGTGGCGCTGCTGAGCGTGATGCCGAGCTACCCGCTGTGGCTGCTGCTGCGCCTGCTGATTGGCATTTCCCTGACCGTGGTGTTTGTGCTCGGCGAAAGCTGGATCAATCAGCTGGTCGAGGACCGGCTGCGCGGCCGTCTGGTGGCGCTATATGGCACCGGCTTCGCCTTGAGCCAGCTGTGCGGGCCGTTGCTGCTGACCCTGCTGGGCACAGAAAGTGACCGTGGCTTCTGGTTTTCTGCCGCGCTGCTGGTGGGCGGCAGCCTGCTGCTGTTGGGCCGTGATGGCGCGCCCAAGGTCAATGCGCAGAGTGCGTCCGGGCGCGGCATCCTGGCGTTTTGCCGCACTTCGCCGGCAATTGCCTGGGCGGTGGTGCTGTTTGCCGCCTTCGAGGCGATGGTGCTGACCCTGCTGCCGGTGTACCTGCTGCGCGAAGGCTTTGCCCAGCAGCTGGCGTTGACCATGGTCAGTGCGGTGGTGGTTGGCGATGCCGCGCTGCAGCTGCCGATTGGCTGGATGGCCGACCGCGTCCCACGGCAGACCCTGTTCCGCTGCTGTGGGGTGGTGCTGTTGCTGTCGAGCCTGAGCATTCCGTCATTGCTGCACACGCCGCTGATCTGGGTGGTGCTGGTGCTGTTCGGCGCCAGCGCGGGCGGCCTGTACACCCTGTCGCTGATTCTGGTCGGCCAGCGCTATCGCGACGATGCATTGGTGCGCGCCAATGCCCAAATCGCCTTGCTCTGGGGCGCGGGTTGTCTGCTCGGGCCGCTGTCGACCGGCGCCGCCAGCCAGTGGCTCAGCGGCCATGCGCTGCCGATCCTGATGGCCATTGGCGCGGCAGTGTTTGTCTGGCTGGCGTTTCGCCGTGGGGCTTTTGCCGAACCTGCGCTCGCCGCAACAGAGCTGCCGGTGCGCGTGCAGGAGTGATTAGCTGCCCAGGCTTTCCTTGAGGCGATGCCAGAGCATGCCCAGGGCCAAGAGTGGTGAGCGCAGGTGTTTGCCGCCAGGGAAGGTCATATGCGGCACCTTGGCGAACAGGTCGAAGCCTGTGCTTTGCTGGCCGGCAATGGCTTCGCCGAGCAGCTTGCCGGCCAGGTGGGTGGCATTTACCCCGTGGCCCGAGTAGGCCTGGGCGTAATACACGTTGGGCTGTTCCTTGAGGCGGCCGATCTGCGGCAGGCGGTTGGCGCCGATGCCGATCATGCCACCCCACTGGTAGTCGATCTTCACGTCATGCAGGTGCGGGAAGACTTCCAGCATTTTCGGCCGCATATAGCCGGCGATGTCCGCCGGATCGCGACCTGAGTAGTGGCAGGCGCCGCCAAACAGCAGGCGCCGATCGGCGGACAGGCGGTAATAGTCGAGGGCCACGCGCTGGTCGCACAGCGCCATATTCTGCGGAATGATGGCCCGCGCTTCGGCTTCGGACAGCGGCTCGGTGGCGATCACATAGCTGCCGGCGGGCAATACCTTGCCGCCCAAATTACTGTTCAGGCCATTCAGGTAGGCGTTGCAGCCGAGCACCAGCGTGGCGGCGCGCACCACGCCTTGGGCGGTGTGCACCTTGACCTCGCTGCCGTAGTCGATGCGCGTTACCGCCGAGCGCTCGAACAGCTGCACGCCCAGGCTCTGCGCCGCTGCGGCCTCACCGAGGGCCAGGTTGAGTGGGTGCAGGTGGCCGGAACCCATGTCGATCAGGCCGCCGACGTAACGGTTGGAGCCCACCACTTCGTGCATTTGCTCCGGTTGCAGCAGGCGCATGTCGTGGCGATAGCCCAGCTGCTTGAGCTCGGCCATGTCCTCGGCAAAGCCTTCCAGGTGGCTGGGCTTGTTGGCCAGGTCGCAGTAGCCCCAGGTCAGGTCGCAGTCGATATTGAACTGCGCGATGCGCTGGCGGACGATTTCCACCGCTTCCAGGCCCATCAGTTTCAGCTCGCGCACGCCCTGTACACCGATTACCGACTCAAACTGCTCAACGCCATGGCCGACGCCACGAATCAGCTGGCCGCCGTTACGTCCGCTGGCGCCCCAGCCGATCTTGTGCGCTTCCAGCAGCACCACCGAGAGGCCTTTCTGCGCCAGCTCGATGGCGGTGTTAAGGCCGGAAAAGCCACCGCCAACGACGCACACATCTGCGCGTAATTCACCGCCCAGGGCGGGGTAGTCGAGTTGGCGATTGGCGCTGGCGGCGTAATAGGAGTTGGCGTGCTGGCGGTGATCAGCCGGCTGGTGAACGCGGGCGTTCATGTGTGGAATCCTGATTGTTGTGTTTGGAAAATTTTACGAAGGATAAGCGTGGGATTTGCCAAACGCCAAGAGGCAATCGCGAAATAAGCGGATTTTCGTCGGCTGGACGGCTAACTGTCCGCGATTCAGCCCGGCGCGCGGTTACTATGCCGGCCTGTGTTTCAGGATTACGCCCATGAGCTGCACCAGCCGCAGGATCGATCAGTTGCGTTTGCAGATACCCAGTTTCGCCTGCGTGCCGGGCTGTCACGATTGCTGTGGGCCGGTTACCGCCTCATCCGAGGAGATGTCGCGCCTGCCGGTGAAAAGCGCTGCCGAACACGCCGCCGCGCTGGCCGAATACAACTGCGTGCACCTGGGTCCGCAGGGCTGCACGGTGTACGACCAGCGCCCGCTGATCTGCCGCCTGTTCGGCACTACGCCCAGCTTGCCCTGCCCGCGTGGCCAGGCGCCGGAGCAGATGATCGAGGCGGCGGTGGCAAAGCGGGTACACCAGCTGATCGCCACTACCCGCCAGGTGCTGGTTTGACGGCAATCGGTCGGCCGGATGGGGGATGGCTTGCCCCTAGGCGGCCCCGCCCGGCCTACTCGGCAATCGGCAGGCTTAGGCTCTCTTTCACCTCTTCCATGACGATATAGCTCTTCGACTCGCGCACATGCGGCAACTTGAGCAGGATGTCGCCGAGCAGCTTGCGGTAGCTGGCCATCTCGTTGATCCGCGCCTTCACCAGGTAGTCGAAGTCGCCGGACACCAGATGGCATTCGAGTACGTGCGGCAGCTTGAGCACGGCGCGGCGGAACTCCTCGAAGGTGTCACCGGACTTGTAGTCCAGGCTGATCTCGACAAACACCAGCAGGCTGGCCTTGAGCTGCTGCGGGTTGAGCCGGGCGTGGTAGCCCATGATGATCCCTTCGCGCTCCAGGCGGCGCACGCGCTCGGTGCAGGGCGTGGTCGACAGGCCGACTCGTTCACCCAGCTCGGTAAAGCTGATGCGCCCGTCTTCCTGCAGGATACGCAGGATATTGCGGTCGATTTTGTCCAGTTCGCGGCGGCTTTGATGTTGGGTGCGCATGGTGGATACCCCTCTGCTGAAGGCGTTTTTGCCAAGAATTGTCGCCAAATATAGCTATTTATATAGTGAATAGCACTGCTGATCTCTTCCTATACTGCGCCCCATAGCGATCTCAAGAATTATCCGTCGCGCTGGGCGTGGCGAGGAGAGCAACATGCGGGTTCTGATTCTCGGTAGCGGTGTGATTGGCACAGTCAGTGCGTATTACCTGGCACGTCAGGGTTTCGACGTAGTGGTGGTCGACCGGCAGAGTGCTCCGGCCATGGAAACCAGCTTCGCCAACGCCGGCCAGGTCTCTCCCGGCTACGCCTCGCCTTGGGCGGCGCCGGGCGTACCGCTGAAAGCCATCAAGTGGCTGCTGCAAAAGCACGCGCCGCTGGCGATCAAGGCCACCGCCGATATCGACCAATACCTGTGGATGGCGCAGATGCTGCGCAACTGTACCGCCAGCCGCTACGCGGTGAACAAGGAGCGCATGGTGCGCCTGTCCGAGTACAGCCGCGACTGCCTCGACGAGCTGCGCTTGGAAACCGGCATCGCCTATGAGGGCCGTAGCCTGGGCACTACCCAGCTGTTCCGCACCCAGGCGCAACTGGACAATGCCGCCAAGGACACCGCCGTACTCAAGCAATCCGGCGTGCCTTATGAATTGCTCGACCGCGCCGGCATTGCCCGCGTCGAACCGGCCCTGGCGGCGGTGACCGACAAGCTGGCCGGCGCGTTGCGTCTGCCGAATGACCAGACCGGCGATTGTCAGCTGTTCACCAGCAAGCTGGCCGAAATGGCCAAGGCCCTGGGCGTGGAATTCCGCTTCGGCCAGAACATCCAGCGCATCGACGCCGTGGGTGACCGGGTCAATGGCGTGTGGATCGACGGCAAGCTGGAGACCGCCGACCGCTACGTGCTCGCCCTCGGCAGCTTCAGCCCGCAACTGCTCAAGCCGCTGGGCATCCGCGCGCCGGTGTACCCGCTCAAGGGCTACTCGCTGACCGTGCCGATCACCAATGCCGCGATGGCGCCGACCTCGACCATCCTCGATGAAACCTACAAGGTGGCGATCACCCGTTTCGACCAGCGCATCCGCGTCGGCGGCATGGCCGAGATCGCCGGTTTCGACCTGCAGCTCAACCCTAAACGCCGCGCGACCCTGGAAATGATCACCGCCGATCTCTACCCGCAAGGCGGCGACCTGAGCCAGGCCGAATTCTGGACCGGCCTGCGCCCGGCCACCCCGGACGGCACGCCGATTGTTGGCGCCACCCGCTTGCGCAATTTGTTCCTCAACACCGGTCACGGCACACTGGGCTGGACCATGGCCTGCGGCTCCGGTCGCCTGCTCGCCGATCTGATGGCGAAAAAGCGCCCGCAGATCAGCGCCGAAGGCCTGGATATTTCCCGTTACAGCCGTTCCCAGGAGAATCACAAGCATGTCAGTACAGCGCCTGCACACTGAGAGTCGTTACAGCGAAATCGTTATCCATAACGGCACGGTCTACCTGGCCGGGCAACTGGCGGACGACTACAGCGGCGATATCGTGCAGCAAACCCGCGAAACCCTGGCCAACACCGAGCGTATGCTGGCCGAGGCCGGCAGCGACAAGTCGAAGATCCTCTCCGTGACCATCTACCTGAGGGACATGGCGCGCGATTACGCCGGGCTCAATCAGGTCTGGGATGCCTGGGTTGCACCGGGCGCGGCACCTGCGCGGGCCTGCGTCGAGGCGAAGATGTACAAGCCCGAGGTGCTGGTGGAAATGATGATCGTGGCCGCCCTGTAAATCGGTCGATTCGGTTTGCGATACGTGTTTGCCCGGCCACCACACCGGGCTTTTTTATAGCCTGAAAACTGCTGATAGCCGAGAACATCATGCGTCCTGCCCGTGCTCTGATTGATCTGCAAGCCTTGCGTCACAACTACCAACTGGCCCGTGAAGTCAGCGGCGCGCGCGCCCTGGCGGTGATCAAGGCGGACGCTTACGGCCATGGTGCGGTGCGCTGTGCCCAGGCGTTGCAGGAGCAGGCCGACGGGTTTGCCGTGGCCTGTATCGAGGAAGCGCTGCAGCTGCGCGCGGCCGGTATTCGCGGGCCGATCCTGCTGCTGGAAGGTTTTTTCGAGGCGGACGAATTGCCGCTGATCGAGCAGCACGAGCTGTGGTGCGTGGTGCACTCGTTGTGGCAGCTGGAGGCGCTTGAGCGCAGCAGCATCAGCACGCCGCTGACGGTCTGGCTGAAGCTGGACAGCGGCATGCACCGCGTCGGCCTGCATCCGGCCGACTATCAGGTGGCCTATCAGCGCCTGCTGGCCAGTGGCAAGGTGGCGAAGATCGTGCTGATGAGCCACTTCGCCCGCGCCGACGAGCTGGATTGCCCGCGCAGCGACGAACAGCTAGCGGTGTTTCAGCAGGCGCGGCAGGGCATAGTCGCTGAGGTCAGCCTGCGCAATTCGCCGGCTGTACTCGGTTGGCCCAACGTACCGAGTGACTGGGTGCGCCCCGGCATCATGCTCTACGGTGCCACGCCGTTCGAACAGGCGCAGGCCGTGGCCGCGCGCCTGCAACCGGTAATGACCCTGGAATCGAAGATTATCAGCGTGCGCGAGCTGCCGGCCGGCGAGCCGGTGGGCTATGGCGCACGCTTTGTCAGCGAACGGCCGACCCGCGTCGGCGTGGTCGCCATGGGCTATGCCGACGGCTATCCACGTCACGCGCCGACCGGCACGCCAGTGGCGGTGGACGGCCAACTGACCCGCCTGATCGGCCGCGTGTCGATGGACATGCTCACCGTCGATTTGACCGATCTGCCGCAAGCGGGCCTGGGCAGCCGGGTCGAACTCTGGGGCAAACAGGTGCTGGCCAGCGATGTGGCTGCCCAGGCCGGCAGCATTCCCTACCAGTTATTCTGCAACCTGCGGCGGGCGCCGCTGCTCTATCTCGGCAATTAAATACAGTGCTGTAGACGAGTTTGAACGCGAGTGTTGTAAATTCCGAACGCTATGCCATGATACGGCGACTTTTCCGTATCACTCCCAAGGGGGACTCCAGCATTGGACGTCGGTGTACGCCTGCAATCCATTCGCAAACTCAAAGGCCTTTCCCAGCGTGAACTCGCCAAACGGGCGGGCGTCACCAACAGCACCATTTCGATGATCGAGAAGAACAGCGTCAGCCCTTCGATCAGTTCGTTGAAAAAGGTGTTGGCGGGTATCCCTATGTCGCTGGTGGAGTTCTTCTCCCTGGACGTGGAGCCGGATAGCCAGGCCCAGGTGGTCTATCGTGCCGCCGAACTCACCGATATCTGCAGCGGGGCCATCACCATGAAGCTGGTGGGCAAGGCGCATCCCAGCCGGGCCATCTCCTTTCTCGATGAAACCTATCCCTGCGGCACCGACACCGGCGACGAGATGTACGCCCACGAAGGCGAAGAGGCCGGCATACTGGTCGAAGGCAAGTTGGAGCTGACCGTGGGCGACGAGGTGTTTATCCTCGAGCCGGGCGACAGCTACTACTTCGAGAGCAGCAAACCGCACCGTTTCCGTAATCCGTTCGAGCAACCGGCGCGACTGATCAGCGCCACTACGCCGGCCAATTTCTAAATAACCCTGCGACAATCTGGGTTGTTTCGGCGGCAGCAGCTTGCCGTTATACTGGCGCCCGCTCGCGAAACCGTGGCCGCGAGCGTGACTAGCCACGAAGAGGGTGTACCGTGAACCTGATTAAAAAGCTCCTGGTAGCACCGGCTACCGTATTGGCCCTGTGGGCAGTGACTGCTCAGGCCACGACCGACGACGCGATTGCCGAGCGACTGAAGCCGGTCGGCCAAGTCTGTGTAATGGGTGAAGAGTGCAAGGGCGTGGGTGCCGTGGCGGTTGCCGCTGGCGGCGCTGCGCGTACTGCCGATGACATCATCGCCAAGCACTGCGGTGCCTGCCACACCCCGGGTATTCTGGGTGCGCCGAAAATTGGCGATACCGCCGCCTGGAAGGCGCGTGCCGATAAAGAAGGTGGTATCGACGGTATTCTGCAAACCGCGATTGCCGGCATCAACGCCATGCCGCCGAAAGGCACCTGTGCCGATTGCTCGGATGACGAGCTGCGTGGCGCCATCCAGAAGATGTCCGGCCTGTAAGCGTTCGCCGAAAGCTGTAGAAAAAGCCGCCTGCCAGGGCGGCTTTTTCGTTGTGGCGTGGCGTTGTGGCAATAATGGGCAATAGGCCCATTGCCCTGTTACCGATGCCAGGAGAAACCCGATGCCGAAGCAGTGTTCCATTGAGCAGGCGGTTGACCACGTCCTCAGCACCCTCGAAGGGCCTATTCACCTTGGCCTGCCCCTGGGCCTGGGCAAACCGAATCAGTGGGTCAACGCACTCTACGCACGGATCAAGCAACTGCCGCAGCGTCAGCTGACCATCTACACCGCACTCTGTTTGGGCCGCCCGCGGGCTGCGGCGGGCTTGCCGCGGCGCCTGCTCGAGCCCTTCGTCGAGCGTATCTATGGCGATTATCCCGAACTGGATTTTCTCGCCGACCTGCAACGCGACACCTTGCCGGACAACGTGCGCGTCGAGCAGTTCTTTCTGCAGCCGGGCAGCCTACTCGACAGCGCGACGACGCAGCAGAACTACATCAGCAGCAATTACAGCCATGTCGCCCGCGACCTAAATGACAAGGGCCTGAACCTAATCGCCCAGTTGGTCGCCCAGGATGCGCAGCGCCCGGAGCATTTCAGCCTGAGCTGCAACCCGGATATCACCCTGGATCTGCTGCCGCTGCTGGAGCAGCGCCGCGCCGCCGGCGAAACCATTCTGTGCCTGGCCCAGGTACACAGCGCGCTGCCCTATATGGCAGGCACCGCCGAAGTGCCGCGCAGCAGTTTTGACCTGCAGCTGCTGGAAGAGGATCGCAGCACGCTGTTTTCCACCCCGAATATGCCGGTCACGCTGCAGGATCATTGCATCGGTCTGCATGCCAGCGCCCTGGTGCGTGACGGCGGCACCCTGCAGATCGGCATCGGCGCCATGGGCGATGCGCTGACCGCCGCCTTGCTCGCGCGCCAGGCGGATAATGCGGGCTATCGGGCGGTATTGGCTGAACTGCGCTGCACCCTTCACTGGGCAGCCGAAATCGCCAAAGATGGTGGCCTGCAGCCCTTTAGCCAGGGGCTGTACGGCTGCAGTGAGATGTTCGTCAACGGCCTGCTGGCCTTGGCCGATGCGGGCATCGTGCGCCGCCCGGTCTACCCCGAATTAGCGTTGCAGCAGCTGGCCTCCGGCGGCGCGCTGGATGATCAGGGTCTGCCGTACAGTGTGCAGGCCCTGCTCGATGCCGGCCTCGCGCCGCAACTGGATGCCCAGGCGCTGCAGGCGTTACAGGCCAACGGGTTGCTGGCTGAAAGCATTCGTTGGGACGCGGGCGGCCTGCTAATGCCCGACGGGCAACGAGTGCTGAGCGATCTGCGCGATGCGCATACCCAGCAGCTATTGCAGCAGCACCTGGGGCGGGCGCGCGGCGGCGTGGTGGTGCACGGCGGCTTCTTTCTCGGGCCACAGGCTTTCTACCAACGCCTGGGCGAACTGAGCGCAACGCAGTTGGCGCGCTTTGCCATGACCGGCATCTGTTTTATCAATGAGCTGCATCATCAGGAAGCACTCAAGCGTTTGCAGCGCCGCGATGCGCGCTTTATCAACACCGCCTTCACCATGACCCTGCTGGGTGCCGGGGTGGCCGATCAGCTGGAAGATGGCCGGGTGCTCAGTGGCGTCGGTGGGCAGTACAATTTCGTTGCCCAGGGCCACGCGTTACAGGGCGCGCGCTCGATTCTGCTGTTGCGCAGCTGGCGCCAGGCGGGCGCGCAGATCAGCTCGAATATTGTCTGGGACTATGCTCATGCCACCATTCCACGGCACCTGCGCGATATGGTGGTGACCGAATACGGCATCGCCGACCTGCGCGGCAAGACCGACGCCCAGGTGATAGAGGCGCTGCTCACTATCAGTGACTCGCGCTTTCAGCCGGGCCTGATCGAGCAGGCGCAACGGGCGGGCAAGTTGCCCAAGGATTTCCGCCTCGATCCGCGCTGCGCCGACAACCTGCCCGAGCGCTTGCAGGCCGTGCAGAGCCGTCATCCGGGGTTGTTCGCCGAGTACCCGCTGGGCTGCGATTTCGACAACCAGGAGCGTGATCTGTTGCGCGCGCTGAATTGGCTGAAGAGCAAACTGAGATTCGCTTGTGCCCTGGAGTTGGCGGCTGCCTTGTGGCATGCGCCAGCGCCTAGCGAATACGCCGCGCATCTGCAGCGTATGGCGCTGACCCAGCCGGCTGGGCTGCGTCAGCGTATGCAGCGGCGCCTGCTGTTGGCCGGTTTGCGGGCCAGTCGCTGAGGCGTTGCCGGCTTAGTCGAGAAAGCTGACCTGGCCGCCTTTGAGCGAGCCGATACGCGCCAGCGACTCGACCCGATAGCCCTGCGCATCCAGCTCGGCGCGGCCGCGCTGGAAGGACTTCTCGATCACCACGCCGATGCCGGCAATGCTTGCGCCGGCTTGGCCGATTAGGTCGATCAGGGCTTTGGCGGCATGGCCATTGGCCAGAAAGTCGTCGATCAGCAGCACGTGATCCTGGGCGTTTAGGTGCTTGGCGGCAATCGCCAGGGTGCTTTCGGTCTGCTTGGTGAAGGAAAACACCTTGGAGATATACAGGTCGTCCTTGAGCGTCAGCGACTGGTACTTGCGCGCAAAGATCACTGGCACGCCCAGCTCCAGGCCGGCCATCACCGCCGGAGCAATGCCCGAGGCTTCGATGGTGACGATCTTGCTGATGCCCAGGCCGGCAAAGCGCTGGGCAAACTCATGGCCAATCTGCTGCATCAGCGCAGGATCGATCTGGTGGTTGAGGAAAGCATCGACCTTGAGCACCTGCTCGGAGAGTACGCTGCCTTCGTCGCGAATCTTCTGTTTTAGCGCTTCCACGCGTATTCCTCTCATCATCAACGTAGCCCGGATGCAATCCGGGGAGCCCGTCCCGGATTGCATCCGGGCTACGGAGTAGAACTATTTTTTATGGCCAGCCATCCTTGGCGGCCACCCTGCGGGCCGTCGCCAGCGACGTTAAAAGTAGCTCCCGGCTATTTTTTTAGCATGGCGCGCATATTGGCCAGCGCCGAATTGCCGGTGGCGGCCTTGACCTCGGGCGGCGCGTCTTCCTGGCCTTCCCAGACCAGATCCTCGGGCGGCAGTTCATCGAGGAAGCGGCTCGGCGAGCAGTCGATGATTTCGCCGTACTGCTTGCGCTTGGCGGCGAAGGTCATGGTCAGGTTGCGCTTGGCCCGGGTGATGCCAACGTAGGCCAGGCGCCGCTCCTCCTCAACCGTATCGGCCTCGATGCTGGAGCGGTGCGGGAGGATTTCCTCCTCCACGCCGAGGATATACACGGACGGGTATTCCAGGCCCTTGGACGCATGCAGGGTCATCATCTGCACGCCCTCGGCGCCTTCCTCTTCTTCCTGCTGGCGTTCCAGCATGTCGCGCAGCACCAGCTTGCCGATGGCGTCCTCGATGGTCATATCGCCATCTTCGTCGCGCTCCAGGGTGTTCTTCAGCGCCTCGACGAGGAACCAGACGTTGCCCATGCGCGCGTCGGCGACCTTGTCGCTGGAGGCGTTCTGCCGCAGCCAGTTCTCGTAGTCGATATCCATGACCATGCTGCGGATCGCTGCGATCGGGTCATTCTGCGCGCACTCCTGGCGCACCCGGTCCATCCACCTGGTAAAGCGTGCCAGGCGTTCGGTATAGCGCGCATCCAGCTGTTCGCCCAGGCCGATTTCACCGGCGGCGGCGTACATGCTGATCTTGCGATTGGTGGCGTAGTTGCCGAGCTTTTCCAGGGTGGTGGAGCCGATCTCCCGGCGCGGCACGTTGATCACCCGCAGGAAGGCGTTGTCGTCGTCCGGGTTGACCAGCAGGCGGAAGTAGCTCATCAAATCCTTCACCTCCTGGCGGGCGAAGAAGCTGGTGCCACCCGACAGGCGATAGGGAATCTGGTGGTGCTGCAACTTCAGCTCCATCAGCTTGGCCTGGTAGTTGCCGCGATAGAGGATGGCGTAATCGCTGTAGGGGCGCTCGGTGCGCAGGTGTTCGGTGAGAATTTCCAGGGCCACCCGCTCGCATTCGGCGTCCTCGTTGCGGGTGCGGATCACGCGGATCGGATCGCCCATGCCCATCTCGCTCCACAGCTGTTTCTCGAAGGCATGCGGGTTGTTCGAGATCAGCACGTTGGCGCACTTGAGGATGCGGCTGGTGGAGCGGTAGTTCTGCTCCAGCATCACCACCTTGAGCGAGGGGTAATCCTCTTTCAGCAGCATCAGGTTTTCCGGGCGCGCGCCGCGCCAGGCGTAGATCGACTGGTCATCGTCGCCGACCACGGTGAACTGGTTGCGCATGCCCACCAGCAACTTCACCAGCAGGTACTGGCTGGCGTTGGTGTCCTGGTATTCGTCGACCAGCAGGTAGCGGATGCGGTTCTGCCATTTTTCCAGGATGTCCGGGTTGTCCTGAAACAGCTTCACCGGCATCAGAATCAGGTCGTCGAAGTCCACCGCGTTATACGCCTTGAGCGTGCGCTGGTAGTGCAGGTAGACGATGGCGGCGGTCTGTTCCTTGGGGTTGCGCGCGTTGGCCAGGGCCTCCTCGGGCAGGATCAGGTCGTTCTTCCAGCTGCCGATGTAGTTCTTCACCTCGTCGGTGCCGTCGTCGCCGGCGTATTCCTTCTGCATGATGTCCGACAGCAGCGCCTTGATATCGCCTTCGTCGAAGATCGAGAACCCCGGCTTGTAGCCCAGCGCCGCGTATTCCTTGCGGATGATGTTCATCCCCAGGTTGTGGAAGGTCGACACCGTCAGGCCACGCGCCTCGGGGCCCTTGAGCAGGCTGCTGACGCGCTCTTTCATTTCCCGAGCGGCCTTGTTGGTAAAGGTCATGGCGACGATGTGCTGGGCGCGGATGCCGCACTGCTGCACCAAGTAGGCGATCTTGCGGGTGATCACGCTGGTCTTGCCGGAGCCGGCGCCGGCGAGCACCAGAAGCGGGCCGCCGACGTAGTTCACGGCTTCCTGCTGCCGGGGATTGAGTCGGGACATCGTAGGCTCTGGCTCGGGAAAAGAAGGGCGGGCATTTTAACAGGCTCGCGGGGCCAGCAGGGACCGCTGGGCCATTGCCAGGCAATCGCGCAGATTGCGCAGTGGTTGGCGCTTTGTGGGCAAATAAGCACGTTGGTGCCGATTGGCGGCGGTTGCCCCGCCTGGCGCTTTGCCGCAAGCTCTGGCTCGCGGCACAAGGACGTGCAACGAAGATGACGCCGATAACGGCGCAAGTAAGCCAGGGGGGCTGCTACGACTCTTACCTGGGGAGGTTGTTTGTCCGCGCTTGTTGAACCCTTGCGGTTAGTCCTGTTGGCTGAGACTGAATGGTCGTCGCTATTGCGCGATTGCCTGCAGGCGCTTGGCAATCCCGCCGCATTGATTACCGCACCTTCCTGGGAGGCGGCCTGCAGCCTGTTCGATGAGCAGGAACATGGCCTGTTGCTGAGTACCCCGGCGAACTTGCCGGCACCCGGACGCTGTCGTTTGCCGACCGTGTTACTGCTGGAACAGGAGCCGGCCGAGGCGCCCGCCGGGGTCACTGACTGGCTGGTACGCGACAGCCTGACCGGCGATGTGTTGCGCCGCTGCCTGCGCTATGTGGGCAAGCACGGCCAGTTGCAGAACACTGTGCAGCGCCTGACGGAGCAGGACCCGCTGACCGCCATCGCCAATCGCCAGGGTTTTCACACCCTGTTGCGCGCCCGCCTGAGCGAGTTCGCCGGCCGTGGCCTGGCCATGGCGCACCTGGACCTAGACAACTTTCGCCACGCCAATGACACCCTCGGTTACCAGGCCGGTGACCATCTGATCCTGCAAGTGGTGGCGCGCCTCAAGGGCGAGCTGGAGGCCTGTGATCAACTGGCGCGCCTGGGCAGCGATGAGTTCGCCCTGCTGTTGGATATTCGCCGTGATCCGGGGCGTGCCCTGCGCATCGTCGGGCAGATCACCGAGGCCCTGGCCGAGCCGTATTGGGTCGATGGCGAGAGCCTGTTGATCGGCTGCAGCCTGGGTGTGGCCGAGGCCAGCGAGGGCGTCAGTGCCGACCTGCTGATGTGGCATGCGCACATCGCCATGCAGCAGGCCAAGCGTACCCAGGGCTGCAATTTCAGTGTCTATGACGAGCGCCACAGCCGCGGCGCGCGCAACCGTGCCGACCTCGAAGGCGAGCTGCGCAGGGCCTTGCGTCGCGACGAGCTGGAGCTGCATTACCAGCCGCGCCTGTGTCTGCAAAGCGGTGAAGTGGTGGGCCTGGAGGCCTTGGTGCGCTGGCGGCATGCCGAGCGCGGGCTGCTGACCCCGGATGAATTTATTCCCCTGGCGGAAGAGAGCGGGTTGATCGTGCCGCTCGGCTACTGGGTGATCGCCCGCGCCCTGCGCGACATGCAGTGGCTGCGCGGACGCGGTCTGCCGGCCCTGCACATGGCGGTCAATCTGTCGTTTCGCCAGTTCCAGGACAGCCAGTTGTTGCCGACCCTCACCCGGCTGATTGCCGACCGTGGCGTCGAGGCCCAGTGGTTGGAGTTCGAGCTCACCGAAACCGCGGTGATGCGCCGCAGCGATCAGGTGCAGCAGACCATGGATGGCCTCGGTCAGCTGGGGGTGCGCTTCTCCCTGGATGACTTCGGCACCGGCTTCTCCTCGTTCGTGCACCTGAACAACCTGCCGAT
>NZ_JBAQLP010000023.1:0-2883 GCF_049301935.1 Pseudomonas sp. | reverse complement strand
GGCCTAATCAGACCGAGAAGCGCGCCACCAGCGCATTCAAGTCTACGGCTAGGCGCGATAACTCCTGGCTGGCCGCACTGGTCTGGTTGGCTCCAGCCGAAGACTGCAACGACAGATCACGGATATTCACCAGGTTGCGGTCGACTTCGCGGGCCACCTGGGCCTGCTCTTCCGAGGCGCTGGCGATCACCAGGTTGCGTTCGTTGATCTGCGAAATCGCGGCCGCAATCTCATCCAGCGCCTGACCGGCAGCCTTGGCCACATCCAGGGTTGAGCGCGCCCGGCTGTTGCTGTTCTGCATGGCACTGACCGCCTTGTCGGTGCCCTGCTGAATGCCGCTGACCATCTGCTCGATCTCACGAATCGACTAAGCCAGGCAATCACGAATGTATAAGCAGCGGAGCAGGGACTGATCGGCTGACTAGCGCGCAGTGTATGCGCGCTAAAGACGCTTAAACTGCGCCAGCGGGTGGCAAGCTGCGCTTCAGCTGCCGCGGTAGGTGGAGTAGCTGTAAGGGGAAATCAGCAGCGGCACGTGGTAATGCTCTTGCCCTGCATCGATGCCGAAGCGCAGCACCACGACATCCAGAAAGGCCGGCTCCGGCAATGCAACGCCGCGTGCGCGGTAGTAATCGCCAGCATGGAAATGCAGCTGATAAACGCCACTGCAATAATCGTCACCCTGCAGCACCGGCGCATCACAGCGCCCGTCGTGGTTGGTGACCAGGCTATTGAGCAGCTCCAGCTGTGCCCCTGCAACGCGATACAGCTCAATCTTCAGTTCGCTGCCTGGGCAACCATGGGCGGCATCCAGTACGTGTGTGGTCAATCGTCCCATCGTTTATGGGCACCTGCGCAGACAAGCCAACACAGACGCCGCACCTCCTCTACTTTTATTGAATTCGGCAGATTTATCAGGCCAAGCAGCCTCGACTGGGCTCAAGCATAGCATGCTGAAAAGCAAAAATAAGACACTTTTGCAAAAAACTGTACACAATAAATCAGCCGCCAGGCCTGCCAAGCACAGCCTAAACGGGCCGTAAATCGGCCATAAGTGCTTGCGATTACTGCTTTTGCACAGCAACAGCTGATGCACCGGACAGACTCAGCATTAAGGCAAAATTTCGCAAAATAAGTAAATTTTAGATTTACAAGATGCAAAGCACTTTGTATACAATTAGCCCACCCCGGTCGTGCAACGCATCCATGCCTGCCCAATGACCACCACAAACAGCAAGAAGGAAGACTGCAGTGAGCGCTGACTACCCACGCGACCTGATCGGTTACGCCAACAACCCGCCCCATCCGCACTGGCCGAATGGGGCGCGCATCGCCCTGTCGTTTGTGCTCAATTACGAGGAAGGCGGCGAGCGCAACGTGCTGCACGGCGACAAGGAGTCCGAAGCGTTCCTCTCCGAGATGGTGTCCGCGCAGCCGCTGCAAGGCCAGCGCAACCTGTGCATGGAGTCGCTTTACGAGTATGGCAGCCGTGCCGGCGTCTGGCGTTTGCTGAACCTGTTCCAGAAGCACAACATTCCGCTGACCATCTTTGCCGTGGCCATGGCTGCGCAGCGTCACCCGGATGCGATCAAGGCGATGGTCGACGCTGGCCACGAGATCTGCAGCCACGGCTACCGCTGGATCGACTACCAGAACATGAGCGAAGCCGAAGAGCGCGAGCATATGCTCGAAGCCATCCGCATCCTCACCGAGCTTACTGGTCAGCGTCCACAAGGCTGGTACACCGGTCGCACCGGGCCTAACACCCGTCGCCTGGTCCGCGAGGAAGGTGGCTTTCTGTATGACAGCGACACCTACGACGACGACCTGCCCTACTGGGACCCGGCCAGTAGCGCGGCCAAACCGCATCTGGTGATCCCTTACACCCTGGACACCAACGACATGCGCTTCACCCAGGTGCAGGGCTTCAACACCGGCGATGACTTCTACCAGTACCTGAAGGACGCCTTCGATGTGCTGTATGCCGAAGGCGTGGCCGGCGCACCGAAGATGCTCTCGATCGGCATGCACTGCCGCCTGCTCGGCCGCCCGGCGCGCCTGGCGTCACTGGCGCGCTTCCTCGAATACGTGCAGAGCCACGAAAAAGTCTGGTGCGCACGCCGCGTCGATATCGCCCGCCACTGGCACGCCACCCACCCGTTCAGCGCGATCCCTGCACAAGAGAGCAGCAAATGAGCCGTTTCCAGACCCTGACCCCGTCCCAGCTGAGCCGCGAGGAATTCGTCAACGTCTTCGCTGATATCTACGAGCACTCGCCCTGGGTCGCCGAGAAGGCCTTTGACCTGGGCCAGGATGACAGCATCAACGAAATCGACGGCCTGCATCAGCGCATGGCCGACCTGTTGCTCAGTGCCAGCCATGCCACGCAGCTGGCGCTGATCAATGCTCACCCGGACCTGGCCGGCAAGGCAGCGGTACGCGGTGAGTTGACCGCATCAAGCACCTCGGAGCAGGCCGGTGCGGGCATTCACGCCTGTACCGCAGAAGAGTTCGCCCGCTTTACCGAACTGAACGAGGCCTACAAGGCCAAGTTCGGCTTCCCCTTCATCATGGCGGTAAAAGGCAGCAATCGGCACCAGATCCTGGCGGCCTTCGAGCAGCGCATCCACAACACCCCGGAGCAGGAATTCGCCTGCGCCCTGGCCGAGATCAACAAGATCGCGCTGTTCCGCTTGCAGCAGCTGTAGGCCGCAAGCCCTCCGCCCTCCCCAACGCCATCATCTAAGGCAGACATTTCATGAAAGCTTACGCCGTACCCTTTGAGAAATACGTCAACCTGGCCGACGCGCGCCTGGGCACCCAGGCCATCGCGGTCACCGACGACTGGTTCGCCGACGTCAACCGTCTGTTCCAGCCGACCCC
>NZ_JBAQLP010000022.1:0-39642 GCF_049301935.1 Pseudomonas sp. | reverse complement strand
CGTTAACATAGTCGGCTTTTTCACGCGGGAGACAAGCATGGCGCAGTATGAACCGGGGCAACGCTGGATCAGTGACAGCGAAGCGGAGCTGGGCTTAGGGACCGTCCTGATGCAGGACGGCCGCATGCTCACCGTGCTCTACCCGGCCACCGGCGAAACCCGCCAGTACGCCTTGCGCAATGCGCCATTGACCCGCGTGCGCTTCTCGCCAGGCGATGAAATCACCCATTTCGAAGGCTGGAAGCTGACCGTACAGGAAGTCGATGATGTCGACGGCCTGTTGGTCTATCACGGCCTCAATGCCCAGCATGAAAGCGTCACCCTGCCGGAAACCCAGCTGTCGAACTTTATCCAGTTCCGCCTGGCCAGCGACCGCCTGTTCGCCGGGCAGATCGACCCGCTGCCCTGGTTCGCCCTGCGCTACCACACCCTCGATTACACCAGCCGCCAGTTGCAATCCAGCCTCTGGGGCCTGGGCGGCGTGCGCGCGCAACCGATTGCCCACCAGCTGCACATCGCCCGTGAAGTCGCCGACCGCATCGCGCCACGGGTATTGCTGGCCGACGAAGTGGGCCTGGGCAAAACCATCGAAGCCGGCCTGGTGATCCATCGCCAGCTGCTGTCCGGGCGCGCCAACCGCGTGCTGATCCTGGTACCGGAAAACCTCCAGCACCAGTGGCTGGTGGAAATGCGCCGGCGCTTCAACCTGGATGTCGCACTGTTCGATGAAGAACGCTTTATCGAAAGTGACGCCAGCAACCCGTTCGAAGACTGCCAGCTGGCATTGGTCGCCCTGGAGTGGTTGTGCGAAGACGAGAAGGCCCAGGACGCGCTGTTTGCCGCCGGCTGGGACCTGCTGGTGGTCGACGAAGCGCACCATCTGGTCTGGCACCCCGAACACTCCAGCGCCGAGTACGCGCTGGTCGAGCAACTCGCCGAGGTCATCCCCGGCGTGCTGCTGCTGACCGCGACCCCCGAGCAACTTGGCCAGGACAGCCACTTCGCCCGCCTGCGCCTGCTCGACCCGAACCGCTTCCATGATCTGGCCGCCTTCCGCGCCGAAAGCGAGCACTACAAGCCGATTGCCGAGGCCGTGCAGGAACTGCTCGACCAGGGGCGCCTGTCGGATGCCGCGCACAAAACCATTCATGACTTCCTCGGCGCTGGCGGTGAAGAACTGCTGGCCGCAGTCAACGCCGGTGACAGCGAAGCCTCGGCGCGCCTGGTGCGTGAGCTGCTGGATCGCCACGGCACCGGTCGCCTGCTGTTTCGCAACACCCGCGCCGCCGTCCAGGGTTTTCCGGATCGTGAAGTGCACCCCTACCCGCTGGCCAGCCCCGACGAATATATGGAACTGCCGCTGGGCGAGCACGCTGACCTCTACCCGGAAGTCAGCTACCAGGCGCAGCCGGATGTCGATGAAGAACAGCGCTGGTGGAAATTCGACCCGCGCGTCGAGTGGCTGATCGACACCCTGAAGATGCTCAGGAAGTTCAAGGTGCTGGTGATCTGCGCCCACGCCGAAACCGCCATGGACCTGGAAGACGCCCTGCGTGTGCGCAAAGGCATCCCGGCCACCGTGTTCCACGAAGGCATGAGCATCCTGGAGCGCGACCGCGCCGCCGCCTACTTCGCCGACGAAGAGTTCGGCGCGCAGGTGCTGATCTGCTCGGAAATCGGCTCGGAAGGTCGTAACTTCCAGTTTGCCCACCATCTGGTGCTGTTCGATCTGCCAGCGCACCCGGATCTGCTTGAACAGCGCATCGGCCGCCTCGACCGTATCGGCCAGAAGCACCGCATCCAACTGCACGTGCCGTACCTGGAAAACAGCCCGCAAGAGCGCCTGTTCCAGTGGTATCACCAGGCGCTAAATGCCTTCCTCGCCACCTGCCCCACCGGCAACGCCCTGCAACATCAGTTCGGCAGCCGTTTGCTGCCGTTGCTGGAAAGCGGCGATGACGGTGAATGGCAGGCCCTGGTTGACGAAGCCAAAGCCGAGCGCATTCGCCTGGAAGGTGAGTTGCACGCCGGCCGCGACCGCCTGCTGGAGCTCAATTCCGGCGGTGCCGGCGAGGGCGAAGCGCTGGTCGAGGCGATTCTCGAGCAGGACGACCAGTTCGCCCTGCCGATCTATATGGAACAGCTGTTCGACGCGTTCGGCATCGACAGCGAAGACCATTCCGATAACGCGCTGATCCTGCGCCCCAGCGAGAAGATGCTGGATGCCAGCTTCCCCCTGGGTGACGACGAAGGCGTGACCATCACCTACGACCGCGACCTGGCCCTGGCCCGCGAGGACATGCAGTTCCTCACCTGGGAACACCCCATGGTGCAAGGTGGCATGGACCTGGTGCGCTCAGGTTCCATGGGCAACACCGGTGTGGCGCTGATCAAGAACAAGGCGCTGAAACCCGGCACCGTGTTGCTGGAGCTGCTGTATGTCAGCGAAGTGGTCGCCCCGCGCGCGCTGCAGCTGGGCCGCTACCTGCCGCCTATCGCCCTGCGCTGCCTGCTCGATGCCAACGGCAACGACCTGGCCGCCAAGGTCTCGTTCGAGAAGCTCAACGAGCAGCTGGAAAGCGTGCCGCGTGCCAGCGCCAACAAGTTCGTCCAGGCCCAGCGTGACAGCCTCAACCCGCTGATCAACGCCGGCGAAGGCAAGGTTGCCGAACGCCACACTGCGCGCGTCGACGAAGCCAAGCGCCGTCTGGCCGCCGAAACCGACGAGGAGCTGGCGCGCCTGATCGCCCTGCAAGCAGTCAACCCCAGCGTACGTGACAGCGAACTCAACGCCCTGCGCCAGCTGCGCGAGCAAGGCCTGGCCATGCTCGACAAGGCCGCGTTGCGCCTCGAGGCCATTCGCGTACTGGTTGCGGGTTAAGCAGCATTGGCTACTGACCGTTGAAACGTAGGCGAGGCCGCCGAGACAAGGCGAAAACAGGCGAGGAAGCGGAGTTTACTGCTGTAAATGAGCATTCCGAGCCTGTTTTCAACGCAGTATCGGCAACGCAGGTAGTTTCAACGGGCTGCTAGAGTCAGAAGCACTACTTCTGTTCCTCCAGCCCACAGGAGCTTTCTGTGCCTGCACGCGCCGCCTCGCGCCGGTTTCACCATAGCCTCGGCGGGCTCTGTCTGCTGGCGCTGCTCCTGCTGCCCCTGCTGCATCTGTGGCCCGCGCTCAACGGGCTGAACAACGCCCACCTCGACTGGCTGATCCGCCAACGCGCCGCCGAACAGACGCCCGACCCGCGCCTGCTGCTGATTGATATCGACGACCTGAGCCTGCAAGTGCTGGCCGGCGAGGCTGGTAAATGGCCATGGCCGCGCTCGCTGCATGGCGAACTGCTGGAATACCTGCTCAGCCAACAGCCCAAGGCGGTGGCCTTCGACATCCTGTTCAGTGAGCCCGACCCGTTCAATCCGGACGCCGACAGCTACTTTGCCGAAGTGCTGCAACGCAGCCCCAATACCTACCTCGCCGCCCTGGTCCAGCAGCCGGAAAAAGGCAGCCAGCCGCCGCTGCTGCGCGACTACCCGCGACAAACCTGGGATGCCCCAGGGCAACGCGGCGCGGACGATCAGCGCGGCTTGTTGCTGTTGCCCAACGCCCTCCCCAGCGAACTGTGGCGCCTGGGCAGCATCAACTTCCGCCCGGATAGCGACGGTATCGGCCGGAGCTACGAGCTGTACCGCAGCTTTGCCGACTGGCGCCTGCCCAGCCTGCCTGCGCGCATCGTGCATGACCTAACCGGCGCCTTGCCGCCGCAACAGAACCTGCTGCTGGACTGGCCCGGCAGCAGCCGCCTGCCCTACCCGCGCCTGCCCTACGCCGTCGTGCTGGCGGCGGCGCGCAACCAGGGCGAGCCGCTGGCGGCCGAGCTGTTCAAGGACCGGATTATCGTGATCGGCACCACCGCCGCCGGCCTGCACGACTTGCGCCCGACCCCACTGGACACCCTCTATCCGGCGCCCTTTATCCTGATGACGGCCATCGACAACCTGCTCAACAACAGCCAGTTGCGTGAAGCGGACAGTTGGCTGGAAGTACTCGGCCCGCTGCTGCTGTTGCTCGGTCTGAGCGTTCTGCTGCTACGCGAACAGCTGCCGGTAGCCTTTGCCCTGTGCCTATTCGGCAGCCTGGCGTTGTTTGCCGGCAGCTACGGGCTGGCCTTGCAGGGCCTGCTACTTGGCGTGCTGCCGGGGCTGATCTGCCTGTGGCTGCTGCTGGCCGCCGCGCTGGCACTGTTCTATCTGCGCCGGCGTCAACAATTGCAGGACACCATTCGCCTGTTCAGCCGCTTTATGGACCCCGTGGTGGTCAACCAGCTGGTGTCGCGCGACGACCCGGAAGCCCTGCTGGCGAGCAAGGAGTGCCAGCTGACGGTGCTTTTCTCCGATATTCGCAACTTCACCACACTGTCAGAACAACATACGCCAGTGGAAATCGTGCACCTGCTCGAAGGCTATTTCAGCAGTCAGGTCGAGGTGCTGTTCAAACACCAGGCGACCCTCGACAAGTTTATCGGCGACGCCATCATGGCCTTCTGGGGCGCGCCGCTGGATAACCCGCAGCAAGCCGATCAAGCCATCCTGGCGGCCATGGAAATGCTGGAAAACCTCGACGCCTTTCGCCGCGACTACAACTGCCCGGATTTCGACATCGGCATCGGCCTGCACACGGGACCAGCGGTCGTCGGCCTGGTCGGCGCAAAGCAGCGCTATGACTACACTGCAATAGGCGACACGGTGAACCTGGCCAGCCGCATCGAAGGGCTGACCAAGGGCCGCGCCCATCTGCTGATTTCTGCCGCCACCCGTGAGGCCTGCACCCTCGATCTGCACTTCGTGCCCCAGGGCGAACACCAGGTAAAAGGCCGCACCGAAGCCGTAATGCTCTTTGAGCCGCGAAGGAGACATGATGAATAAAGGCCTCTGCAGCGCCTTCGCGGCGCTGATATTCAGCTGCTACGCCTTCTCGGCGCTGGCCGAGGTACGCCAGGCGCATACCCTTCAGGACAGCGCTCTGCGCGCCGAGCCCAGCGCCTCGGCCGCCAGTGTCGGCCAGGTCGGCAAACAGGCGCAGTTGCTGGTACTGGAACGCCAGGGCGGCTGGTATCAGGTGCAAACCTCAAGCGGCCAGCGTGGCTGGCTGCCACTGCTCAGCCTGCGCTTTGCCAAGGATGCCCAGGCCAGCCGCAGCAATGACCTGGGCAGCCTGCTCAAGCTGGGTAACCAGGCCTCCCCCGCCAGCGGCGTAGCCACCGGAATTCGCGGTATCAGCGATGAACAATTACGCAGCGGCAGTGCCAACACCTCGGCCAGCGTGCAGAGCCTGGAAGCCTTCGCCGCCAGCCCGAGCGAGGCGCGCAGCTTCGCCCAGCAAGGCGGTCTGCGCAGCCAGAACCTGCCCTACGCCCGCTAACCCGCCGCGAGGAGAGTGACATGCACACAGCCAGATTACTCACGTGCGCCAGCCTGCTCGGCCTGATCGCCAGCCTCAGTGCCTGCCAGGGGCTGGAAGGCATGCAGATTCAGGGCGTCGACCTGGGCAAACTGGCCAGCGCCGGCCAACACCTGACCAACATGGGCCAGAAAAGCGTCGATGAAGAGCGGGTGATCGGGCAAAACACCGCCAGCATCCTGCTGAGCAAAGCGGCGGTGCTGAATAACCCGCCGCTGCAGGCCTACGTCAACCGCGTCGGCCTGTGGGTCGCCCAGCACAGCGAGCGCCCCGACCTGCCCTGGCGTTTCGTCGTACTCGACAGCCCGCAAGTGGCCGCCTACGCCGCCCCCGGCGGTTACGTGTTTATCACCAGCGGCATGCTCACAAGGATGAACAGCGAAGCCGAACTGGCCGGCGTACTGGCCCATGAAGTGGCCCACGTGGTGCAGCAGCATCACCTCAAGGCGATTCAGCAACAGGCGCAAACCGGCCTGCTGACCGACCTGGCGACCCTCGCCGTGCAAGCCGGCGCCGCCGACAAGGGCGGCAGCCAGGCCGGCGAGCTGACCGACCGCTTTACCCGCAGCGTCAGCGACCTTTACAGCCGCGGCCTGGACCGTGGCGATGAATACGAAGCCGACGCCATGGGCGCGGTGATCGCCACCCGCGCCGGCTATGACGCCTACGGCCTGGCCGGCGTGCTACAGACCCTGGGCACCACCCGGCAGAACGACGCGGCGCTCACTAGCTTTCTCAAGGTGCACCCAGGTATCGATGACCGCCTGCAGCGCCTGCAGCCGGTCTATCTGTATATCGATAAGAATGCCAGCGGCCCGAGCCAAAGCCTGGATACGCGCTATCAGCAGGCGCTTAGAAGCAAACGGTAGAGGCAGACAGCCGCCCCAGAACCTGTTTTGGATCTCGCGAGCTAAAGCGAGCCTGTTTTTAACGCAGTATCGCCGACGCGCAGCAGATCCAAGGCAGGTTCTCAGTGGGTGTGGGGATGTTCGCGGGTGCACGACGGCTCGTAATCACACACGTGATGGCTGAACGGTGAAGCGCTGTGCGAGCCCGGCGCCCCGGTCACCTGGAAGCAGCGGCTGGCGATAAATAGCTGCACCAGCTCGGCGTCGAGCAAACCGCTCTGCGCCTCACTCTTGAGAATATCCAGCGCCCGCTCCAGGGGCATTGCCGGTTTGTAGGGGCGATCCGCTGCGGTCAAGGCATCGTAGATATCGCAGATGGTCATGATCCGTGAGGCGCAGGGAATCGCATCGCCGATCAGGCCTTTGGGGTAGCCGCTGCCATCGAGTTTTTCGTGGTGCGCCCCGGCGATATGCGGTACGCCTTGCAGGTCCGGGGTCCAGGGGATCAGGCTGAGGAACTGCTGGGTGTGCACCACATGGCGCTCGATCTCTTCGCGTTCGGCCGGGGTCAGGCTGCCCTTGCGCACCGCCAGGGCGCTGAATTCACCCTCGCTGAGCAGACTGACCAGGCAATTGCCGGGCGCCTTGACCAGCTCGCCCTGCACCTCTTGCAGGTGCTGGAAATCGCCCTCACTGAGCATGCTCGGCTCGTTGGCCTGAACAATATTGTTCAGGTAGCGCTCCAGGCGCTCGCATTCATAGGCCAGCTCGGCTTCCAGTTGCAGACGCCGCTCATCGCTCAGGCCGCCCTGATGGCGGTAGGCATGCAACATCTTGCGCAGGGTCTGGTTGCGCAGATTCTCCTGGGCCAGGGCGACGCGGTAGCGCAGGTTTTCCAGCACCGGCTCGGCGAGCTTCTTGGCTTTGACCAGCACATGCTCACGCACCCCGACTTTGCCGAAATCATGCAGCAGGGCCGCGTAACGCAGCTCACGCAGGCCATCGCTGCTTAACGCCTGTTCGCGCAAGCGGGCCTGCGGCGCATGGGGCAACTGGTTGGCCAGGGTCAGGCACAGTTCGGCGACCCGGAAAGAATGACCACTGGTGGTTGGGTCGCGTTGTTCGATGGCAAACACCGAGGCCTGCACGAAGCCGTCGAACAGCCGGCTGATGTCATCCAGCAATTGGCGGTTCTCGATGGCCACCGCCGCCTGGCTGGCCAGCGCACGCAGCGACACGGCGGTTTCTTCATCGAAGGCAATCAGCTCAGGTTCCAGCGGCTCGCTGCCTTTACGCTGGCGGTTGATAAATTCCAGCACGCCGACCACTTCGTGGCGATGATTGCGCATGGGAATCGCCAGGATCGACAGGGTGCGATAGCCCATCTGCAGGTCGAAGGAGCGGTTGAAGCGATACGGCGCATCGGCGGCAATCGCGTACACGTCTTCGATATTCAGCTCGGTGCTGGTCAGCGCCACATAACCGGCAATCGAGGCCTTGCTCAGCGGCATGCGCTGATCCTGAAAGCTGTTGTGGCTGAGCGTGCCGTTCTGCGTCAGCTTGAAGATCAGCTGCGCCGGCGCATCCGGGCGGCGGCTGACCAGAAACAGCGAGGCGGCGTCGCTGTTGGACAAACGCCGGCCTTCGATCAGAATTTTTTCCAGCAAGCGGTCCAGGTCACGCTCGGCCGACAGCGCCAGGCCCACGTCCACCAGTTTATTCAGGTCATCATGCTTACCCGCCAGGGCGGCGGTCAGTTGCTCGGTCTGATGACGCAGCTGGTGCTGCTCGCCGGCAAAGCGCAGCAACGCCGACAGCTCCTCGACACTGGCCTGCGGCGGCAACGGCAACACGCCCGGTTGATCCATGCAGCCCAGCACAATCGCCCCGCAACCCAGCCAGTCAGGCAACGGCCTGAGCGCCAGCAGCCGCTCATCGAGCAGCACCAGTGCCACGTCTTGGGGTAATGGATCAGACGCATCAATCAGCTGCAAGCTCAGCGCACACTGCGCCAGGACGCTGCACAGGGGATGTGCACCAAGCGCATTGCTGTGGCCCAGCACAAGGCGGGAGGTGCCCATGGCGTTTGTCCTCAGTCGCAGTTGCGTGACAGCAGTGCGACTGAGTATTGCACAGGATTTAGCGACCGCCCGGCCGTCCGGCGCATGCCGGACAGCCTGACAAAATGGCTTAGCTAGCAGGCTGTAGCTGCATGCCCTGCAACATTCTGGCGGCATCGGCCACCACGCAGCGCGAGGCCTGCAGCAGCGCCACCATGGTCAGCAACAAGGCCACTGGAATCAGGTACATGGCATTGTGCAGGCCAACGGCCTTGAAGGTTTCATTCATTTCACTGGCCCCGGCAGCGAGCATCGCCGCCTGGGAATAGTGATCCGACAGCATGCCCACCGCCAATGGGCCAAGACCACCGCCGAGCAGGTACAGGCCGGCGAAGAACAACGCCATGGCGGTGGCGCGCAGGCGCGGCTCGATCACATCCTGAATCGCGGTGTAGACGCAGGTGTAGAAGTTGTAGGCGAACAGCCAGCCGATGCTGAACAGCGCCACGAACACGGCGATTTCGACTCGCCCCGCCAGCAGGGCGTAGCCCGTGGCCACGGAGGCAATCAACATGCTCAGCGCGGCAAACAGCAAGCGGCCGGTCTGCCAGCGCTGGTGAATCTTGTCCGCCAACCAGCCCCCCAGGGTCAGGCCGACCAGGCCGGTCAAGCCGACGATCACCCCGGTGGCCATGGCCGCCTGCTCCAGCGGCAACAGGAAGTAGCGTTGCAGCAGCGGCACCATAAACGAGTTACAGGCATAGGTGGCGAAGTTGAAGGCCAGGCCGGCCAGCACCAGCCACCAGAAAGTGCGGATCGCCAGCACTTTGCGCAGGGGCTTGTCCACCGGCGTGGTGCGCGACTGCACCAGCTCGGCCGCGCCACGCTTGGGCTCTTTGATAAAGAACATAAACAGCGCCAGGATCAGCCCCGGCACCGCAGCAATAAAGAATGGCGCGCGCCAGCTGTCAAAGGCTTTAACCATCGCCCCGATGGTGAAGAACGCCAGTAGCAACCCCAGCGGCAGGCCGAGCATAAAAATACCCATGGCCCGCGCACGCTTGTGCGCCGGGAACAGGTCGCCGATCAGCGAGTTGGCCGCCGGTGCGTAACTGGCCTCGCCAATCCCCACGCCCATGCGCACCAGCAGAAAGCTCCAGAAATTCCAGGCCAGGCCATTGACTGCGGTCAGGCCACTCCAGACAGTCAAGCCCCAGCCCATGATCTTGCGCCGCGCGCCGGTATCGGCCATGCGCCCCAACGGCACACCGGCAATCGCATAGACGATGGTAAAGGCAGTACCGATCAAGCCCAGCTGCAGGTCGCTGAGGTTCCACTCCAGGCGAATCGGCTCGATGATGATCGCCGGGATGGTGCGGTCGAAGAAGTTGAACAGGTTGGCGAGAAAAAGCAGGAATAGAACGCGCCAGGCATTCGCCGCTTGCAGGGACTGCTGCATGGAATCCATCTCTATTTGTTGTTATCGAAGCAGGTCGGTAAGCCCGCGGCCAACCGCCGTATCCAGCTTGTGCAGGCTCAATCTAGAGCCTTGCGTCTAGGCTGTCTGTGACTATTTGTTGCGTGTATGCCGGGTAATGGGCAGCCGCGCACGCACGCAGTTCACAAAGCACATCGGAAAACTCTGGATGGGCCTGAGTTAAACCGTGCAAAACAGCGAGATTTTCTATTTTTCGTGCTACAAACAAGCCTGTTGAGCCAATGTGGCCATTTGCCGCTCCACCCTCGTTAGCCGCCGGACTGTCTCTCAATGAAAACAAAAAAAGACCCTGTGACCTCCCCCGCGACCGAAGCCACACTGGCTGACCTGGCTGATACCCTGCTCGCCCCGCTCGAGCGCCCGTCGCCACTGCAGCCCCCCATGCGGCTGGACAGCAGCGGCGAGCAATACATGTATTTCACCGAGCGCGACATTGATCGCATCCTCGATAACCTCGACGGCCTGCGCAGCCTGGTATTCCCCCCAGCGCCGCAGGATGACGACAGCGAACGAAGGGTGCAGCACTTCCCTTCTGTGTGCCTGATTGGCCTGGGCCGCTGCGGTTCGAACATCGCCCTGGATGTCGCCTCCCTGGTGTACAACGCCCGGCAGTTCTACCTGAGCGAGTTCAACAACGAAGAAAAGACCGTCGCCGAACAGGATTTCCGCCCCACACGCTGGATTCGCAGCAACCTGCTGCGCGCTCCAGTCAAGGGCAGCAAGCCGGTGTTTTTGATCGAACCCCTGGTCATGCTCGGCGACCTGGACAAGGACATCGAGGGCCGCATCCGCTTCTCGCGCAAAGGCGAAACCAGCGGTTTTTTGAGCGACTACAGCAAGATGAAGATCATGGACCTGTCCGAGGTGCATGCGGGCGGTGCCGGTAACGCGCCGATCCTCGGTCAGTACCTGGCCAAGATCATCCTCAACAAGGACACCCAGCGCTTTACCAACGAAGACTGGAAATTCATCCACAGCTACCTGATCGACTCCTGCGGGATCAAGGCCAACCAGTCGCGCCTGTATTTCTACATCTTCAGCGCTGGCGGCGGCACTGGCTCGGGCATGGCCTCGGAATTCGGCCTGGCGCAGCAATTTGCCTACATGAGCAAGACCTTCGACACCAAGAACTTCGATGAAAGCCCGGAGAACCGCGACCACAGCTTCGTCTTCGAGCCGATTTTCACCAGCGGCATCTGCATCCTGCCGAACATCTCCGACCAGCGCAGCGAGATGTCCGAAGCCCTGCATATCAACGCCGGCCGCCTGCTGTGCAAGTACCTGGCCGAGGAGTGGGACTTCTCCTACAACTTCGACAACGAAGAGAACAGCGAAGCCAGCGTGATGCGCCGCATCCGCCCGTGGAACGCGATGATGCTGATCTCCAACGACATCATGCGCTACGCCGAAGAGAGCGATGACGGCAATATCCAGAACATCGACGTCAACGCCATGGAGCGTCACGCCAACCAGTATATCTCGCAGCAGATCTTCAACATCCTCACCGCCCAGGCGGTGACCACCGACTACGACCAGAACTACTTCCGCCGCGCCGGTATCGACATCGGCGAAACCATCCGTCTGGACGCCAACGACCTGTTTATGAGCCTGGCCGGCCCGGTGGCGGTGGCCTATGCCGAATCGGTGGTGCCGGAGCAAAGCGCGGCGACGCTGGAGAAATTCCGCGTACTCGATAAGGAGCCGTCACGGCTGAATATCGATGACCTGTTCTACCGCTCCATCGACTTGCCGCACTTCAACAAGGTCACCCAGGCGATCGAGGGCATCAGCCTGCTGCCGATCGAGTCCAAGCGTTACCGCGAAGCCCTGGATCAGTACAAGAAGTCCGATTACAACGCCACCCAACTCAGCGACCTGCACTTCTTCAAGAACTGCTCCTCGGTGGTCTCGATCGTCTCGCTGCCGAAAGATTACAAGCTGTCCTATATGGACCTGAACCGGCTCAAGACCCACCTCAACAACCTGTTCCCCAACACCACGCTGAAGCGCTATGCGCTGGTGATCGGCGCTTCGGCCAACCTGTCGCTGACCACCCTGATCGCCAAGAGCCCGTGCCTGTCGGATGATTTCCTGACGCTGATCGTGGCCTTTATCAAGCGCTGCTTCGCCCGCGACCCGCATCGTTTCGATGAGAGTCTGGACAACGCCATTCTCGATTTCATCATGAGCGATGAGTTCGACGAAGTGCGGGTCGACGCCATGCTCAATGAATACGAGAACCCGGCGAAGATCCTCGACACCAACTGGTACGCGATCAAGCCGATGTACGAGAAGAAGTACCGCGAGCTGATCCACGATCAGGACAAGTTTGTCTCGATCAACGACATCCGCCTGTCACGCGACAGCGTAAAGAAAGCCATCAAGTACCTGCGCGAGATCTACCGCCACCGCATCGGCAAGACCCGGGTTATCTCGCTTAACAAGTACGCCGAAGACAAGCCCGACTAGCAGGCCGTTGAAAAATGTAGGCGAGGCAGCTGAGACAAGGCGAAAACAGGCGAGGAAGCGGAGTTTACTGGCTTTAAATGAGCATTACTCGTTTCACTCGCCCTTCGGGTCGCGCTAAAGCGCGTTAGCCGCAAGCGGCTTTCCGAGCCTGTTTTCAACGCAGTATCAGCAACGTAGGTAGTTTTTCAACGGCCTGCTAAGCCACTTCAGCCTGCAACCCGATGTCAATCGGGTTGCAGGTTAACGCCTCAGGTCGCTCGCCACTCACTCAACCAGCCCAGGCTAGCCTGAGTACCCGCCTCACCCGGCCGATATTCGGCTGCCAGCCAGCCCTGATAATCGCTCTCGCGCAAGGCCGTCAGCAGCGGCGCGAACTGCAGCTCGCCCGTGCCCGGCGCGCCGCGTCCAGGGTAATCGGCAAACTGTACATGGCCGATACGCCCGGCCAGCAAGGCCATACCGGCGGGTATATCCAGGCCCTGGCGCGCCATATGGTAGAGGTCGTACTGCGCCGCCAGATTAGGATGGGCCACGGCCTTGAGCAGCGTATCCAGCTGCGCCGGAGTGTTGAGCAGAAAGCCGGGCATATCCAGCGGGTTGATCGCCTCCACCACCACGCCAATGCCCAATAGCTGAAAGGCCTCGGCGGTCTTGCGCAGGTTGTCGATCAAACAGGCCAGCGCCTGTTCCGGCTCAACACCCTCGGCCAAGCCCCCCGGCAGCACATTGACCAACGCCGGGCGAACCATGGCGGCATAGCTCAAGGTCTGCTGCAGCGCCGCATCAAACTCGGCCTGAAGCGCAGGCACCGCCGCCAAACCGGCCCCGCCGTTCATCAAATCGCCAGCCGGCAGGTTGATCAGGCGCAACGGCATGCCGGCAGCCTCCAGCGCCTCTTTCAGGGCAATGGCCGGCAGCTCATAGGGAAACTGGATTTCCACACCATCGAAGCCCGCAGCGGCGGCAGCCACCACTCGTTCGATCAACGGCAGCTCGGTAAACAGCAGCGACAGGTTGGCCGCGATCTTCATGGCTGTGACTCTTGCTGCTGCGCCCGGTACAGCTGCACCAGGGTCGCCGGATCACGCTGCAGATTGCCCTGGCTGGCGTGCTGACGCATCAGCTGCGCGGCCAGACCACTAAGCGGCGTGGCCGAGCCGATTTGTTGCGACAGTTTGACCGCCGTGTCCAGATCTTTAAGCAGAGTGCGTACATGCCATTTGACCGGTTCGAACTGGCTCTCGGCCATCTGCGGCGCGAGTATCTGCAGTGGCTTGGAATCGGCGAAACCGCCGGCCAGCGCTGGGGCGATCAAGCTGGCATCGACCCCGGCCTGCTCGGCCAGGGCGACCACTTCGGCAATCACCAGCGCGTTACAGGCGACAATCATCTGGTTACACACCTTGGTCACCTGGCCCGCGCCAACCTCGCCCATGCGCGTCAGGCGTTGCCCCAGGTGCGCGAGGATCGGCCGCACCCGCTCGATATCCTCAACCCGGCCACCGGCCATGATTGCCAGCGTGCCGTTGGCCGCACCCGGGGTGCCGCCGGAAACCGGCGCATCGACCCAGTGCATGGCGCAGCGAGAATACAGTTCAGCGGCCATCTCGCGGGTAGCCGCTGGCTCCAGGCTGGAAAAATCCACCAACAGCTGGCCAGGCTTGGCCGTTTCCACAATCCCGCCCGGACCGAACACCACTTCGCGCACCACCTCGGTGTTGGCCAGGCAAAGCATCACGATATCCGCCTGAGCACAGAGCTGCGCAGGGTTCGCCACGGCCTGCGCGCCCAACACCTGCAGCGGTGCGCACTTATCAGGGGAACGGTTCCACACGCTCAGTGGATAGCCGGCGGCCAGCAGCCGCTGGGTCATGGGCAGGCCCATCAGGCCAATACCAGCAAATGCCAAAGCAGGAAGGGAGGTGGACATAGGCAGACTCCGACTCATTGATGGCCGCCATCTTAACCCAGCGGCAGCAGAGCCCGCGCCGCCCACCAGCGCCCGAGCAACAGGCCTACAGGCCGTCTTTTTCCAGATGATCGAGATTGACCGGCTCGCCGCTGTGCGCGCCGAGCTTGGTGCGAATGTCTTCGAACATCAGGTCGTACTCGGCGTGGCTGCGCATGATCAGGCTGCTATTGGTCGGCAGGCCATGCTTGTGCGCCAGGCGCGTGGCCACGCTGGCGAAATTGTAGGCGGTATCGCGGTGCAGTTCGAACACCTCTTCAAACGCCTTGCCGTCCACCTGCCCCTGCATGCGCATATGCAGCATCGGCCCCTCGCGAGGGTCCTGGCGCACTTCGTAATACAGGTCGACGCTGAACAGCGGCGCCTCGGCCGTGGCCAAGGTATTGGCGCGATGCAAATGTCCGGGTTGAAACATGCTGGCAGCTCCTGCAATCAGTCCATCGTGCTGCCAGCATAGTTGCTCAGGATAAAGCGTGGCACGCGCTTAGGATCAGTGCAGCGGCGCGCGTTGGCTGCGTTCCTGCGCCAGCACCCAGGGCGCCACGACTACGGCCCACAGCTCTGGATCGCGGTTTAGCAGGTCTTCGGCGCGGCTGTCGTCAGCCTTGCTCAAGACCCCTGCGGCCAGCCAGGCGGCGACCTTGCCCTCATCGTTCTGCGCCACGGCCTGCGCTACTTCGATCAGGTCCTGAGCGCCGTCGACCAGCAGCAAGGCGCCACGGGCGAAGAAAGGTTGCAGCTCTTGCCAGCTAATAGCTGCAGTTTCACCAAGCAGCTTGGCATAGAGGGTGCTAGGTTGTTCTGTAATGGAATGCCCTGTCATGGATTGCCCTGTCAGTGATGGCCGCTTTTTTAATCGACCGCCATGATAGCGTCGACCCGCCCGCTGGCAAATTCGCAACGCAGTTCGCGACGTTGCCAGCGGCGAACAAGGCACGCCGTTTTTCTATACGTTTATTGCATTAAAGCGACACCCCAGGGTTTTGCCCCCAGCAAGCCGCTTTTCAAGGCGCGAAGCTGCGCTCTACACTGCGTCGGTAAAGTTGCCGGGGGATGACCGGGAAATGATCCCGGTTCTGCAGCCTAGGCCGCCAGAACTACAACAACGAAAATCAATAAGAGTGGAGCACTATGAACAAGGCTACTAAGCAGATTTCCAAACTGTTTGCCGCCATGGCCATGGCCGGCGTTGCCAGCTACTCGGTAGCGGCTGACACCATCAAGATTGGCCTGGCAGGCCCAGTCACCGGCGCTGTCGCGCAATACGGTGAAATGCAGTTCATCGGTGCCAAAATGGCCATCGAGCAGATCAACAAGGCCGGCGGGGTGAACGGCGCCATGCTCGAAGGCGTGGTGTATGACGACGCCTGTGATCCGAAGCAAGCCGTTGCCGTTGCCAACAAGATCGTCAACGACGAAATTAAATTCGTGGTTGGCCACCTCTGCTCCAGCTCCACTCAGCCAGCGTCCGACATCTACGAAGACGAAGGCATCCTGATGGTGACCGCAGCGTCCACCAGCCCGGACATCACCGCCCGCGGCTACGAGCTGGTGTTCCGCACCATCGGCCTGGACAGCCTGCAAGGCCCAACCGCCGGTAACTTCATCGCTGACCACGTCAAGCCGAAAGCCGTTGCCGTGATCCACGACAAGCAGCAATACGGTGAAGGCATTGCCACCGCGGTCAAGCAGACCCTGGAAAGCAAAGGCACCAAAGTGGTTCTGTTCGAAGGCATCAACGCCGGCGACAAGGACTTCTCGGCGATGATCGCCAAGCTCAAGCAAGCCAATGTCGACTTCATCTACTACGGTGGCTACCACCCAGAACTGGGCCTGCTGCTGCGTCAGTCGGCTGAGAAAGGTCTGAGCGCCAAGTTCATGGGCCCTGAAGGCGTAGGCAACAAGGAAATCTCGGCCATCGCTGGCCCGGCTTCCGAAGGCCTGCTGGTCACCCTGCCGAAGTCCTTCGATCAGGACCCACGCAACAAGGCGTTGGTTGATGCGTTCAAAGCCAAAAATGAAGACTCCAGCGGTCCGTTCGTGTTCCCGGCTTACGCTGCGGTACAAGTGATCGCCGAAGGCATCACCAAGGCAGGCGATACCGACACCGCTAAAGTGGCCGCAGCCCTGCGCGCCAACAGCTTCGACACCCCAACTGGCAGCCTGGCCTTCGACGAGAAGGGCGACCTGAAGGACTTCAGCTTCGTCGTTTACGAATGGCACCAGGACGGCACCAAGACTGAAGCTAAGTAACAGTCCCGCCTGAACCCAAAACCCACTGCTTCGGCAGTGGGTTTTGTTTATTAGAAGAATTCCGGTTGCATGCTGCGCCACAAGCGCCGCCTTGCGTGCCAACCCAGGAGTTAGGCAATGCCTGATCTTTATCACTACCTGCAACAGCTGGTTAACGGTCTGACCGTTGGCAGCACCTATGCCCTAATCGCCATCGGCTACACCATGGTTTACGGCATTATCGGCATGATCAACTTCGCCCATGGCGAGGTTTACATGATTGGCTCGTACGTAGCCTTCATTGTGGTCGCCGGCCTGGCCATGTATGGCCTGGACAGTTTACCCATCGTGATGATTGCGGCCTTTGCCGCCAGCATCATTGTCGCCAGTGCCTATGGTTACAGCATCGAACGGGTCGCCTACCGCCCTCTGCGCGGCGGCAACCGTCTGATCCCGCTGATTTCTGCCATCGGCATGTCGATCTTCCTGCAAAACCAGGTACTCCTGGCCCAGGACTCCAAGGACAAATCGATCCCCAACCTGCTACCGGGCAACTTCGTCTTCGGTGAAAGCACCATGAATGGCGTGGTGATTTCCTATATGCAGGTGCTGATTTTCGTCGTCACCTTCTTTGTCATGGTCGGCCTGACGCTGTTTATCTCCCGCTCACGCCTGGGCCGCGCCTGTCGCGCCTGCGCCGAAGACATCAAGATGGCCAACCTGCTGGGCATCAACACCAACAACATCATTGCCCTGACCTTCGTCATCGGCGCCGCGCTGGCGGCCATCGCCGCCGTGCTGCTGGGCATGCAATATGGCGTGATCAACCCGCACCTGGGCTTCCTCGCCGGGATCAAGGCCTTCACCGCCGCGGTACTCGGCGGTATTGGCAGCATCCCCGGCGCAGTGCTCGGTGGCCTGCTGCTGGGCGTGGCCGAAGCCTTTGGCGCCGATATCTTCGGCGACCAGTACAAGGACGTGGTGGCGTTCAGCCTGCTGGTACTGGTGCTGCTGTTCCGCCCAACCGGTATTCTCGGCCGTCCGGAGGTTGAAAAAGTATGAATACCTCCATCACGAAAAACCTCAAGACCGCGATCTTCAGCGCCCTGCTGGTGCTCGCCGTGGCCTACCCGGTTATCGGCCTGAAGCTCTCCACGGTCGGCATCAAGCTCGAAGTGCAAGGCGCCAGCCCGGCCGTGCTGTGGACCATCTTCGGCTGCTCGATTGCCATGTTCTTCTGGCAACTGCTGCGTAACCACCTGAGCGCCGCCTGGAGCCACGCGCCCAAGCTGCCGAGCATGCCGGGCAAAGCCAGCGAGTTCCTCACCCTGCCCTCGACCCAGCGCTGGATCGTTCTGGGTCTGATCGTCGTCGCCCTGGCCTGGCCGTTCTTCGGCTCGCGCGGGGCGGTGGATATCGCCACGCTGATCCTGATCTACGTGATGCTCGGCCTCGGCCTGAACATCGTGGTCGGTCTGGCCGGCCTGCTCGACCTCGGCTACGTGGCCTTCTACGCTGTGGGCGCCTACAGCTACGCGCTGCTGTCGTTCTACTTCGGCCTGAGCTTCTGGATCTGCCTGCCGATTGCCGGCCTGATGGCGGCGTTCTTCGGCTTTATCCTGGGCTTCCCGGTGCTGCGTTTGCGCGGCGACTACTTGGCCATCGTCACCCTGGGTTTCGGCGAGATCATCCGCATCCTGCTGAACAACATGACCTGGCTCACCGGTGGCCCCAACGGCATCGGCTCGATCCCCAAGCCAACGCTGTTCGGCCTGTCGTTCGACCGCAAGGCCGCCGAAGGCATGCAGACCTTCCACGAGTACTTCGGGGTGGCCTACAACTCGATCAACAAGGTGATTTTCCTCTACCTGATCGCCCTGCTGCTGGTGTTGTTGACCCTGTTCGTGATCAACCGCCTGCTGCGCATGCCGATCGGCCGCGCCTGGGAAGCCCTGCGTGAAGACGAAATCGCCTGCCGCGCTCTGGGTATGAACCCCACCGCAATCAAGCTCTCGGCCTTTACCATTGGCGCCTGCTTCGCCGGTTTCGCCGGCAGTTTCTTTGCCGCGCGCCAAGGCCTGGTCAGCCCGCAGTCGTTCACCTTTATCGAATCGGCGATCATCCTCGCCATCGTTGTACTGGGCGGCATGGGTTCGCAGCTGGGTATCATTCTGGCGGCCATCGTGATGATTCTGCTGCCGGAGCTGGCACGTGAATTCAACGAATACCGCATGCTGATGTTCGGCGCGCTGATGGTATTGATGATGATCTGGCGTCCGCAGGGCCTGCTGCCCATGCAACGCCCGCACCTGGAGCTGAAGCAATGAGCCGCCCGATCCTAGAAGTAAGCGGCCTGTCCATGCGCTTCGGCGGCCTGCTGGCCGTCAACGGGGTGAACCTGCAGGTCGCGGAAAAACAAGTGGTGTCGATGATCGGCCCGAACGGCGCCGGCAAGACCACGGTATTCAACTGCCTGACCGGCTTCTACCAGCCCACCAGCGGCAGCATCCGCCTCAATGGCGAGCAGATCGAAGGCCTGCCTGGCCACAAGATCGCCCGCAAAGGCGTGGTGCGCACGTTCCAGAACGTGCGTCTGTTCAAGGACATGACTGCGGTGGAAAACCTCCTGGTAGCCCAGCATCGTCACCTCAACACCAACTACCTGGCGGGCCTGCTGAAGACCCCGGCGTTTCGCAAAAGCGAACGCGAAGCCATGGAGTTCGCCGCGTACTGGCTGGACCAGGTCAACCTGACCGAGTTCGCCAACCGCACGGCCGGCACCCTGGCTTACGGTCAGCAACGCCGCCTGGAAATTGCCCGCTGCATGATGACCCGCCCGAGCATCCTGATGCTGGACGAGCCAGCCGCCGGCCTCAACCCACGCGAAACCGACGACCTCAAGGCACTGATCCGCGTGTTGCGCGATGAGCACAATGTCACCGTGCTGCTGATCGAGCACGACATGAAGCTGGTCATGAGCATTTCCGACCACATCTATGTGATCAACCAGGGCACGCCCCTGGCCGACGGTACGCCGGAGCAGATCCGCGCCAACCCGGACGTGATCAAAGCCTACCTGGGGGAAGCGTGATGCTGTATTTCGACAATGTTTCCACCTTCTACGGCAAGATCCAGGCGCTGCATGACGTCAACGTCGAAGTCCGTCAGGGTGAAATCGTCACCCTGATCGGCGCCAATGGTGCCGGCAAGTCGACCCTGCTAATGACCCTCTGCGGTTCGCCCCAGGCGAGCAGCGGCAGCATCCGCTACCAGGGTGAAGAGCTGATCGGCCAGGACACCCCGAGCATCATGCGCAAGAGCATTGCCGTGGTGCCGGAAGGCCGTCGGGTGTTCTCCCGCCTGACAGTGGAAGAGAACCTGGTAATGGGCGGCTTCTTCGGCAGCAAGGCCGACAATCAGGAGCAATTGGACAAGGTGCTGCACCTGTTCCCGCGCCTGAAAGAACGCTTTGCCCAACGTGCCGGCACCATGTCTGGTGGTGAGCAGCAGATGCTCGCCATCGGCCGCGCCTTGATGAGCAAACCAACCTTGCTGCTGCTCGATGAGCCGTCGCTGGGCCTGGCGCCGATCATCATCCAGCAGATCTTCGACATCATCGAACAGCTGCGCAAGGACGGTGTGACGGTGTTCCTGGTCGAGCAGAACGCCAACCAGGCGCTCAAGCTGGCCGATCGCGGTTATGTGCTGGAGAACGGTCGGATCGTTATGCAGGGCAGCGGTGAACAGTTGCTCAATGATCCAAAGGTGCGCGACGCCTACCTGGGCGGCTAAATACCCAAGGTGAGAAAAACCGCTCTAAGGAGCGGTTTTTTATGCGCCTGGAAAAGTAGGAATGGGGGTAACCCATAGCTGCAACTGATGGGTTATCACCCATCCAGCTGCCCGTGGAAAATCCAGCGGAGAGTTTTATCAGCACCGCTCGCCCGATGTTCCGCGCACGGGCGCCCAGGCCAGTTACAATGGCCGCCCTTTTTTTGCCGATGACCGCTTTTATGACCGACCCCATTCGCCTATCCAAACGCCTGATCGAAGTGATTGGCTGTTCGCGCCGCGAGGCCGAGCTGTATATCGAAGGCGGCTGGGTCACGGTAGATGGCGTGGTGGTGGAAGAGCCGCAGTTCAAGATCACCGAGCAGCGCGTGGAACTGCTGCCCAATGCCGTGCTGGCACCAGTCGAGCCGGTCACCCTACTGCTCAATGTGCCCAACGGGCACAACCCGGATCGCGCCGTCGAGAGCATCGGCGCAGCCAGCCATTGGGCGGAGGACGCTGCCGGCATCCGTCCGCTGAAAAGCCACTTCGCCCGTCTGATCAGCTGTGCACCGCTGCAAGCCGGCGCCGATGGTTTGCATGTGCTGACCCAGGACTGGCGCATCGAGCGCAAGCTCAAGGAAGACCTGAGCAAACTGGAGCAGGAATATGTGGTCGAAGTGGTCGGTACCTTGAGTGCCAGCCAGCTCAAGCGCCTGGCGCACGGCCTGACCTTTAATGGCGTGGCTCTGGCCCCCTGCAAGGTCAGCTGGCAGAACGAAACCCGCCTGCGCTTTGCCTTGAAGAACCCGCTGCCCGGTCAGATCGTATTTATGTGCAACAGCCTCGACCTCAAAGTGCTGGGCATGAAGCGCCTGCGTATCGGCGGTGTGCCGATGGCCAAGGTTCCTGCGGGCCAGTGGCGCTATCTGGCTGGCAAAGAACGCTTCTAATCATTTTTTAACGGCTGCCTTGGGCAGCCGCCTTTTTCAGGACCTTTCCATGCTCAACAACGACGTACTGCGCAGCCTGCGCTACACCCTCGACATCAGCGACGCGCAGATGCTCGACATCATCAAGCTCAGCGGCAAACAGGTTGCCCCCAACGACCTCGCCGCCATGCTCAAGAAGGAAGACGAAGAAGGCTTTATCCCGTGCGACGACGAGCTGATGGCACATTTCCTCGACGGTCTGGTGTTCTTCAAGCGCGGCAAGGATGACAGCCGCCCGGCTCAGCCGCTGGAGCTACCGGTCACCAACAACATGGTATTGAAAAAACTGCGCGTGGCCTTCGAGCTGAAAGAAGACGACATGCACACGATCATGAACAGCGTCGACTGCCCGGTTTCCAAACCGGAAATGAGCGCGCTGTTCCGCAAGTTCGGCCACAGCAACTACCGCACCTGCGGCGACCAGTTTCTGCGCAACTTCCTTAAGGGTCTGACCCTGCGCATACGCGGCTAAGCCCGCGGTTACCCGCCATGCCTGGCCGCATGGCGCTGTATTTCCAAGTGCAATAGTGCCTGCCGTGCAGCGGGCAGGCGATTAGGGTAGTGGCACTCATCCCCCTGAAGGATTCGCCATGCACCCTTATTTCTCCCTGCAAGGCCGCACCGCCCTGGTCACCGGCGGCACCCGCGGTATCGGCAAGATGATCGCCAAGGCCTTTGTCGAAGCCGGCGCCACGGTTTACGTCTGCGCCCGCGATGGCGAAGCCTGTGCGCAAACCGCTGCCGAGCTGTCGGTCTTCGGCACCTGCCATGGCATTGCCGCCAACCTGGCCAGCGAAGAAGGCGTGCACCTGCTGGCCGAGCAGTTGGCCGGCACGATCGACAGCCTGGATATTCTGGTCAATAACGCCGGCACCACCTGGGGCGCGCCGCTGGAAAGCTACCCGGCCAAGGGCTGGGAAAAGGTCATGCAGCTCAACGTGACCTCGGTGTTCAGCTGCATCCAGCAATTGCTGCCATTACTGCGCAAGGCCGGTAGCGCCGCCAATCCGGCGCGGGTGATCAATATCGGCTCGGTGGCCGGCATCACCTCCCACGGCGAAGACGCCTATGCTTACGGCCCGAGCAAGGCGGCGCTGCACCAGCTGTCGCGCATGCTCGCCCGCGAGCTGGTCGGTGAACATATCAACGTCAATGTGATTGCCCCGGGGCGCTTCCCAAGCAAGATGACCCAGTTTATCGCCCAGGATGAGGCCGCCATGGCCGAAGACTGCGCGCTGATCCCCATGCAGCGCTGGGGCCGTGAAGCGGAAATGGCCGCCCTGGCCATCAGCCTGGCCAGCACCGCCGGAGCTTATATGACCGGCGCGATCATCCCCATCGACGGCGGTTTTCACCTCTAGTCAGGTACTATGGCGGCGTTTTCACTCGACCACGCCGCCATGCCCTACTCTGTTTCGCCCATCGGTTTTGTCCGCTCCTGCTTCAAGGAGAAGTTCGCCATTCCCCGTCAGCCGCAACTGGCCCCGGCGGCCCGTGGCGTGCTGGAGCTGATTGCGCCCTTCGATAACGGCGATGCCGTGCAGGGGCTGGAGCAGGTCAGCCATGTCTGGCTGCTGTTTCTGTTTCACCAGGCGTTGGAAGACAAGCCGCGGCTCAAGGTGCGCCCGCCGCGCCTGGGCGGCAATCAATCGGTCGGCGTATTCAGCACCCGCGCCACGCACAGACCCAATGGCATTGGTCAGTCGGTGGTCAAGCTGGACAAGGTAGAAGCCGGCAAGCTGTGGCTGTCCGGTATCGATCTGCTCGACGGCACCCCGGTGCTGGATATCAAACCCTACGTGCCCTATGCCGACAGCGTTGCCAGTGCCTACAACCGCATCGCCGACAGTGCACCGGCGTTGATCGAAGTCACTTGGCAGGGATCTGCACTGACCCAGGCCCGTGAGCACGGGCAACGTCTGAGTGAACCGCTGGTCGAATTGATCGAGCAATGCCTGGCCCAGGACCCGCGCCCGGCCTACCAGCAGCCCAGCCCTGAACGCCGCTACGGCGCGCGCTTCTGGGATGTCGATGTGCACTGGCACTACCCGCAGCCCGGCAGCATCTGCGTACTGGCAGTCGTAGCGGCCAGCTGAACTAAATCGCACCCCGTTCGCGCACGTAGGCTGAGCAACAATTTTGTCTTATATTTACATTATAAATGTATACAAAAAAAGGATGCTCTCCATGCTCGAACGCCCCGGTCGCCTTAACGGCTTACGCCATATCGCCTTGCTGGTTCCCAATCTGGAAGCCTGCGAGCGCTTCTACGTGGATATTCTCGGCATGCAGGTGCTGCACCGCGCCAATTCAGATCTGGTCTACCTGACCTGCGGCAACGATAACCTCTCCTTGGGCCGCGCCAGCGTGCCCAGCAGCGGCGAGCAGGCGGTGGACCACTACGGGTTTATCGTCGACAGCATCGACGAGCTGCACGCCTGGTACGCCTACTTCAAGGCGCAGGGCGTGACACTGCTGGACCGGCCCTTCGCCCATGGTGACGGCGCGCACAGCTTCCATCTGCTCGACCCTGCCGGCAACAAGGTGCAGCCGATCTACCATCCGGCCGTCTCTGGACAGCGCTTCAGCCACGCGCAATAGCTGCGCAGCGCCCCGTCGACGTGGGGCATCTACACTGAGCAGATGCCGGGCGCAGCGACAACCTCGCAAGCGCTCGGCAGAGCTCTGCAGGCGGCAAACAGGCGTTCACTGCAGCACGCCTTGCGGGTATGGGGAGCGCAGGGCCTAACTGCCAAAGCGCCAGTAGCCGGTCCGACTGGCCCGCCATCGCCTATCGACACCATGTGAGCGCATGAAAGCCAGCACCTACGCGCCGACCGAAAACCTTGTCGACCTGCTGCTCGACGCCATCTGCGTGGTCGACAAACGCGGGCGCTTCGTTTTTGTCAGCGCCGCTTGCCAGCGCATCTTCGGCTACAGCGCAGACGAGATGATCGGCCAGGTGATGATCGAGATGGTGCATCCCGAAGACCGCGCGAAAACCCTGCAGGCCGCCAAGGAAGTGATGGCCGGCGTGCATAAACCGAACTTCGAGAACCGCTACCTGCGCAAGGATGGCAGTACCGTGCATATCCTCTGGTCCGCACGCTGGTCGGAAGATGATCAGGTGCGCATCGCCGTGGCCCACGACATCACCGAGCGCAAGCGCAGCGAAGCTCTGCAGACCGCGCTGTATGGCATTTCCGAAGCGGCTCATTCGGCCAAGGACCTGCTCGGGCTGTTTCAGCAGGTGCATCAGATTATTGGCGAACTGTTGCCAACCCTGAGCTTTTCCGTCGCCTTGTATGACGAACAGAACGACGAATTGAGCCTGCCCTACCCCGCCGACCCCCTTCCTATACCTCTGGCTGATACGCCACTGAATGCCGCCACGCTGAGCGCCCAGGTGATTCGCAGCGGCAACACCCTGCTATTGCCCAACGCCAGCCAGGTACAAACTGAAATGCCCCATAGCTGGCTCGGCGTACCGCTGCGTTCACACCGTGGGATTATCGGTGCATTGCTGGTACAAAGCAGCGCCTCCACGCGCTACAACGAGCGTGATCAGGAGCTGCTGCAATTTGTCTCAACCCAGGTAGCCACGGCCATCGAGCGCCAGCAGATGCTCAGCCGCCTGCAGTTTATGGCGCAGTACGACCAGCTCACTCAGCTGCCCAACCGCGCACTGCTGCGCGACCGTTTGCACACGGCCCTGGCCCGCGCGCGCCGTGAACAATCGCAAGTGGCGCTGCTGTTTCTCGACCTGGACAAGTTTAAGCAGGTCAACGACACCCTCGGCCATGCCGCCGGCGACCAGCTGCTGCAAGGCGTCGCCCAACGTATCCAGCTATGCCTGCGCGAGGTCGATACGGTAGCGCGCTTTGCCGGGGATGAATTCGTCGTACTGCTGGAAGATTTTCACTCGGCCGATCACGCCAACGTGGTGGCCGAGAAGATCCGCCAGAGCCTCAACCAGCCCTTCCAGCTGTGCGGGCGTAGCCAGACCATCCTGCCGAGCATTGGCATCGCTCTTTATCCGCAGCACGCCCAGGATGAACAACAATTGCTGCAACATGCCGACAACGCCATGTACCGGGCTAAACAGAAAGGCGGCAACCGTGCGCACTGTGCCTTTGAGCTGGAATAGACGCGCTGCATCAGCCGATTACCTCAAGGATATCGGCACAACCGTGCAGAGCGCGTGTGCCGTTCTGTTGCCAGGGGGCTGATTGTTGGCCAGTTGACCACCAGCGACGGTAGAGGCCTTGGTCTGCGCGCACCCAAGCCTCACGCAGCTCGAACGGCAACAAGAGTACCTGGGACGTACAGAGCGCAGTGCCCAGCTGGACGCCGCTGAGACAACGTAGGCCCAAGCGCGCCCAGCAGCTGACGACCCAGGGGGCTGATCAACACGCCCCCGGAGCAGTTCGTGGTTGGCTAAGCCCACCCTAAGGTGTTGGACCGTTATTTGCGCGCACGTTTTACAGAGCCCAAACAGCGGTGAGCGGCAAGCACTGCCTGAGCCGTGCTTGACGCCATCTAGCTGACACGCCGCAGACCGGCGGCAGATGCTTAGAGCGTGGCCGGATTAGCTGCGTTGTTCAGGCGCCGGGCCTGTTTCAGGTAGGCCGTCAGCTCGCGCGCTGGCAGTGGCTTGCTGTACAGATAGCCCTGCCCCTCATTACAGCCTTGGGCGATGATATAGGCCTCCTGCTCGACGGTTTCCACACCCTCGGCGATCACCTGCATGCCCAGGCTCTTACCCAACTGGATAATGGCGCGCACGATGGTCGCGTCGTCCTCGTCTTCCAGCAGGTCCTGGACGAAGCTCTTGTCGATCTTGATCTTGTCCAGTGGCAGGCTCTTTAGGTAGCTCAGCGAGGAGTAGCCGGTACCGAAGTCGTCGATAGCGATCAGCGCACCAGAGCGGCGCAGGCTGAGCAGGTGCTGGGCGGCAGTGTTGATGTCTTCCATCAGGCCGGTTTCCGTGACTTCCAGCTCCAGGCTGCGCAACGGCAGACGGTAGACCTGCATCAGGTTGTTCACCACCCGCGGCAGCTCGGCGTGATGCAGCTGCACAGTGGACAGGTTGACCGCCATGCGCAGTTCGGTAAAGCCCAAATCATGCCAGTCGCGCAGCTGGCGGCAGGTCTGGTCGAGAATCCATTCGCCAATCGGAATAATGGTGCCGTTCTGTTCGGCCAGTGGAATAAACAGATCCGGCGGCACAGAACCATGTTGTGGGTGCTGCCAGCGCAGCAGCGCTTCGACGCCGACCACGCTGTGGTCGCGGTAATCGACCTGAGGTTGATAGACCAAGTGCAGCTGATTCAAGGCCAGGGCGTCGCGCAGGTCTTTTTCCAGCTCACGGCGGCGGCGCATTTCGCTATCGACGCTGGCGATATAGAACTGGTAGCGGTTGCGCGAGCGGCTCTTGGCCAGAGTCATGGTCTGCTCGGCTTTCTGCAGCAGCTTCTCGGTGGTGTCGCCATCTTCCGGGAACAAGGTGATACCGATGGTGGCGCGCAGGCGCACTTGCTGCTGGTCGAGCATAAAGGGATTGTCGAGGTCATCGAGCACGCTCTGCGCCAGCTCGGCGGCCTCATAAGGCTGCTCGATATCGGCCTGCACCAGGGCAAATTGGTCGCCGCCCAGACGCGCCAGGGCACCGAGGCGGCCACTGTGGCTGCGCAGGCGATCGGACAGGGCCAGCAACAGCTGGTCACCAGTCTGGTAGCTGAATTGTTCGTTGATCCCTTTGAAGTCATCCAGGCCGACGCAGAGGACGGCAACGCGACGCTGCAGACGCCCGGCATCACCGAGAATCTGGTCGAGTTGCTGTTGCAGTTGCTGACGGTTCGGCAGGCCGGTGAGGAAGTCGTACTGGGCCATGCGCAGCAGGCTGTTTTCCGCCTCGCGGCGCAGGCTGGTGTTGCGCTCGATGGATGAGAGCAACTGGTTGGCGGTGTTGATCCACAGGCCCAGCTCGTTCTTCTCGTTACCCTTGAGCATCGGCAGCTTGTGCTCGCTGGGGCGGTCCGGGTTGATGTTGGTCAGGTGCTCGATAATTTTCGACAGCGGCTTGGTCAGCAGCAGGTGGTAGACCAGGTACAACACCAGGCCCATAGCCAGGGCGCGCAGGACCCCGGAAATAAAGATAATCACCGAGTTGGTGACAAAGTTCTGACCATAGGGCGCGGTGTCGAGGGTGATGCTGAGGTCGCCGTAGTATTCGCTGTAGGGCCCTCGACCGACCAGTTGGGTGGTGAAATTCTGTTCTTTGCCAAGGATCGGGTCGGTCAGCCAGCGCGTCGGTATGTCGACTTGTTCGCGGGCTTTCTCCGCCAGCATCGGTTCGTTAGGGTGGCCGATGGCGGCCATACGCACCGACTCATGCTGGAACAGGCCTTCAATCACCTGCATGCCCATTTCCCGGTCCAGGCTATACACCGCTTGGGTGGAAGGGTCGCGGAACATGCCGAGGATGCGGTGCGCATCATTGGCGACTGCCTGACGCGTCTTGTAAACGTCAAAGACAATCTGCGCAAGACTCAGGACTACGCCGACGATCAACGCTGATAACAGCACTACGCGGAGCAGCTTGAGTGACAAGCTGTGTTTGAGTTCCAGCTTCAAATGGCAATTCCTTGTTCGAGGCCTTCGGCGTCAGACGCCTGTGAGTATTGGCAAAGTCGTGCTTGCAGTCAAAGGGCCATTACCATACTTCGTCGAACAAATGATCTGCGCGGCGATGGCGCGGAGGCTGGCAGCTGTATTGGCTGCCAGCACTGTGTCGGTGCGAATTGACGGCGACTTGAGCACCGTTTGGCGGTTTTATGGCCTGCTATCCCTGGCGGCCACCCTTCGGGCCGTGGCTAGGCACCGTTAAAAGTGGCGCCCGGCTATTTTTTGTTTGGCATGAGCGTTGCGAAGCCCCCTGTACTCACCGTCATGGGGCACGCTGCGCTGAACGCTCGACTGTTAGGGCTAGCTGCTTTTGCGGTTTCGCCATTGGTGCAGGCAACCAGTGATAAGGCGCTCAATACCGCCTGGCGGGTGTTGGCCAGCGCGCTGGTGTTCTTTATGCAGGCTGGCTTTGCCTTGTTGGAAAGCGGCATGTCGCGGGCGAAGAACACGGTCAATGTGATGATGAAAAATTACATGGACGGCTGCGTCGGCGGCATCACTTTCTGGTTGCTGGGCTTCGGTCTGATGTTCGGCAGCAATATCACCAGCTGGTTCGGCATGAGCCATTTCGCGCCGCATACAGGCTAACCCTGGGGTTTTACCTTCTTGCTGTTTCACGTGATGCTCTATCTGTTGCTGGCGAAAACCCTTGGTCTGCGCACCTCGACCTGCATGAACAACGCGGTCTGGATTATGCCGAGTTCAACCTGGCCGTGGCCTTCGATAACAACGATCTGCCGAGAAGGGTGTGAGATGAGCCTGGCAACTCGCCGACGGGCGATCTACACCGGGCTTGGCGCTGTGGGAAAGCAAATATGCCGACAGACCGCCGTTTGCGCTCAATAAGTTTCTCGGCGAGGTGGCCGCGACCACTGCACGCAAGCTGGAGCGCGCCAAACTCTACCGCGAACTGGCGGGCGCGCTGACTGGGCCGTTATCGGCCTTACTGCCCGCCCCGAAGCCGCTGCTGCTCAGCTGGCGGCAGCGGTTGGGCATGGTGGTGCGGCAGGTGGAGGCGCGGCACCTGGCGTTCGCGCCGCGCAAGCTGCTGTAAAACGCTTCTCACATAGCAAGAAACCCGGCGCCGGGCCGGGTTTCTTGTAGGTTACGCAGGTGCTTAGGCGGCGTAGTTTTGCGCGACGAAGTCCCAGTTGACCAGGTTCCAGAACGCCTCAACATACTTCGGGCGCAGGTTGCGGTAGTCGATGTAGTAGGCGTGCTCCCAGACGTCGCAGGTCAGCAGCGGGGTGTCGCCACTGGTCAGCGGGCAGCCGGCGCCGATGGTGCTGGCCAGGGCCAGGGAACCGTCAGCCTTCTTCACCAGCCAGCCCCAGCCGGAACCGAAGGTGCCGATGGAGACTTTGCTGAACTCTTCCTTGAACTTGTCGAAGGAACCGAAGGCCGCGTTGATCGCGTCAGCCAGGGCACCGGTCGGCTGGCCACCGGCGTTAGGCGCCAGGCAGTTCCAGTAGAAGGTGTGGTTCCAGACCTGAGCGGCGTTGTTGAAGATGCCGCCCGAAGAGGTCTTGACGATCTCTTCCAGGGTTTTGCCTTCGAACTCGGTGCCTGGGACCAGGTTGTTCAGGTTCACGACGTAGGTGTTGTGGTGCTTGTCGTGGTGGAATTCCAAGGTTTCCTTGGAAATATGCGGCTGCAGGGCGTCATGAGCGTAAGGCAGCGGCGGCAATTCGAAAGCCATGGTCTATCTCCTAATCAGGTCAGGTGCGGTGTGCGCGAGGCCGATCACGGGCGGCCCTCTAGCGGCGTGAGTTATCTCTTTGCGCCGCGAGCCATGAATCATAGCACTGGCCCTGCGCCTTAAACACGCGGCAACTGTGTGGAAAACCACCTCGGCGCGTTGCGGGCGGGCCGTTTTAGAGCATCTCAGGATTAGAGCATCCCTGGATTGCTTAGCAGCTGCCAGGCAATGCTGAACATCATCAAGGCCACACCCAGGTCGATAAAGCGCCAGGTGCTCGGGCGCGCCAACCAGGGCGCTAGCCAGGCCGCACCCAGGGCCAGGCAGAAGAACCACATTAATGAAGCGCTGGCCGCGCCCAGGGCATAGGCGCCGGGCACCGGCTGCTGCGCGCCGAGTGAGCCGATCAGCAGCACGGTATCCAGATACACGTGCGGGTTAAGCAGGGTCACGGCCAGGGCCGCCAGCAGCACTGCGCGGCGTGAGCGCGGGCCGCTGTCGTAAGTCTGATTGAGTGCCTGCGGACGACTGGCGCGAACCAGTGCCTGGGCGCCATACCAGAGCAGAAAGGCCGCCCCACCCCAGCGCGCCACACCCAGCAGAACCGGGCTCTGCGCCAATACGGCGGCCAGGCCGAATACCCCGGCAGTGACCAGCAAGGCATCGCAGACCACACAGAGCAGTGCCACCGGTAGGTGATGCTCGCGGCGCAGGCTCTGCGCCAGGACGAAGGCATTCTGCGCGCCGAGGGCGATGATCAGCCCGGCGGCGATCAGTAATCCATTGCTATAGCTTTGCCACATCAGTCGTTCTCCGGCAGCTGTCCCGTTTGATGCTGGCCAGTCTGCTGCGGCTGGGTATATAAGAGAAACCAATAATCCTGATCACTCATTAGGAAATCTTATTTTGCTGGATTACAAACTACTCGCCGCCCTGGCCGCTGTTGTCGAGCAGGCCGGGTTTGAGCGCGCGGCACAGGTGCTGGGCCTGTCGCAGTCGGCGGTGTCGCAGCGGATCAAGCTGCTGGAGGCGCGCGTCGGCCAACCGGTGCTGGTGCGCGCGCTGCCGCCGGCGCCGACGGAAATCGGCCGGCGTTTGCTCAACCATGTGCAGCAGGTGCGTCTGCTGGAGCGCGATATTCAGGCGCAAGTACCGGGGCTGGATGAGGGCGGTCTGCCCGAGCGCCTACGCATTGCGCTGAATGCCGACAGCCTGGCCACCTGGTGGGCCGGCGCCGTAGGCGCGTTCTGCAGCGAGCAGCGCTTGCTGCTGGATCTGCTGGTGGAAGATCAGGAGGTCGGCCTCAAACGCATGCGCGCTGGCGAAGTGGCAGCCTGCGTGTGCGCCAGCGAACGCCCGGTAGCCGGTGCGCGTGCCGTGTTGCTGGGGGCGATGCGGTATCGTGCCATGGCCAGTCCAGGGTTTATTGCCCGGCATTTCCCGACAGGGGTGACGGCGCAGGCGTTGGCCCATGCGCCGGCCATCGTATTTGGCCCGGATGATTTGTTGCAACATCGCTACCTGTCCGGCCTGGGCGTCGAAGGCGGCTTTGCTCACCATCTGTGCCCGTCATCCGAAGGCTTTATCCGTCTGGCCCAGGCCGGATTTGGCTGGGGGCTGATTCCGGAGCTGCAGGTGCAGGGGGAGATGGCTCGTGGCGAACTGCTCGAGTTGATCAGCGACCGGCCAATCGATGTGCCGCTGTATTGGCACCATTGGCGTAATGGCGGCGAGTTGCTTAATCAGCTGACTCGCCACCTTACCCAGGCGGCCAGCCACAGCTTGGTCGCGCTCAGCAAATAACTACTTTGCCCGAGCCCGGCAGCTGTTCCACACAACGCTCGCCGAGCAGCTTGCTGGGGGTGAAGTAACCGCCGGGGCCGCTGTAATCGAGCAAGTGCCGCACGGCCAGCAAGGCGCCGTGCACGGTCACGTCATAGCCGTTGGCGGTTTCCAGGCGCGCGGTTTTCACCACGCCGGCGGCATTACGCGCCTCGCCCCACAGCCAGGTGCGCTGGCGGGCGCGGCTGGCTTCATCAGGGCCGCTGACGCGTTTTTCGATCAGCCGCTTGAGCCAGTTCTGCACCGCATCCAGGCCCAGCAGGGCACGCAGCGGGTCGATCAGGCGCATCACGATCGCGGCTGCCGTCGGTGTGGGCAGGTACACCTCGATATTGTCGATGCCGGTGGAGTGGTAGGCGGTGGAAACATCGCCCCAGGGAATGGTTACGGCGGGCTTTTCACCGCGGCCAAAGTTGATGACGCGGCGTTTATAGCCCAGTGGGACATCGGTGATGCCCCCTGCGCGGCGCACCTTGCCACCAAACTTCAGGCCTTCCACCGAGGTTTTCGCGGTGCCGGGCGACAGCCCGCTGCCACTGTCGAACCCCAGTGCCAGGTGCGTGGCATCGGGCAGGGCCTGGTGCAGGCAGGCGGCCAGGCAATCGCTGGGGATCACATCGAAGCCCACGCCGGGGCAGACCACCACAGCCATCTCGCGCGCCTGCTGATGACGTTGCTGAGCGGCTTCGAACACGCTGATTTCGCCGGTGATGTCGACGTAGTGCGTGGCGCTGGCCAGGCAGGCATCGAGCATCGGCGCGCTGGTGGCAGAGAATGGCCCGGCGCAGTGGGCGACCACGGCAATATCGGCCAGGGCTTCCTTGGCTCGATCCAGCTGGTTGATATCGAATATTCGGCACTCCAGGCCCAGCAGGCTGCCGAGTGCGTGTACGGCGGCCGGGTTGCGGCCCGCCAGAATCGGCGTGAGGCCCTGGCGCCTGGCTTCGGTGGCCAGCAGGTGGCCGGTGTAACCATTGGCGCCGTAGATCATCCAGTGCGTGGCCATCCAGTGCTCCTTAATTGTTATAGGGTTGCGTCTGGCAGCTTAGTCGCTATGTGCGGTCCTGTTGGCCTATCGCAGGGTGTGTGCAGTCGTTGTTCTGGCCTGCAATGCCACGGCAGCGGCTGGCGTGCGCTGCTAGAGTGGCCTGCAATCAAGGCAAAGGGGGCGGCAATGAAGATTCTGGTAACCGGGGCCAGTGGCTTTATCGGTGGGCGTTTCGCCCGTTTTGCCTTGGAACAGGGCTTGAGCGTGCGGGTCAACGGTCGCCGTGCCGAGGGCGTTGAGCACCTGCGCGCGCGCGGCGCGGAGTTTGTCCAGGGCGATCTGTCCGACCCGGAGCTGGTACAACAGCTGTGCCGGGATGTTGCAGCGGTGGTGCATTGCGCCGGTGCGGTCGGGGTGTGGGGGCGTTATGAGCACTTCTATCAGGCTAACGTCACGGTCACCGAGAACGTGGTGGATGCCTGCCTGAAACAGAAGGTACGGCGGCTGGTGCATTTGTCTTCGCCGTCGGTGTATTTCGATGGTCAGGCGCATGTCGGCCTGCGTGAAGAACAGCTGCCCAAGCACTTTTCCGATCACTACGGCAAGACCAAGTTTCTCGCCGAGCAGCAGGTGTTTGCCGCCCAGGAATTTGGCCTGGAGGTGCTGGCGCTGCGTCCGCGCTTTGTTACCGGCGCGGGCGATACCAGCATCTTTCCTCGGCTGATCAATATGCAGCGCAAGGGCCGTTTGTCGATCATCGGCAACGGCCTGAACAAGGTCGACTTCACCAGCGTGCACAACCTCAACCAGGCCTTGATGAGTTGCCTGCTGGCCGCCGGGCCGGCGCTGGGGCAGGTCTACAACATCAGCACTGGCGCGCCGGTGTCGTTGTGGGACGTGGTCAATTACGTGCTGCGCAAGCTCGATCTGCCGCCCGTGACCCGCCATCTGCCCTATGGCCTGGCCTACGGTGCGGCGGCGTTGAACGAGGGTGTGTGCAAGCTGCTGCCGGGGCGCCCGGAGCCAACCCTGTTCCGCCTGGGTGTGGCGGTGATGGCCAAGGATTTCTCCCTGGATATCAGCCGCGCGCAGCAGTATCTGCAGTACGAGCCCAAGGCCAGCCTATGGAGTGCGCTGGATGAATTCTGCGCCTGGTGGCAGGCGCATCATCCGAGCTGACTATTTAGAACCTGTTTACGATCTTGCGAGCTAGAGTCCTGCAAGGCGCTACGTAGTAACAGCCTTCGGCTGGTCAAAACGGCGAGGAAGCGGAGTTTACTGGTGTAAATGAGCATTCCGAGCCTGTTTTTAACGCTGCAGGGCCGACGCGCAGCAGATCGTATGCAGGTTCTCAGGCGTAAACACGCTGTCCGCGATACATCCGTACCGAGGCGCTGGCCGGGCGCTGCGCCGGTTCTTCCACCAGCAGCGGATGACCGGCCTGCATCCGGGGTGTGGTCGCGGACTCACCGAAGGGGCGGTCGCTGTACTGGGCCAGCAGTTGTCCCAGTTGGCGGGTTTGCTCATTACTTGAGCTGAGGCAGGCGCTGAGCATGCTGTTGATCGCATCCGGCTGGCTCATGCGAATGTCCACCGTCAGTTCTTCGCGCAGCCTGCGGCGCAGGCTCATCATGCAATCGAGTACTTCTCTGTTCAGCTCCATGGACCTTCCCCCGTTAGTACAAGTGGGCTGGGCGTCATCCATCCGGAATGCCACCCGCCTGGTCTCGCCGCGTTTGCCGCGTGCGGATCGCGCCTGCAGCACCGGTGCTCCCTGGCGCTGCGAAAACTTCGCAATAGGTAATTGCAAAGCGCATACCAGTTCACAGCCTGTGGAACTGCGCGGGCTGCAGCGGGTCGATGGCTGTGTCGTGCCCTTCGTCGGTGCGCCTCGCACTGGCATGGCGCGACACTGAAGGGCTGCGCGCGAACCGTTATACTGCGCGGCGATTTGCTTGGAGCCTGTCGAGCTGTTCGGCAGCAGAACCGCGTTAAGTCCGGCAGGCCCCTCCCCCCGCGCTTTCTTGAAGGTTGAACCATGCGTAACGATGCCCACGACGAACTCGATCACGTGCCCAGCCTGCGAGCTGATCAACGCGATCACGATCACGACGACTATGCCGCCGACCACGCGCAGCCAGCACGCGCTAACAGCTATGGCCGTGCGGCGGCCGCTGTGCCGGTAAAGTCGGCCAGCACCGGCCCACTCTGGGCGCTGGTCGGCGCCTTGATGATTGCCTTGGGCGGGCTCGGCTGGTGGAGTTTTCAGCAGATCAGCCTGATGGAGCAGCAGTTGGTTGCTACCCAGGAAAGCTTCGCGCGCATCAGCGAGGAGGCGGCAGGTCGTATTCAGGATATTTCCGGCAAGGTGGTGGCCACCGAGTCCACAGTCACCAGCGGCAGTGAAGCGCTGAAACTGCAGGTCAAGCAGCTGGAAAGCAAACTGGCGGAGCTGAGCAAGCAACAGCAGGGCGCCAGCAGCCAGCGGAGTGAGCAAAGCAAACGTCTTGAGCAACTGGCTGTACAGCTCAAGAGCCAGGAAGGCAGCAGTGCCGCGCTGGACGCCAGCGTGAAGAAAATCAACGCCGAACAGGCGGCGCTGAAAAGCGAGCAAGCCGCCCTGAAAAGCGCGCTGGCCGGGCAGAGCAAAGTCGATGAGCAGCTGGCCGGCTTGAGCGGCGAGATCGCAGCGCTGAAAAAACAGGGCAACCCCAACCAGGCCATCGCCCGCATCGAGCAGGACCTGCTGGTGCTGAAAAGCGATCTGGAAACCCGTTCCGCCGGCAGCAGCACGGCTGAGTTCGACGCCTTCCGCGCGCAGATGACCCGCAATATCAGCACCCTGCAGGCGCAGGTGCAGAACTTGCAGCAGCAGATCGACGCACGCTAAAACCTGCCTCGCACCTGCTACGCAGTCACTGACTCGATGCCCTGCATAGCGCTAATTCGAGAGACCCGAGACCGGCGCTGGGATCGCAGCCAAGAAGAAGCCCGCCGATTGGCGGGCTTCTTCTTACTGTCTACTGCGGCCTTACTTCTCGACGAAGGCGCGCTCGATCAGGTAATCACCCGGCTCACGCATGCGCGGGGAGATTTTCAGGCCGAACTCGTTGAGCACTTCGCTGGTTTCATCGAGCATGCTCGGGCTGCCACAGATCATCGCGCGGTCGTCCTGCGGGTTGATCGGCGGCAGGCCGATATCCTCGAACAGCTTGCCGCTGCGCATCAGGTCGGTCAGGCGGCCCTGGTTCTCGAAGGGTTCACGGGTCACCGTCGGGTAGTAGATCAACTTGTTCCTCAGCGCATCGCCGAAGAATTCATTCTGCGGTAGGTGCTCGGTGATAAATTCGCGGTAGGCCACTTCGTTCACATAGCGCACACCGTGCACCAGAATCACCTTCTCGAAGCGCTCATAGGTTTCCGGGTCCTGAATCACGCTCATAAACGGCGCCAGGCCGGTGCCGGTACTGAGCAGGTACAGGTGCTTGCCGGGGTTGAGGTCATCCAGCACCAGGGTGCCGGTGGGCTTCTTGCTGATGATGATCTCGTCACCTTCCTTGAGGTGCTGCAGCTGCGAGGTCAGCGGGCCATCCGGCACCTTGATGCTGAAGAACTCCAGGTGCTCTTCCCAGTTCGGGCTGGCGATCGAGTAAGCGCGCATCAGCGGGCGACCGGTCTCCTGCTGCAAGCCGATCATCACGAACTGGCCATTCTCGAAACGCAGACCCGGATCACGGGTGCACTTGAAGCTGAACAGCGTGTCGTTCCAGTGGTGAACGCTAAGAATGCGCTCGGCGTTAAGATTGCTCATGCTCGGAGCTCCGCAGAAGGTAATGTCGCCAGCGCACCTAGGCGCAATTGCACGGCATTGTAATGAGCGGCAGAATATCTGTTAACTTGATTATCAAGATATAGGTTATCGGTTATATAGATATGCGATTTACCCTCAGACAACTGCAAGTCTTCGTCGCCGTGGCCCAGCAGGAAAGCGTGTCGCGCGCGGCCGACTCGCTGGCCCTGTCGCAATCGGCCACCAGCACCTCACTCAGCGAACTGGAGCGCCAATCCGACTGCCAGCTGTTCGACCGCGCCGGTAAACGCCTGTGCCTTAACGCCCTCGGCCTGCAGCTGTTGCCACAAGCGGTGGCGCTGCTCGACCAGGCCAAGGAAATCGAACGCCTGCTGGGCGGCAAGAGCGGCTACGGCTCGCTGAATGTCGGCGCTACCCTGACCGTCGGTAACTACCTAGCCACCCTGCTGATCGGCAGTTTTATGCAGCGCCACCCGGAATGCCGGGTCAAGCTGCAGGTGCACAACACCGCCTACGTGGTGCAGCAGATTGCCCACTACGAGCTGGACATGGGCATGATCGAAGGCGACTGCCAGCACCCGGATATCGAGGTGCAGCCCTGGGTTGAAGATGAGCTGGTGGTGTTCTGTGCGCCGCAACATGCGCTGGCGCAGCGCGGTGAGGCAAGCCTGGAGGAGCTGACGCGCGAGGCGTGGATTCTGCGTGAGCAAGGTTCCGGCACGCGCCTGACCTTCGACCAGGCCATGCGTCACCACCCCAGCAGCCTGAATATCCGCCTGGAGCTGGAGCATACCGAGGCGATTAAACGCGCGGTGGAATCCGGCCTGGGGATTGGCTGCATTTCCCGCCTGGCGCTGCGCGATGCGTTTCGCCGCGGCAGCCTGGTGGCGCTGGAAACCCCCGAGCTGGATCTGCGTCGGCAGTTCTACTTTATCTGGCACAAACAGAAGTACCAGACCGCCGCCATGCGTGAATTTATCGAGCTGTGCCGCGCCCTGACCGCCGGCGTGACACGCAGCGATCAGATCGTCCTGCCTAACCTCGCGTAGGGCGGACATGGCGCAACCTTGTCCACCACGGCGAACAAGCCGCTAGACGGCATGTCCAGCCTACCCCAGCAGGATAATCGCCCAGACCAGGGCAATCAGGCTGAGGGCGGTGAACTGGGCGGCGCTGCCCATGTCCTTGGCGTTCTTCGACAGCGGGTGCAGCTCCAGGGAGATACGGTCGATGGCGGCCTCCACCGCCGAGTTGAGCAACTCGACGATCAGCGCCAGCAGACACACCGCGACCATCAAGGCGCGCTCGACGCGGCTGACGTCCAGGTAGAACGCCAAAGGCACCAGTACCAGGTTGATCAGCAGCAACTGACGGAACGCGGCTTCACCGGTAAAGGCGGCGCGCAGGCCGGCCAGGGAATAACCGGCGGCATTGAGAACACGTTTAAGGCCGGTCTGGCCTTTGAATGGCGACATCATCACAACCACATGCGAAAGAGCCCGGCAGGCTACGCCAAGCCTAGAAGAAAAGCACTTCAGTTAGACGGAATCGATTCCAGTTGCTGCAACAGCAAGGCCGCCTGCGTGCGGGTACGCACCCCGAGCTTACGGAAAATCGCCGTGACATGGGCCTTTACCGTGGCCTCGGACACGCTCAGTTCATAGGCGATCTGCTTGTTCAGCAAGCCGTCGCAGACCATGGTCAATACGCGAAACTGCTGCGGCGTCAGGCTGGCCAGGCCGGCGCTGGCAGCCTTGGCCTCAGCCGACAGGGCCATTGCTTCTTGAGTCTGCAGCGGCCACCAGACCTCACCATCGAGCACCTGGCGCACCGCCTGCTGAATAGTCTCCAGCGGACTGGATTTGGGGATAAAGCCACTGGCGCCGAACTCCCGCGAACGGGTGACGATGGACGGCTCTTCCTGGGCGGAGATCATCACCACCGGAATATGCGGGTATTGCCCACGTAGCAGCACCAGGCCGGAGAAGCCGTAAGCGCCGGGCATATTGAGGTCGAGCAGCACCAGATCCCAATCAGTCTTCTGCGCCAGGCAGGCTTCCAGCTCGGCAATGCTGGCCGCTTCGACTAACCGCACATCCGGCCCCAACGCCAGGGTCAGCGCCTGTTGCAAGGCACTGCGAAACAGGGGGTGGTCATCGGCAATAAGGATTTCAAAAGCGGCCATGGTAAATCCTGTTTTTGTTATATGGATACCCGCCAGGGGTACTGTCCAAGGCACGGTGAACAGTGCACTCAGGCCGCAGGGTTGCCGCGCAACCGGGCCTGAAAATGCATAAAAGCGACCAAGCATGCCCAGCACTGACGGGGTGGTCAAGCACGACGCTTTGCGGCACAGTTCGCAGCTTTGCCGACGAGAGCCTGAAATGCGAAGCCACGCCCTGCGCGCCGACCTGTTGATGCTGCTGACCGCGATGATCTGGGGCTCGGCGTTTGTCGCCCAACGCCTGGGCATGGACTCCATCGGCCCGTTCCTCTACAGCGGCCTGCGCTTTGCCCTGGCGGCGTTGATTCTGCTGCCGGTGCTGCGTCTGCTGGAAGGTCGCAGCAACAGCACGACAGTCGCGCCACTCAACCGTCAACTGCTGCGTGGCGGCGTGCTGATGGGCCTGGCGCTCGCCCTGGGGATCAACCTGCAGCAGGTCGGCCTGCTGTTTACCAGCGTCACCAACTCCGGCTTTATCACCGGGCTGTACGTGATCATCGTACCGTTGCTGGGGCTGTTTATCGGCCATAAAACCGGCCTGGGCATCTGGCTGGGGGCCTGCCTGGCGGTGGTCGGCATGTTCCTGCTCAGCGTCGGCGAGGGCTTTAGCGTGGCCTCCGGCGACTGGCTGCAACTGGCCGGGGCTTTTGTCTGGGGTGTGCATGTGCTGCTGGTGGGCTTCTTTGCCGGCCGTCATGACCCGCTGCGCCTGGCCCTGGTGCAATTTATCACCTGCGCGGTGATCAGCCTGCTGCTGGCGGTGATCTTCGAGGAAATCCAGCTGCAAGCGATCATCGCCGCCGGGCCGGCGATTCTTTACGGCGGCATCTTCGGCGTGGCCATCGGTTTTACCTTGCAGGTGGTGGCGCAGAAAGACGCCATCGCCTCCCACGCGGCGATCATCTTCTCTCTTGAGGCGGTATTCGCCGCGATTGCCGGGGCCTGGTTCCTCGGTGAGTCACTGGAGCTGCGCGGCTACTTTGGCTGTGCACTGATGTTCGCCGGCATGCTGCTGGCGCAACTGTGGCCAAAGAAACTGGCATAAAACCAGGTCTGCTAAAGAAACTCGCGCAGGCGGTCGTGCATTGGAT
>NZ_JBAQLP010000021.1:0-29975 GCF_049301935.1 Pseudomonas sp. | reverse complement strand
GCTCGGCGGCGGCCGAAGGCGTGGGGGCGCGCACGTCGGCGACGAAATCGGCGATGGAGACATCGGTCTCATGGCCCACGGCGCTGACGATGGGCGTGAGGCAGGCGGCAATCGCGCGGGCCACCGGGTCTTCGTTAAAGCACCAGAGGTCTTCCAGCGAGCCGCCGCCACGGGCCAGGATCAGCGCATCGAAGCCCTTGCGGTCGGCCAGAGCCAGAGCGCGGACAATCTGCGCGGTGGCCTCACGCCCCTGCACGGCGGTAGGAATTAGGGTCAATTCGACCTGCGGGGCGCGGCGGCGGAACACACTGATAATGTCGCGGATTACCGCGCCGGTCGGCGAGCTGATAATGCCGATACGCTTCGGGTGTGCCGGCAGGGCGACTTTCGCCTCGGCGGCGAACAGCCCCTCGGCGCTGAGTTTCTCCTTCAACGCCTCGAAGGCCAGGCGCAGCGCGCCATCACCGGCCGGTTCCACGGCATCGAGAATCAGCTGGTAGTCGCCGCGCCCTTCAAACAGCGAGACCTTGCCGCGCACCTTGACCGCCAGGCCATCACGCAGCGCCTGGCGCACCTTGGCCGCGTTCTGCCGGAACAGCGCGCAGCGCACCTGGGCCTGGCTATCTTTAAGGGTGAAGTAGATATGCCCGGACGCCGGCTTGGCCAGGTTGGATATTTCCCCCTCGACCCAGATGCCGCCGAATACATCTTCCAGCAGCAGGCGCGCGCGGTTGTTCAGTTGGCTGACGCTGAGCACCTCGCGATCGAGGTTCAGGCGTTGGAAGGGGTCTTTGATCATGCTCGGCATAGTAAAGGCTTTGCCGATCCGGCCATAGTGGATTGGTCTTGACCGGCGTTGTCAGCCCATTAAGCTGCGCGCCTTTAGCGTAAACCGAGTCCCGTTATGAATGAGCAGCAAGCCATCATCGTGCCGCAGATTTCCAGCTTCCCCGGCCATGAGGCGCGGGCGCGGTTGATCCTGCGCTGGCTGGTCAAGCAGAACATCATCGACGAGCAGCTGAGCACCTGTGGGCGCACCTTCAAACATATGGGCTACGGCATTGCCGAGGGCGCGCGGCGGGTGGTCGAGCGGCCCGAGTTGCTGCCGTTTGGGCAGGCGGTGCATGGCCTGGAGATTATCTACACGCGCTGCATCTATACCCCAACCACTGGCTTTCTTGAGGAGGCCGGCTGCGCCAAGTGCCGCAAGGAAGTCGGTGAGGCGCTGTTCGACAGCCTGGAGGAGTGGATGCCGGGGCATACCGACAACTTCACCTGCCCGCGCTGCGGCCATGAAGATGACATCAACGGCTTTCTGTTTCTGCAGCCCTGCGGCTTTTCCAATCTGGGCTTTATCTTCAACAACTGGGCGGATGCCGGTTTTAAGCAGAGTTTTCTCGATGAGTTCGCCGCACGTTTGGGCTATCCGATTTCGCTGGTGCGGGTCGAGCTGTAGGGCAAAACGCCTGCGGGTAAATGTTTAGGCCGGCAGGTCGATACTTTGCGTTGAGTGCAGGGGGGCGTCTGAGTATAATGGCGCGCTTCCAATTTTCCCGTCCGGGAGCCCCCGCCATGCTGCGTATCAGTCAAGAAGCTCTTACCTTCGACGACGTTCTACTTATTCCAGGTTATTCCGAAGTTCTGCCGAAGGATGTCAGCCTCAAAACGCGTCTGACCCGTGGCATTGAACTGAATATTCCGTTGCTCTCTGCTGCCATGGATACCGTGACTGAAGCCCGTCTGGCGATTGCCATGGCTCAGGAAGGCGGCATCGGCATCATCCACAAGAACATGACCGTCGAGCAGCAGGCTGCCGAAGTGCGCAAGGTCAAGCGTTACGAGGCGGGCGTGGTCAAGGACCCGATCACCATCGAAGCCGACGCTACCGTGCGTGACCTGTTCGAGCTGACCCGCATGCACAATATCTCCGGCGTACCGGTGCTGAGCGATGGCGACCTGGTCGGCATCGTCACCTCCCGTGACGTGCGCTTCGAGAACCGCCTGGACGCCACCGTGCGTGAAGTGATGACGCCCAAAGAGCGCCTGGTCACCGTCCCGGAAGGTGCTGACAAGGACCTGGTGCGCGAGCTGCTGCACAAGCACCGCATCGAGAAAGTCCTGATCGTCGACGCGGCCTTCCACCTGAAGGGCATGATGACCGTCAAGGACATCGAAAAAGCCAAGGCCTACCCGCTGGCCAGCAAGGACGATCAAGGTCGTCTGCGCGTTGGCGCCGCCGTTGGCACCGGTGCCGATACCGCTGACCGTGTCGCGGCACTGGCTAACGCCGGCGTTGACGTGATCATCGTCGACACCGCCCACGGTCACTCCAAAGGCGTGATCGACCGCGTGCGTTGGGTCAAGCAGACCTTCCCGGACGTTCAGGTGATCGGCGGCAATATCGCCACCGGCGAAGCTGCCAAGGCGCTGGCCGAAGCCGGCGCTGATGCGGTCAAGGTCGGTATCGGCCCTGGCTCGATCTGCACCACGCGCATTGTCGCCGGTGTCGGCGTGCCGCAAATTTCCGCCGTGGCCAACGTTGCCGCCGCACTGGCCGGCACCGGTGTACCGCTGATCGCCGATGGCGGTATCCGCTTCTCCGGTGACCTGTCCAAAGCCATCGTCGCCGGTGCGTCCTGCGTGATGATCGGTTCGATGCTCGCCGGTACCGAAGAAGCGCCAGGCGAAGTCGAACTGTTCCAGGGCCGTTCCTACAAGGCCTACCGCGGCATGGGTTCGCTGGGTGCCATGGCGCAGGCGCAGGGCTCCTCGGATCGTTACTTCCAGGACTCCTCGGCCGGTGCCGAGAAGCTGGTGCCGGAAGGCATCGAAGGTCGCGTGCCATACAAGGGCGCGATGGCAGCCATCGTTCACCAGCTAATGGGCGGCCTGCGTGCCTCCATGGGCTACACCGGTTGCGCCACCATCGAGGAGATGCGCAGCAAGCCTGAGTTTGTGCGCATCACCGGCGCTGGCATGGCCGAGTCGCATGTACACGACGTACAGATCACCAAAGAGGCCCCGAACTACCGAGTGGGCTGAAAAGTCGCCGGATCGTTGCTGCGCTTGCTCATGCGGCGTTGGAAAGCAGCTCGCAATGCTCATTGGCTCCAGCCAACTGCGCTTGCTCGCTATTTTCCGCGATCCCCATGGATGGGGTGAATGCAGCGAGCCCGAAGGGATCGGGCGCTGCCTTGCGGGCATTATGCTCGCGACGCGAATCCAACGATTTTTAATATTGTTGAATACACGGGGCTGCTGCTGTTGAGAACGATGGGGCAGCCCCGAGTTATTTGTGAATTCCGCTACGAGAGACGGCCATGGCTCATCAAGACATCCACGCTCACCGCATCCTGATTCTGGATTTTGGCTCCCAGTACACCCAGCTGATCGCCCGCCGCGTGCGCGAGATCGGTGTGTATTGCGAGCTGCACCCGTTCGACATGAGCGACGATGACATCCGTGCCTTCGCCCCGCGCGGGATCATTCTCGCCGGTGGCCCGGAGTCGGTGCATGAAGCCGGTAGCCCGCGCGCGCCGAAAGCCGTGTTCGACCTCGGCGTGCCGGTTTTCGGCATCTGCTACGGCATGCAGACCATGGCCGAGCAACTGGGCGGCAAGGTTGAAGGTTCCGAGCTGCGTGAGTTCGGTTATGCCCGCGTCGATATCGTCGGCAAGGCCCGCCTGCTCAATGGCATCGAAGACCACGTCGATGACGACGGCGTATTCGGCCTCGACGTGTGGATGAGCCACGGTGACAAAGTCACCGCCATGCCCGCCGGCTTCCATATTCTTGCCAGCACCCCGAGCTGCCCGATTGCCGCCATGGCCGACGACAGCCGCGGCTATTACGGCGTGCAGTTCCACCCAGAAGTGACCCACACCAAGCAGGGTGGGCGCATCCTCTCGCGCTTTATCCTGGAAATCTGCGGCTGCGCAGCGCTGTGGACCGCCTCCAACATCGTTGAAGACGCCATCGCCAACGTGCGCGCTCAGGTGGGCAGCGCCAACGTGCTGCTCGGCCTATCCGGCGGCGTGGATTCCTCGGTGGTCGCGGCGCTGCTGCACAAGGCGATTGGCGATCAGCTGACCTGTGTATTCGTCGACAACGGCCTGCTGCGCCTGCACGAAGGCGAGCAGGTGATGGCCATGTTCGCCGAGAACATGGGCGTCAAGGTGATCCGCGCCAACGCCGAGGAGCAGTTCCTCAATAACCTGGCCGGCGAAGCGGATCCGGAGAAGAAGCGCAAGATCATCGGCCGCACCTTTATCGACGTGTTCGATGCCGAATCCTGCAAGCTGGACAACATCAAGTTCCTCGCCCAGGGCACCATCTACCCGGACGTGATCGAGTCGGCCGGCGCGAAAAGCGGCAAGGCCCACGTGATCAAGTCGCACCACAACGTCGGCGGCCTGCCGGAAGAGATGAACCTGAAACTGGTCGAGCCACTGCGCGAACTGTTCAAGGACGAAGTGCGTCGCCTGGGCCTGGAACTCGGCCTGCCGTACGACATGGTCTACCGTCACCCATTCCCCGGCCCGGGCCTGGGTGTGCGCATCCTCGGTGAAGTGAAGAAGGAATACGCCGACCTGCTGCGCCGCGCCGACCATATCTTTATCGAAGAGCTGCGCAAGGCCGACTGGTATCACAAGGTCAGCCAGGCCTTTGTGGTGTTCCAGCCGGTGAAATCGGTGGGCGTGGTCGGTGACGGCCGCCGTTACGCCTGGGTCGTCGCCCTGCGCGCGGTGGAAACCATCGACTTTATGACCGCGCGCTGGGCGCACCTGCCCTACGAGCTGCTGGAAACCGTCAGCGGCCGCATCATCAATGAGATCGAAGGCATCTCCCGCGTCACCTACGATGTGTCGAGCAAGCCGCCGGCGACCATCGAGTGGGAATAATGGACTAACACCAAGGGCAGCTTAGGCTGCCCTTGGTGCATCTGCGCTTATGGTTATGCGTTTGCTCGATTAGCGCAGGTGCTCAAGGTTCGATTGCTTCTAGAGGGGCATTGTCGTGCGGTCTACTCTCATGCCAAGGCATTGTTGCCTGTGAGGATATGACCATGACTGCTCATGTCGACTGGCGTCTGCGCGGCGTCGGTGTTGATTTATGTAATTGCGCATATGGCTGCCCCTGCCAATTCAATGCACCACCAACCCATGGCAACTGCGAGGCTGCAGTTGGCTTCCATATCGAGCAAGGGCACTTCGCCGATGTGTCGTTAAATGACTTGCATGTGGCCTGCACTTTTTCCTGGCCGGGAGCTATTCATGAGGGGCACGGTCAGTGCCAGGCCTTTATTGATGAGCGTGCAAACGATGCGCAGCGCCACGCTCTACTGACCATCCTTTCCGGGCAGGAGCAGGAGCCAACGGCATTTTTTGCCATCTTTGCCAGCACGGTAGAAACCATGCATGAGCCCCACTTCGTGCCCGTACAGGTATTCACCGACCGCGCCGCGCTGACGGCGAGTATCCACGTGCCGGGTGCCATTGATGCCAAGGCCGAGCCCATCCGCAATCTCGTGGATGGAACGGTGCATCGCGCGAGCATGACCTTGCCGGATGGTTTCCAGTTTACCAATGCCGACTGTGCCAGCGGCACGTTCAGTACCACGGCGGCTGTGGCGATGAACTACAGCGGGATCAATGCGCTGCTCTACGAATTGCACACCGGGCCCAATGGCATCATTCGCGGCTAGGCCAATCGAGCGCGGTGCGCTGCTCGCCAGCGTGTGCATTCTGCTGCTGACAGCGGTTGCCTGGTGGTGGCAGTTTGAACAGGCTGCGCTGATGGCGGCCATGGGTGAGATGCAGATGCCGCCCACTGACTGGTTGGCACCTGCGGGTCTGTTTGCCCTGCTGATGTGGGTCGTGATGATGCAGGCCATGATGCTGCCGGCCGCCCTGCCAGTGTTCTTGCTCTACCGGCGTTGCTTGCAGCGTGATCGTCAGCGGCTGGCCAAGCTGCTGCTGTTTACTGCTGCCTATGTATTGTTGTGGAGCTTGTTTGCGCTGCTGATGACGGTGCTGCAGGGCGTGGGCGAACAACTCGGTTGGCTCGATCCTATGGTGCTGCGCCTGCCGCCCTGGCTCGGCGCGCTGGCGCTGTTGTTGGCCGGCTTGTATCAATTGAGCCCGTTAAAGGCGGCTTGCTTGCAGCACTGCCAAAGTCCACTGGCTTTTCTTCAGCATCAGGTGCGTCCGGGGTTGTCGGGTGCCTGGCGCCTTGGCGTGCACCATGGCCTGTACTGCTTGGGTTGCTGCTGGGCGCTGATGCTGCTTCTGCTGGTGGTCGGGGCCATGAGTCTGTGGGGGATGGCGCTGCTGGCCCTGCTGGTATTGGCTGAGAAGTGGTTGCCCTTGGGTGAAGGCTGGCGCCGCAGCAGTGGCGCACTCCTGCTGCTGGGCGCGCTGCTGCAGGGTGTTCTCGCTGTGACCTGAGTAGTTGACTGCGACGATCAGGCGTTCGACTTGGCCCAGGCCTCCCGCATAGAATGCGACTCTCTCTCGTTTACCCTCGCGCCGATTTGTCGGGAGGGCTGAGGTCGCGTCGCGACCTTTGCAGGCTGGGCATAGGTGGTTGATGAAGTTAACGCGCAGGCAGGTCCTCGCCGGTTTGGCCGGCTTAGGTGTGGTAGGTCTGGGCGCGGGTGGCGTGCGCTACTGGTTGGGCCGCCCGGAAAATGTGGCGACCCACGACTACGAGCTGATCGCCGCGCCGCTGGATATTGAGTTGGTGCCGGGGCATACCACTCCGGCCTGGGCTTATGGTGGCCAGGCCCCCGGTGTGGAGCTGCGCTGTCGGCAGGGGGAGCGCTTGCGCGTGCGCTTTATCAATAAGCTGGACGTGCCGACCACCATCCACTGGCATGGCATCCGTCTGCCGCTGGAAATGGACGGTGTGCCCTATGTGTCGCAGGCACCGGTGCTGCCGGGGGAATACTTCGATTACAACTTCATCACTCCCGATGCCGGCAGCTTCTGGTATCACCCGCATGTCGCCAGTGGAGAGCAGCTGGGGCGCGGTCTGGTCGGTGCGTTGATTGTCGAGGAGCGCGAGCCCAGCGGCTTTCGCCATGACCACACGCTGAACCTGAAAAGCTGGCATATCGACGAGCAGGGCGCTTTTACCGATTTCAGTGTGCCGCGCGAAGCGGCGCGGGGCGGCACGCCGGGGCGTTTGAGTACGGTCAATGGCAAGCATGCGCCGACCCTGGATTTGCCGGCCGGGCAGGTGGTGCGCCTGCGGCTGATCAATCTGGATAACACCCTGACCTATCGGCTCAATCTGCCCGGTGCGGATGCGCGCATTTATGCGCTGGACGGCAACCCGGTCGAGCCACGGCCGCTGGGCAAGGAGTACTGGCTGGGGCCGGGTATGCGTATCGAGCTGGGGCTGAAGGTGCCGGCCGCAGGCACCGAGCTGTCGCTGCGTAACGGGCCATTGCGCCTGGCGAACCTGCGCGCGCAGCCCAGTGCCGAGGGTGCAGGTGAGTGGCCGCCTGCGCTGCCCGCCAACCCGGTGGCTGAGCCGGATCTGGCTAATGCGCAAACCGTTAAATTCAACTTCGAATGGGCCGGCGCGGTGTCGGTCGGCCTGGCCCAGGGTGCGGCGCACAGCTTCTGGCAGATCAATGGTCAGGCCTGGGATATCAATGACAAGACCTGCGCCGACCGGCCGATTGCCCGTCTGCAGCTGGGTAAGAGTTATATCTTCGAGCTGCGCAACCTTAGTCAGTATCAGCACCCTATCCACCTGCACGGCATGACCTTTAAGGTGTTGGCCTCCAATCGCAAGTCGATCATCCCGTATTTCACTGACACCTACCTGCTGGGCAAGAACGAAAGTGCGCGGGTGGCGCTGGTCGCGGATAATCCGGGGGTGTGGATGTTCCACTGCCATGTGATCGACCACATGGAAACCGGTCTGATGGCATCAATTGAGGTCGTTTAAGCGTGCGCCACCCCCTGATCATTGATCGCAGCCAGGACCAGCAGTTTATGCGCGAGGCCCTGGCCCTGGCCGCCGAAGGCGCGGCCCTGGGTGAGGTGCCGGTGGGTGCGGTGCTGGTGCAGGATGGCCAGATTGTCGGGCGCGGCTTTAACTGTCCGATCTCCACCCATGACCCCAGCGCCCATGCCGAGATGGTGGCGATTCGCGCCGCTGCGCAGGCCGCGGATAACTACCGCCTGCCCGGCAGCACCCTGTATGTGACCCTGGAGCCGTGCAGCATGTGCGCCGGGTTGATCGTGCATGCGCGGGTGCAGCGTGTGGTGTATGGCGCGACCGAGCCCAAGGCCGGCGTGGCGCTCAGTCGTGGGCAGTTTTTCAGCCAGGAGTTTCTCAACCACCGCGTGCTGATCGAGGGCGGGGTGCTGGCGGAGGAGTGCGGGGCGGTGCTGAGTGCCTTCTTCAAAGCCAGGCGCGAGCAGCGTTAAAGCGGCGGGGTCTGCTCATTCAGCTGACGTTTGTCGATGCCCGGCACATGCTGATTGCTTTCGGCGAGCTGCGAGCCTTCCAGCTGTGGCTGGGTTACCCAAGTGAGGATGTCGTAGTAGCGGCGGATGTTGCGCACAAAATGCACTGGCTCGCCGCCGCGGGCATAGCCATAACGGGTTTTGCTGTACCACTGCTTCTGCGCCAGGCGCGGCAGAATCTTCTGCACATCCAGCCACTTGTTCGGGTCCAGGCCTTCGGCTTCGGTGAGCTTGCGCGCATCTTCCAGATGGCCGCCACCGACGTTGTAGGACGCCAGGGCGAACCAGGTGCGGTCCGGCTCCTGAATGCTCTCTGGCAGCTGGTTTTTCACATAAACAATGTATTTGGCGCCGCCCTCGATGCTCTGCTTGGGGTTCAGGCGATCCGATACACCCATGGCCTGGGCGGTGCGCAGGGTCAGCATCATCAGCCCGCGCACGCCGGTTTTCGAGGTGGCGGTGGGTTGCCAGAGTGACTCCTGATAACCCATGGCCGCGAGCAGGCGCCAGTCGACCTGATTGGCCTGGGCGGCTTCGCGGAAGTACTTCTCGTAGCGCGGCAGGCGTTGCTGCAGGTGTTTGGCGAAGGTGTAGGCGCCGACGTAGCCGAGTACATCGACATGGCCGTAGTAGCGATCCTTCAGGCGTTGCAAGCTGCCATTTTTGTGCGCTCGTTCGATAAAGGCGTTCATCTCGTCGAGCAGGCTGCGGTCTTCGCCGGGGGCGGTGGCCCAGGCCAGGTTTTGCGCATCACCCAGATCAAAGGCCACGCGCACGTTGGAGAAATACACCTGGTTCATTGCCAGCTCGTTGGAGTCGACCAGGGTCAGGTCGATCTGCCCTTCATCGACCATGCGCAGCAGGTCGACCACTTCAACGTCGGCGGACTCTTCGTAAGCCAGTTCCGGCAACTGCAACTTGAGTGCGGCCAGCTGCTCGGCATGGCTGCTGCCTTTTAGTACCAGAATGCGTTTGCCGAGCAGATCACCCGGACGGGTTGGGCGTTGTTGGCCGTTGCGGTAAATCACCTGGGGGGTGACTTCGAGGTAGGGGGAGGAGAAGCGTGCATGCTGCTGCCGTCCGTCGCTTTCTACCAGGCCGGCCGCGGCGAGTACCGGACCGTTGGGCTTGTTCAGGCTGGCGAACAGCTCGTCGAGGTTGTCGGCGGTTTCAATTTTCAGTTCAAGGCCCAGGTCATCGGCAAAACGTTTCACCAGCTCGTATTCGAAACCGGTTTCGCCGTTACGGTCCTGGAAATAGGTGGCTGGGCTGTTACGGGTGATCACCCGCAGTACACCCTCCGCCTGAACGCGCTCGAGTGTGCTGGGTTCTTCAGCACAGCCGCCGAGCACCAGGAGGATTCCGATCACCGACAGCCAGCAGGCGCGGCGCACACGGAACGCAGATTGGGCAAACATTGGCGCAGTATACGCAAAGCATGGGGCTCGCCATATCTCGACAGCGGGTGGCTTCTCTGCTAGCGCAGTCGCTGCATGTAGCGTGCCGCTACGGGTGCCGTTGGCAGCGCTTTAGGCTAGAATGCACGGCCTCAAAGAACCTGTTTCGGAGCTCGCGAGCTAGAGTCGGGCAAGGCGAAGGTGGGCGAGGACGCGGAGTTTACGAGTTGTAAATGAGCAGTCCGAGCTCGCCTTCAACGCAGGCCGGCCGACGCGCAGCAGATCCGAGACGGTTCTCAGTACACCCCCTTCCCAGAGGCTGTTTTCCATGTTGATCCTGCGCGGCGCTCCCGCCCTTTCTGCTTTCCGTCACGGCAAACTGCTTGAGCAACTGACCAGCAAGGTTCCTGCGGTCACCGGCCTGTATGCCGAGTTCGCGCATTTCGCCGAGGTTACCGGCGTTCTGAATGCCGACGAAGAGCAGGTATTGGCCCGTTTGCTGAAATACGGCCCGAGTGTGCCGGTGCAGGAGCCAAGCGGCCGCCTGTTCCTGAGCATTCCGCGCTTTGGCACCATCTCGCCCTGGTCGAGCAAGGCCAGCGACATCGCCCGCAACTGCGGCCTGGCGAAGATTCAGCGCATCGAGCGCGGCCTGGCGTATTACGTCAGTGGCGAGCTGAATGCTGCTGAAGCGCAGCAGGTGGCCGACCTGCTGCATGACCGCATGACCCAGCTGGTGCTGGATAACCTCGAAGGCGCTGCCGCACTGTTCAGCCACGCCCAGCCCAAGCCGCTGACTGCGGTGGACATCCTCGGTGGCGGGCGCGCCGCGCTGGAGCAGGCCAACATCGAACTGGGCCTGGCCCTGGCCGAAGACGAAATCGATTACCTGGTGACCAGCTTCAACGGTCTGGGGCGCAACCCCCACGACATCGAACTGATGATGTTCGCCCAGGCCAACTCCGAGCACTGCCGCCACAAGATCTTCAATGCCAGCTGGGATATCGATGGTGAAAGCCAGGAGAAATCCCTGTTCGGCATGATCAAGAACACCTACCAGATGCACAGCGAAGGCGTGCTGTCCGCCTATAAGGACAACGCTTCGGTGATCGTCGGTAGCGTCGCTGGGCGTTTCTTCCCGGACCCTGAGACCCGCCAGTACGGCGCGACCCAGGAGCCGGTGCATATCCTGATGAAGGTGGAAACCCACAACCACCCGACGGCCATCTCGCCGTTCTCCGGTGCGTCCACCGGTTCCGGTGGCGAGATTCGCGACGAAGGTGCCACCGGCCGTGGTGCCAAGCCGAAGGCCGGGCTGACCGGTTTCACCGTCTCCAACCTGAATATCCCCGGTTTCGTGCAGCCCTGGGAAGTGCCGTACGGCAAGCCCGAGCGCATCGTTACCGCGCTGGACATCATGATCGAAGGCCCGCTGGGCGGCGCGGCGTTCAACAACGAATTCGGCCGTCCGGCCCTGACCGGCTATTTCCGCACCTTCGAGCAGGCGATCCAGACCCCGCGCGGTGAAGAGGTGCGTGGCTACCACAAGCCGATCATGCTCGCCGGCGGCATGGGCAACATCCGCGCAGATCACGTGCAGAAGGGCGAGATCACCGTGGGCGCCAAGCTGATCGTGCTCGGCGGCCCGGCCATGCTGATCGGCCTGGGTGGCGGTGCCGCTTCGTCGGTCGCCACCGGCGCCAGCTCGGCTGACCTGGATTTCGCCTCGGTACAGCGCGAAAACCCGGAAATGGAGCGCCGCTGCCAGGAAGTGATCGACCGTTGCTGGCAGCTGGGCGAGCAGAACCCCATCGCCTTTATCCACGACGTCGGCGCCGGTGGCATTTCCAACGCCTTCCCGGAGCTGGTCAATGACGGTGGCCGTGGTGGCCGCTTCGAACTGCGTAACGTGCCCAACGACGAGCCGGGCATGGCCCCGCACGAGATCTGGAGCAACGAGTCCCAGGAGCGTTATGTCCTGGCCGTCAGCGCCGTCGATTTCGAGCGCTTCAAGGCCATCTGTGAGCGCGAGCGTTGTCCGTTTGCCGTGGTCGGCGAGGCCACCGAAGAAGCCCACCTGACCGTGACCGACAGCCATTTCGCCAATACCCCGGTGGACATGCCGCTGGAAGTGCTGCTGGGCAAACCGCCGCGCATGCACCGCTCGGTCACCCGTGAGGCCGAGCTGGGCGACGATTTCGCCGCCGCCAGCGTCGATATCGACGAAGCGGCCAACCGTGTGCTGCATCACCCGGCTGTGGCCAGCAAGAGCTTCCTGATCACCATCGGCGACCGCAGCATTACCGGTCTGGTGGCGCGCGATCAGATGGTTGGCCCATGGCAGGTGCCGGTGGCCGATTGCGCCGTCACCGCCACCAGCTTCGACGTCTACACCGGGGAAGCCATGGCCATGGGCGAGCGCACGCCGCTGGCGCTGCTGGATGCTGCGGCTTCCGGGCGTATGGCGATTGGCGAAACCCTGACCAACCTGGCCGCGTCGCGTATCGAGAAGATCTCCGATATCAAACTGTCCGCCAACTGGATGGCCGCTGCCGGCCACCCGGGCGAAGACGCGCGCCTGTACGACACCGTGAAAGCGGTCGGCATGCAGCTGTGCCCGGAGCTGGGCATCACCATCCCGGTGGGCAAGGACTCGATGTCGATGAAAACCCAATGGCGCGATGACGGCACGGACAAGAGCGTGACCTCGCCGCTGTCGCTGGTGGTGACCGGCTTTGCCCCGGTCAGCGATATCCGCAAGACCCTGACCCCGCAACTGCGCATGGACAAGGGTGAAACCGACCTGATCCTGATCGACCTGGGCCGTGGGCAGAACCGCCTGGGCGCCTCGATCCTGACCCAGGTGTACGGCAAGCTCGGCACCCAGGCGCCGGATGTGGATGACGCCGAAGACCTCAAGGCCTTCTTCGCGGTGATCCAGGGTCTGAATGCCGACGGTCATATCCTCTCTTACCACGACCGTTCCGACGGTGGCCTGCTGGTTACCGCCCTGGAAATGGCCTTCGCCGGCCACTGCGGTTTGAACCTGTTCCTCGATGCCTTGGCCGATGACAGCGCTGAGCTGGCTGCGGTGCTGTTCAACGAAGAGCTGGGTGCGGTGATTCAGGTACACCAGGACGCCACACCGGAAGTGCTGGCGCAGTTCAGCGCCGCCGGCCTGGGTGACTGCGTGGCGGTGATCGGTCAGCCGGTCAACAGCGACGAGGTGGCGATCAGCTTCAACGGCCTGCCGGTGTTCGCTGGTCAGCGCCGCTTGCTGCAGCGCCAGTGGGCACAAACCAGCTACCAGATTCAGCGTCTGCGCGACAACGTGCAGTGCGCCGAGCAGGAGTTCGACACCATCCTCGATGAGGACAATCCGGGCCTGTCGGCCAAGCTCAGCTTCGACGTCAATCAGGACATCAGCGCGCCCTATATCCGCAAGGGCGTGCGTCCGCAGATCGCCGTGCTGCGTGAGCAGGGCGTCAATGGCCAGGTGGAAATGGCCGCGGCCTTTGACCGCGCCGGCTTCAACGCGATCGACGTGCATATGAGCGACATCCTCAGCGGGCGCGTCAGCCTGGACGCGTTCAAGGGCCTGGTGGCCTGTGGCGGCTTCTCCTACGGCGACGTCCTCGGTGCCGGCGAAGGCTGGGCCAAATCGATCCTGTTCAACGCCCGTGCCCGTGATGGCTTTCAGGCGTTCTTCGAGCGCAAGGACAGCTTCGCCCTCGGCGTGTGCAACGGTTGCCAGATGATGAGCAACCTGCATGAGCTGATCCCTGGCAGCGAGTTCTGGCCGCATTTCGTGCGCAACCGCTCCGAGCAGTTCGAGGCGCGCGTGGCCATGGTGCAGGTGCAGGAGTCGGCGTCGATCTTCCTGCAGGGCATGGCCGGTTCGCGCATGCCCATCGCCATCGCTCACGGTGAGGGGCATGCCGAGTTCGAGAACGAGGAGGCGCTGCTCGAAGCCGACCTGTCCGGCTGCGTGGCCATGCGCTTTATCGACAACCACGGCAAGGTCACCGAGACCTACCCGGCCAACCCCAACGGTTCGCCGCGCGGGATTACCGGGCTGACCAGTCGCGACGGTCGCGTGACCATTATGATGCCGCACCCGGAGCGGGTGTTCCGCGCCGTGCAGAACTCCTGGAAGCCGGACGACTGGCAGGAAGACGCCGGCTGGCTGCGCATGTTCCGCAACGCCCGCGTGTGGGTGGATTAACAGTGGCCGCCATGACCCTCTCCTTATGGGAGAGGGTGCCCGAAGGGCGGGAGAGGGCATTTGAATCCACAAGGTCCGATCCTGCCTGAGGTGCGCCAGGTCAAGCCTGGCGAGACCTTGCTGCTGTGCCGCTGCGGGCGTTCGTCCCGGCTTCCCGATTGTGTTTCCGCTTGCCCTGATCTACTTGAGCTGCGGCCTGAGCGTGAGCAGTTTCTGCTGCTTTGCCGTTGCGCTCGCTCGCAATGTCTACCTTACTGTGATGGTAGCCATAACCAGCCGGCAACTGGCGTCAAGGCCCGCTGGCGGCGATTCTGGCGCGGCCTATAGCCTGGCTGACGGAGCTAATAGGTTGAACACACGGCAAATTACCCGGTCATAGGGTACAAGTGTGATGGGTTGCGCGAATACCCGATAAGGCATAATGCCATTATTGTGTGGCATCATTATTGGGCTGTTTTATCAGTCTTGCCGGCGGAGACTTCGATGTACAAGCTATGCTTTTATGTGCCTGAAACTCATTTGGATAGCGTTAAGAGCGCGGTCTTCAGTGCCGGTGGTGGACGTATTGGTCAGTACGATCAGTGCTGTTGGCAAACCCTGGGGCAGGGTCAGTTCCGCGGCCTGGAAGGCAGCCAGCCGTTTCTCGGCCAGCCTGGGCAGGTCGAACAGGTGGCAGAATGGAAAGTCGAGATGGTCGTGGCCGATGAGCTGATCCATGACGCCGTCAAGGCGATGAAAAAGCAGCATCCCTACGAGACGCCGGCTTTTGAGGTGTGGCGGCTGTCGGATATCCAGTTCTGAAAAAGGACATCAAGGTGTAAACCTTATTCAGGACGGGACAACATTTATAAAAAAGGCGCCGATTAGCAGGCGCCTTTTTTATATCTGCGGGTCAGGGTCTGATTTCGATCAGCGTGCCGTCTTTGACCAGGGCCCAGATCTCACGCATGTCGGTGTTCTTCATGGCGATGCAGCCTTCGGTCCAGTCCAGGGTGTGGAAGAACCATTCGGGGTACTCCTCATCCAGCGGCGTGCCGTGGATCATGATCATGCCGCCTGCCGGTACGCCCTTGGCGCGGGCTTGCGCCTGATCACGGGCGTTGGGGTAGGAAATGTGCATGGACAGGTTGTACTTGTCGCTGGTCTTGCGCCAGTCAATCCAATAAAAGCCTTCCGGGGTGCGCAGGTCGCCTTCGCGTTGCTTAGCTCCTTCAGGCTGTTTGCCCAAGGACACGCGGTAAGACTTAAGGGTGTCGCCACGACTGATCAGGTGCAGCTTGCGTTCGGATTTCACCACCAGCACCTTGTCGACGGTTTTACCGTTAAGGGTTGGGGTGCTGCTGGCGTGGCCAGTCAGGGCTACGGTCAGGCAGAGTAGGGTGAACAACCAGCGCATCGTAATTCCCATGGATCAAAAGGCTTTTTTGTAATGCGCGCGCAAGGCTTCGAGCGGCTCGTTGCGGACCGGATAGTGCTGCTCTCGGCGGTCCGCGAAGTAGCATTCTAAGGTACGCCCGATGGTCGGGAAAGCCAGCTCTGACCAGGGGATGTCCTGTTCGTGAAATAGCTGTACCTCCAGGCTTTCTTCGCCGGGGGCAAAGTCCAGGTCGACCAGTTCGGCGCGAAACAGCATATACACCTGATTGATATGCGGCAGGTCGAACAATGTGTAGAGGCTCAGGCTGCGCACCCGCGCGCAGGCCTCTTCAAGGGTCTCGCGTGCGGCGGCCTGTTCCAGGGTTTCGCCGTTCTCCATAAAGCCGGCCGGCAGGGTCCAGTAGCCACGTCGTGGCTCGATGGCGCGGCGGCACAGCAGCACCTGTTCGCCCCATACCGGCAGGCAGCCGGCGATGATTCGCGGATTCTGATAGTGCACCGTCTGGCACTGCGCGCAGACGTGGCGCAGGCGGTTGTCGCCCTGGGGGATGATGTGGCGGATTGCGCCGCCACAGTTGCTACAGAAGTTCATGCCAGACCCTCGCTGCGTGTCAGCTATCTTGGCGCGCATCTCAGCTGCTCGGCAAGCGGCCGGTAGGGGGATTATCGAACGCCTGAATGATTGCCGCTGGCGGTGCGGGGCTTGGGCCGTGCGCTGCTTTCGTGCCATGATCGGGCGCAGAATAAAGAACCGAGAATCCCATGCTGGACGAGTTACTCCATCGCATGCGTGGCTATAGCCCGCACATTCTGCAGACCGACAAGCGCTACCCTGAGGCCGCAGTGCTGGTGCCCATCACCCGCAGCGACGAGCCGGAAGTGGTACTGACCTTGCGCGCCAACGGTCTGTCTACCCACAGCGGTGAAGTGGCGTTTCCCGGTGGTCGGCGTGACCCGGAAGATGCCGATCTGATCGAGACGGCCTTGCGCGAGGCAGAGGAAGAAATCGGCTTGCCGCCTGGCCTGGTCGAGGTAATCGGGCCGCTCAGCACCCTGGTGTCGCGCCATGGTATTCAGGTCACGCCCTATGTCGGCCTGGTGCCGGATTTTGTCGAGTACAAGCCCAACGACGGTGAAATTGCCGCCGTGTTTGCCGTGCCGCTGGCATTCTTTCGCGACGACCCACGGGAAACCACCCACCGTATCGATTACCGTGGGCGCAGCTGGTATGTGCCGAGTTACCGTTATGGCGAATATAAAATCTGGGGGCTGACGGCGATTATGCTGGTCGAGTTGGTCAACCTGGTGTTCGATGACGTGCATATCGATATGCATCAGCCGCCTGAGCACTTTATCAAGCTCACCTGAGCCTATGAGGAAGCATCCATGAAATACCGCCTGGGTTCGTCCCACGTCGAGGCCCATGCCGACAGCTGGGTTGCACCCACTGCCACTCTGGTCGGCAAGGTCAAGCTGGAGCCGGGAGCCAGCGTGTGGTTTAACGCGGTGCTACGCGGCGACAACGAGCTGATCCATATTGGCGAGAACAGTAACGTGCAGGACGGCACCGTGATGCACACCGATATGGGCTTTCCACTGAATATCGGCACGGGTGTGACCATCGGCCACAACGCCATGCTGCACGGTTGCACCGTAGGTGATTACAGCCTGATAGGTATCAATGCGGTGGTCCTTAACGGCGCGAAAATCGGCAAGTACTGCATCATCGGCGCCAACAGCCTGATCGGTGAAGGCAAGGACATTCCCGATGGTTCGCTGGTGATGGGCTCGCCCGGCAAGGTGGTGCGCGAACTGACCGAGGCGCAGAAAAAGATGCTCGAAGCCAGCGCCGCCCATTACGTGCACAACGCCCAGCGCTATGCCCGTGACTTGCAGGAGCAGGACGATTGATGCCGGCGCAGGAGCGCCCGGTTGCCTCGCCCTGCGTGCATGTTTGCGCGCTGGATGATGAGGATATTTGCATAGGCTGCCAGCGTTCGGTGGCCGAAATCACCCGCTGGAGCCTGATGAACAATGCCGAGCGCCGTCAGGTGCTGGTGCTCTGTCATACACGCGCTAAAGCCAAAGGCATTCTGCTGTAACTTTCTTGATCAGTTTGAGGACTCCCCATGCCCCGTATCGGAACCCCTTTGTCGCCGAGCGCGACCCGTGTGCTGTTGTGTGGCTCTGGCGAGCTGGGCAAGGAAGTGGTGATCGAGCTGCAGCGCCTCGGTGTCGAAGTGATTGCCGTAGACCGCTACGCCAATGCCCCGGCCATGCAGGTGGCGCACCGCAGCCATGTAATCAATATGCTCGACGGCGACGCGCTACGCACAGTGATCGAGCTGGAGCAGCCGCATTACATCGTCCCGGAAATTGAAGCCATCGCCACCGCGACCCTGGTCGAGCTGGAGAATGAGGGCTTCACCGTGATCCCCAGCGCCCGCGCCGCGCAGTTGACCATGAACCGCGAAGGCATTCGCCGTCTGGCCGCCGAAGAGCTGGGGCTGCCGACCTCGCCCTACCAGTTTGCCGACTCCTTCGAGGAGTGCCGCGCGGCGGTCGAGAGCATCGGCTTTCCCTGCTTGATCAAGCCGATCATGAGCTCGTCGGGCAAGGGCCAGTCGGTGCTGAAAAGTCTGGATGATTTGCAAACCGCCTGGGATTACGCCCAGGCCGGTGGCCGCGCGGGTAAAGGGCGGGTGATAGTCGAGGGCTTTATCGATTTTGATTACGAAATCGCTTTGCTCACCGTGCGCCACAGTGGCGGCACCACCTTCTGTGCGCCGGTCGGCCATCGCCAGGTCAAGGGTGACTACCAGGAATCCTGGCAGCCGCAGCCGATGAGTGCCAAGGCCCAGGCTGAAGCCGAGCGGATTGCCCTGGCGGTCACCGGTTCGCTGGGTGGGCGCGGGTTGTTTGGCGTCGAATTGTTCGTCAAAGGTGATCAGGTGTGGTTCTGCGAGATCTCGCCACGGCCGCACGACACTGGCCTGGTCACTCTGATATCCCAGGACCTGTCGGAATTTGCCCTGCATGCGCGGGCGATTCTCGGCTTGCCGATTCCGGCCATCCGCCAGTTAGGCCCGTCGGCCTCGGCGGTGATCTTGGTCGAGGGCGAATCGCAGCAGGTCAGCTTCGGCAATCTCGGCGCGGCGCTGGTCGAGCCGGATACCGCCCTGCGCTTGTTCGGTAAGCCGGAAGTCAGCGGTCAGCGGCGCATGGGTGTGGCGCTGGCGCGGGATGAGTCATTGCAAGCGGCGCGGGCCAAGGCCACGCGCGCGGCGCAGGCGGTCCAGGTCGAGCTGTGAATGTGCTGCGCGGCTATGTACGGAGCTACGCCTGGTGGCTAGGGCTGGCGCTGTTGGCGCCGATTGCCTTGCCGCTGGCGCTGCGCACGCGGCGTAACACCCTGCGTTTACCGCCAGCCGCAGGGCTGTCGAGCGGTGTGGCTGGCGCGGACTTGCCGGGCGAGCCACTGCGTCTGCTGGTATTGGGCGAATCGACCGTGGTGGGCGTGGGTGTCGATCAGCTGCATGCCGCGTTGGTCGGCCAACTGGCGACTGCGCTGGCTGGGCGTTGCGGCCATCCGGTAGCCTGGCGGGCCTGCGGCGAGAACGGCATTACCGCTGCGCAGGCCCATGAGCGGCTACTGCCGCAGGTGCTCGATCAGCCTTTTGATCTGGCGCTGCTGGTGTTCGGCGTCAACGACACCACCCACCTGACCTCATTGCCACGTTGGGACGCCGCACTCGGCGGCATGGCCGAGGCGTTGGCCGCGCGTGGCGCTCGCGTGGCCTTTAGCAGCGTGCCGCCGTTGCAGCATTTCAGCGCCTTGCCCTGGTTGCTGCGGCGGTTGCTCGGCATGCGCGCAGGCCTGCTGGATGCGCGCTTACGTCAGTTGGCGGCGCGCCTAGGAGTGGGGTATCACGCGGTTGAGCTGGAGTTTTCCGCCGAGTACCTGGCGCGTGATGGCTATCACCCTTCAGGTCTGGGCTATCGCGTGTGGGCGCAGGGGCTGGCGGTCAGCCTTGCGCCGGCGGCTCGGGGTGCGCCTTAGGCTTGGTTTGCCAGGCGCGCACGCTTTTTACCCGGTTCTCTGATGACTGCAGAATTTCCAGGCGATAAGGGCCGATCTTCAGGCACACGGCGCTCTCGGGGATACTTTCCAGTGCCTCAGTCACCAGGCCGTTGAGGGTTTTCGGGCCATCGCAGGGCAGGTGCCAGTCCAGGGCTTTATTGATTTCGCGGATATAGGCGGCGCCATCGATGACCTGGGTGCCGTCTTCCTGGGGATGAATATCCGGGCTGCGCAGGCTGTCCTGGTTGCTGAAGTCGCCGACGATTTCTTCGAGGATGTCTTCCAGGGTGACGATGCCGATCACGTCGCCGTATTCATCGACGACGATGCCGATGCGGCGTTTGTGCTTCTGAAAATTGATCAGCTGGGTCGACAGCGGCGTGCCTTCGGGCACGAAATACGGCTCATTGCAGGCGACCAGTAGCGCCTCTTTGCTCAGCTCGTTGTGCGTCAGCAGCCGGGCAATCTGGCGCATATGCACGATGCCTTCGATCTGATTGATGTCGGTGCGGAAGACAGGCAGGCGCGTATGGGTGGTGTTGGTCAGCAGGCTGATGATGCTTTCAATATCGTCATCGAGGTTGATACCGGTGACTTCGTTGCGCGGAATCATGATGTCATCCACCGTCACCCGCTCCAGGTCGAGGATGCCGAGCAGCATGTTCTGGCGGTTTTTCGGCATGTCAGCGCCGGATTCGCGCACCACGCTGCGCAGTTCTTCGGTGGACAGGCTGTCGCTGGCGCGCAGGGCGGGATCGATGCCCAGCAGGCGCAACAACACGTTGCTGATGGTGCTGGTGGTCCAAACCACTGGATAAAGCAGGCGTTGCAGCAACAGCAACAGGCGGCTGGCAGGGAATGCCACCAGTTCCGGACGCAGCGCAGCCAGGGTTTTCGGGGTGATTTCGCCGAAAATCAGCACCACGATGGTCAGGCCGGCGGTGGCAATCGCAATCCCGGCTTCGCCCCAGATATCCACGGCCAGCACCGTGGCGATGGAGGCGGCGAGGATATTGACCACGTTGTTGCCTACCAGAATGGTGCCGAGCAGGCGATCTGGGCGGCTGAGCAGGCTGGTGACGCGTTTGGCGCCCTTATGCCCTTCCTTGGCCATGTGCTTGAGGCGATAGCGGTTGAGGCTGAGCATGCCGGTCTCCGAGCTGGAGAAGAATGCCGAGCACAGAATCAGAAAAATCAGCAGCCCAAGCAGGTAGCCGGAGTGAAGGTCGTCCACGGAAGGGGTCTCAGATATGCAGGATAAATTCGCGAACCAGCTTGCTGCCGAAGTAGGCCAGCATCAGCAGGCAGAAGCCCGCCAGGGTCCAGCGAATGGCTTTGTGGCCACGCCAGCCGAGTTGGTGGCGGCCCCACAACAGCACGGCAAATACCACCCAGGCAAAGCACGAAAGGATGGTTTTGTGCGCCAGATGCTGGGCAAACAGGTCGCTGATAAACAGCGCGCCAGACAGCAATGAGAGCGAGAGCAGCGCCCAGCCGGCCCAGAGGAAGCCAAACAATAGGCTTTCCATGGTTTGCAGGGGCGGGAAGTTCTTGATCAGCCCGGAGGGGTGTTTGTGCTTGAGTTGATGGTCCTGCAACAGCAGCAGCAGCGACTGAAACACCGCAATGGTCAGCATGCCGTAGGCGGTGATCGACAGCAGGATGTGCGCCAGGATGCCGGGCGCCTCGTCGATGGCCTGGGTGGTGCCGCTGGGCATAAATTGGGCGAGCAGCACGGTGATAAAACCCAGGGGGAACAGCAGTAGCAGCAGGTTCTCTACCGGGATGCGCGTGCAGGCCAGCAGCGTCAGCAGAATAACCGCAGCGGCAATCAGGCTGGCGGCCTTGAAGAAGTCCAGCGACAAGCCACTGGCATCGAACATCTGCAGAAACAGGCTGCTGCCGTGCAGTAGCAAAGCCAGTGTGCCGAGCGCAATCAGCAAGCGCTTATTGGACGTGCTGCGCTGTTGCAGGCGCAGGCCTTGGTAGAGTGCGGCTCCGGCATAGAGGCAGGCAGCAGCGAGGCTGAGTAGCAGAGGGTGCATAAATCCTTGTCAGGCAAACCCGAAAGGCGGCCAGTGTGGCATACAACCCGTGCGCCACGAAAGCGTCTGGGCAGTCGTCAGCCTGGCAGCGCTCGGCCGGCCTTGGCTTGACGCAGCCGACAAAGATACGTCAACAGCGGCTTAAGTCTTGGTTATAATCCGCCGCCTGTTGCAAGCCCACCCTCGGCTCGCTAGAGCCTGAAAGGAACGTGCATGTTCGAAAATCTAACTGACCGCCTCTCGCAGACCCTGCGCAATGTCACCGGCAAAGCCAAGCTGAGTGAAGACAACATCAAGGACACCTTGCGTGAAGTGCGCATGGCCTTGCTTGAGGCTGACGTTGCCTTGCCGGTGGTCAAGGACTTCGTCAACAAGGTCAAGGATCGCGCGGTCGGCACCGAAGTGTCGAAGAGCCTGACTCCAGGCCAGGCGTTCGTGAAGATCGTGCGCGCCGAACTCGAAGAGCTGATGGGCGCTGCCAACGAAGACCTCGCGCTGAATGCCGTGCCGCCTGCCGTGGTGCTGATGGCCGGCCTGCAGGGTGCAGGCAAGACCACCACCGTCGGCAAGCTGGCGCGCTTCCTTAAAGAACGCAAGAAAAAGACCGTGATGGTGGTGTCGGCCGACGTTTACCGTCCGGCGGCGATCAAGCAGCTGGAAACCCTGGCCAATGATATTGGCGTGAGCTTCTTCCCCTCCGATCTCAGCCAGAAGCCTGTGGATATCGCCGAGGCGGCGATCAAGGAAGCCAGGCTCAAGTTTATTGATGTGGTGATCGTCGACACCGCCGGTCGCCTGGCTATCGATGCCGAGATGATGGCGGAGATCCAGGCGCTGCACGCGGCGATCAAACCGGTGGAAACCCTGTTCGTGGTCGACGCCATGACCGGTCAGGACGCCGCCAACACTGCCAAGGCCTTTAATGATGCGCTGCCGCTGACCGGCGTGGTGCTGACCAAGGTAGACGGTGATGCGCGCGGCGGTGCGGCCTTGTCGGTGCGGGCGATTACCGGCAAGCCGATCAAGTTTATCGGTATGGGCGAGAAGACCGAGGCGCTGGAGCCCTTCCATCCGGACCGGATTGCCTCGCGCATTCTTGGCATGGGCGACGTGCTCAGCCTGATCGAGCAGGCCGAACAGACCCTGGATCGCGAGAAGGCCGAGAAGCTCACCAAGAAGCTGAAGAAGGGCAAGGGCTTCGACCTCGAAGACTTCCGTGACCAGCTGCAACAGATGAAGAACATGGGTGGCCTCGGCGGCCTGATGGACAAGCTGCCGCAGATGGGTGGCGTCAACCTGGCGCAGATGGGCAATGCCCAGGGCGCGGCCGAGAAGCAGTTCAAGCAGATGGAGGCGATCATCAACTCGATGACCCCTCAGGAGCGCCGCGATCCGGAAATCATCAGTGGCTCGCGCAAGCGCCGCATCGCCATGGGTTCTGGCACCCAGGTGCAGGACATCGGCCGCCTGATCAAGCAGCACAAGCAGATGCAGAAGATGATGAAGAAATTCACTGCCAAAGGCGGTATGGCCAAGATGATGCGCGGTATGGGCGGAATGATGCCGGGCGGCCTGCCGAAGATGTAAGGAATCCGCGTCGGCAGCAATGCTGGCGCAAGCCCCGCAAAGGCGGGTATTGGCACTAAACCCGCCTTTGCGGGAATCGATTGGGCCGTTTAGATCGCGCTCCTCGCGCAAATCTTGATTGCACGGCCTGATGCGTCTGAAAAAGCCATTTGCAAAAATCCGGATATTCCTTAGAATATGCGGCCTTTCGGGCACCCATGCCCGCCGTGCATTTAGATTTGCAGCACCGACTACAGGAACTATGTTCACATGCTAACGATTCGTCTTGCCCTTGGCGGCTCCAAAAAGCGCCCGTTCTACAAAATCAATGTGACCGACAGCCGTAACCCACGCGACGGTTCGCACAAAGAAGAGATCGGTTTCTTCAACCCGATCGCTCGTGGTCAGGAAGTTCGTCTGTCCGTGAAACAGGATCGCCTGGCCCATTGGCTGAGCGTTGGTGCACAACCGTCTGATCGTGTTGCTCAGCTGTTGAAGGACGCTGCTAAGGCTGCGGCCTAAGCAATATGAGCGCGACGCCTGTTTCTACCGATGATTTGATCGTTATCGGCAAGATCTACTCTGTACATGGCGTTCGCGGTGAAGTGAAGGTGTATTCCTTTACTGATCCTGTTGTAAACCTGTTGCAGTACAAGTCCTGGACGCTCAAGCGCGAAGGCAGTGTCAAACAGGTAGAGCTGGTCAGCGGACGCGGGAGTGATAAATTCCTGGTCGCGAAGCTTAAGGGTCTCGATGATCGTGAAGAAGCGCGTCTTCTTGCGGGTTATGAGATCTGTGTGCCGCGCAACCTGTTCCCTGAATTAGCCGATGGCGAGTACTACTGGTACCAGTTGCAAGGCCTCAAGGTTATTGATCAGGCGGGGCAATTGCTCGGCAAGGTTGACCATCTGTTTGAGACCGGTGCCAATGATGTGATGGTGGTCAAACCCTGCACCGACAGCCTGGATGGTCGTGAGCGCCTGTTGCCCTATACCGAGCAATGCGTGTTGTCGATTGATTTGACCGCTGGCGAAATGCGGGTCGACTGGGATGCGGACTTCTAAGCCTGATGCCAAATCTGCGCGTTGAAGTCATTACGCTGTTCCCGGAAATGTTTGCCGCTATCAGTGATTACGGCATTACCAGCCGAGCGGTGAAGCAGGGCTTGTTGCAACTGACCTGCTGGAATCCGCGCAGCTACACCACAGACCGTCACCACACCGTGGATGATCGGCCTTTTGGCGGTGGCCCCGGCATGGTGATGAAGATCAAGCCGCTTGAGGATGCTTTGCTCGATGCCAAGCAAGCCGCAGGTGGCGCGGCCAGGGTGATTTACCTGTCGCCGCAAGGTCGCCAGCTGACGCAGTCAGCAGTACGCGAACTGGCCAATGAGGGTGCATTGATCCTGATTGCCGGCCGCTACGAAGGCATTGATGAGCGCTTTATTGAAGCGCATGTCGATGAAGAATGGTCGATTGGGGACTACGTCCTGTCCGGCGGTGAGCTGCCGGCCATGGTACTGATCGACGCGGTAACGCGCCTTTTGCCTGGTGCATTGGGTCATGCAGACTCGGCCGAGGAGGATTCCTTTACGGATGGCCTGCTCGACTGCCCGCACTACACCCGCCCGGAGGTGTATGCGGATAAACGTGTTCCCGATGTATTGCTGAGTGGCAATCACGAACACATCCGGCGCTGGCGTTTGCAGCAGTCCCTTGGTCGGACCTACGAACGCCGCGCCGATCTTCTGGAAAGCCGCTCGCTTTCTGGAGAAGAGAAGAAGCTGCTGGAGGAATACGTCCGCCAGCGGGACGATAGTTAATGTATCGATGACCGGCCGAGGCCTGTCTTAGGAGCGCAGCATGACCAACAAGATTATTCAGCAGCTTGAAGCTGAGCAGATGGGCAAAGAAATCCCGACTTTCGCGCCAGGTGACACCATTGTTGTCCAGGTTAAAGTGAAAGAAGGCGACCGTCAGCGTCTGCAGGCGTTCGAAGGCGTGGTAATCGCCAAGCGTAACCGTGGTCTGAACAGTGCGTTCACTGTGCGTAAGATCTCCAACGGTGTTGGCGTTGAGCGTACCTTCCAGACCTACAGCCCGCTGGTTGACAGCCTGGCCGTTAAGCGTCGCGGTGACGTGCGTAAAGCCAAGTTGTACTACCTGCGTGACCTGTCCGGTAAAGCAGCACGCATCAAGGAAAAACTGGGCTAAGTCTCAGCTTTCCAATAAAAAAGCAGCCTTCGGGCTGCTTTTTTCGTTTATGCGTTTCGATTACCGCGCTGCGGCTAGCGCAGGCTGATTTTCAGCGAGGCTTGCGACAGGTCGATGTCATGCAGGCTCAGGCTGCCAAAACTCTGGCCCTGGGGCGCGCCGGCGACGCGGATATTGTCGAAGCGCAGCTCACCAATCGAGCTGGGCAGGCGCACATTCACCGAGCCGTCGGCATTGATCACCGAGGTCAGCTTGCTGGTGTCGTACTGCACATCCTTCATCGAGGTTTCCGCCTCAAGGCTGCTCAGCACCGGCATCACCAGCTTGCTCAACTGGCCGACGGTACCCAGGCCATCGCCGCTGCCGGCCTGGAGAAACAGACCTTGCAGCACATCATCCAGACCCTGGGCGCTGACATTGCTCATTTCCATATCCGTTAGCGGGCGCAGACCGCGCGGCGTTTGTTCCTGGCTGATGGCGCTGGGCAGATTGCGCGGTGCGTCGGCGCTGGCGATCTGGAAGGGGCTGAGCAGGGCGGCTACCAAGGTGGCGGCCAGGCGCAGGTTGTTCTGTTTACTGAGGGCTTTTTTCAGCTGGCGTTCAGTCAGCCAGCCTTGCTCGATTAGCGTTTCACCCAGGCGCTTGTGGTTGCTCAGTTGCAGTTGAATGGCCGCATCCAGCTGGCCGCGGTTAATCAGTCCTTTGTTGATCAGAATCTGACCAAGGCGTGAGTGCTGTTGGCTGGACATGCGTGGGCACCGTTGTGCTGTAGTGGCGTGATGCAATCATGGTCTGCAAAGGGGCATCTGTCACCCACCCAAAGATAGGGTGACGTACCTTCTGCGTATTTTGTAAGCGGCGTATTTACTGCGCGCTGTTCTGTTTGTTTTGCGTATCGATCAGGGCCACCAGGGTCCATTCCGGGCCGGGTTGGATGTCCAGTGGCTGGGTCGCGACATGAATCCAGCCGCGCGGATCGCGTGCCAGCAAAATCAGCGCTGTTTCACCATGCAGCTGTTGATAGGCCTGCCAATCGAACGTGGTGGTGAGGCTGGTGGTGCGAATTTCGGCACCCTTGCTCAGGCGGCTGGCGAAGTGCGGAAAACTCAGTGGGCGATTGCCTATGGGGCGGCCGCGTACGTCCTCGCTGCTGCGGTGTTTGTCGCTGCGTCGGCTTTCGGCTCCGCTGGGCAAGGTAAAGCGCCGCCGTGCGGGAAAGTCATGCCGGAAATGCATGCAGGCCAGCGCATTCAATTCGCTGGAAGGCGACAGCGCCAGTAGATGGCCGAGGCCGATCAGGTCCAGGTGTATTTCGGCATCCTGTGAGGTCGGGTTGCCGAAGTAGGTGGGCAGCTTTTCCATGCGCGCGGCGCTGATGTTTTCCCAGCTGGAGTCGCTCAGCAACACGCGATTGCCCAGCTCCTGCAGGGCTTTGCCGAGGGCGCGGGCCACCGGGTTGGCTCCGACGATAAGAAAACCGCTGGGGGCCGGTTCGGCGACTTGCAGCAGCTTGGCCAGTGGTCGCGCGGTAGCGCTCTGCAAGACCACGGTGCCGATGATCACCAGAAAGGTCAGGGGCACCAGTAGATGAGCTTGGGCGTGGCCGTATTCCTCCAGGCGCAAGGCGAAAATGGCCGATACCGCAGCCGCGACGATGCCGCGTGGGGCGATCCAGGCGAGCAGGCTGCGTTCGCGCCAGTTGAGGCTGGAACCGAGGGTGCACAGGTAGGCGTTGAGTGGTCGCGCGACAAACTGGATGACCGCCAGCAGCACCAGGGTCACTGGGCCGAGGGCGATCAGTGCATTCAGGTCCAGACGCGCCGCGAGCAGGATAAACAGCCCGGAAATCAGCAGCACGCTGAGGTTTTCCTTGAAGTGCAGAATCTGCCGGACATCCACGCCACGCATATTGGCCAGCCACATGCCCATCAGCGTGATGGCCAGCAAACCGGACTCGTGCATCAGAGCGTTGGCGCCAATAAATACACCCAGCGCGGCGGCCATCGCGGCCAGGTTGTGCAGGTATTCCGGGAGCCAGTGACGCCGCAGAACCTGGCCAAACAGCCAGCCGCCGGCCATCCCGAGCACACTGCCGGTGCCAATCACGGCGGCGAATGTAGCAAGGCTGTCGCTCCAGGCGTTGCTTTGCTCATGGCTGACGATAAAGCTGAACATGACCACCGCCAGCAGCGCGCCGATGGGGTCGATGACAATGCCCTCCCAGCGCAGGATGTTGGCGATAGAGGCGGTGGGGCGCACCACGCGCAGCATTGGCACGATAACCGTTGGGCCGGTGACCAGGGTGAGGGTACCGAACAGCAGGGACAGCTCCCAGGAAAACCCCAGGAGAAAGTGCGTGGCGATGGCGATCACGGCCCAGGTCAGCAGTGCGCCGATAGTCACCATGCGCTGCACCACGGAGCCGATTTCGCGCCACTCGGACAGCCGCAGAGTCAGGCTGCCTTCAAACAGAATAAGCGCAACAGACAGCGACACCAGAGGGAACAGCAGGGGGCCAAACAGCTGCTGTGGGTCTAGCAGCCCCAGTATCGGCCCGGCCAGAATGCCGCTGAGCAGCAGGAAAAGAATGGCTGGCAGGCGCACGCGCCAGGCCAGCCATTGACAGGCAAGTGCCGCCGCGCCAATGCCGCCCAGGGCAAACAGAATCTGGTTTTCGTTCATATGAAGTCCTTGTCGCTGGTGATTACGCGTCATGCTGTGAAAAACTGCAGCGATTAACCCCCGTAAAGTAGCCGCTGATGCCTGCGCTGGAACATTCTCTGATCGAAAAATTTCTTGAAGCCATGTGGTTCGAGAAGGGCCTGGCCGAACATACGCGGGCGGCTTACCGCAGCGATCTAGAGCATTTCAATGGCTGGTTGAGCGAACGCGGCGTGCTGCTGGAGCAGGTCGGGCGCGAGGCGATACTCGATCACCTGGCCTGGCGGCTTAACCAGGGCTACAAGGCGCGCTCGACGGCGCGACTGTTGTCGGGTTTGCGCGGGTTTTACCGCTACTGCCTGCGCGAGGGGCTGATTGTGCTCGACCCGACGGTGCAGGTGGAGATGCCGCAGTTGGGTCGACCACTGCCCAAATCGCTGTCCGAGGCCGATGTCGAAGCCTTGCTGGCCGCTCCCGAGCTGGATGACCCGATTGGTTTACGCGACCGCGCGATGCTGGAGGTGCTGTATGCCTGCGGTCTGCGGGTGAGTGAGTTGATCGGCCTGACGTTAGAGCAGGTCAATCTGCGCCAGGGTGTGCTGCGCGTCTTCGGCAAGGGTAGCAAGGAGCGCCTGGTGCCGCTGGGTGAGGAGGCGATTGCCTGGATCGAACGCTACAGCAGGGAAGCGCGGCCGTTTCTGCTGGATGGCAAGCCCAGCGACGTGCTGTTTCCGAGTCTGCGTGGTGAGCAGATGACCCGGCAGACCTTCTGGTATCGCATCAAGCATCAGGCCAAGGTGGCGGGGATTGCCAAGAGCCTGTCGCCGCATACCCTGCGCCACGCCTTTGCTACGCACCTGCTCAATCACGGCGCCGACTTGCGCGTGGTGCAGATGCTGCTGGGGCACAGCGATCTGTCGACCACGCAGATCTACACCCACGTTGCCCGCGCGCGGCTGCAGGAGTTGCATGCACAGCACCATCCGCGAGGCTGAGAGCACCGTCTGGCCTGCGGTGGTCGGTCTGCGCCGGCTTCTATGCTAGGCTGCGCCGATCACTGGTTAGATCGTTTTTCGTCAGGAGTTTTTATGCGTGTTAATCGCATTGTTGTCGCGTTGGCTCTAGGGCTGGTCAGTAGCGTGGGCGTTGCAGCCGATGCCGATCAAGCTATCCGCAATTCCCTCAAGACTATCGATCCGGCCCTGCCGATTGAGGCGATTGCCGAAAGCCCCATGCCGGGTGTTTATCAGGTCGAACTGGCGGGTGGCCGACAGCTGTACACCAGTGCCGATGGTCAGTTCCTGCTGCAGGGTTACCTGTTCCAGGTCAAGGATGGTAAGCCGGTGAATCTCACCGAGGCGGCTGAAAACCGCGGCGTGGCCAAGCTGATGGATGCTATTCCTACCGCGGAAATGGTGGTATTTGCGCCCAAGCAGCCGAAAACCCATATCACCGTATTTACCGACACCGATTGCGGCTATTGCCAGAAGCTGCACAGCGAAGTGCCTGAGCTCAATCGCCTGGGGGTTGAGGTGCGCTACCTGGCCTTCCCGCGTCAGGGGCTGGAAAGTGCCGCAGCCAAAGAACTGTCGAATGTCTGGTGCGCCAAGGACCAGCAGGACGCCATGAACCGCGCGAAAAGCCGCCAGGGCGTGGCGGATGCGCAGTGCGACAGCCCGGTTGCCAAGCAGTACGCGTTGGGCCAGATGATCGGGGTCAGCGGTACGCCGGCCATCGTGTTGGCCAACGGCAAGATCATCCCCGGCTATCAACCAGCGCCGCAGCTGGCGAAAATTGCCTTGGAATCCAAATGATCTGAGGCGTGCGCCTGATTGACTAATAAACAGCCGCTTCGTATGGTGCGGCTCTTTTCTACGGCCGGGGCTTGCTCCGGCCGTTTTACGCAGTGCAGATGGGGAGTTCAGTG